>JAKAKL010000054.1 GCA_021824565.1 Bacteroidota bacterium | reverse complement strand
AACTTGAAAATGCCGAACAGCTAAGACTTAATTACTGGAAAGAAAAAAATCAAGCAGCTTAATTTATGAATGATTTTTTCCACAATCTTTTTTTATTAAAAGTATCTTTTCCCTTGAAGCATTACATCTACTCTTAAATTATCGGAGTTTAATTATGCAACCTCAGCAGTAAATAATCTAACACTTGCAAGCGGGGATGCAATTATAAATTCTATTCAAGTTGCGTCAAACAAAATAATGGATACACGTGCACTTGTCGCCGATGTTACAAATTATAGTGTAGGCGCTTATGGAGGGCAGACTGTGGATTATTTTTACGCAGGCATTCCAATGTATGGTTATGCTCCTCCGGTACTGCGGACAAAATATAATAGTTTGAATCAACCTTCAGTTATGTCTGTCGATTTAAGCCATTCAACTGCAAGCTATACGCCTGTAGATGTAGTAATGAATCTTGCGCCGGTTGGCAGTTATTTGATGCAATACAGATATCAATTAAATGGTTCAGTTTTTTCTACATCAGTTGGCAGCAACATTGCAGGCACATTCTTACGAGAGAAAGCAAGTACGGGTACAGACTCTGTTATATCACTAGTAAAGACATCTACTACACCTGCTGGTATAGTTCGCTATCCTTCCACCGGGGGCGGTCTGCAAAAGGAATTAGCAGCAGATCAATCTGCATCACAAATTATTACCTCGACAAAATCTGTCCGGTTATGGCATGATAAAAATGGTAATTGGCATAAAGTAATTTTTAACTTTGATACTCTTCATGTAGACATTCTAAGAGATCAAGAAAATAACAATACTTTATGTGCAATAAGATTACCTCTGGTACCTAAATCAAGCAACTTCGTAAGCCAGGTTGATTCTCTCGAATCATCCGTATCATACGATCTTGAGCGGGATGGTAAAGTCGTCAGGTCATTCGGCTCATCTTTTTGGAAACAGCTTTCGGCAGGGAATATTCCCGGTATTCAGAATGGAGATATAGTTCGTTTTAATCTACCTGGCAATAATGCTGACAGTGTTTGGGGATATGAAGAAGTATCTTACGTTGGAATGAAAGACATGAACAAGGAAAATACAAATCAGATGGACGAGGGCATTCCCGCTCCAACTAATTATGCAGTTGCGCAGAATTATCCTAATCCATTTAATCCGAGTACAATAATTCATTACGAGATACCTAATGACGGTGTAGTTACGTTAAAAGTTTACGATGGATTAGGCAAGGAAGTAAGAACACTTGTCAACCAGTTTCAAAGTACGGGCAGATATGATGTAAACTTCGATGCAAGCAATCTTTCCAGCGGAGTTTATTTCTATCAACTTCGTGCAGGTGATTTTGTTTCGATCAAGAAAATGTTGTTGATTAAATGAGCATCAAGCGAAGACAGAACAAAAAATAATTTTTTAACGGAGATGCCTTATAAATTAATTAACTAGAGGCATCTCCAATTTATCAATAATACAAAGGAGTACTTACAATGGTTCAGAATAAAGTCAGCGCAGCTTTAACAGATGAGATTATCACTCTCATATTAAATAGTATCGCGTCAATAACTCAAAACCTTCCCTTCCTAATCTCACTTACACAGGAAGAAAGAGCGGCACTGCCGAAGTATGGCGATAAAAGTGTCGCATTTGTACAGAAAGCCTTAGCCCTTGGCATTCAAAAGCCGGATATACTGCCTCGCAATTTTGATATAGAAGAAATGAAAAAGGACAATGCGCTTTATCCAATGCTTTATCAAATCTATTCACCATTATCGGTATTGTTCAATAAACTTCAAGATACATACATGCAAGTCGGCTCGGAACAGTATCAAGGCGCATTAAAGATTTACAGCGAAGCTCAGGATGCGGGTGAAGATATGGCAGGATTTGAGGATGTAATGGACGAACTAAGCAGACGCTTCATAAGGAAGCCTTATCAAAAAACTACAAAAACAACACCGGCAGTCTGACAAACAGACAAAAAACAAGACACGATGTATGTTTTAGGTGGAAATTGAGTCCAAAAGGTCGAATTTCCACCTTTTTTGTGCGTGGTCGCACGAATTACATGGAAATTCCATCTTTTTGGTGCGTCCACGGATGTTTTATATGGAATTTCCACATAAAAGATGGAACTGTCTATGTCTTAAGTGGAAATTCCAGTTTTAAGATGGAATGACGGATCTTTTTTGTGAAGTCACGCACGATTGAGATGGAAATTCCATCTGAAAGAAGTATACTCCAATCTGACAGAAAGAAATTTCATTTAAATAATAGACGAATGAATTTTAGGAAAAGATAGTTGATGTTTTCGGAATAAAATTTTTTTTTGCAAAACTTCCAACAAAATTTTACATGGAAATTTTATGCAAAAATACTTCATCCTTTTAGTATTTTATTAGAAAATTTTTTAAGTTGGCGGGCGAAATTAAATCCGGTGAATTATGAACTTAGACGTACTAGTTTTTGCGGCGCATCCAGACGACGCCGAACTATCAATGGGCGGAACTATTTGCAAACTCACTTCGCATAATATTAAGGTCGGGATAGTTGATCTTACAAAGGGAGAATTAGGAACGCGCGGCTCGGCTGAAACGCGTCAAAAGGAGGCTTTCCAGGCGGCGGTCACGTTGAAAATAGCAATTAGAGAAAATCTTAATATTCCCGACGGACACATCGAAAGAAATAAAGATAACCTGATGAAGGTTATCATGGAAATAAGAAAGTACAAGCCGAAAATTATTTTTGCTCCTTATTTTAACGACAGGCACCCGGATCATATTGACGCAAGCAAGCTTGTTAAAGACGCGATGTTTACCACCGGGCTGTCAAAAGTAAAAACTTTTGATAAAGAAGTCGCTCAGGAAGCTTTCCGTCCCTCAAAGCTTTTTTATTATATGCAGACCTATACTTTTGAGCCTTCATTTATAGTTGACGTTACAGACAGCTTCCAGATGAAGATGAAAGCTATTAAAGCATACGAAACGCAGTTCCATAATCCGAAGAGCTCTGAGCCGGAAACATTTATAAGCCGCCCGGAATTTATTAATTATGTTGAATCACGTACGCAGTTCTACGGGTTTCAAATAGGCAAGCATTACGGAGAGCCTTTCTTTTGCGAAGAAAAAATTGAAATGGATTTACTGCACTTGTTGAAGAATAATGAGCATCATCAGAAATAAAAATTAAGCAGTGATATTGCCTGCGAGTAATAAGATGAGCCGAAAAGATTCAGGTGATTGAGCACGTGGTAAAGCTTATATAAATTTTCTCTGTATTCAAATCCCGGTGAAAGAGGGAAGTATTCGTTATATGCTTTGTAAAAAGCCGCCGGAAAGCCGCCGAATAATTTAGTCATAGCAAGATCGGCTTCGCGGCTGCCGTAGTAAACTGCCGGATCGATTAAGCAAACTTTTCCGTCTTCGCCTATAATAAAATTTCCGCTCCATAAATCGCCATGCAGCAATGATGGAAATTTATCTTCGCTTAAAAGAATTTCTTCTATTTTATTTTCAAGCATTGAAATGCCATTTCTTAATTCTGAAGTTGCGAAGCCGTTTTTTTCGGCAAGCTTATATTGAAATAAAATTCTTTTGTTGAAATAAAATTTAATCCAGTCGTTCTTTTCTTCTACGGAAGCGGTGTTAGCTTGTCTCGTTGAACCGATATAATTGTCCTCAAAAAATCCAAACTCCGCTGCACGGTGTTGATGAAGCATGGCAAACTTGCGTCCAAAGTCTTCAAAGAAATTATTGGCTTCCGAGGCTGGTTCAATGTATTCCAATAAAATAAAAGATTCATCGCAAAAAATTACTGAAGGCACTTTAATTACGGATGCTTTGCTTAGTTCTAAAAGTCCGTTTGCTTCTTTGCTAAACATATCTTTAGGAGCAGAGTTGTTGATCTTGGCAAAATATTTTTTACCGGAGGAAGTTGTTAATTGCAGCGCGTTGCTTATACAGCCGCCGCCGACGCCGGATTTTGCAATTATCTTTTCGTCGAGATGATTTTCGATTATTGTTAATATATCATTTATCGATTTCATTTTTAATTTTGTTAAGAAGATTACCGCAGCCGTCTTCAAGAATATCCAAAACATATTCAAAACCTTCGCTGCCTTCGTAATACGGATCGGGGACTTCAGCTATATCATGGTTCTTGCAGAAGGATGCCATCTTGAAGATTTTGTTATGAAATTTTTTTTCGTTATCCAAACTATTTATATCTGCGAAGTTCTGATCATCCATTGTTACAATGTAGTCAAAGTTTGGAAAATCTTTTTTAGGATCAAATCTTCTTGCGGCGCTTGTTAAATCATAGCCGCGGTTTTTAGCATGTCTTTTCATCCTCGGGTCGGCACCTTCTCCGGTGTGATAGCCCATTGTTCCGGCAGAATCGACTTCAATAATATTATCCAAATTATTTTGAGCGACAAACTTTTTCATAATGCCTTCTGCTGCTGGAGAACGGCAGATATTACCTAGGCAAACAAATAATATTTTTTTCTTAGTCATTTTGTATGAAATTTATTTTAGAAAAATGTTATGTAAATATAGTCAGGATTTTTGATTCATAAAGTTGTTTTAGGACGGAGAAATAAAAAACCGGATTTAAGTAAATATTAAATCCGGTAGATAAGAAAAATATTTTAGAATATTAATTATTCTCTACAAGAATTTCCTCAATTTTCTTTTCAAGAGAATTAGTGCTGAATAAAAAATCGCTGCCAATAGTTTCACCGTGCTGGCTGATATCGAGACCGAGTAGTTCCTGTTCTTCAGTTACTCTTAACGGAGAAATCATATCGGTAACTTTATAAAGTATGAGAGAACCGCCAAAGGTAAAGACTGCAACAATTACTAAAGCTATAAGGTGAGCTAATAACAACTCTGCATGTCCGAAAATTAGTCCTGAATTTTTTGCAAACACAGCGGTTAAAATCATACCAACAATTCCGCCAATACCGTGGCAGGGGAAAACATCCAGAGTATCATCTAGGGTTGATTTGGATTTCCATGCTACAGCAAAGTTACTGACCATACTTGCAAATACGCCTATAAAAATACTTGCGCTAATATCAACATAACCCGCAGCAGGAGTAATAGCCACAAGCCCTACAACAGCACCGACGCAAGCGCCTAAGGCTGAAGGTTTGTTGCCTCTGATTACTTCTAGAATAATCCATGCAAGCGCGGCGGCAGCAGAAGCTGTATTTGTATTTGCAAACGCTTGTACTGCGGTTCCGTTAGCAGCCAAAGCAGAGCCTGCATTAAATCCGAACCATCCAAACCAAAGTAAACCTGTACCTAAAAGGACATAAGGTATGTTTGCAGGTTCATGCTTGTCGCCTTGCTCGTGAGATTTTCTTCTACCTAATTTAATTGCTCCGGCTAAGGCAGCGAGACCGGCAGATATATGAACAACAGTGCCGCCGGCAAAATCAAGAACTCCCATTTTGTGCAGGAGCCCATCTGGATGCCACGTCATGTGGGCAAGAGGTGCATAAATAAAGATGCTGAATAAAATTATAAATATTAAATACGATGAAAACTTTACTCTTTCTGCAAAAGAGCCTGTGATTAAAGCGGGAGTAATGATAGCAAACTTTAACTGGAATAATGCAAAGAGCATCAATGGGATTGTGGGAGCTAATAGAGGATAGGTTCCGGTGCCCACGCCGCGAAACATAAAAAATGTCAATGGGTTTCCGATAATGCCGCCGATGTCCTGTCCAAATGCAAGGCTGAATCCAACTACTATCCATAAAATGCTGATCACGCCCATTGCGATAAAACTTTGGAGCATAGTAGATATGACATTTTTTGAACTAACCATGCCTCCGTAAAAAAATGAAAGCCCGGGTGTCATAAGTAGAACTAAGCCGGTAGCTGTTAGCATCCATGCGACGTCCGCGGAATTAACCGGACCTCCGGTAATGGTTTGCGTTCCAAGAGGCGCTAATGCACCGGCGAAAGAAATAATTAACAACAAGCCGAAAGCAATTTTCCATAAATTTTTCATTTTATTCTCAATAATAATGATAGACTCCAACACAAATATAAAATTATTAAGGTATTTTTCAAAGTTTGTTTAATAAAATTAGGTATTCCAAGCATTATCCTAAGTAAAAAAAGAATGATTATGGATATTTTCTTAATTATTGGCATAATTATACTTATTATGAGATAAAATTATTATATTTTTAATATAAGATTGAAAATGCTTTTAAGAATTATTAGTTGATTGTATTTCAAAAGATGTAGTTTACAGCAGGATTTTTTATTTACATATTTGTTAACAGACGTGCAGTTATTAAATGAATGATAATGAACAGCGAACAAACATTTTGGAAAAGTTTTATTCGTGGTTAGGCTTTTCGAGACCGAAGACAGCAATATCTTTTTTAATTATTTCATTAGTCTTTTTGATTGGACTGATCTATTATTCATCGACGCTTGTAAAATTAATTAACAATCAGCATAATCAACTCACAATTTTATCAGAGGAGATAAAGAAAGACGATCAAATTTTTACTATACTTCATTCCAAGGATATAAAAGTAATAAAGCTCAAGGGGCTTGATATAAATCCGGCAGGCTATGGAAAAATTTATTTGTCGCAGAAATTAAACAGTGGAGTTATTGAAGTTTCTAACCTGCCGCCTTCAGCTAACGGATCAGATTATCAACTGTGGCTAATTGAAAATGGTAAACCAATAAGCGCAAGCATATTCAATGTTAACAGACCAGACACATTAAGTTATTTTAACATAAGGAGCGATGGGATAGATAGTATTGCTAGTATTGAATCTTTTGAAGTTACAGTAGAGCCACAAGGCGGGGTACAGCAGCCGACGGGACCAATTTATTTACTTGGCAGTCCGTCTGAACAATAAAAGTTATTCCGGGACATGGACTAAAAAATAATTTTTGGCTGACTTGCCAATTGATTTTGCTTCAGACATTGTCATGTGCATATCGTCAGGAGTGTCATCGTCGTGACCGGCTTCTATAATTGCAAGGTCAGAGTTCTTTGCCATTTTTACTAACGTGTCGCAATATGCAGTATCTCCGCCATAACATATTTTTATTCCTTCATAATTAAACTTATATCCTAAAGCTGGTACTTGACGCGTATTAATTCTGTCATGAAGATATTCTTTGTGAATTACCGGAAAAGGATTAATAATAATTTTTTTTGCGGACAATTTTTTTGTGCCGGAAATTTTTTCCAGATTTATTTTATATGGAAGAGTGTTTGAATAAACTTTCAAGAAAGCATTGTAAATACTTTCTATTTCTACGCAGCCTTCTGGGTAATGAATTTTAAGAGGACTTTTTTTATGCATCACCCTCATGTATGTTAGCAGCGACCACACACCTCCAACGTGATCATGATGACCGTGTGTAATAAACAGATCAGAAATTGCCAGAATTTTTTCAGTACCGATTTCTTTGTTGAGATCTCTTAATATTCCATCTCCAGGATCCACAACGAAAAAAGTTTTTCCCGTAGAAATTAAAATTCCCGTTGCAATATTGGGTATGGAGCAGAATATTTTAATTGAAAAATTACCTTTGCTCCATTCTATCGGATATTTATGGATTGTCATATTAATCTCTAATGTTTGTCTGCTGCTTTAAAGAAATTTAGATGTCACTTTTTAGAATTATAATACTTACACGTCTTGATGTGTTTGCATCTAGCAAAGATGTTAAAAGAATAACTGCTTACAATAAATCCAAGATCTTTGGAAATTTCTTCGGGAAGTTTTTTTACTTTAGCATTTGCGAATTCTACTATGCGTCCGCAGTCTATGCAAATTAGGTGGTCATGATTTTGTTTTTTGAAATTACTCTCATAGCGCGTTATATTATCTCCGAAATTTCTTTTAGCAAGAAGGTCGCATTGCTCAAGGAGTTCGAGTGTATTATAAACGGTGGCGCGTGAAACTCTGGATTTTTGTTTCTTCATTAAGATAAATAAATCGTCGGCGCCGAAGTGACCTTCATATTCCAGCGCTGCATCAAGAACCTCAAAACGTTCCGGTGTATTACGGTTTTTACCGTTTTTTAGAAAGCTTCTAAATATTTCTTCGGCTTGTTCGTTTTTCAATTTGACCTGGCATAAAATGATTTTATTAGATAATTCAATTTTGACTTGCTCAATTTATATACGAAATTATTTATGGAAGACCGAGTAGCCTTAATCCATTGACAGCAATAAAAGTAGAAACATAAGCCATGGAAGTAAAGACAATCAATTGAAGCATCGGAATTTTCCAACCGCCTGTTTCTTTTTTAGAGACCGCTATTGTTGACAAACATTGTAAAGCGAAAACGAAAAAAATAATTAGACCAATAATAGTAGAAGTTGTAAAAAGTCTTTGATTAGTTCCATCGATAGTTGCTTTTCTCATTGCGTCAATTATAGAGTTTTGAAGAGGCTGGGTGTTATCTGTAACTTTAAAAATTAATGCAAGCGAACTTACAAAAACTTCCCTTGCGGTAAAAGCGGAGATCAAAGAAACACCGACACGCCAGTCTAATCCTAAAGGCTTCATTAGAGGCTGAATTCCTCTCCCGAGTTCAGCAGCATAAGAGCCGGATAATCTTTCAGATTTCTGCAATTGAATTACTTGATCTTGATTTAATCCTTTAGTTTTAATATCCGGATTTGAATTTGGGAAATATGTTAAAAACCATAGCACGATTGAGAAGCCGATTATAATGGGTCCAGCTTTTTTAAAATATAATTTTGCGCTATGATATGCATTGTTAGCTACTACGCTCAACTTTGGTTTTCTATAAGCCGGCAATTCCAAGATAAATGAAGAGTTATTTTTTTCAATAAGAAATTCGCTTCTGAATTTGTTTATGACTGAAGCGACTACAATCGAACTGGCTGTACTAAAAACGTAGATAGCAGCGAGAATAATACCTGCAAGCCACGCTTTGCTTGCAGGGAAAAGAAACCCAATAAGAAGAGCGTAAACCGGAAGACGCGCACTACAGCTCATTAATGGAATTATAAAAATTGTTAAGAGTCTTTCTCGCTTGTTTGGAATTGTTCTAGCAGCCAGCATAGCTGGAATAGCACATGCAAAACCTGAAAGCATAGGCACAAACGATCTTCCATTTAATCCGATTTTTGATAACGGTTTATCGATCAACATAGCGCCTCTAGCGAGATAGCCAGTATCTTCAAGTACACCAAGTATCAAAAACAAAATTAAAATTTGAGGTACGAATACTAAAACAGAACCGGTGCCTGTTATAATTCCGTTTGCAATAAAATCTCCATACCAATTATTCCCTAGATATGAAAAAGCATCTGAAGCCAAATATCCAAACAAATCATCAACTAAATTCATAATAGGAGCAGCAAGCCAGAATATAGATGTAAATATTCCTGCCATGATTATAAAGAAAACTGCTAATCCCCAAACTTTATGTAAAAGAATTTTGTCTATTCTCAGAGACGTTGAATCAAGCTTATGGGTGAGTTTCTTATCTGCATCAACGTTTAGTATATTCAATTGCTTATTGGCATTATTAAAGTCTATATTATTACCATGTTTGATGGGAACAATAACATTATGTTCAATTTCTTCAATCTTTTTAAATACTTCAATTAATGCAGAACTATTGTTCATATTGTCAACCATTACAGGCTGATAACCTCCATAAGTTTTAGCGTTCTGAATATTCTCTTCTGCGGCGCGGAGAAGTTGATCAACGCCTTTACCATTTCTGCCGTCAATCCTTACAACATTGCAGCCAATTAATTTCTCAAGTTTGTTAATGGAAACGTCGAGACCCTTTTTATTTAGTATATCAGTCATAGTTAAAGCAATAAGTATTTTAAATTTAGCTTCTATTAACTGGCTGACGAGCAAAAGATGTCGCGATAATTGGCTGGCATCGACAGTAATAATAACGAGATCGGGGATACCGTATTTGGGGTGATTATAAATTGCATTTATAGAAACCTTTTCGTCAAGAGACTCAGGGATCAAACTAATAATCCCAGGCGAATCAAGGAGGTTTGCTTCAAAGTTATATTTTTTTAAAATTCTTGCAATTGAATATTCTACCGTAGCTCCAGGATAATTTACGGTTTTATAATTTTTCCCGCTCAAATAATTGAATAAAGTTGTTTTGCCTGAATTAGGCGGTCCTAACAGTGTAATGAAAGGGATCTTTTCTGTGAACTCTGTAATCATAACAATTTAATACACTCTGCTTCGTTCTTTCTAATAGCAATTAAAGTACCCCTAACTGCGTAAGCGATCGGGTCACTGAATATTGATTTAGTTATTAATTCAATTTCCTGTCCAGGAGTGAAGCCCACTTCAAGGATTCTCCGGGCAGAAGGATGATTTTCATCTACTGAAACGATTATCCCTTTCTCTCCATTTTTTAGATCAGCCGCTGATTTCATATATGCATTCTACAAAAAATATTATTAAGATTTAGTCTACATAAAAATAGTAAGTTTAAAATTAATAATCAATTATTCTTGAATATGATTTTTGCATTTTTTTGTTGATAATTGTTAAAGAACAGTATTCTTGTTTTATGCTCTTTCAAAATCTTTTCATAAGCATTACAATACCTACTTTTCAAATAGTCTTACAAATATATCGTCTGGGAAATTCTCATCAGAATTTAGCTAAGTATTTTTCTCAGAGTTTTTTGTCATTTTAACGATCTTCTGTGGTTAGTTAGATAGATAATCGTTTGCTATCTCCCTTTTTGATTTCAATTTTATTTCATTAAAAATTATTTTAATATTAATCTTCGCCGAACTTGTTAGAATCTTTGTTTCTACAGTTAACTTTTTGTTAACTAAATAGATTGATTATATGAATATAATTTTATTTATTTTATCAGTAAATTTGCGGCACTTCATTTATGACTTTAGTAATCAGCATATAGATATTTTAATATGACTAGAACATCTGAAAATTTTGACCTTCTTTCTGAAATGAAAGACGGTAATAATAAGTTGCTTACAGTGCTCGATCTTTCCGATACAATCTTCCTACTTATTAATAAGGAGGGAAACGTCGAGTTTATTAATAAAGCAGGATGTGTCCTTTTAGGCTATCCTAAAAATAAAATAATAGGCAAGAATTGGATTAAAAATTTTATACCGGGAAATTATAGGGATGAGCTGTCAAAGAAAGTGGAAGACTTTTATCAAAGTGCTCACGAGTCATTTGCAGTAAATGAAAACGCGATTCTTACAAAATCGGGCGAAGAGAAGTGCATACTATGGCATAATTCATTAATCTTTAATGAGCAAAGAGAAGTTGCAGGCATATTAGGCTCTGGACTAGACATAACTGAAAGAAAGAAAAGTGAGAAAGTACAGCAAGTAATTTCCAAAATTCTGCAAGCAGCAAACTCCAGCGGTAATCTGAATGAATTTTTTAGTTTTATTCGTACATCAGTTAGCGAATTGATGCCGGCAGAGAATTTTTATATTGCTCTTCACGATAGGGAAGCGAACATAATTAATTTTCCATACTTTGTTGATCAAGTGGATAAAGTTGCACCCCAGAAAAGATTGGGAAGAGGTCTAACCGAATATGTGTTGAGAAGCGGTAAATCAATTCTTGTGAATAGTGCTAAGGACGAAGAGCTTGTAGCTAGTGGCGAAGTTGATTTGATTGGCTCTCCAACTTGCATCTGGCTCGGCATTCCCTTAAAGATTCAAGAAGTTACTATCGGTGTTTTAGTTGTCCAGGACTATAAGGAGGAAAAAACTTATGGCGACAGAGAAAAAGAAATTCTTGAAGTTATTTCTTTTGCGATTTCACGCGCCATTGAAAGAAAGAGAGTTGAAGAAGAAAAAAGCGATCTGATAGAAAAGCTTAGACAACTAAATACTTCTAAAGATAAATTGATTTCTTTAATCTCTCATGATCTTCGAAGCCCCTTTAATTCATTGCTGGGCTTTTCTGAAATTCTTAATTCCGAATATGATTCTTTGACTCATGACGAGATTAGGGAATATCTTAGGGTAATTTATGACACTTCGAAGAACCTGTATAACATGACGAATAATCTTCTTCAGTTTTCTAGAATTCAAATGGGAAGAGTTGATTTCAATCCTACTAGGATTAATCTGAGTAAACTTATCAGAACAAGCCTAAATTTGATAAAAGGTAACGCAATTAAAAAACAAATTAATCTTTTGCTTGATGTTGATAATTCAATCTATGTTATAGTTGATGAGGATATGATTAATTCAATTATACAAAACCTTGTTTCTAATGCAATAAAATTTACACGCAAAGGAGGAGATGTAAAAATTAGTGCGACGAAAACTGAGCAGGCTGACGGCGGGTTTATCAAAGTGTCTGTTGAAGATAACGGAATTGGTATGAGCGAAGCAAGTATAGAAAATATCTTTGGAAATAAAATTAATTCTACACCGGGAACTGAAAAAGAATATGGAACGGGCTTAGGATTGCTTCTTGTCAAAGAATTTGTTGAAAAAAATGGAGGAAGACTTTCTGTCCATAGCAAAGTTAATTCAGGAAGCACTTTTTCTTTCACTATTCCAGAAGAAAAAGAATAAAAACAAAAAATAATAACGGCTCTATTTTTTCCCTTTCTGATGTCACTAGCATTTATTAGTCAGTACAAAAGTGAATAAAAATTTTTATTTATAAATAAACTAATTACAAATGTTCAGCCCTTCGTTAACATAATTATTACTGCGATTACTAAGGGTAAATTGAGAAGCATAGGCATTGTTTGTACTTAAATTTATGTTTATATTTTTTCCCTTTACCGGGTTTACATCACGGCTATATTATTATTAAATCTTCCTGTAAAAATATATTCAACTACATCAACCATCTTTTCCTTTGCTATAGTATCTATATTTAAGAACTCGTAAATAGTTTTATAAGTATTTCTATCCATCTTGTTAGGATTAAGAACAATAGATTTTATTAGATAATGTTTTTTATTAATCATTTTTTCAAAACCATCTCTGTTTGATATAGAGCTTATATCTTTGATTATAAAATTATAAACATCAAAGGGATTGAGAAGAACTATCGTCAGCAATAAAATTATCACGAGCAGTAATTTTTTCATAGATAATTAATTCTAATTAATTTATAACAAATTTACGAAGTCAATTATAGTACCAATGTTTTGTATTATATAAATTATTAAAACAGGTTTTATCTGATATCCTAAAAGGAAGAATTTTCGCTTATCATGTAATTTTTAATCAGTTATTTCTTAATTTTTTATTTTATCTAAACTTACGAGGAGCAGTAATCAAACTGCTCCTCGTCCAATTACGATCTTTATTTCTCTATTACTTTTATTTCAACCCTTCTATTCATTGCTCTGCCTTCAGCCGTATTATTGGTTGCAATCGGATTGGCTTTGCCGAAGGCTTTTACAACTAATTTATTTCTATCAACGCCTCTGCTTACTAAATAGTCAACAACAGCTTGTGCTCGTTTGCCTGAAAGTTTTAGATTAATTTCTGTAGAGCCAATTGCGTCGGTATAGCCGGCAACCATCCACTTAAGTTGGGTATTTTCTTTCATAGTTACAGCAAGGCTGTCGAGTATCGGATATACCTGCGGCAGCAAGTCGGCTTTTCCGGATTCAAAATTTGCATCACCGCTTAATGTAAAAGATTTTATTACCTGCTGCTTTTTAACGATTGGGCAGCCATGAGCGTCAACAGGTGTTCCTTTCGGAGTGTTAGGACATTTGTCGAGGTAGTCCGGTACTCCATCGCCATCTGAGTCAAGCGGGCAGCCGTTCTTATCTACCTGTACGCCTTTTGGAGTGTCAGGGCATTTGTCAAGATAGTCTGGTACTCCATCTCCATCTGAATCAAGCGGGCAGCCTGTTGCGTCAACTTGAACGCCTTTCGGTGTGTCGGGACATTTATCAAGATAATCAGGAACGCCGTCTCCATCAGAATCAAGCGGACATCCGTTTTTATCCACGTGAACGCCTTTAGGAGTATTAGGGCATTTGTCAAGATAATCAGGAACGCCGTCTCCATCAGAATCAAGCGGACATCCCGTCGCATCTACTTTAACTCCTAAGGGAGTATTTGGACAAAGGTCCATGTAGTTAGGCACTCCGTCAAAATCGGAATCGTTATCTCTTCCAAAGTAAAATGATATGCCGGCGGTAATTGAAAAGAAGCCGTCATTATTTGAACCCGATTTCAAATCATCAAGATAATCTTTTGTCCCAAGCTTTAAAGCTCCGGATAAATTCACACTTAGATTTTCTGACACCATATATCTCAGCCCGATTTCACCGTCATACGCGGCCATCTGGTTGTCGTATCTTTTTACTTTGTATCTATGAAGCTCATTCCCGTTTAAATCCTTTGGATAATACCATAAACTTGAATAGCCCGCAGATATATATGGATATAAAATATCATTTATGCCGATCATATATGTTATTCCTAACCCGCCATAAACTATACTTGTAACGAATTCATTTGGCTTTAGCCTTGTGTCTTTCCCCGAAACATTACCAAAGCCTCCGAACCCTTTTAAACCGAACGAAGCTTTCCCTTTCGAAAAGAAAAAATACTCTAACGAAGCTCTTCCAGTATAACTAACTTTTATGTCCCTGTAATCAGTTTGGCCTAAAGTAATTCCGCCATCGATTGTAGCGGCTAAAGTGTTTGACATTGGATTGTAAAGATCAACAGGCTTTATGGTTTGTGAATAATAAGCCTGCGAATAGATTAATAAAAAAAAGAGTACTATTGTAATTTTATTCATAGTTCATCCTTCCTTTTTACTCAAGCCTTAATTTAACATTTTTTATGAATTATCAAAGAAGAATTTATTATAGATATAAATCTCATATTCGGAAAATTTTTAAGTATTTCAGTGGATTTAAATCACTTTTAAGAAGTAGCTAAAAAAAATATTAAAGATTGCTTGACAAAAAGGATAAAATTTCTTACTTATTAATGTGCAAATTTTAATTTACTTAATTTATTTAGGAAATATTATCTTTAAACTTCATTAAATAAAGAAACTATAATAACAAACTTAACATAAACAAAATATAAGGAACCAAAATGAAGAAAGATCTTTTAAAAGAAAACTTTATAGCATCTGTACAGTTAAAGCTATTACATCATGGCTTTTCAGTTTTATAGTGCAGTCTATTTTATAAATCATCATATAACAAATTTAGGAGCCACATGAAAAAAAAATGTAGTACAACAGTAAGAGAAATAAGCTTCATCGTATTGGTGTTGTTTATAAGTTCAAATCTATATTCACAGACGAAAGATAGCGTTAGCAATCCGCTTCAAATTACTGGAATGGTAGATGTTTACTTTAGCAAGAACTTTAATAACCCTGCAAGCCACATCAATGACTTTAGGAACTTTGATGTTACAGAAAACCAGTTCGATATAAATCTTGCAAAAGTAACTTTTCAGAAAGCAGCGAGCCCGGTAGGCTTTAGAGTTGATCTTGCATTTGGTCATGCAATGGATCTGGTGAACAGCGATGCAAGTCTGGGTTATGAGAAGTCGCTAAGGAATGTAGAGCAAGCATTTTTAACGGCAGTAGTTCCGGTGGGTAATGGGCTTACAATCAACGCCGGGAAAATGTCAACTCACATGGGAAGCGAGGTAATTGAAACAGCAGCGAATATAAACTACAGCAGATCAATCCTTTTTGCTTATGCAATACCATATTTCCATGTTGGACTATGTGCAAGCTACCCGTTCAGTAGTCAGTTAAATGCAACATTGTATATCTACAATGGATGGAATAATGTAGTTGATAATAATAAAGATAAAACGCTTGGCGCTGAAATATCATGGAGTCCGAGTTCAGCGTTTACAATCATAGAGAATTATATCGGCGGACCGGAAGAAGCAAACAGCACTAACAAAAGACATGTATTTGATACGATACTGAACTATCAGGCAACAGATGCATTGTTTGTTACGTTGGATGCAGATTATGGACAAGAAGCTTTATCTCCTTCCGGCTTTGCAATATGGAAAGGAGCAGCGCTGACAGGTAAATATACAGTAACAGATGTATCGGCGGTAGCCGTGAGAGGAGAATATTATTATGATCAGTCCGGATTTACGACGGGAGTAGCACAAGCGCTAAAGGAGATAACGCTTACTTATGAATATAAATTCGGCGGCAGTTTGCTAACACGCCTTGAGTATAGAAGAGATTGGTCGGATCAAAATACATTTGAAGATGAGACCGGAGCATTTACCAAAAATAATCAGAATACTATCCTGATAGGTTCTGTGTATAGTTTTTAACAACAAAAATATATATAGGAGAAATATTATGGCAGAAACTACCATGAAAAAAACGCTCAGTTTAACGGGCGTAACAGTTAATGCGATGGCGCTTATTGCACCGGGCGCATTTTTATGGATAACTTATCAAATCCAAGCTTCAAATAATGGCGGCGATACAGATATGTGGACTGGAATAGTAGCCGCTCTTATTGTTGCATTTCTTACGGCAGTTGCTTTTTCTGAAATGGCTCGCCGTTATCCTGAAGCAGGTGCAGGCGGTTCTTACTATTTTGCAGAAAAAGCCTTTCTTGATAAAGAAAAAGCTTCGCATCAAAGATTTGCACGTATTGCAAAATTCCTTACCGGGTGGGCAGCCCACTTATTTTACTGGGTATATCCCGGTGTAATGGTTGCAATGATGGCAACTCTTATTACTTACATCTTTAGTCAATTTAATGTAAATCTTCCGGTACCGATGCAGATTGGAATAGCAGTTATCTTTTCAATTCTTGTAGGATTTATTGCTGTACGAGGAATTAGCGGCTCAACAAACGTAGCAATAATTATTAATATTATTCAGTTGGTCTCTCTTGTTGGGTTCAGCATTCTGGCAATTATGTTTAGAATCGAAAACCCACTTCACGCAACTCAATGGCTGCATCCGGCTGCTTCATCAATATTAATTCCACATAGTCTTGGTGCAATGCTTTTCCAATCAACAATCGCAATTTTGATTTTGGTTGGCTTTGAGTCTTCAACATCGTTAGCCGGCGAAGCAATTAATCCTAAAAAAGATATTCCGCGCGGAGTAATTTTATCTCTCATTATACAGGGTTTGTTCGCATATCTTTTAGAATATTTTGCTGCTAATTATGCGATCTCTGAAAAGTTAGTTTATGTAGGTGCGGACGGAACTAAGCTTACCGGAATTGCTGCTGCTGCGGCTTCAGGTGCGCCGATTGGCGATCTTACAAGATTAATCGGTGACGCTATGCTTGGTGGGAATGGCTTTGCCTTAATGATTATTATTGCAATCACGGTTGCCCTTGCAGTATTGGGCACAACGCTTGCGGCTATGAATACCGCCGTTAGAGTAAGCTTTGCTATGGCTCAGGATAAAGAAATGCCTGGGCTCATGGGCGTTTTACATGAAAAACACGCTACACCTCATATGGGTGTCTGGATGCTTGTAATTGTTTCGGCAATTATTGGAAGTGTTGGTGTCTTAAATGTTACCGCACTTACTGGCGTTACACTGGCTTCTAATATTGGAACTTTTGTGCTCTATGCCCTGATCTGCGGTTTAACTTTTGTTACATTTATTGGAAGAACAGAATTTCATAGTGTCAAACATGCCATCATCCCTATTATTGGATTTTTAGGAAACGTTGGTCTGCTCGCTGGAGTTGTCGTCATAGGTTTATCTACTCCCGGAGTTTCTTCCGATGCAACTAAAATGGCATTATGGATTACTGGAGGCTGGACTGTTGTAAGCGTAGCATATCTGGTTTGGAACAGTAAAAAGCACGGCAGATATATTATCCCGCCGGTTACTGCTCTTAATAAATAATCATTTTAAACATTTGCCCGGATTAAGGAGGAGGCTTTTCTGCCTCTTCCTTTTTCTATTCTTCATAAGGAATGCCGATGACGGCAATTGAAATTGCGGAAATAAGTTCATATAGTTTTACTCATACCGGAAATGTACGGGATGATAATCAGGATGCGGTCTGGCTATGTAATCCGGAAGATGAATTCACCTCTAAGGTTGGTCATTTATACGGAATAGCAGACGGGATGGGAGGCTACGCTCACGGCGGTATTGCAAGTAAATTAGCTCTTGAAACTTTTTTTGATACTTTTTACGAAGCGAACGGCGCAACTCCGCTGCAAAAGTTTCGCGTCGGCATTCAAAACGCTAATTTAAGTGTTTATCAAACTGCCCAGCAAATGGCTGCCGGTAGAATGGGTACTACATTAACAACCGTCAATATTTTTGGTCATAATCTTTATGTAGGTCATGTTGGCGACAGCCGCGCTTATTTGATCCGCGAAAATAAATCAATTTGCCTTACAAATGATCATACACGAGTTGGCGAATTGGTTAGAATGAAAATCCTTGCACCGGATAAAGTCCGCACCCATAGCCAGCGATCTGTCCTTGAAAAGTGCCTTGGTGCGAGTTTATTCGTTCAACCGGATGTTTTTAAAGTTCATGTGAAAGAGGACGATATGCTTGTACTTTGCACCGATGGCGTCTGGTCTGTAATTGAAGACGACGAATTTGCTAATTTAACAAAAGATAAAAACTCTCCTAAGGAACTTGGTAAAGAAATAATCAATCTCGCTATGAAAAGAGAAAGTGACGATAATCTTTCTATTATTGTCTTGCGGTTTAATAAGTTGGTTAGTTCTATTGAACCGGATAAGGTGAAGAAAGAGTGGTTTATCTCCAATTTATTTCGTAGGAACTCAAAATGAAAAATAATAATTTGTTAAAAGTAATTACTATCATTCATCATGCTGTAATTACTTCTAACTTTGCTTTTATGTGAAATCTTAACTATAATTCATCAATTAAAACTAAGTTACTATGCCATTATCATCAATGCTTCAAATAAGCGACCAGTTTGATCATTTCCAGATCCGCGAACATTTAGCCAAAGGCGGAATGAGTGATATTTACCGGGCTTATGATCTGCTTAGCGGAAAAGATGTTGTGTTAAAAATTCCTGATAGAATGTCTATAGGAGATCCAGCGCAGTATGAAAGATTCCAGCGCGAACTGGAAGTAATGCGTACCTTAAATCATCCTGCAATTCAAAAAGGATTAGGCTCCGGGAAATTTAATAATACTCCGTATCTTGTTACTGAACTGATTGAAGGCGAATCTATGAGAGAGCTTATTCATAAAAAGGCTCCTCTCGACCCCGAAGAAGCTATTGAACTTATTCGAAAAGTCGCCGACGGTCTTGCACATTGTCATGAGCACGGCATTATTCACCGCGATCTTAAACCTGAAAATATTTTAATAACCAGCGAAGGGCAGCCTGTTATTTTGGATTTTGGTCTCACATTAACGAAAGGCTCGCACCGCGTTACCTATGCCAACTTCAGCGGTGCTGCTGGTACGCCTGACTATATGGCCCCCGAACAAATTGAAGGACACCGCGGAGATCAGCGTACGGATATTTATGCCCTGGGAATTATTTTATTCGAGCTTCTTACCGGAAGGCTTCCTTTCGGCGGAGATAATAATATGGCTGTCATGGCGCAGCATCTTCAAGGCGCCATTCCTCGGTTAGATAAAGAACAAGAAAATATTTCTCCTCAAGCTGCCGCCCTTGTGGCAAAATCTATTCAGCGCAATCCTAATGACAGATATAAGGATATGCGTGCAATGATTTCAGAAATTGACAACCTGCAGGCAATTGATGTTTCGATTCTTGAGCACGGCACAGGCCCGGGAACTGCGGCGCCGTTTTGGAAAAAACCGGTTGTGGTTTCGGTTGGTACCGCAATAATTATTTTGGTAACTATAATATTTTTAGCATTAATCCTACAATCATTCCATCATTAATATGTCGCCATATAAAAAAGATTTAACATCGGCAGAATTATTAGCAATTGTAAAAAAAGAAGAGATCAACTTTATTGACCTGCAGTTTACAGATGTTGTTGGTGCAAGAAAGAATGTAACAATTCCTACGCGCGAGCTTGAATCTACTCTTAATCACGGGATATGGTTTGACGGCTCTTCGATTGAAGGCTTCGCACGCATTGCTGAAAGCGATATGTACTTAGTCCCCGATATTACTACCTTTGCTGTTTTGCCCTGGTTAAGCGGAAAAGAAAAGACTGGAAGATTGATTT
The DNA here is from genome assembly GCA_021824565.1 of Bacteroidota bacterium. GTDB lineage: Bacteria > Bacteroidota > Ignavibacteria > Ignavibacteriales > Ignavibacteriaceae > FEN-1297. Next base: position 140,582 of record JAKAKL010000054.1, on the reverse strand, counting down.
GCAACGTTTATACTCCCGATGGTCAGCCTTTTTTAGGTGACCCGCGTACTGTTCTTGCGCGCGTAATTAATGACGCTGAAAATATGGGTTTTATATACAACACCGGACCTGAGTTAGAATTTTTTCTACTTAAACCGGATGCAGACGGAAACTTGATTCCGCCTCGTCCGCAGGACAGCGCAAGTTATTTCGATCAGCCTGTTGATATGATCGCTACAAGCTTATGGCGCCAGATGACAGACGCTCTTGCCGCCTTTGGAATTGAGACGGAAACTATGCATCATGAAGTTGCAACCGGTCAGCATGAAATTGATTTCCGCTATTCAAATGCTTTAAAGACTGCCGACAATTCTATTACTTTCCGAGTACTCGTTAAGATCTTGGCAGAGCAAAAAGGACTTTATGCTACGTTCATGCCCAAGCCTATTCGCGGCTTAAACGGCAACGGAATGCACGTTCATCAAAGCTTATCTTTTAAAGCCAACGGCACAAACGCATTTTCAGATCCGGGCGATCCTCATGGTCTTTCTAAGATTGCAAAGCATTTTATTGCTGGTCAGCTTGCACATGCAAGAGGTATGTGTGCAGTGCTTGCGCCTCTTGTTAATTCATATAAAAGATTGGTGCAAGGCTACGAAGCCCCTGTAAACATTAGCTGGGGAAGGATCAACCGCTCTGCATTAATTAGAATTCCACGAGCGCACACACATGAATCTACAAGGATTGAACTGCGATGCCCTGATCCGAGCTGCAATCCCTATCTCGCTTTTGCAGTAATGCTTGCTGCAGGTTTAGATGGTATTAGGCGGGAGCTTCCTCTAGCAGAAGCTAATGAAGAAAACGTTTATCTCATTCAGAACAATTCAAAAGGAGCTAAACTGAACGTTCTGCCCGGTACTTTAGAAGAGGCGTTAAATGAACTTGAGAAGGATTCCGTTGTCCGCGAAGCGCTCGGCACTCATGTTTTTGACAGATTCATTAATGCCAAGCGTCTTGAATGGGAAGATTACCGCCTCGAAGTTTCGCCCTGGGAATTAAACAAATACCTGCCTGCTTATTAAACCTTTGATAAACTTCGAGATTGCTAATATAAATCTGATATCATTTAAATATTTCAATTCTAATTTTGTAACCTCGAAAGCTGCCGATCCTCTGTTTACTTTTAGCAACTAATTCCTGCCTCAGAATGTCTTTCCCTTTACTTGGAACAAATTTCTCCTTCCTATAAGCATACTTTTGCATACTTGGAGGAGATTTCTGCTTACTGGGAACACACTTTTGCGTACTGGGAAGAAACATCTGTCACACATTAGCAGACTTTCGCGTACTGGGAGGAGACTTCTGCACACTGGGAACAGACTTTCGTCTACTGGGAGGAGATTTCTGCTTACTGGGAACAGACTTTCGCGCCCTGGGAAGAAACATCTGTCACACATTAGCAGACCTTCGCTTACTGGGAGGAGACTTCCACGCACTGGGAACAGACTTTCGCTTACTGGGAGGAGACTTCTGCACACTGGGAACAGACTTTCGCGTACTGGGAGGAGACTTCTGCACACTGGGAACAGACTTTCGCGTACTGGGAGGAGACTTCTGCACACTGGGAACAGACTTTCGCGTACTGGGAGGAGACTTCTGCACACTGGGAACAGACCTTCGCGTACTAGGAAGAAACATCTGTCACACATTAGCAGACCTTCACAAATAGGGAACAGGCCTCCTCTTCCTGTAAATAAAATCCTCAAAGATTGCAGCAAACTTCTGCTTCAAAGAAATTATTTTCGCAATAAGCTTAACTACTTTCCGAAGTTCAAAAATATTTTTCCGCTGCAGATTTTTAATTTCTTGATAAGAATAAATTTATTTCGCTCTTTAGAAATTAGATTTAACCCGGTCATTTTCATAAAAATATTCGGCGGAGGTTCTATACTTACCATGAACAATCTGGGTTTTCATCAGCTCAATTTTATGCATTAATTTATTTATGATTGCCGGCTTCAATAAAATTATTTATGAAACAAAAAAAAATTGGTATGGTGTACGCCGGTATAGTTTGCTTTGAGATTTTTCTTTAATAATATTGCAAATAATAATTTGACGAGAATAAAAAATGGAAGCTGAATTAAAATTTATTGGTCGCATAGAAACTCCTTATAATACTATCGACGAATGTCCGCGCAACGTGCAGCACGATGGACCCGAATGCCGCTTGATTTTAAGTAAAGAATATCTTGATGGAATGCTCGGCTTAAGCGAAGGGCAGGAAATATTAATTCTATACTGGTTTGAGAAGGTAAACAGAGACAACCTGCGGCAGAACTCTCGCAGGACCGGCGAATACGCTGGCGTATTTGCGCTTAGAACTCCGCACCGCCCAAACCCTATTGGCGCGTCGGTTACTAAAATAGAAAAAGTTGAAGACGGAGCAATTGTAGTGCGCGGTCTTGATTGTCTCAACAATACTTTGCTGATAGATATCAAGCCAGCGATGGTTGCTGAAAGCATTAATTCGGATTTATTAAGTTGATTATAAATTTTGATGGTAGTTCTTTCAACTAAAAAAAATACGAGGTAATAAATTATGGATGACAAGTATGTAGTTAAGAAAACGATAGAAATACTCGCGCCGGCTATGAAAGTTTGGGAGGCGCTTACTCAAGCTTCGTTGACTAAAAAATATATGTTCGGCTACAGCGTTAAAAGCTATTGGAGCGCGGGAAGCTCGATCTTGTGGGAAAATAATTTTGAAGGGAAGACGGTGATAAGAAAAGGGAAGGTTATTGAAGTCGAGCACGGCAAGTTCTTAAAGTTTACGGATTATAATCCCGAAATTGATCCATCTGAAGACGAATCCAGGCACGCTCTTATTACTTACAGGCTTGAAAGCAAAAATGAATATACGGTTCTTAAGGTAACTGATGACTGTTCGGGCGATGCAAAAAAATTTGAAGACTCAAATAAGTTTTGGAATACTGTTCTGCCAAAGTTGAAAGAATTATTAGAACATTAAAATAAGTTTTCACTGCAGCTAAGCTGCTTATATTTTTCAGCTGATTAATTCCTTTTGCTCGCTCTTACCTGTGTATGAAATATTTGTCCGCGGAAAACAAAATTCATAAACAATTATTTGGAAGGAAAGATTTATGTCTAAAAAAGTCAAGCCCGTTGCCAAAGGCTACCATTCAATTACAGCAATGATAGCCGTAGAAGATACGATGAAAGCGATACAATTCTACAAAAAAATTTTCGGCGCGAAAGTAATGAATCTATTAAAAGAGTCCGGCGGAAGAGTAGCGCATGCTGAAATAAAGATCGGCGACTCTGTTTTAATGATTGCTGATGAAAATCCTCAATACAACCACACTCCAAAATCCCTCGGAGCAACTACTTTGATAATAAGTCTGTATATCGAAAACGTTGATAAAATAATTAAGAAAGCGTTAAGCAGCGGAGCCAAATTGCTGATCCCTCCAAGAGATCAATTCTACGGCGATAGAAGCGGGAGGATCGAAGACCCGTTCGGGCACGTTTGGATTATTTCTACACATATTGAAGATGTAACTCCGAAAGAAATGCTGAAGCGTTACAAGAAATTAATTGGAAACGGCTGAAGTGAAATTTCATTTTGCATCCAAATGAATCGCGCTGAAAAAGGAGATTAAGTTAATAACAAAAAAAAGAGCCGCATAAAGCGCGGCTCTTTGAATACAATGATGCGATGAAAAAAATTATTTTATCAAAAACATTTTGATGTACATATTGCTTTCTCGCCTGCTCGTTAATGATAAAACATTCAGCCTCCCAAGATAAACTCCGGTCGAAAGGTTTTTTGCCTGCCAGATCAATTTATACGTGCCGTTAGACTGAATCTTATTTACAAGCACTTCTACCTTTTCACCGAGTATATTGTAAATAGTAAAATTAACCCGGCTTTCATCAGGTATATCGTATTTTATTACTGTGCTCGGATTAAAAGGATTAGGATAATTCTGATATAATATCAGGTTCTTCGGAATTATTGGCGCTTCATCTACGTTAACGAGCGTAGTTATTACAACGTAATTGCTGTACTCCGAAGTATCAATTGTATTATACGCTTTAACCTGGTATGTATAGTTTGTAGTATCTTTCAATTCAAGAGAATCAACAAAAGTATTTATGTTTGTATTTACAGTCGCAATTATTTTAAATTGATTCGGACTTGTTGGTCCGCCTATTTTTTTCTCAATGATAAAGCCGTTTTCATTCTTAGATCTATCCAGCCAGTTCAATCTAACTTTGTGAGGATACGATGGAACTCCTTTCAAACTATCAGGGCACGGCAAGATCGTACTGAACTTCCATACGTCCGAATAAGGACCTTTTCCGCCCTGGTTCCTCGCTTTAATTCTCCAGAAATGATTTGAACCGTCTTCAGACAATTTTACTGTCGTCGATGTATCGGTTATTGTAGTGTCTGTGTAAATCATTTTATCGAAAAGAGAATCAGTCGAGATTTCTATATGGTAAGCATTTGCCTTATCGACTTTCCGCCATGTAAACTTAGCAGAAAGCGGATTCTTTTTTGATTTATCGGGAGGATAACTTAATACCGGCGTACCCGGAAGCGTTGTTAATGTCGTAAAGAACCAGACTTCAGACCAATTGCTTTTACCTGCTGTATTGCTCGCTAGAACTCTCCAGAAATATTGTGCGCTTTCATTCAACCCGGTAACAAGTTTAGTTGTATCCGTTATTGTTGAATCGGAAAAAAATATTTGTTTGAATAAAGGATCGCTTGCAACATCAAGCTTGTATGAGTCTGCCCTGTCCGTTTTCATCCATTTGAAGTTTATGCTTGTATTATTACCGGAAGAACTATCTAAAGGAAAAGCTAATACCGGCTGATTAGGCAAGAGCCTTAACGTAGCAAACGACCAGATATCGCTCCACAAGCCGCTGCCGGCATTATTCTTTGCTTTAACTCTCCAGAAATACTTTGTCCAGTCTTTCAATGTATTAATTGTTTTCAAAGTATCCGATAGAGAAGAGTCTGCAAAGAATATTGTGTTGAAAGTAGAGTCGGTAGAAACCTGGAGAGAATAGACATTAGCTCTTAAAGCTTTTTGCCATGTTAAATTAATTTGAAGAGGATTATCGACAGATTTATCTTTAGGAAAATACAAAGATACTTTTTCGGGCGGCAGAAGTAATGTAGTAAACGACCATGTATTGCTCCATAAACCGCTTCCTGCACTGTTCTTCGCTTTAACTCTCCAGAAATACTTTGTCCAGTCTTGAAAATTATTAACAGCTTTCATGGTATCAGTCAGAGTAGAATCGATATAAAAAGTTCTCGCAAATGTCGAGTCAACTGAAATCTGAAGATAATAAACGTCAGCCCTTAATGCTTTCGACCAGGAAAAATTTATTTGAAGAGGAATATCTGATGATTTATCCTTAGGATAAAATTGAACAACTTGTTCAGGCGGAAGAAGCATCGTAGTAAACGACCAGACACTGCTCCAATCGCTTTGCCCGGAGTAATTTTTCGCCTTAACTCTCCAATAATATTTAGTAACGCACTCCAATCCTTTAATATCTACAGAAGATTTGCTCAAGACGGAATCATAAGCCGTAAGTGAACTGAAATTTCGGTCCTTTGATATTTGAAAAATGTATCCGGTTGAGCCGATGACATTGTTCCAGCTAAAAGTCAGTTCAAGAGGCTGATCTGTAGAATTATTCGCAGGCATATTAAGCAAAGGCGGAGCTAAATAAAACAGCGTAACGTTTACAATATTCGGCGGGTTTGGCAATACGTTGCCTTTAAAGACAGGAGGATCACCGAATGTTTGCGCAATTACTGTATCCGTTCCGTTTATTAATAAGAAAAATACCGAATCTCCGTTTGTCAGCCCGTCGCTGCTGAAAGCGCTTACTCCATAGACGCCGTTGCTTGGCTGATAATTTGCTGTCCTAATAAAATTTTTATTTTTATTAAGCAGTTGAACTTGCGCACCTGAAGGCGGCGCTGTTCCATTGAACTGTACAGTTCCGTTAAATATACATTGAGATACTTGAGCCTCCGCTGCAATGTTCATTATAAAGATTAATGCTAGGCTTAAGAACCTGCCTGTATATTTAGTCATTATTATTTTAAAGTATTTTTTGTCAATCATAAGAACCTCATTTCTTAGTTAAATAATTTGCTGGAAGGCATACACCTTCCAGCATTTTAAGAAACAAGAGCTGATTACTTTAACAATAATAATTTCTGAAGTTTTACATAATCGCCGGCAACTAACTTTAAGAAATAAATTCCTGTAGCTACAGTTTTGCCGCCGTTGTTTGTAGCGTTCCATGTTATATTATAATAACCGGCATTTTGCTCGGAGTTAACAAGCGTTTTTACTATCCTGCCGTTTATATCATAAATTACAAGAGAAACATTCACGCGTTTAGCGAGATCATATTTGATATTCGTCGTAGGGTTAAACGGGTTCGGATAATTATTATACAAAGCAAAAGTTTTAGGTATTGCTGAAACGTACTCTACTCCGGTTACTGCGTCAAGTCTTTCTAGTAAAGGAGTATCGCCAAATTCTTTCCATTGTACTTTTGCCGGAAGCAGTTGATTATTCAAATACAATGAAACATATTCTCCAACGTCAGCTCCTTCATCAAGCTGTGTTAGAGGATTATCTCCGTTAATCGCCAATGAAACGACTCCATCGGCAGCAAATTTACCTTCACCGCAAACAATACCATTTTTATCAACCGCGGTTAATATTGACTTCGCGGGTACAAGTTTGCCATTATATGTAACCTTTGTACCGTAAGCAAATATTGATAAAGGCATTTCAGGAGTCTGGCTTACCATTAATTTTATTTTATCTTTGCCTGTATTTAAGACTGGCGCAGAAGTCGTAACTTCAAACATATCAGGATAAATTAATGTCTGAGGATTTTTAGTAAGACGAATAAAATATCCTTTCGATTCGTTCAAATCGAACGTATTGCTCTGCGGATAAGCTTCAAAGTATTCACTTCCAGGAGTGCCGCTTCCATCATTGATATAATTTAGCACAGTGTATATATTAGAAGGATCTAACGATTGAAGAGCGAAAGGTATATTTGAAGTTAGCTCAGGCAAATAGCTCACCATATTGTAACCGATATTTAATGGGATTGGCGTTTCATTGCAAACCGGGCTGCCGCCAATATTTAAAAATTCGGTTGATTGTGTCGGTCTGAGTTTTACAAAGTATCCTTTCGTAAAATCAGTAACCTGGAAAGGATTATAATTTCCGAGTTCAGGGATGTAATAATTAAAGAATGGTCTGCTTGAACCGTCGTTCACGTAATCCAAAACGATTTGAATTTTGTTATTCATCATCAGTTCATAAAATACGTATTTAACAGAATCATCTGCTGGTTTTACATTCCACGAAACAGCGTTATAACCCTGTACAAGAGGAATAGATAGGTTTCTGTAATGAGCCGCCTTAATATTGTATTCTTTGATTGCAGGCGGGAATGCTGCTGTAAACGTAGGTTCTCCGCAAGCAGCACAATATCTTGAAGACACCCAGTATCCATCCTTATCAATTACATAGAAGATTAGCGTGTCGCCGTCTGCCACTCCGCCATTTCCTTCAAGAATTGAAATTGCGTAATTCTTTCCTTGATTAAAAGGCACTACCGTATCTATGTCAATTAGAGAATTATTCTTTTTAAGATAAGTATAAATCCGGGTGCCAGCCGGAGCGTAATCTCTATCGATTGAAACATAACCGGTGAAAATTGTTTGTCCGATTTGAAGAGGCTGATCTGATACTTTGAAATCAACTAACTTCATATCCTGCTGAATTAAAGTATTTGCATCATACACAATAGACATTACTTTATAATCGCCGTTAGGAATATTACTTGGCAGCGATAGATATTCAATAAATGGTTCATCGCCGGCAGTAGCTTCAAAAGTGCGGTTTGTTCCGGCGAGTATTTGCATGTTCTGGTCGATAACATCAGTTTCAACTTTTACATTCATACTTGGAGTTGCATCAACTTCTTCGGAAACAGCAACTGTTTCACCGGCAAGGTAGGTAGATTTATCAAGGTTGACATATCTTAAATATGCATTCCCCTGGGTTCCATTAATTACAAGCTGTCCCCAGTCTACTGTAACTGCCCAGCCTTCATTATATTCATCAATAAATACTTGTACAAGGTTTTTTCCGTTTGGTCCCGGATTCAACCATGAAGGATCAATAGTGAACACAGACGTGCTCCACTCACCATTTGCTCCTGTTAAGTAACCTACTTCATGCCCGTTGACTAACACTTTATCTCTTTCACCATTTAGTCCTGGTGAATACCAGTCAACATCCCATGCAAGAATATTTAACTGAGCCGTTTGAATATTCGTTTCATTTATGAAGATGTTAAATTCAATTGGCGCCCTGGAATCATCATTAAATAAATATACGTCCATATCATAGTCAGGTGTTCCAGTTAGCTGATTATTTTCATTATCATCGGTAGTTACGTTCATTGCGCCTCTAATTAAATTTACGGAGACATAAGTTGTCGGAATTACAGGATCGTTACTATTAATTATTACGTATGCTGAATAAGTTCCAACGCCTAATCCTGTAGAATTCATCGTAAGCGTAACAACAACACTGTCGCCTGGATTTATTGAACCGGTCAACGGATTTTCTTCAAGCCAGGAAACATTCGGCGACTTAAGAACCGCATTCTTTTTCAAATAACTTACAAAGTCGCTCTTGTTATCGCCTTTAGCGCTTTTCACTGTTAACTTTGCGTTTTCATTGCTGATTTTCTTAGCTACGGCTAACATATCCTGCAAATCAAATGTTAAAGCGCTTAATCCAAGATTCTTTATGGTGAATGAAGAAGTAACAACAGTATCCGAACTAACAGTCTTAGAAATCTGTTGAGGATAAACAGATATTATTGGTGCATTAACATCTTTTCCCAAGGTAAGATTTCCATATAACGATGGATCAGCAAAAGATGAACCCAGATATTCCGGGAAAGCTCCGGTCATCGAGCCGGTGTAGTTGTCATAAGAAAAGATATAGACACCAATTGTACTGCCTGGTGTAGCAGTTAACTTACTGGTTGTTAAGTCAATTGCTGTTTCATAGACACACTCGGTAGCAGAAGAATTAATTACACCTGCTAATCCGGTAGGATTTAAAATAGAATTTTCAAAGTTTGGAGGATTGCCGTAAATGCCTCTAAACTCTAAATCAGTTTGGCTATAAGTACCGTTCCACATAACCCAAAAATTACCTTCGCCGGATGGAGTAAAATTATCCCACATGTGGTTATGATCTTTATCGAAATAAATTCCGATTTGGTCTACATCGTAAAGAGTATGATTCTTATCGACGACTGCTAGGTATAGCATAGTTCCGGAATTCTTCACGTAGAGTTGGCAAGGATTTCCGCCAAGTGTAATATCCTTAACCCAAGCGTCATCCCATTCACCGGAATTAATTACGCCATCTATTACGGGGATATTGGTCGAGTAAGGCGAATGAATATCTTTATAAGCAGGATCGAATGGTGTTACAAAGACTTCATTAGAATAGTTAGATTCGCCGGAAGGAGAAGTATAAACTGCTGTAACGACGTAAAAATATTTAGTGCCGTTTACAGCCGAGTTATCGTCAAAAGTTAATACATTGCTTGTTCCCAGCGCTGTAGAATAACTACCTGTGCTAAGGCTCCTGTAAATATTGTAATGATCAAATACCGGCGCTAAGCTTACTTTTGCAGGGTTAGAAATTTTAACAGCTTTTACTCCAAGCTTAACATTATTACTAAAAGTTTTGTAAGCAAGGGATTGTTTGGAATTATTGTTAACAGTACCTAGTGCAGACTGTATAGTTTTTACTTTTTCCTTTAATAGAATCTGTTTCGGATCTACATTGCCGTTAATCGGCTTAAGAGTTTGAGTAACTGCGAAAGGACTTGTAGTTGAAGAAGTAATAACAGCTCTAATCATAAAGTCACTAATAGTATAATTATACCAGCTCATTCCATGATCAGCGGTATACCAGCTCATCGAATGCGGTGAATCATCATCTCCGCCAACATAATAAATATTATTGTTTTCCCATTTGCACAGCAAATAGAAAACAGAATTAGCCGGAAGCGTAACATCAGGGAAATCTACGTTGAACCAGTCGGTGGTGTTAGCTGGAATAACTTTAGTTGCTTCAGTAAGAACATTGTTAATATCAGGATAGCCGCCAGCATCACCAACAACATAGAAACTCACGGAGAAATCAGTGGATGTTGGATTCTGCAAATAATATAAACCATTGTTAATCGTAAACTGATTATTATGCGTAAAAGCAACAGCAAATAATTCATTGCCGGTTTGAGTAGTCATATACCACATAGTCTCAGCAGTGCCGTCATCATAACCAAGAATGGAAGTTCCAGGAGGAAGCGGAGCTTCCCATGACAGATGCACAGAATTATTTCCCGGCGCTGCGGTTAAATTCGTTGGTTCGGGCAATGTGTTTGTATTCTTAACTTCAAAATCGGCTGTCATAGTTGTAGATGAAGAAGAAATATTTTTAACTGCACAGAATGTGTTATTCATTTGATAATCGTAACTGCCGGGAGTAGTGCTAGGTGTAAAGTTAGTATTTGCAGTGCTGCCCGGATATGGATCGCCGTTATCTCCCATGGAAGCATTTCTTTCAAGCTGCCAAAGACCGTCGGCCTGTTCCATCGCCACGAGATAATGCCCAGATGAAGTATGACCCGGATACCATTCATAGTCATTACCTGTCATAACACTTTCATCAACGTGGAAAATATTAATTCCATCGCTTGGTAAATATTTATCGTAGCTGATTGGCTGCCGGTTTTCTACAAGAAAATATTCTGAGCTTGGCGCTCCATCTTTACTTAATAAAAACACGGCAGGATTACTTTCGGCATCACTGATAGAAACAGAGGCTGTATTGTCAGCAATGACAGTTGGGGTTATAAAACCCATTTGAACATGACAGAAAGCATCCGGTGAAGTTGGCATTTCGCCCATGTAGGTAGCACCATTCCAGCTTCCAGAAGCCATTAAGCTCCACATTCCTAGTCCTTCGGATGAGCCGTCATAATCATATAGATCAGGCAAACCAAAAGCTGCATGTCCCATTTCATGAGCATAAACTCCTACCGTCATATCGCCGGGAGTGAGCCAATATTCAGGTTCCATTGAGTAATTGCTAATATAAACGCCATCTAAATATTGAGGTGTATATGTTGACCATGAATGCGACCAGATATCATTGCTGCTTCCAGTATATTCTGCACCAGGGCCTGTGTGTACTATGAACAATGCGTCAACGTAACCATCGCCGTTATTATCGTACTGCGAAAAATCTACAAGAGGGTCAACTAAATTAACCATGTCTTCGACAAGTTTCTGCGCATTTTGCGGATAAGTGCCGAAACCGTTCATACCGTTTACATAGTAACTGTATGGCTGCGGTGCAGTCTGCCAATTCATTGAACTGGGCAAGTTTACAGTTATGGTTGTTATGTGAAGAGTTCCATAACTTACTTTCTCGTAATAGTCTCTTAAGGTTCCATTCGTAGACTGAAACAACAAGTTGTCAAACGAGCTTGCAGCCGTCTGTGAAGCTTTATCAGAAAATTGAGTAAGTATTACTAAGGCATTATAATCTCCGGATGGAGTTTTAGCCGGACCAAATGAACGTACAAAGCCTTTATGGAGCGGTGTCTTCATAGCTTTTAATTCTTTAGAAGTCCAAGGGGCTTCAACTTTCATTTGTTTGACTTTGTTTATATTCTGTAAGAAGTAGGGTTTAGCAATCTCGCCTTTTTTAATTTTTTCCACTAAACGCGGATTAGGCGGCATTTGTGCTGATACTTGTACGCAAATAAGTACAAATAAAATAGACAATAGTTTTAATAAATTTTTCATATAAATCCCGATTAAATGTTTCAAAAAAATGTTTTTAGGTCTCGCAATTAATATTGCGGAATAAAATAGATTAATTTGGGAATCGTAATTTTCCTACTACTTTATTTAAACCTTTACTTTTTTAGTTCTAAAATTGTTATAAGAAAATTTCAATTAATCCTTTACTTTACTTGTTTGTTACACAACTTAGCAAAAGAATAATTGACGATTGTTTCGGCAGGTTTGTTATCTCAATTCCGAAAGCAGCAGTGGTTAGATTGGTCTACGTATTTAGATTTTGGTTGTATTTTGAGAAAGATATATGCAAAATTATTTTTAAATAGTATGTTCTCGTTTTTTGATAAAATTTTTGGGGAACAGCAGATCTTCCTATCCGGCTTTACTTGTCTTGGGCTGTATATAAAGTTTCTGAAATTTAAGTAGGTATCATTTACTGTGAGATCTAAAATTTCGTTGTTAGTAAAAGCAAGAAAAGAATTGGAACTTTGGTAAGGTTTATTAGCAGCGGGACATGATTTTACATTTTGTACGAAGAAGAATAAAAGTATAAATAGAAAATAGTATCTCTTTGTTGCTGAATGCATAAAAAACATATTATTTTTAGTTGTGATGTAAATATAACACTTGTTTTTTTATTGTCAAGTCTATGCAGATTATTTTTTGACATAATTTTTTACTTTTGAAAATATACTTCAAAACTAATTTAACGTTTTTTTATCTACTTTTGCTTTGGCTTTAAAATTTGGCTGAAATTAAATATATTCACCGCAAAATTTTAGGAAAATATGAGTTTATTGAACGTTCTTTTTGTAGGGGATATAATCGGCAAGCCCGGTCTAACTATTGTGCAAACATGGCTTCCGAGTTTGATTCAAAAATATAAAGCAGATTTAGTAATTGCCAACGGTGAAAATGCAGCAGATGGAAAAGGCTGCACTGAGAAAGAAGGTTCTGCACTTTTTAGTCTTGGTGTTCACGTTATTACCGGGGGAAATCATACATGGGATAAACATCAATCTCAGGAATATTTGAAAGCAGAGCCTCGCGCCATTAGACCTTTAAACTATCCTAAAGGTGCATATGGAAATGGTTATTATATTTTTGATTCGAAGAAAGCAAAAGTATGCGTTATCAATTTGCAAGGCAGAACATTTATGTCTCCTATTGATTGTCCATTTAGAATAGCTGAATGGGTTTTGACTAAGCTTAAAAACGAGACGAATATTTTCATTGTTGATTTTCATGCTGAAGCTACGGCTGAAAAGGTTGCAATGGGAGTATTTCTTGATGGAAAAGTTTGCATGGTCGTTGGGACCCACACGCATATTCAAACGGCGGACGAACGTATACTACCAAATGGGACCGGTTTTATAACGGATGTTGGAATGACCGGTCCATATGATTCTGTAATCGGGATGAAAAGCCAGGCTGCATTAAATAGATTTATCTATCAAACGCCGCAAAAGTACGAGACTGCAGAAAACGATGTTCATTTAAGCGCTTTATATTTTAAGATTGATACTGAAACAGCAAAGACTGTAGAACTTGAAAGAATAACTTTTCCAGATTTCATAAAAAAAGCATAGAACTTTATGCTGAACTTTCCGCTGCCGAGAATCGACACTGACAAAAAATTACAAAAGCTTCTTCTCCCATATTGCAGATTTAAGATTGGCGATATTTGGATTGATCCAATCGGCAAACACAAAATTGCATGTATAGATTCTTCGGACTTAAAATCTATTTCACAATTAATGGATGGCAAAAAAGCAGCGCTAGCTGTTCACGATCCGCCGTATAATTTCGTTGCGTTTGAAGAAAGGGAAACTCAAAAATTTATATTGTGGAGTCAGCGATGGATTGAGAATTCTTATCGTTCTTTGAAAGAAAATTCTTCATTATATGTTTGGCTTGGAGCTGATCAGAAAAATAATTTCAAGCCGTTAGCGGAATTTTTTTTGATGATGCAGCAAAGCGGATTTGCATCAAGAAGTTTGATTACTATGAGGAATCAGAGAGGCTACGGTACTCAAAAAAATTGGATGGCTATCCGCCAGGAGCTTCTTTATTATGTGAAAGGTAAACCAAATTTTAATATTGAGGCGGAGTACACGGAAATTCCTAAAGTCTTGAGAGGATATTATAAAATTGTTGGCGGAATTAGTACGGATAATTTTGAAAGAAGTAAATCAAAAAATATTCGCGCTGGAAATGTCTGGATTGATGTTCAGCAGGTTTTTTACAGGCTTCAAGAAAATGTAAACGGATGCTATGCACAAAAGCCACTGAAGGCAATGGAAAGAATTATTAATGCAAGCAGTAAAAAAAATGAAATCGTTATAGATTTTTTTTCGCATTCTGGAACTTCGTTAATTGCCTCCGAAATTCTTGCAAGAAGATGTTTCACTTCGGATATTGATCCTGTATTTTGCGAAATCTCTTTACGCCGGTTAGAAAATTATAGATTAAATAAAAAAACCGGATGGCAAAACTCAAATCCTTTTGCCGAAGAAATAGCAGCAGACAAGAAATTAAAAAATTATTTAAAAGAGAAATACGATATTAAGCCTAAATTAGATTAATTTTGTAGTAAGAAATTAAAAAAAAGAAAGTAAAATGATTTTATTAGACGGTAAAAAAACAGCTTCTGAAATCCGCAGTGAATTAAAGGAAGAAATTTCAAAACTCGTTGAGCAAGGCAAAAAAGTTCCGGGACTTGTTGCAATTCTTGTCGGTGAAAATCCTGCGTCTGAAATTTATGTTAAAAGCAAAGCTAAAGACTGCGAAGAAATAGGCATGAAAAGCAAAGTTGAAAGACTGGCTGGGAATATTTCCGAAGAACATCTTCTTGATCTTGTGAAAAAATATAATAATGATGAAAATTTTCATGGAATACTTGTTCAGCTTCCGCTTCCCAAGCATATCAATGAAGAAAAAATAATTGAAGCAATTTCGCCGAAGAAAGATGTAGACGGATTCCACCCGATCAGCATGGGAAATTTAGTTATCGGGAAAGACACTTTTGTATCTTGCACGCCCGCTGGAATTCAGGAACTTTTGATAAGATATAAAATTGAAACAAGAGGCAAGCATGTTGTCGTTCTAGGAAGAAGCAATATAGTCGGGAAGCCAATTGCAAACATAATGCTGCAAAAAAAGGACGGAGCAAATTCAATTGTAACTATATGCCATTCTGCGGCAAAAGACATTTCAATATATACAAAGCAAGCGGATATTTTAATTGCAGCAATAGGAAGCCCAAATTTTGTTAAAGCGGATATGGTAAAGGAAGGCGTCGTTGTAGTTGACGTTGGCATAAATCGAATTGAAGATAAAAATTCTTCTAGAGGATATAAGATAGTTGGCGACGTTGATTTCGATGAAGTTGCTCCTAAATCGTCATACATAACTCCGGTGCCTGGAGGCGTAGGTTTAATGACACGTGCGATGCTTCTTAAAAATACTTTTAAAGCCTATAAAATGTATTGTGAATGAAAGGAAAGCGCAGTGGATATTCAAAAAATATTTTGTGAAGAATTAGAAAATATTTTTACCGATTTCTTAAAAAATGAAGATGAATTTTTAAGATGGCTTTCTTCAAAGGAGACTGAAATTCTATTTGATAAAAATGCTGAACCAATTTTTATAGAGCAGCAGAAAAAATACGAAGCCGTATCAAACGAAGTATTGGCAAAAACAATCGACCATACTTTATTAAAACCGGAAGCAACGAAGGAAGAAATTTTATATTTGTGTAATGAAGCAAAACAATTTAACTTCGCGTCGGTTTGCATAAATCCAAGCTATGTGGAATTATGTGCGGAAGAACTTCGCTCTTCGAGCGTGAAAGTTTGTACTGTAATAGGGTTTCCATTAGGCGCAAATGCGATCAAGGTGAAAAAAAATGAAGCTGAGCTTGCAATAAACACAGGAGCTGTTGAAGTAGACATGGTAATAAACATCGGCAGACTTAAGCAGCATGACTATAATTATGTTTTGGATGATATTTCCGGCGTTGCAGAATCTGCGAAAGAAAAATCAGTCTTAACTAAAGTAATAATTGAAACCGCTCTTCTAACGAATGAAGAAAAAATAAAGGCATGCTTAATCGCAAAAAAAGCAAAAGCTGAATTTGTGAAAACATCGACAGGATTCAGTAAAGGCGGCGCAACGGTACTCGATGTTGCATTAATGAAATTCATTGTAGACGGCGATATGAACGTAAAAGCTTCAGGAGGTATAAGAAACAGGCAAGATGCTATTTCAATGCTGATGAACGGCGCCGAGAGGATCGGCACAAGCTCCGGGGTAAAAATTATTAGTTCTGGAGACTAACGATTTTATGGTTCTGGATTTAATAGTTGTAAAGACAAATGATGGCTTTACTGCCGAAGTCCCCAGTTTAAGCGGCTGCGAATGCTGGGCGCACGAAGAAGATGATGTGCTTTCAAAAATTACAGAGCTAGCAGGATTCTATCTGAAAGTCGATTCTGGAAAAATAAAGGTAGATCGAGCTCGGAGAAATAATAATAAAACCATTTACAAATTAGTTTTCGATAAAATAGTTTCGTGAGATCATTTAAAACCGAACGAAGAGAGAAAAAGATTACCTCAGTCGCGGCGGCTCGTCAAAAATATTTGCGCATAGTGCTGGAGAATATTCATGATCCGCATAATGTAAGCGCTATTTTCAGAACGTGCGATGCCGCCGGTATTCCAAAAGTTTCTTTGATTTATACAAAAGAAAAATTTCCTAAGATTGGAAAGAAATCCTCTGCGTCAGCATATAAGTGGATTGAAAAAGAAAAATTCTCCACGGTGAAAGACTGTTACGATAAGCTGCATGATGAAGGATTTTTAATTTATGCTTCTTCAATTTCAGATGATGCAAAAAATCTTTATGAAATTGATTTGACAAAAAAAGTTGCTATAGTTTTAGGGAATGAGCACCGCGGAGTATCGGGAGATGCCGCGGATTTGGCGGACGAAAAATTTTTAATCCCAATGTTTGGAATGGTACAGAGTTTAAATGTCTCAGTAGCGGCGGCAATCATTGCTTATGAGGGGCTTCGCCAAAGGAAAGAAATGGGAATGTATGAGTCAAGTGAATACTCTGAAACTGAACTTGAAAAAATAATAGATGATTGGTGTAAAAAATAAATTTGATAAAATAGATGCTTCAAAAATTTAACAAGATAAATAAAGTTGAAGGGACTTTGGAATTACCCGGCGACAAATCAATTTCTCACCGCGCTGTAATGTTTGCGGGACTTGCAAAAGGGAAGTCAAAGATCTATAATCTTTCAAACGGCGAAGACGTAAAATCCACAAAAAAATGTTTTAGAGAAATGGGGATTGAAATTAATTCTTCAGGCGACGCAGTTGAAATTTCCGGCAGCGGTTTAGGACGCTTGCGGAAGCCGATTAATTTTCTTGATGCAGGGAATTCCGGCACGACTACCAGATTGCTCAGCGGAATTCTTGCTGCGCAAAATTTTAATTCTACAATTATCGGTGATGAATCTCTTTCCAAACGTCCGATGAAAAGAATTATTACTCCGCTTACTTTGATGGGCGCTAAAATAGAGGCAACTGAAGATTACACTCTGCCTTTGAAAATATTTTCGGTTGAAAAAATACATCCGATAAAATACGAAATGCCAGTTGCAAGCGCACAGGTAAAGAGTGCGATTTTGCTGGCGGGGCTGCACTGCGAAGAATCAACTTCTGTCGTGGAGAAAATTCCTTCGAGAGACCACACAGAAAAAATGTTAGGCTTAAAAACAGAGACCACTGCTGAAGGAAAAATATCGTACGTCTCTAAGCAAAATTATCCTGACCCGAAAGAATATTTTATACCGTCGGATATTTCCACCGCGGCTTTTTTTATTGTACTGACAATACTTGCAGAAAATTCTTCTTTGAGGATCAAGAATGTTTCGCTGAATGAAACTCGGACCGGAATTATAACTGTGCTCCAAAAAATGGGAGCGAGAATCGAGATCGAAAATAAAAAAAATATTGCCGGTGAAGATTTAGGCGATTTAAATATTTTTAGCAGTAAGCTGAAAAATATTTCATTTGATGATAAGATTATCCCGAATATTATAGATGAAATACCCATTTTGTCAGTCGCGGGTATTTTTGCTTCGGGAAAATTTGAGATTAAAAACGCCGGTGAATTAAGAGCTAAAGAAACGGATCGAATAAAATCTATTTGCCATAACTTAAACTTGCTCGGGCTCTATGTTCATGAAACAGAAAACGGTTTTTCTTTTTCAGGTGAAATAAAAAATACTCAACCTATATTCGACAGCTTTGGCGATCACAGGATTGCAATGGCTTTTGGAGTTTTATCATTGTTGATCAAGAACGGCGGCAGCGTTGATAATTATGAATGTGTGAATATTTCTAATCCGGATTTTCTAAACCAGCTTAAAAGCATCGCAAAGTAGATTATAAATTTATTATCTGGTGCTCAAACTTGTTGATCATCAGCTCATCAAAAATCTGATCTACAATTCCTTCGCCGTATTTATTCATGAAGTAGACAAAATTTATTTCTCTTTCCTGAAGGCTAGAATCCGGGTAAAGCGTATTTATGATCTTATCTATTTGCCTAAGCGTCGTTTCATGCTTTCTCTTTTGAGCCTCGACAGCTTTTGATTTAAACTCAGTGAGATACTGCGAGACTTTCTGTTTGTATCTTGAACTTGTATCGCTTAATGTTTTATCGAACTCAAATAATTTTTCTTTAAGCGAGTCGAATGTTATTTCAATTTGATTTTCTGCCTGGCTGAATAAATCATCCAAAGAATTTTCAGCGACTGAATTAATTACTTTGCCTTTTAAATCATCGGGCGAACGAAATACATCTTGAATCTTCAAATCAAATTTTTCAAGAAGCGAAGTAATATTTTTTTCAACCAGAGTTGCAGAAGAACGTGGATAAATTATCGGTGCTTCTATTTTGTAAAAATCGTAAAGAGGCATTACCTGCGCGAAGTACGCAATCTCGCTCGGACCGCCTATATAAAAGGCTGTCGGCAAAATATAGTCCTGGCAAATCGGGCGGAGCAGAACATTCGGGCTAAAATTCTCCGGCTGTTCTTCAATCGTTTGCATTAGTTCTTCATAAGAAAATCTTTTCCTTTTATGCTTTAGCCTAAATTCATTTTCAACCGGCTCGATCAAATATCTTCCTTCTTCATTTTTGAAAAATAAATTAATCGGACGTACTTTCACTTGAGCATGAAATGATTCTTCTAACTCTGCGCTTATATTTACTAATTTCTCTGTATGAAGGCGAAAATCAGTAACTTCTTTTTTGAAAACAGGCTTCAACAAATTTTTTATTTTTAAATCCTGCGGATCAAAAAGAATTAATCCGTATTTATCAATCAACCAGAAAAGTAATTCCTTAAATGACTGCTTAAATGTTTTCCCGGGAGAATAAAAAGATTTTAATTTTTCAAACAACTGATTGGAGAATTCGGTGCTACGAATATTTTGCCCCAGCTCTGAAAAGAAATCATTAAGAGTTTCGTTAAAAATGATATTGCCGACGCTTCCTCTATCTTCATCTTCGGGAATTTCTTGTCCGTAAGAAATTACTTTATGTTCATTAGCGTCATTTACTACCGAGATTGATCTCACTTCATTAAAATCATGATCATCGCCTTCAAGCCAGAATACGGGCACGAAATGAAAATCATCGTAACGCTCAGAGAGGAAATTACTCAACTTTATTGCGGTAATTATTTTATAGAGTGTATACATTGGACCGCCAAGAATTCCAAGCTGCTGCCCGGTAACAACCGCCATCGTTTTTGAGCTTGAAAGCAGTGAAATATTTTTAGACGTTTTTGAAGAAGGATTTAGCCCGCTGTACTGGCTGCTCAAAATGCCCGGCAATATTTCGCGTGAAGGTTTTTGCTGTTCGGAAATTTTTTTAAAAGTTCTTATATAGCTTTCTTTATCGTGCAGACTTGCTTTATAAAATTCTTTAACGTTATCGAACTCGTATAGATAATCGAGGAATAAATTTTCGTGTCCGGGTATGTCGCTGAAGTTTATAAACATTATCTCTCCAATCTTTAAAATTCTTTTTGAATAAACTAAGAAAAAGTTTTTTCCATAACAAATGTAAATCTAAATAAAATAGAATAGTTATTATAAGTTTAGTTAGTAATAAATATCACAGTGAAATTACTACTTTGTTATTAAAACTTCTTTTAGAAAAGATCGCGTTTTCTTATTTTGAAATTGTAAATTGAAATAATTATGTCGTGGATACTCTAATTTCCTTAGTAAAAAAAATAAATTCAAAAGTAAGATTAAACAACGGCCTTGTTTTTACATTTCTTAAATTTGCTATTGCAGCCGGACTCATAATCTATTTAATATACAGCGTTAATATTCATGAAATAATTTTTGCTTTTCAGCGTGCAGATTATCGCTTCATAACTGTGGCGCTGGTGCTTTCTGTTGCAAATGTATTGCTTCAATTTTATAAATGGAAATTATCATGTGCGGCGATTTTAAATGAATATAATAATAAAAAAATTTTATACTCATTGTTTTACGGATTTGCCGCCGGTCCTTTCACTCCTGTTCGTGTTGGTGAATATTTAGGTCGCGCGCTGGAATTTAAAGACAAATCTTTGCTGAGCGTAACAACCGCCACGTTGATTGACAAAGCCTTCACATTCGTCCCAATAACTTTGTTCGGCTCAATAGGTAGTATCTTGTTTTTGAAAGACCAGTATAATGTTAACTCTTATTTAAGCGTTTCATTATTCGTTATTATTTTGGTTTTATTTTCCGTACTTGTAATATTGATCTTAAATCCGAATATGTGGCAGAACCTTTTATCCAAACAAAAAGAAAATACTAAACATCTTGGTAAAATATATTCTCAGATCATATTACTTCGCCAGTTAAGTAAAAAGTTTCTTACGCAGATGTTTTTTGTATCTGTGCTTTTTTATTTGTTCTTCATAGTTCAGTATGCGGTGCTTGCTCTCGCTTTTTCGCAATCAGGAAACTTCATAAATTTTTTATGGGCGGGAAACATGGTGATGTTTGCCAAGACAATTATTCCCCAGGTTTCATTTGCCGATTTAGGCGTTCGGGAAGGCGCTTCTGTTTTCTTCCTTTCAAAGATGGGGCAGCCCAATTCAGTCGGCTTTGACGCCAGCATTTCATTATTCGGAATAAATGTATTGCTGCCCGCAATTATCGGTTTGGTTTTGCTAATTAAAAAGAACAATGCTTAACATAATTCTATTATCAATCTTTTTTCTCCTGTTAAGTTATTATGCCTATTTCCTTGTGGGAATTTTGCAAGGTCTTCGCAAATTAACTCCGGCACAAAATAAAATTTTTATTGAAGAATTTATTTCTGTTATCATTCCATTTAGAAATGAATCAGAAAATATTCTTGCAAGCCTTCGGAGTTTGGAAAATCAATTATATCCAAAAGAAAAATATGAAGTAATTTATGTTAATGATTCTTCCGACGATGACTCTCCCCAAAAAATTTTGAAAGCCGAAAAATCTTCCAACGTGAAAATAATTTCAGTTCCATCTGACTATTCTAAGAATGCCCATAAGAAAAGAGCGATAAGATTCGGTATTGCAAATTCAAATGGGAAAATAATTCTGACTACTGATGCCGACTGCGTACATAATAAAGATTGGTTGAAACAAATGATTTCATGCTTTGACGACGAAACCGGTTTTGTTTCCGGTCCGGTAAAATTCATTGAAGAAAACACTTTATTTGAAAAATTACAGAAGCTGGAATTTTCAGGATTGGTTTTAACCGGCGCAGGATTAATCGGAATAAATAAACCTGCAATCTGCAATGCAGCAAATATTGCTTACCGCCGCGAAGCCTATGAATCCGTACACGGCTTCGAAGATCATCTTAATCTTTCTTCCGGCGATGATGAACTTTTAATGCAGAAAATTTGGTCGGATAAAAAATATAAGGTAAAATTTTGCTGGCACAATGACGCAGTAGTTGAAACGAAAGGGAATGAATCCCTTGAAAAATTTTATCACCAAAGGAAAAGATGGGCAAGCAAAGGTCTATTTTACTCAGACAAATTATTAATCTTTAAGCTGCTTTTAATTTTTTTATTTTATTTAGGAATGATGACTCAAATACTTTTGGCTTTATTTTATTCCTCTCTATTTCTTCTTTCATTTTTTATAAGTCTTATCATCAAATCATCAATAGAAAGTTTTATAATTAAACGCGGCGTAGGTTTTATAATATCTAAAAAAATACTTCGATATATTCCAATAGCTGAAATTTTCCAGATACCATATATAATCATCGCCGGGATTTCCGGAGCGCTTGGCAATTACACATGGAAAGAGCGCAAAGTTAAGCGCTAATTTGCTTTATTTTCTGACCAAAATCATGTCCATTATCCCAATCTGTTTGTTTAGTATTATATACAAAAGATAATTATTGACTGTTTATTTCAATCAGAATTAAGATTTTTTCAGTGGCACAAGTGTTGGTTAATAAAAATTGAATTTATGTGAGGTGTGAAATGAAAAAGATAATAATTGCAGCGATATTTCTGATAGCAGGAATTTCTACTCAAGTAAAAGCGGAGACAGATATTACGATTGGAGGAGATTTCGGATTCTTCTATTCGTCGCTTTCCCCGTATGGAAACTGGATACAAATAAACGGGGGAGTAAATGTTTGGCGCCCGATGAATGTTGGTTATGGCTGGTCTCCATATCATTATGGTCACTGGATTTGGACAAACGACGGATGGTATTGGGATTCTGATGAACCTTTTGGCGATATAGTTTATCATTACGGAAGATGGTATTATGATGATTATTATGGCTGGATATGGGTTCCCGATTATCAATGGGCGCCCGCCTGGGTAGAGTGGCGTTACGATAATGATTATATTGGCTGGGCTCCTCTTCCCCCGTATGCTTCGTTCTCAGTCGGCTTCGGAATCAGTTTTACTTCTTCTTATTATACGCCGTATCAGTACTACTCGTTTGTAAGCTATAGATATATGTGCAATCCTCATGTTTATAATTATTATGTCGACAATACATATAAATATAGAATTTATTCTAACACAAGGTTCAGAACAAATTATGGTTATTCAGACGGAAGAGTTATAAACCGCGGTGTTAATGTTGATTTTATAAGACAAAGAAGCGGCGATAGAATTGTTGAAAGAAGAATTGATGCGGTTACCAATCCAAGAAATTTTGGAAGAGGAAACTCCAACTCATCTAATGTGAGAGCTTTGATTCTTCAAAGAGATCAAATTAATAGAGGCACAGGAAGAAATATTCAAATCCAACGCGGCGGAAGAGAAACTTCTCTCGATGTTTCAAGAATCGCTGTTGGAAACAGAAGCAATATAAATAGGAACTTAAATTATGAAAACCGCGATCAAGTAAATTTTAATCGCAACAGAACTGAAAACGCGCCTAACAGCCGGATTCAAAACAATAACAATTTTAATAACAGATCAGAAAATTATTTCAATCAGAGGAATCAGAATAATGTTAATCGTCAAAGAGAAAATAATGTAAGGCAGCAGAATAATGGCGGGTTCTACAATAATAATCAAAGGAGAATTGAATCTCAGCCTCAGCAAAGGCAAAATTTTCAGCAGCCGCGAAGAGAGCCTCAGCAAAGAACCGCTCCGCAAATTCAACGCAGCAACCCGGGCAGAGTCGAAATGAACAGAGGCGGCGGCAATAGAAATAATTCAGATAACAGGAGACACAGATAAGCTAAATAAAAATATCTTATAGGAGGCGCAGGTTTTTCCTGCGCTTTTTTATTTCTTATTAAAGAAGTTTCTAATTTCTTCAGCGATAAATTCAATTTTCTCT
Organism: Bacteroidota bacterium; assembly: GCA_021824565.1. Classification (GTDB taxonomy): domain Bacteria; phylum Bacteroidota; class Ignavibacteria; order Ignavibacteriales; family Ignavibacteriaceae; genus FEN-1297. The sequence continues at coordinate 116,710 of JAKAKL010000054.1, read as the reverse complement.
TTTGTTAAATCGGGCCAGCTCGGCATATTTATTCCATGCCAGCCGAGATACTCGGCAATAGGAAGCTTTTGAAACTTTTGTGAGAACATAGGCATTGTATGAACAGGGAAAAATGTCGGACGCGTTTCAATTCCTTTTTCCTTTAAATAAGCTCTTAAATCTTCGCGGATGTTTGGCGATTCAACAAGGATCGAATACATCCAGTATGAATGAAAAACTTCGCCATGTTCACCGTGGTGCTTAACAGGCAGGTTCTTAAGTGCATCATTGTACCATTTTACAATTAATCTTTTTCTTAAAATTTTCTCATTTGCTTTTTCGAGCTGAGCTAATCCGATTGCCGCACAAATATTTGTCATTCTATAATTGAAGCCGAGAACGTCATGCCAGTATTCGCGGTACTTTGCAAGACCGTGCATTTTTAGATGATACGCTCTGTCGTATAATGTTTCATCATTTGTAACGACCATTCCGCCTTCGCCGGTAGTTATTGTTTTATTTCCGTAAAAACTAAACGTAGCTAAATCTCCAAACGTTCCAACATGCTTTTTCTTATAAGTCGAGCCGAAAGCTTCCGCACAGTCTTCGATCAAAAATAAATTGTTTTCTTTAGCAATTCTTACAAGCTCGTCCATTTCACACGCATGCCCGTAAAGATGCACAGCCATAATAGCCTTTGTCCTCGGCGTAATTTTCCTTTTCACGTCTTTCGGATCCATCTGCCATGTATCTTCCAGCGAATCTACAAAAACAGGAGTTGCTCCTGTGATTGCGATTGTACTGACCGACGCGATATAAGTGAACGACGGAACTATTACTTCATCGCCCGGACCAATTCCAAGTGTAACTATTGCAAGATGAAGCGCGACCGTTCCGTTGCTGACGGCTGTTGCGTGTTCTACTCCCACAAATTTTCTAAATTCGTTTTCGAACTTTGATATATATTCTCCGCGTGAAGATATCCACGAAGAATCCAGGCATTCATTGACGTATTTTTTTTCATTGCCGTCAAGCGCAGGCTGATAAATAGGAATTTTAAAGCTCATAACTGTTCTCTCAATTTAATTTTTTTGATTTTTTTGCGGCAAACTCTTTCGTCAGCCGGATTATTTTTTCAAGATCGATCATCTGGATGCACTCCAGATTATATGGACAAACTTTTTTCCAGCACGGCGAGCATTCAAGACCAACCGGGACGAGCTTTTCTCCTCTGCCGTATAACTCTATTTCCGCGGCGCACGAAAGTCCGAACCACGCAATAACATATTTCTTCAATCCGATTGCCATGTGCATTCCGAATGAATCGCCGGTGATAACAACATCGCAAATATCCATAAAACACGCGCCGCGGCGCAAGCCAAGCGTTGTCGGCGTTGAAATTATTTTTGCTTTTACTTTCACGTCTAGCTTATCTAAAATCTGCTGGTTTCTTTCAGTATCTTCTTTGCCGCCAAGCAGAACTATTTTCAGATTTTTTTCTTTAGCTAATTCGCTTATCAGATAAACGTGCTGATCTATCGTCATTTTTTTGTTTGGAAAAAGATTTGAGCAGCCGGTATTAAATCCAACATAAGTCTTGCTTTCGTCAAAAGCGATCTCAGTCTTATAACTTTTTATAAATTCTTTTTCTTCATCCGACAAATTAAACACATAAGGATCGCGTTTATATTCAAGCTCGAAGACTTCATGGATAATATCAACGCCGCTTCTTGTATTTTCTCTGAATTTTTTCTGATCGTCGTTGCCGAGAATGTAGCTGTACATTGCGCTTTCATTAGCGGGAATAATTTTTCCATCTCCGTTAAGCAGAAAGCCGAGTTTATTTTTAGCTTTAACATCATTTGCAAACGCACAAGCGTAATCAGATTTATCCGCGTTCATCACGTAGTCAAATTCTATCTGCCGGAGAATCATTCTTTGCTCATCGTTCCAAACGAAGACCTTATCGATGAAAGGATTATTCTGAAGGATCTTGTCTGCGCCGGGCATAGTGATCCAAAAAATTGTGCTGACAGGGAATTTTCTTTTAATTGCATAAAGTATCGGAGTGTTATCCAGAACATTGCCGAGAGCGTCGAGGGAAATGATTAGAATTTTTGTCCCGATTTTTGTCTCATCGCTTTCGTGCTGGCATCCGTTCTCCAAACATTTTTCATAAGAGAAGCATGGCTTGTATCCGCTGAAGTTTTTACACTTCGGTATATTTAACTCTGAGAAGTTCATTCATTATCCGTTTAAATTTTGCTATGCAATTTAGCTATTGCATCAATAACTTGCTCGACTGCAAGCCCGTTTTCAATTCCGCATGTGTTTTGATCCGCGCTGCAGTATCTTTTGCAGTCGCCGGCGGAGACTTCGAGATTGACCGAGCTTGAATTTATTATTCCTTGATGCTTAGGACAGCTCATGGCGCGGTGGCAGTGCAGACCGATGCATTTAATTCCAAGAGCGTCGGCAATGTGAAGAGGTCCGGTTGAAGGACCGATAAAAATATCCGACTTACTTATTATTTTTATCAAGTCTCTCAAGTCATTCACTTTGTCCGAAAGATTAATAACTCTGTTTGAGTTCAAGTTAAAGTTCAAGATTAAGTTTAAGAAGTCAGCGCTCATCTCGCGGGCGGTTAAAATTATTTTTATTTTTTCGCTGCCGAATTTTTCCGTGATCGATTTTATCAGTTGAAAATATTTTTCTTCCGACCAGTTGGGAGCGGAACCAAGAGAACCGGTGTGAATAAAAACCTTGAAATCATTTTCGTTAATACCATGCTGCTTTAAAAAGCTTTTAGCTTCTTCTTTTTCTTCGCTTGAAAGAAATATTTGCAGATCAATGTTGGAAGTTTTCACGCCGATCTTTCTCGCAAGGTCCATGCAGTAATCGGCTTCGTGCCGGAGGGGAGTATAATTATTGCGCGATACGCTTTTCATTCCCGTAATTACTTCATACAATTTATGACCGACACCGACGCGCGTTTTAATCCCCGCCCAGAACATCTGGAACGCCGCCCGCTCTGTCGGCAGCATCATTAGTCCGTGCGTAAATTTATATTCTCTTAATGTTCTTACAACATGCCAGAAGTTTTCTTTTTTCAGATCATCTGTAATTATCGCATCGACGTTCGGATTATTCTTAAAAATATTTGCCGTATGCGGCTGCGTTAGTGTCGCGACAAAAGAACCGGGAAAAGCTTTTTTAATTTCGCGCGCCATAGGAGTGGTAAATACAACATCTCCAACGCGGTCGGTTCGTACGAGTAAAATCCTTTTCATCAAACTTAAATTTTTTGGTAAATATTGAAACAAAAATAGTAATTCCTTTCGATATTTCATTAAAGACGTGTGAAAAATTATTCCGGCAGATAAAATCAGGGCTTTGGAGCATTTTCTTTTTATTCTGACTACCCAAACTTCAATTCGCTAGTTAAATTTTTAGATAATTTCAACATGACTTTATTTATAAAAGAGATTTTTCGTAATATATCAGAAGTATTATATTATTTAGAAGAAATATTCATGGATTTAATAGAAATAATTTAATATCTAGTAAAAATATTTTAATATCCAGTAAAAAAATTTTAATATCTAGTAAAAATAATTTTGTATATAGTAAAAAAAATTTAATATCAAGTAAAAATAATTCAATATCCAGTAAAAATAATTTTGTATCTAGTAGAAAAATATAATAATATAATATGATTTTTTAATTATCAAATAAGAATAATTTATAATATAACAAAGATTTCTTATTATCAAAAATAAATAAAATATTGTGTAATAGAGATATAAATATATTAAATATGAGAATATTATGATTAGATAAAGATAATTTATTATCATAAGCAAATAGTAAATTATCAAATTGAATTTATTATTTATAGAAATAAAATAAATTATTATATAAAAGAAATAATTTTTATTAAAAAATGAAAAACTTATTGTATTTTCTAAGAGAAATTATATATATTTTGAAGCGAAAAGTTAATTTTGTTGAAGATTAAGCTATATTTTAGATATTTAAAGAATGAGTTACTAATAATTAGCTGATAAAAAAATAAAAGGAAGTAATATGCTGAAATATAATTTCCAAAAAATGTTTACCGCGAGGGGCATAACTAATAAGAAAGACTTCTTGCGCAGATGCGGCTTTACTCCGACTGTTATTTACAGGTTCTTGAATGATAAATACGGGCGGCTTTCGCTGAGGCAAATAGAAATGCTGTGTCTAAACTTTGGATGTACTCCGAATGACATATTGGAATGGACGCCGGATAAACCTGAACTCATTGAGAAGGATGTGCCGCTGAAAAGATTAATCAGCACGGGAAGCCCGACAAATTTTTTGAGCCTTGCCAGCGATCTGTCCTATGATAAGCTGAATGTGCTCGTGCAAAAGATTCAGGAAATAAAGAAGACACTGTGACGGTTTTACATCCGAATTCATACAACTGGATTATTAGGAACGGCGGACAGCTGCGGCGAGGAAACTCATAGCTTAGCCGTGCAAATTATAAATAGTCTTTGAAATACAAAGGTTTTCTATTTATATTATAATTGTTAAAAGAGATTATAAATATGATTGATAAGCAGGTTAAGAAGTATAATCTAAGAGATCCCAAACAATACGATGACGAAATAGTGTTTTGGAGTAAAGTTCCTTTTGAAAAAAAAGCTTAGTATGCTGCAGGAATTAAGAGAACAATATATACAACTATTCAATAAGCAAGAACTATATAATGAAAGTCGAAAAGGACTTCGAAGAGTTTATAAGATTATTAAATTATCACAAAGTTAAATATCTTATTGTCGGAGCTTACGCGCTAATTTACTATACCAAACCGCGCAATACCGGCGATATAGATTTTTTCATTGAGGCATCAGATCTTTTAAAAAATAAAAAATCAGCCGGGAGAACTAAAGACATTGCTGACGCGGAAATATTACAGAAGTTTTTAGATATTGAAGATAATATTACTTAGCGCTCGATTTGATAAATACGCAGACGCAAGCATAGTAAACAATACTTTTCATTCATTTAATTTGTAATTGCGACTTTCTAAAATAAATATCAACTTATTGCCGGATTAATTACTTTATTTTTTAATAATAAGGTTAGGGTGAATTAGATGATACAAATTTTTAAGAAAAATTATTTTGCTCTATTCCTAATTCTATTTCTCTCTTTAGCAGCAGTTCAATGCAGCAGCCCCACGGGACCATCTCCGAATACTAATCTCCTAAAAGATCCTTCATTTGAAAATAATGGGAATGCTTCATTAACGGGATGGAATGCTTATACTTCGTTTATAAATTTCTCTAACGATGTGCCTCCGGAAGGAGGAAAGTGGTCAATATTTATGTACGGATATAACCCGCTCTCAGCACAACCTATATTATTAGATCCAATAAACCAAAAGATAACTACTCTTAAGGGATCTTATGTTTACTCCTTTTCTTTTTGGTCAAAAGCTGACTCTACCACTGATGCTTATGGAAAGGTGTTTGCATTTAGAAATGATTCCTTAATTAGTATAAAAAGCGTTGCTGTTACTGATTCAAACTGGGCTCAGTATTTTATTATAGATTCACTATCGTCTACTGATGCCGATTCTCTAAAGATTATATTTTTCGGCGGAGCTTCATATCCATTTAAACCAGCAGGCAAAACTTATTTCGATCTTTGCAGTTTAACGGCAAAAGAGTTTTAGATAACAACTTACTCGTCTGTGTAAATTATTTTACTGAGTCTTTCGATAATAAAACATAAGTGTGTTTAAATTGAATACAACAAGGAGTTAGAATGAGATTACTTTCTACAATTCTTGCAGCATTATTTTTAATAAACATATCCTTCCCTCAGACGCGCGATAAAATAACAGGGTGGCTTCATACGAGCGGGAATTTAATACTTGATTCCAATAATAATATCATCCGCTTGACGGGCATAAACAGTACCGGCATGGAATGGGGAGCCGGGCATGCCTGGAACCAGAATGCCAGCCCGGGCTGTTCGGATCAATACGGATGCTACCAAACTCCGCTGGAACAAAAGCTTCCGCAGGAGTTTGACGATATAAAAGCCTGCGGTTTTAATTTTGTTAGACTGCTGATCTCATGGGCAAATCTTGAACCTAATATCCCGGTTGATTCGAGCGGTGTAATTGTACATCATTGGAATGAGGCGTATGTAGATTCGCTTGATAAAATTGTTTCAGAGTTCAGCTCGCGCGGTATTGCAATAATCCTGAGCATGCATCAGTGGACATGGTCTCCGGCATTTAAAGACTCAAGCGGATCGCACGGCTTAGGAATGCCTGTGTGGCTGTATTCTAATCAAGCATCAATTACGCAGTCAGGAGCGATACAGCAGTTTTTTATCAAGGACACTTTGATACTTCCCGGTTACACTGTCCAGCAAGGCTATCTGGATGCATGGAGAGAAGTTTTAGGAAGATACGTTAATGACCCGACGATTATCGGCGTAGATTTATTTAATGAGCCGCCGGATCAATTTAGTTTCAGCTTAAAAAAATATTATGACACGCTCGGCACGGCAATTCATTCGATCAATCCAAATTTGCTTTTGGTTTTTCAGGATGGAGTTAACGGCAAATTTAAATTGACAGGCAACCCTGGCTTGCCGAATTCGATTTATTCATTTCACATGTATCCGAAAGCCTGGCTTATGGCGGGAGCAAATCAGCCTTCGGCGGAAGCGCAGATGCAAAGCCACTTTGATACTGCAAGGGCATGGAACGTTCCGATGATCCTGGGGGAGATTGGTCAGTTCGGCTTTGCGGATACGCTCGGCTGGCAAGCTGATATGAAAATGCTGTTTGACTTTTGCAAGGTGAACGATGTTAGCTGGGCTTTTTACGCTTACCAGCATTGGACTCATCCTCTCGTAAATAACGGGCAGTTGAATGATTCATTGGTGCAGACACTGCAGGAGGGAATGGACAGTCTTACGACCGGGATTGCGGAAGAATCCAATCAGCCTGTGCTATTCAAGCTTTATCAAAATTATCCCAACCCTTTTAATCCGGCTACAACGATAAAATATTCGGTGGAAAAAGAAAGCTATGTATCAATTAAGGTATTCGATGTTTTAGGCAATGAAATCCTTTCTCTTGTCGACGGAATTAAAAGTCCCGGAGACTATGACGTAAAGCTTAATACCGGAAGACTTGGCAGCGGCGTATATTTTTACCGGATGGAAGCTGAAGACAGATCAGGCGAGAAGGATGATTTTATCCAAACGAAAAAGTTTATTGTTTTAAAATAAATATATCAAGTTAATGGATATCATCTTATTTTTACTTTTTTTTAAGATGGAACGACTATCCAATTGCGGCATTATGAAATATTATTTGGATTTTTAAAAAGAAAATCCATTATATTTAACAAGACGTTATTGAAATTCTATGATGAGTTTGACTTACTTAGAAAAAGCAGTCCTTTCAAAATAGAATTCCAAGATTAAATTAAATCAAAGCGCGGGACAGTGATGGACACAAAAATAAAGCGTGCGGCAGTTTCGACAGCAATTGAATTAGTCTGCTTTTTATTAATAGGCTGGCTTTTTGCGGGCAAGTATATTTTTTATATAAACGTAACTGTTTTTACTTATACAATATTCGGGACAGCCTCAATCCTCTTAATTAATATTCTTGAATATTTTTCACTGAGAAATTTTATTTTCTCGACTTTATTATTCGGATTCCTTTTTATAGTTATTTATTACAGATCTTATGCTCCGATTGCTTTGATTAGAAATATTTTGTGGTTTGTATTTATAGGCGGCTCAATCTATTTCTCGTCGGACTTTCTTAATAAGGAAAAGTATAAGACAAGAAAATTTATCGGCGCCGCTGTCTGGATGATAAACTTTGCGTTAGTCTATATCCTGATGACTTTAATTAGTACGTATGTATTTAGTTATTATGACTCTGAAAATATAAACAGGTATTTGATTATTGCTTTTAATATGGGAACATCAATGGGATTAGGAATTGGCATCGGCTATGAAATATCGAGAAAGTTCGTGAAGGGAAGAGATAGTAATCAAGTAATTGAGAATAAGGCAGAATAATGTTTTGCCCTGTTTGCAAAGCGGAATATAGAACCGGATTTACTCATTGCAGCGACTGCGATGTTGATCTTGTAGAGCGATTGTCTCCCGATAAAGTGCAGGAGTCAAAAATGAATTTTGACCCGGGCGATTATGTAGAGGTATTAAGAACGCATGATCAGTTTGATATATCTTTCATAAAAAGCGTTCTTGATGATAATGAAATAAGCTACTTTATAAATAACGAAAATATGATGTACGCAAACGCTGTGCTGTTTATAAGTAAAAAAGACATTACACGTGCAGAGGAAATCTTAAAGAACATTAAATTGAATTTTGGAAGGCTTATAGGATAAGGAATAAATAAAATTATTATATTACAGTCACAATTATAAAGGAAAAAGATACAATTAAGTTTGTAAAAAAAAGTGGAGGAAAGATGATTTGTCCGAGATGTAAAACAAAATACAGAAAAGGCTACACGGTTTGTATAGACTGCGAAGTTGACCTGGTAGAATTATTTGACGGACCAATAAACACAGTCCTTGAAAAGCAAAACAGCAGTCTTACGTTTGTTCCGGTACTTTCTACATGTAATCAAGGAGATATTTCATTGATCAAAGAAATTCTTGATGAAAGCTGGATAGAGTATTACTTTGAGGATGAAGAAGTCCGCGTCGATGAGGGGCAGAACAAATCTAATATCTTAATGGTAAGGGAAGATCAAGTGCCGTCTGTGCTGCTATTATTAAGAGATTTTGAAGTTCATTATTTAATGTACAGCACGGAATAAAATCTATATAGACAATTGCGGAGAGACAGGGATTCGAACCCTGGATACCGGTTACCCAGCATAACGGTTTTCGAGACCGTCCCATTCAACCACTCTGGCATCTCTCCGGTTCTAACTAAATATCAAATGCACCCCGAAAATTAATATTAATCCGAGACTAAATGAAAAAATTACGAGCCTGGTATGATTTTTTAACATCTCTCCCAGTACTGCATGTATAGCAAGGTAAACAAAGCCTCCGGCTATATGCGCCATTATCGCATCAAGAATTACCGGAGATATTTTTGATTGGAATAAATACGTTCCGACTATGCTTCCGATTACCGTAGTTGACTCGACAAGAGTAACGTATAAAAATATTTTCGGTTTTGGATAATTAGAACTTAACATTAAAGCAGCAAGCGCTAAACCTTCAGGAAATTTATGTGTAAGTATAGCTGCAAGAATTGATTCATTGTTGATGCCGGTGCTTAATGCCATTCCATCTAATAAAGAATGAATAGAAAGAGCCGTAATTAGTGTTAAAACTATTTCAGAAAATTTGTGCGTAGTCTGCTCATCAAAGTGGCTTGCGGAACAAGCCGGGCATACATGAGAAAAATATTTGCTTATAAACCAGAACAGCAAATAACCCGATAAGCCGCTGATCAGCACTTCATAAAATCTAAGACTTTCTCCTGCTTCCGGGAGAAGAACGAAAACTGCTGCGCCTAAAAGTGCTCCGGCAGAAAATGAAATAAGCCCGCATAACTTTTTATGGTTCAGTTTTATTAAAAAAGTAGAAGAAGCTCCCGACACAGCCGAAATAAGCGCGAGAAATCCTTTTATTAAATTTACATCCATTGTAATTTCCAAATTTCAAAATAAAGCCAGCAAATATAATTAATATTGAACTATATTCTATTGTCTACAGAAAAATTAGATTCAGAAAAGAAATAATGGTAGCAAACTTTGTGAAAGAAAAATGAAATTTCTATATTTGCATCTCTCTTTCGGAAAGGTGCAGGAGTGGTTTTCAGCCGAAGGCTGATCCGCCAAGGCGGAAACTGGCACATGAGGATGATTAATTAATGTTCTATGTATATGTTCTTTGGAGTAGTTGCCTAAGAAAAAGATATACCGGATCAACCGGAGATATAAAGAAAAGGTTACTGGAACATAATCGCGGATGCAACAAGTTTACTAAAGGCGGCATCCCCTGGGTTTTAGTTCATTCAGAAGAATTTTCTTCAAAAGAGGAAGCAATAAAAAGAGAAAAGTTTCTTAAAACCGGTCATGGCAGAAAATGGTTGGATGAAACTCTTCCAGAATTTCGGAAAGGTGCAGGAGTGGTTTAACTGGCACGCCTGGAGAGCGTGTGTATCTTAACGGGTACCGAGAGTTCGAATCTCTCCCTTTCCGCTCATCTTTTTTTATAGGAGGCTCAAAAAAATATTAATCCTCGTGCCCGTCTTTGGCGTCATCTTCAAAGCCTTTTCCAAATGATGCTCGTATCTGCTGATCTATCATCATATCATTTGTCGGATTAGTCGGATCAAGGTATTCGCCATTAATATAAAACCAGCTATTCGGATTTACTATCAATGTTACATTAACAAAACTCGTCGACTTTACGGCAACTGGGTTCTGGAAACGAACTTCCTGATCCGCATTAAGTCTTGATTTATATACGAAAGGCGTTGCATTAAAGAAACCTTTAACCACGACTGAATAGCCGTCATCCTGGCCTGGCGCGGGCGCAAAATCCGTATCGGGAGAAATTTCATTTTCTCCAATTTTATGAACTTGAAATTTCGCAGCATAATAAACGCCTGCCGGCACACTATTGACCGTAACAGTATTAACCATACCATTTAAATTTAATGATACGACAAAGGGACCGGCTTTTAATTCCACTTCGTCATCTCCTTGTTCGTCGTTAGTATCTTTGCTTTTTGTGGAATCTGTATAATTTCCTTTTAGCTTTAAGTCTTTAATTAATATTTTTGCAGAAGTGATAATTACGCTGTCTGATGATGTCTTTGCCATTGCAGTTCCGGGAGCAAAGCTTAGAGAAAGATTTCCAGCTTGGGGACTTACATGATTTGAACATCCGCTTATGATAACAAATAATAAAAAGATTGCGGCATTTTCGACTGAGATTACTAAAAAATTTATCTTTTTCATAACAGTACTCGCTTGCAGTGAATAATATTTATTTCCTTGAAAGCAGATACTATGCCATAAAGCGATTATGAATTGTTCTAAAAGAATGAAAATATTTATGTGTTTTAACTTTGCATCTTTAATAAGATCAAAGCTAACATGAAAAATATTTACCCAGCGAAATTATTTCGGGTGAAATAAATGCTCATAGTTTTTGGTAACATTTTACACATAGTGCAGAAAGGCGTCATTATTGGGTAAAATTACACTTGTTAGTTTGTTTTATTAATTTGAAAAACTGAATCGATCACAGTTCCATCAACCCATTTAACAACTGCTACAACTTTATTTCTATTCAATTTCGGTTTTGATGGAGCGCCGCCGCAAATTGAATAAACTTCATCTCTAATTTGCTTTATAGATTTTATAGGCAGCGAAGAATCCTTCATCAATTTTATTAAATCTTTTCTCTTTGGATTAATCGCAATTCCTCTTTCAGTAATTATAACGTCAATCAATTCACCTGGACCGCAAAGAGTTGTAACTTCATCAATGATCACCGGTATTCGATCTCTGAATGAAGGCACCGCAAGAATTGTACATTTTGAATAGAGGCAATTTTGCCAGCCCCCAATGCCGTGAAGAAGATAGCCATCTGAATGGCTTACAACATTTGCGTTAAAGTCTACATCGACTTCAGTCGCGCCCAGAACAGCAACATCAACAATCGATGCAAAATTTCCCTTACCGTGAAAGTTATAGCTTGTAAACGGACTTGTGTTCACATGATTCGGATTCTCTCTCATGCTTCTCACACCTTCAAGATCGAAAGTTTGTCCGTCAAGAATATAATCTGTCAATCCTTCTTCCAAAAGCTGAACTAAATATTTTGTACTTCCGCCGCGGACAAATCTTGCTTTTACATTTTTTGCTTTCATTCTTTCTTTTAGATAAAGAACGAAAGCCAAGTTTGTTCCGCCTGAGCCGGCTTGAAATGAAAATCCGTTTTTCATTATTCCGGCTTCATCAATAAACTGTGCAACGTATTCAGCAATCAAAAGTCTGTCGGGAGATTTTGTAACTTCAGTTGTTCCGGAAACTATTTTTGATGCATCGCCAAGCGAATCAACTTGAACAACATAATCTACATTGTTTCCTTGAATTTGCCACGGAACGCATGGAAACGGAATTAGATTGTCAGTAACTACAATTACTTTGTCTGCGTATTCGGAATCAGCAAGTGCAAAGCCGATTAATCCAGATGCCGATTTTCCATTCACTCCATTTGCATTACCAAACGGATCAGATGTCGGTGCAGCAATTACGGCAATGTCAATATGAACTTCACCGTCTTGCACAGCTTGATAACGGCCGCCGTGAGAACGCAAAATGCCGATTCCTTTCATTTTACCTTCAGTAGTAAAACGGCCAAGAGGGCCGTTCATGCTTCCTTCAATATGATGAATTGTTCCGTCTTCCAAATATTTTATTAAATGTTCGTGGATAGGGAAAGAAGCGCTCGGAAACCAGCGAATATTTTTTACTCCCATTGAATTGATTGTATCGAACAAGATATTTGTCAGCGCATCGCCGTTTCTAAGGTGATGATGAGTTGAAATTGTCATTCCATCTTTTAATCCAGCTTTTTTCAATGCTTCTTTTAAATTCTTTACCACTTTATTTCCGTCTTCAGGAAAATCAATGCAAGAATTAATTTTTGGTTTTGCCTTGCTGCCGGACGGTTTGAATTTATCAACTCCTTTAAATGGAATTTGTTTTTGTCCGTTTACTTGCGCAGGTACTAATCTACCAATAGCATTTTTTATTAATTTCATTAAATCCTTCGTATTGTTTTTATTTATTTCTTAAACTAATATTTGTTTGAAGTTGGTCTGGTGTAACTTGAAAGACTGCAAAAACCTTTTGTGGTTCACTGAAATTCATAAATTTAGTTTTAATTTTCCCAACGAATAGCTCATTCCCTTTATACAATTTATTGCTTCCAGGTATAATATCGATGACCAGATAATTTACGTGATATTTTTGTGCTAACTTTTCATATTCTTGTTTATTACAAAGTTCAGATATACCAAAATCGCCGATCAACCCGTTTAATGAAATAAAATTTCTTTGTGAAAAATAAGAAACTATTCCCGAATCATACATTGCAAGAACGGCATTGCCAGGTATATTATTTTTTATGAAGTCTGCAACTTCAATCTTTGCAAAAGTCATTGTCTTTTTTCTCAGGTAATAAGGATAGTACAAAACCTGCAAAGAAATTATCAAAATAAATATTGATGCTGCTGCAATTTTTAATTTTTTAGTTTCCGGTATAATTATTCCAATCAAAATCCCTAGAAGTAATAATTCCGATACATAATACCACGACGATTTAAAGAACTGATCAGGTGTAAAAAGAAAAACAAAAGTGAAATGAATAGCTGCGAATAGAACAAACTCCTGCAAACCGGATAAAAGGGGAGAGATTTTCTTGTACAGCTTAAAATAGATAATCACATATAGAATCGCACAAATAATAAACACGACAATTATCTGTATCAAGAAGAAAGAACCTGTTTTCAAACCCAGCAGGTAGACTAATCTTGGTAAAAGATAGTCGTAAAAATCCTGTATCGCAATTTTAATTGAAGAAAAAGAAAACATATTAATTTTATGCGCTGCAGAAACTTGTCCAAAACTTCTCATGAATATCTTATTAGCAATCATATATGGAAGTGCCGGAATAATAAACCCGAAGCAGGCTGACAAACCTGTACTAAAAAAAGTCTTCATCCCGATTTTATATTTGATACTTTTATAAATGAAAATCGTCATAAAAGATAGAGCTAAAAAGACTGTATCCGTTCTGGCAAGAAATCCTATACCGATTAATAATCCTGATATAAAAGATGATTTTGGAGAAGAAAATCTTTTATTTTTATCTTTTATCATATAGAATATGTAGATGAGGTATACAAACAAAACAAGAGGGGCTTCCAGCAAAGAATAAAAGATTGTAAAAGAACGAAGATTGAAAAATATAATTATTGCAGCAACAATACTTCCGGCAACTGATACATTCAGCTCTCTACTAATTCGGCAAAAGAACCATAGTGAGAATTCAAGCAGTATAAATATTAAAAAGTATGTTCCCCATAGCGCGGTCAGCGGGTTCTTTAATATAAAATAAATTGGCAGATTAATTAAAAGCCATAGTGGATGAAAACCGTTGGTAATAGTTACACTGTCGTAAGTTATTTTATAAGACTGCCAAAAGTTTACTGCTATTTTGGGGTAATACATACCATCGTCTATTACGGAAAAAGCAACGGCATTCTTCAAACCATGTGAGAATACCATATACACACTCATGGCAATTAGAATAAGAGAGAAATAAAAAAAACGATTATCTCTTTTCTTATTTATCATTGAATAATTTCCCAATTCTCTTTATGCCTTATCATTTAGAATAGCCAATTGAATAGTTTTTTGCGCACGTTTAACAACTGGCGCATCAATCATTTTACTGCCGAGCGAAACAACTCCAATTCCTTTTTTCTCAGCTTCTTCAAATGACAAAACAATTTTCTTAGCTTTTTCTATTTCTTCTGAAGTTGGAGCGAAACCTTCATGGACAACTGGAACTTGCCTTGGATGAATACAACCTTTGCCTTCGAATCCTAATGACTTTGCTTCGATTACACTTTGCTTCAAACCTTCCATATCAGCGACATCAGAAAATACTGTGTCGATAGCTTGAATGCCCGCAGCTTTAGCAGCATTAACAATTATGGATCTGGCATAGAAACTTTCTTTTCCTTCAATTGTTCGCTGCGTGCCAAGATCAGCAGTGTAATCTTCAAGTCCAATTGTAAGCGCACAATTATTTTTTGAAGCAGATGCAATTTCATAAGCTTTGATTATTCCTAGAGCACTTTCGATTATCGGCATGAAATAAATTTCGTGCTCGACATGATTTTCTTCTTTCAACCGATTGACTTCATTTTCAACTTCAATTACTTGATTGGGTGATTCGCACTTGGGAATTAAAATTACATGAACATTATGCGGAACAATAAATTTTAAATCTTCAAGTCCGCGCGGAAGTTGGTTAATTCTGACCATTCTTTCAACTCCGTAGAAATCCACGCTTCTCAATGCATTTCGAACAAGTAGTTGTGCCGCTTCTTTTTCAGAATAGGCAACACTGTCTTCCAAATCTAAAATAATTCCGTCCGGTTTATGAAGTCCGGCGTTCATAAAAAATTTTGATTCATTTCCTGGAAGATATAACCTACTTCTACGAAGACGTTCTTTTGTAGTGCTGGTTAAATTATTTTTATTAACCGGTAAAAAAAATTGTTTGTTCAAATCTGGAAACAATCTTTTAACAACTAATTCAAATCTTGCAGCCATAACAAATGGAAGTGCGCCGTTATCTTCGAGTAGAATATTTGCATTTTTTATTCCGAAGAATTTGCACATTTCATTTAGCTGCTTCTTGATTGAATCACCATACATCGAAGCGACTTTGCTTTTAATGTCTAATTTTATTCCCGCTGAGTTTGTTAGCTCAATTTCGAAATAACAATCTGAGCGGACGTTGTCTCCTCTTTTACCAGCGGTGGATTTAGTTAAAATATTTTTCATAATTCTTTCTTTTTAATTGCTGAACCAGTCTAACAATAAAGCAATTAAACAATTAATTTTTCCATAAAATCTTTTGTCTTTTTCTTTTCACAACTAAATATCATCTGCTTGATGTTTTTTTGTTTTGCTTTTGTCAACAATGAATCAGACAACGAGTTAAATTTATTATCAAGATCTTCTTCTGTCATCGGCTCACGCGGATCGCCTTTTGGATATTCAAGATATTCGGAAAATTCTTTTCCGTCTTTAGTTTTGATAACAACCTTCGATGGCTGTTTTGCCGGAAACATCTTTTCAAATTCTGTTGATGCTTCGCCTTTTATTTTGTCGATCACTTCCCAGATTCTTAAATCTTTCATTTTCTCTTCCGAAAAAGATTGAGTCGTGATTTTATGATCAACTAAAGCAGAAGCAATGCAGTAGGGAAGTGAATGATCAGCAGTTTCTCTAGATTCCGGTCTGTATTTATGCGGATCGAAAAGAATGTCGCAAGCGCGAGCAATTGTCGTAACGGTAACAGAATCAATTTGATCGTACTGAATATTATTTTTTGTAACAACTTTTAAAGTAGCAGAAATATGTGTATGCGTTAAAGCTTCAGTTGGAAATGCTTTCATTCCGCATTCAAGAATTTTATAATTCTTTCCAAGGTTGCCAATTAATTTTTCTAGATCCCATTTCCATTCGCCAAGAGAATCTCTGCCTTGCATATTTACAGGATTTAGTTTCTCTTCTTTTGCGTCCCAGCCGAAGAAACAATCCATAAATCCTTCTTTCCCTTCGAAAACTTTTTCTGTTCCGGTGAAACCTTGTTTTGCCATCAACGCAGCAAACACGCCGGATTGAACGGCCATCGGATCAACAGTGTTTTTCATCATTGTTAATTTGCCTGCAGTCGGACATCCAATTGTATGATTGTGGCTTCCGTTTATTCCAATTGCATTTACCATTTGATCAACTGTTAATCCCAAAAGTTTTCCGGCAACAATCGGAGAAACAAATTGAGTTAAAGCTGCGTGGTGCCATTTCCTTTCGCGAATTCCGGGAACAGCAAATTCGCAAAGACGCTGCTCAAATTCATAAGCAAGAACAATTGCGGTAATTACATCTTTCATCGAAGCATCGACTAGCTCGCCGACAGCAAGTGCTGCCGGAATTAAATCCGATGGATGCGACGGATCTTCTTTCCAATAAATATCATTGAAATCGAGAGCTCGTATCATCAAAGAATTTACAAGCGAAACATTAACCGCCGGCAATTTGTCGCCAAATCCGATTATTGTTGCTTCTTTACTGCCGCGCATTTTTTTATAAATGTCTCGAAGAATATTTACGTCCTTTGTATGATAGCCGCCGAAGGCGCAGCCGATTGAATCATACAAATATCTTTTTACTTCGTTAATTACTTCCGCGGGCAAATCTTTGTATTTAAGATTAACTGCGAATTCTGAGATTTGACGTGAGATTGATTTTTCCATAATTAATTTTCTAAATGTTAAAGATTATCGCGAACCCAATTTTCTAAACCGCCCTTTACAATTAACTCCTGAGCAGCTTGTCCAACCGGATCAATGTTATATTCTTTTTTGTTTAATGTAATTTTTGAATTTATGAAATCGATGGAAGCTTTCATTTCGGTTTTAACTGTTAATTTTTCTTTACCGAATTTCATTTTCAAATCGGTGACTAAAGCCGGACATTCTATTAAAAGAAATCCATTGTTCAATGCGTTTCTTTTATATGTTTCGTTAAATGAACCAGCGATGACAAGTTTGATTCCTTTAAACTTCAATGCAGTGGCAGCTTGTTCGCGGGAACTTCCGGTTCCAAAATTAAATCCGCTTGCAAGAATATCACCTTCATTAGCAATCCTAACAAATTCCGGATCGTAATTTTCCATAACTACTTTGGCTTGCTGTTCAGGTGAATAATCATCAATATAAGTGTACTTACCTGGATAAATTCCATCGGTGTTTAAATTATCCTGATGACAAAAAATTAATTCTCCTTCAATTGTTTTTGGAAATCCATTTATGATTTCAACTTTGGAAACTTTACCATTAGTTTTTTTGTTTGTCCTAATGTCGGCATAAATATTTCCAGGACAGTATTCCCATGAGTAATCAATTTTACCAGCGATTGCAGAAGCAGCAACAACAGCAGGAGAAGCTAAATATGCTTGTGCATTCGGTGAGCCGATTCTTCCTTTGAAATTTCTATTCGTTGCTGAAATTCCAACCTCGCCGTCTTCAAGTAATCCGGTTCCCAAACCAATACAAGGACCGCAACCTGAGGGAAGAGGAATTGCACCCGCATAAATTAATGCTTGCCAATCGCCTCTCTTTTCACTTTCTGCTTGAACTTCATTTGAAGCTGCAGCGATATAAAATTTTACTCCTTCTGCAACTTTCTTTCCTCGAACAATTGAAGCTGCATCGGCTAAATCATTAACTCTGCTGTTTACACATGAAACCAGATAGGCTTTATTAATTCTTATATCCTTAGATTTTATTTCCGAAAGAGAAGAGATTGTTTTTACTGTATTTGGTCCTGAAACAAAAGGCTGAACAGATGAAAGATCAATTATAATTTCTTTTGCGTAGTAAGCTCCTTCATCAGCTTTGCACATCTTTTGTCCTATTTTATTTATTCGCTTCAAGTTTAATCTCGGATGAATACCTTTTCCGTCAGAATCCGATGGAACGCCAGCCAATCCGCGTTTGGAAATTTTTTCTGCTCTTTCTTTCAACCAATTTATTGTAACTTCATCGATTGGAAAAACGCCGGCAAGCGCTCCCCATTCTGTAGACATATTTGCAACTGTCAGTCTTTCATCGATTGAAAGATTTTTGACTCCATCTCCGGTAAATTCAATTGCATGATTTAAAACTTCATCATTGTTAAAATAACCGCATAAGGCAATTATTAAATCTTTACCAGTAACCCCTGAACGAAGCTTTCCCTTCATTTCAACTTTTGCAATCGGCGGAATTTGCCACCAGGTTCTTCCGGTTGCCCAAATTGCCGCGGCATCAGTTCTAACAATCGGAGTGCCTAAGCATCCTAATCCGCCGTACATGTTTGAATGGCTGTCGGAAGCGACGACCATAGTTCCTGGAAAGGCGTAACCTTCTTCGCACATTATCTGATGTCCTATGCCTCGTCCGGCCGGATAAAAATCAGCGCCCATTGATTTGGCAAATTCTTCTATCTTTTTATACTTCTCTAAATTCTTTTCGCTTTTATCTTGGACGTTATGATCGAGAGTATTAACAACTTGTCGCGGATTTGATAATTTTTTAGCACCAATGCTTTTAAATTTCGGAATTACTGCGCCAGTATTATCGTGAGTCATTACGTAGGCAGGTTTTATTGTTAAATAATCTCCACTGTGAACTTCATGATTTTGATCTAGACCAACAGCGTATCGCTGTGCAATCTTTTCTATAAATGTTTGTGACATAATTTATCTCCAGTTATTATGAATCCCTATTTAAAAATAATTATCCTTTAAATGGATCAAAGCTTACAAAATCTGCATGATGAACAATAATTGCTTCAACTGTTCGTTTTCCTAAATCTCCTTCTTTTGAATGTGCGGCAATTATATGCTGAACTTCTGCAGGAAGATTAAATCTATCTGCTATTGCTAAGCCACTGAATGGATGACGAACTAATTTACCGGCTTCGCTTGTTTTAAGTTTGCCATCTTTTATTTCATATTCTAAAAGTTTTCCGACATCAATTAAAACAGCGCCGGCGATCAGAGTATCCATATCAATCTTTATTTCGTCGCCAAAATTATTTTTCATAATTTTTGCCATCTCGACAGATAATTGAACCGCCGTTCTTTTGTGTGTAATGAAAGAAATTTTACAATCTTTAATCAGAAGTGAAAAGGGAACAGTTAGTAAATCTTCAATAGTAAGAGGGCTATTTTCAATAGCATAAATCCAGCAGCTGATAACTTTTTCTCTAAGATCAGAATTCTGAATCCAATTTATTTCCGGCCATATTTCGAGCACTTTAGCTTTCATCATTTTACTTTCTTGAAGTTATTAAATGGACGAAAGATGGGAGAAGCAAATATTTATTTTGTATCTATTTCTTCTCCCGATGAATTATTTTTTACAAGTTTCTTATGATCTCGTCAGTCAACTGATATGTTGAAGCGGCGCCTTGCCTAAAAACATCCGGACCGCCTTTCAGCTTAAGCATATCATATGTTTTTACTTTTCCTTCTTCAACGACTTTAGCAATTGCATTTCTAATATTTTCCGCTTTTTCGTTTTCTCCAATGTGGTCGAGCATCATACAAGCGCTTAAAATCATCGCGATCGGATTAACGATTGGCGGATTTAATTCCTGGTATTTCGGCGCAGAACCGTGAGTTGGTTCGAATATTGAAACTTCGCTTCCAATATTAGCGCTGCATGCGAATCCAAGCCCGCCGACAAGACCTGCAAACCCATCGCTTATAATATCGCCGAACATATTTTCGGCAACTATCACTCCGTAAATTTCAGGATTCTTAGTCAGCCACATCATTTGTGCATCTATATTCGTATCCCAAAGTTGGATGCCCGGATATTCTTTTGCAATAATTTTTCCTTCCTTGAACATCATTCCCGAAGTTTCTCTCAGAACATTTGGCTTTTCACAAATAGTAACATTTGTATAACCGAACTTGGTTGCATATTCAAAAGCTTCTCTGATAATTCTCCGGCATGCATTTCTTGAGACTATTCTTGATGAGATTGCAAGATCTTCGCTGGGAATATTTTTAAACGCTTTCATTTTAGGATGCGTTTCAAAAGCATCTCGAACAGCTTTTGGCGGATTAGTCCATTCAACACCGGCATATAAACCTTCTGTATTCTGTCTGAAGATAACTGCGTTAACAGGAGGTTCTTCGAAATCATTATCCTTTCTTCTGATAAAATTTAAAGGATTCCCTTTAAAAGATTTACACGGGCGAATGCAGATATCAAGATTAAAAAGTTGTCTTAAACTTACGATCGGGCTAAAATAAACATATCCTTTATTCTGCAGCGACGGGTCCAATTCTTTTTCCGCCGCGTCCTTAGGTTTGCTTGTAATTGCGCCGAACAATCCAATTTTGTGTTCTTTTAATAAATCGATTGTTCTTTGCGGAAGTGCATTGCCTTCATTACACCAGAAATCCCAGCCAATATCAGCGTGAATATATTCGGCTACAAATCCGGCTGCAGTTAAAACTTTTACGGCTTCAGGTAAAACCGTTTTTCCAATGCCGTCTCCGGGCATTGTTACAATTGTTTTCATAATGAGTGTCCCCTCAATAATGAATAAATAATTTTTCACAAGAAACTTAGGCAATAATTTTAATCATTCCAAAAAAACTTTGCATTGTATTTTCACTCAATTTTCATAAATTAAAACCTCAAAATTTTTTTTTTAGAATTTATATCCCTTTTTTATTTTAAAATGAGCATTGCTCTTATTTAGGAAGTAAAATTTTTAATTGAACAAATCCAAGGAAAATAACGAGAATATATCTGAACAAGATTTTGACGGTTTTGGTAAGCTTCTTGCAAAATTACTTAGCGAGAAAGTTATTCCGCCAAAGTACAAAAGTCTCGTTGAACAGTTTTCAAATAATATTTTAACAATAACTGAAAATACAGATTTAAGGGACTTAATCTCTGAAGCCTCGCTTGACGTAATTTTCAGTATATCGCAGACGGGGAAAATTATTTTCATAAGCAAATCTTGCAAAGATATTTTTGGCTATGAAGTGGAAGAAGTTTTGGATAAATCCTTTGTAAGCTTTGTCCCCAGGAACGAATTAAAAAAGGCGCTTGCTGTTCTTTCAAAACTATTTAAATTTAAAAAAGTTCAGAATGAAATCCTTTCCGTTGTTAGCAAGGATGGTCGCCCTGTTCCGATAGAACTGAGCGCTAAGATATTTAATTACGGCGGAAAATATTTCGGTCAGGGAACGCTCCATGACTTGACTGAAAGATTTAAGTCAGAAGAAAAATTAAGAGCCTCGGAAAACATTTTCAGAAACGTATGGGAAAAAGCCAGCGACGGTCTTCGCCTTACAGACGAAAAAGGAATCGTCTTTATGTGCAATCAAGCATACGCTAATATGATCGGCAAACCTAAAACTGAAATAGAAGGAGAGTTATTTTCTAAGACTTATACTAAAGAAAACCAGGAAATAGAATTAAAAAAATTTCTCTTCAAGTTTAAGAATAACGCTTTTCAAAGTAACTTTGAAAAAAGTCCGCTGCTATGGAACGGCAAAAGAGCTGATTTTGATATTTCCCACTCGTTTATAGAAGGCATATCGGAAAAAAAATTATTACTCAGCATTTTCCGCGACATTTCGGATAGGAAAAATAGCGAAGCTCTTCTTAGAAAAAAGGATGCTTTGCTTCAAGGCATTGCCGAAGCAACTAAAACTTTGATCTCGGTGAAC
This sequence comes from Bacteroidota bacterium, assembly GCA_021824565.1. GTDB lineage: Bacteria > Bacteroidota > Ignavibacteria > Ignavibacteriales > Ignavibacteriaceae > FEN-1297. The sequence continues at coordinate 94,586 of JAKAKL010000054.1, read as the reverse complement.
GATCCGAATTTAGGATTTCCCGCTGCATTAAAAATTCTCGGGCTCTCGGCGCAGGTAGATCGTGTTTATATTTTTAAACACAAAATAAATGATGAAACAGATGAAATGTATATCAGCCTTTTGTACGAATGGGCGTCCGATGATGCTGAAGCGCAAATTGAAGATCCCGCATTTCAAAGACTTTCTTACTCAAGATTTGAATCGCTGAAGTTTTATGATAATTTTTCTCGTGGTAAATCCTTAAACTTCATTATAAAAAATCTTCCTTCGGAATACCAAAGCGTCTTCATCGACAGTAAAATAAAATCAATAATACTAGTTCCGATAATGATCGACGAGAGATACTGGGGTTTCGTGGGCTTCGATGAATGTAAGACGGATCGTATCTGGACTTCAAATGAAGAATCACTTTTGGTCACAATGTCTGCGATGCTCGGTGCAGTGATAAAGAGAAATAATATCCAAGGCGAGATCATCAATAAAAACCAGGAACTTGATCAGGCTGTTGTTAGAGCTGAAGCTGGTGTTAAAGCGAAGAGTGAATTTCTTGCTTTGATGAGTCATGAAATTAGAACCCCGATGAACGGCGTTATTGGAATGACGGGGCTTCTTCTCGATACTGATCTTGACGATGAACAACGTGAATATGTCGAGACTATTCGACTGAGCGGCGACCAGCTTTTAGTCATTATAAATGACATCCTTGACTTTTCAAAAATCGAATCGGATAAACTTGAACTTGAAATGCAGCCGCTCGATCTTCGCGAATGCATTGAAGATTCACTCGATCTATTAGCTTCACGCGCAGGTGAGAAAGGCTTAGATTTAGCTTATCAAGTTGACGGCAACACTCCAATTACAATCAAAGGCGATATTACAAGACTTAGACAAATACTAACCAACTTGATTAATAATGCTATAAAGTTTACTGAGAAAGGTGAAATTTTTGTATCTGCTTTTGCAAAACATGTTGAAGATAATATTTATGAAATTAAGATAGCCGTAAAAGATACAGGAATCGGAATACCTGCTGATAAAATGGATAGATTATTTAAATCATTCAGCCAGGTTGACGCTTCCACAACAAGAACACACGGCGGCACCGGCTTAGGCTTGGCGATCAGCAAGAGACTTGCAGAGCTAATGGGCGGCACTATGTGGGTTGAAAGTGAATTCGGAGCGGGTTCGACATTTTATTTTACCATAAAAGGTGAATTAGTTCAATCGCATTCAAAGATCTATTTATACGGGCATATCCCAAAGCTTGCCGGTAAAAAGGTTTTAATTGTAGACGACAATAAAACGAATAGAGTAATTTTAAAAACTCAAGCAGAAAATTGGGGAATGTTCACTAAAGTTGCTGAAGGAGCGCAAATTGCTCTTGATTGGATTGCGAGCGGCGAAACATTTGATGTTGCTCTTCTCGATTATCAGATGCCGGCTATGGATGGTTTGACTTTGTGTGAAGAGATTAGAAAACATAACACAGGAAAAAGTCTGCCTATTGTAATTTTAACTTCAATCGGCAAGAAAGAAAATCCGTCTACAATTGCACATCTAAATTTGTCGGCATTTATCAGCAAGCCGATAAAACAAACGCAGCTTTATGAAACTCTGGTTTCGGTTTTGTCAGGCGCATCCGGTGTCAAAAAAGAAAAACATTTAGCCGAAGCAAAAATAGAAGTTGATCTTGCGGAACGTTATCCATTAAGGATTTTACTTGCTGAAGATAATGCGGTAAACCAAAAAGTTGCTTTGAGGATTCTTGATAAGATGGGATACCGCGCAGATGTTGCTGCAAACGGCTATGAGGCTGTTAACGCAGTGAAGCATATTCATTATGACATTGTCTTGATGGATATTCTGATGCCGGAAATGGATGGTTATGAAGCGACTAAAACAATTGTGAACGAACTGGAAGCGGACAAACGTCCAAAAATTATTGCGATGACTGCCAATGCAATGCAGGGCGATAAAGAAGAATGTCTTGCTGCTGGTATGGACGATTACATCAGCAAGCCAATTAGAATTGACGAGCTTCAGGAATCCTTGATCAAATGGAGCAAGAAAATTTCGGAACAAAGAGGCGAACTAATTTCCAAGGTAAAAAAAGAAAAGTCACAAACAAAAATTGTTGATGAAACTAAAATTTCTTTCCTCGGCGATATTGAAACAGAAAGCGATCTGAATTTCTTAATCGAGCTGTTAAATATTTATATCAGCGAGCTTCCGAAAATTACCGATAAAATTAAAGCTTCAGTACAAACCAAGGATGCGAAGGGCTTGCAGTTTACCGCTCATAAATTGAAAGGAAGCAGTGTTACTTTAGGAATTGAGTTTGTCTCTGAACTGTGCCATGAATTGGAAACATCAGCTAAAGAAGGAAGGTTTGACAGCAAGACTCAAGCTTTGGCTGACGGGCTTGTTGAGAAACTGGATTTAATTATTAATGAATTGGAAATCATTAAAGAAAAATATCTCAAGCTTCAATTAAATTTTACAAGTAAAAAAGAATCTTAAAATCAGCGGTTTGTTTCGGCGTTAGACAAAAAATTTTTTCATCAAACTATTCACTTGAACTAAAACAAAATTTTTATAATTTTTGTTCCCTCGCAATTATGAAGTTTTGGGCGCCAGTTAACAGGCGATTGCCTAACCCCGTCAGGTCCGGAAGGAAGCAGCGGTAAGCGTAGAGTTTGTGTAATTGGCTGCCCTTTTTATTTGTTAAATATTCCCGCCGGAATTAAAAACTCAAGCACACCTCGTGAAAGATGAACCTTGCCGTGAAAAGAGATTTTCGCAAGTGCGGCTTTTTTAAAATCCACATTTGCACCGCCAGAAGAAATTAAATTTGAGACGTGTTCAGAAAAATCAGGCTGATGCCCAACGAAAGCAATATTATCTGCGTTCAGAGAGTTTGCTATTTCGATTATGTCGTTAGTGCTGCTTCCCGGAGACAATTTTCTATCGACAATCATTTCATTTTTTACTTCAAAAAATTCTTCAATTACTTTCGCGGTCTGCAATGCTCTTGCCAGCGGTGAAGAAACTAAATAATCAAAAGGCGGCACGTATTGTTTCCATGCTGCAGCGGCGTTTTTTAATTTCGTCTTACCGGCAGCAGTCAACTCGCGTTCTGAATCTTTTTTATTTAATGAAATTTTTTCCGCATCTCCGTGCCGGACTAAATAAATATTCATAATACAAAAATGGTAATTGTTGTTGAAAAGTTATTTTGAATAATTAACAAAGACAGCAGAAATATTCTGATGGAATTCCATAAGGTCTTTATTTAATAAGCGTCCTTCCTTAGTGTTCATCATCGAATCCCACGCGTCTTTGGACTCAACTTCTAAATCGCAATATAAGCTATATTTTTGATCTAGCAAAAGATTGCTCTCAACTTCGGCAATCTTAATTTCTTTCTTTGCTATTTCGGCAAGGTACTTTACTGTATAGTCTTTGAAATGATTTAAAATATTTTCATCTGCGGTCTTCTTCAAGAATAAAAGCAATTTGTACATCAGCAGTTTATGGTAAATGAATTAATAATATTTTGATAAATTTCTTTATACGCTTTGTAAGTATATTTTGACGCTTTCAGAATCAATAGATATTTCTTTTGCCCGCAAGAATACTCAAAGAATTGAACGAAGTCGGTCTTCAATTCAATCTTATTTGTATAACGCACCATATATTTCCCGAGAGTAGAGTTGTTTAAGCTGTAATTAATATAATTCTCGGAAGAATCAGCATTTGGAATCATGATCACAGAGATTGTTGCTCCTAAAGAATCATTGATATAGGTTGTGCCAAACATCTTAGTTTTTAAGAATTCTATGATCCCGATATTTTTTATACTTTTCCAGTTATCTGTAAGAGTTAGTGAATAGCCTTCGGTATTTAACGTATTTGAAGATGATTTTAATGTGTCCAATCCTGGATCAATACCTACGGATTGCAGAGCAGAATTATAATCGGTTATCTCCGGTTTCCCGGGCTCGCGCTTGAAAGAATTAATCTGGTTCATAATAAAATTTGAAAAGAAATCGATCTTGCTCAAATATTTATTATGTGTATAATCAAAGTCAAACACATCCGATTTACCGGCAATAGGAGAAGGTTTAGTGCTCGAACAATTTGTAATAATTCTATCTCCCGATATTTTAAAAATACTTTGAGAAAATTCATTCTCACGAGAAACAAGTTTTGTAAAATCTCTGAACACAAGAGTAACCGACGAATCAGTAATTTGAAACAATGAAAGCCTGTTTAGCTCCAACACATCTTTTGAATAAAAATCTTCAAGCGCAGTTAGAAATAATTTATCGCCGTTTTTAATTAAAGATAAATTCACGTAACCAGTAAACGACCTGTCAATCAAGTATAAAGCAAATGTAGAATCGTAAAAAGCAAATCGGTTATAAAAAGGATTTGGAAAAGTCAGCATAACATAATAAAACTTATGTCCGTGAAGAGAACTTACGCTGTCAACTACAAAGGAATTGTATTTATTGTTTATAGGAAGCGACAAATCAATAAGATTTTGCAATAAGGAATCGGCTGAAGAATTTCCGTTCATCGCATTTTGTACAAGCGATTTCAGCTCAGTGCCGTTCATGTATTTTATCGCATTCTTTTTGCTGCCGAAGAAAGAACAACCTGAAATCAAAACTACTAGTAAAACTATTATGTAACTTTTTTTCATTCCAAACTCTATACTAATTTAAGAAAAAAAGTATTTCGGAGAAATTTTAATTACTTGATTGCGCAAAATAATCCTTAATAATTTCAGCTTTTTGTTTCCCAACTACTTCAACCAGTTTTTCTAGCGAGGCATTTTTTATTTCGCCAACGCTGCCGAGTTCTTTTAACAGCTTTTGTGCTGAACCGGTTCCAATGCCTTTTATTTCAGTAAGCTCGGTTTTTATAGTTCTCTTACCGCGTCTATTACGGTGGAAAGTAATTGCGAATCTATGAGCTTCGTCTCTAACTTGCTGAAGCAGTTTCAAACCTGACGAGGTTTTGGGAATCGAAGCTGCGTCAGACTGTCCAGGGAAAAACACTTCCTCCAATCTTTTCGCAAGCCCGATGATATTATATTTTGCAAATCCGAGTTCGTTTAATATTTCGACTGCGCTTGAAAGCTGACCTTTGCCCCCATCAACCATAATCAGCTCCGGTAAGCTTCCATTCTCATCTATCAGCCGTGAATAACGCCTTCCAATAACTTCACGCATACTTGAAAAATCATCCGGACCGTCGACACTTTTTATTATAAATTTTCTGTATAAACTTTTCTTCGGCTTACCGTCTTCAAAAACCACCATGCTTGCCACGGTATCGGTTCCCTGCAAATTTGAAATATCAAAACATTCGATTTTTCTCGGGAGAATATTTAATCTTAAGTCTCTCTGGAGCGCCGCCACAGCATGCGGCACACGACCTTCACGCTTCATTTTCTGTATCTGAATTTCTTTCAACTGAAGAATCGCATTCTCGCTGCACATCTTCATCAACGAAAAAATTGCTCCTTTTTTCGGAACAATAAATTTAACTTTCTTTTCACCTTTTAAGTTCAACCATTCATTCAATAATTCTGGTTCGGCAGGTTCTACCTGCATGATTATTTCATTCGGAATTTCAACGAATTCATTGTAATAAAATTTTATCGCAGATGAATATAGATTTGATAATTCTTCGTCTTCTTCTGAAGTTAATCGAAGCTGCTTTTTGCCTACAAGCTTTCCGTTTCTGACGTTGAATATTGAGCATGCACAATCCTTTCCTTCATGCGCAACTGCAATGACATCCCGATCATCCAAATCATCACTGACAATTTTTTGCCGCGAGGAGATTGACTCAAGCTGTGTTAGTTTGTCCCGTATCTCTGCGGCTTTTTCAAAGTTGAGTGAATCTACAGCCGCTTTCATTTTTAAATTTAAGTCTTTAATAAGATCGTCGGTTTTTCCTTTTAGAAGTTTGATGACTTCATTTACCATTTCGTTGTATGCAAACTCGGTTATTAAGCTTTCGCAAGGTCCGTCGCATTTTTTTATATGATAGTCGAGACAGACTTTAAATTTTTTCTTCTCGATATTTTCTTTTGTCAAATCCAGCCTGCAGCTTCGGATTTTAAAAATCTGATTTATCATGCGCAGAGAAGACTTCATATTTTTTACGTCAGTGTAAGGTCCAAAATATTTTGAGCCGTCTCTTACTACTCGCCTTGTCGGGTAGATCCTTGGAAATAGTTCTTTAGTTACTTTTATAAAAGGGAAAGACTTGTCGTCTTTTAAGTTGACGTTATAGCGCGGCTTTAATTCTTTGATCAAATTATTTTCAAGTACAAGTGCTTCTATTTCATTATCTGTAATAATTAATTGAAGATCGGAAATTTTATTAACAAGCGCTAAAGTTTTTGCGGAGTTAACATTTGAGTGGAAATAACTTCTTACTCGGTTCTTTAAATTGATGGCTTTGCCGACGTATATAACTTTCCCTTTATCATTCAAAAATTGATATACACCCGGGTTGTCGGGAAGATTCTTTATTTTCGATTCGAGATTTGGATCCATGAATTTCAAAATGATAGTTAATATTTCGCTGCTTCATCCTTAAAAATAACAAAAATAGATTTAGCGAATATTGATATGCATTAAGAGTGCAAGAATTTATTCTTAGTTACGGAAGCACCTGGTTTTTTCCTATCACTACTATTCCGCTTTCCGTAACGTGAAATTTCTTTTTGTCTGATTCCAGGTCAAAACCAATTTCATATCCTTCCGGTACATGAACATTTTTATCAAGTATTGCTCTCCTAATTCTTGCATGTCTGCCGATGTTGCAATTATTCATTATGATGGAATCGGTTACGTAACTAAAACTGTTTACTCTTACGTTTGTACCGAGAAGTGAACGCTCAACCAAACCGCCGGAGACTATAGTGCCGTCGCAAATTAATGAATTTAATGTTCTTCCAACTCTTTCACCTTCATGCGAAACAGTCTTTGCGGGCGGCGCCTGGTACTGGTATGTTCTCATAGGCCAATCGTTATCGTAAAAATTAAATTCCGGAGTTACGCTAATTAAATCCATACTCGCATCATAATAGCTGTCGATTGTTCCGATATCTTTCCAGTATGGTTTTGTTTTATTGTTCATATCTTCAAATTTATAAGCGCATACATTCCTGCCGGTTTTTATCATATAGGGAATAACATCTTTTCCGAAATCATGTCCTTTTAACTTTTTACTTTCCATTTCAGTAAGAGTATCTCTTAATGCATTTGCATTAAAAACATAGATAGCCATATTTACAAAGCAATATCCAGGCTTATCGGGAATTTCCGGCGGGTCTTTTGGCTTTTCGACGAATGACTGAACTGAATAATTATCGTCGACACTTACAATTCCAAATCTTGAAGCTTCTTCTTTCGGAACGTCGATGCACGCCATCGAAAGATCGGCTTTAACATCAACATGCTGCTGAAGCATTTTAAGATAATCCATTTTGTAAATATGATCGCCGCTAAGAATTAAAACCCACTTTGCTTTTTTATCGTTCGAGAACAAATTTAAATTCTGGTAGATTGCGTTTGCGGTTCCCATGTACCATTCATTGTTCAATTTTCTTTGCGGAGGAACTGAATAAATGTATTCTCCGAGTTCAGGATTAAAAATGCTCCACGCTTCAAATATGTGCTGGTTCAACGAGTCGGATTTATACTGCGTTAAAATATAAATTCTTCTTAAGCCAGAGTTTAAACAGTTTGATAATGCAAAATCTATTATCCTGTATTTCCCGCCGAACGGAACAGACGGCTTGCTTCTGTATAATGTTAGCGGATTTAATCTTTCGCCTTGTCCTCCAGCTAACAGCATTGTAATTGTATCCCGCAATATTGAAGATCCAGGGAAAGTCATAGTACCTCCGAATTTTTCTCGTAATATATTTAATTATGGTTTGTTTGACAATATCAATTTACTAATTTTACGCCGATTCTTTTTAACAAAATTAATCTAAATTATAAAACTTACAAGTATTGTTGATGGTTTGTTTTGTAAAATTTTCATTAAAAATGTATGAGTAAAAAAATAATAATCGTTCTTCCAGTCTTAGTTATTGCATTTTTATTTGCCGGATGGGAAATCGGGACATCATCAAATAAAAAAAATTTTGATTCCTATTTTGCATTTGAAAATGTCCCGGATGATTATGCCTCGCCAGATCAGTATAAAATAGATGTCCTTCACTACGACTTGAATATCGATTTACATCCTGAGAAAAGAATACTTAACGGCGATGTTACAATAACCGGCGTTGTTCTCGACAGAAATATAAAACAGATCGATCTTAATTTTTACGACAATATGCAAATTTCCTTGCTGACTTTAAACGGCAAGCAGTCTGAGTATTCCGAGAAAGGTACGAGGCTTTCAATCCCGTATTCAAATGCGCTGCCGGATACTTTTTATATTAGAGTAGTTTACTCTGGAACGCCTAAGCGCGAAGGCTTTTCATCATTTGTTTTCGGAGATCTAAATGGTCAATCATGTGTCTACAATTTGAATGAGCCCGACTACGCTTCTACCTGGTTTCCATGCAATGATATTCCTTCGGATAAAGCTCTTGTCGACATGAAAATTACAAATGATTCTTCAGAGGTCTCTGCTTCAAACGGATTGCTCGTCGGCGTTTCAACAAACGGCTCACGCAGAACTTATCATTGGAAATCAAATTATCCGATAGCAACTTATTTAATTTGTTTATACTCTTCCGATTATAAAACTTTTTCTCAGAAATATATTTCTCTTGATAAAAAAGATACAATGTCAATCGAGTATTTTGTTTTTCCTGATCAATTGAACGAAGCCAAAACGGATTTTGAAGATCATCCTGAAATGCTCCATTTTTTTTCAAAGACTTTCGGTGAATATCCATTTATAAAAGAGAAATATGGAGTCGCGGAATTTCTTTGGCAGCTCGGTGCAATGGAAACTCAAACTTTGACCGGCGTGGGCTCAAACTTTGTCGGCGGGATGAAATTATTTAATGATGTTTATTCGCACGAACTTTCGCATCATTGGTTTGGTGATGCAGTTTCTCCGGAAACCTGGAAAGATATATGGCTGAATGAAGGCTTTGCATCATACTGCGAGGCATTATATAAAGAGCATGTTGGCGGCGCCGGTGCGCTTCGCTCAACAATGATGAGCAAGTATCAAAATAATTTCTACGGCACGGTTTATAACCCGAAAGATTTATTCAGCCGTACAGTTTATGATAAAGGCGCGTGGGTTCTGCACATGCTCCGGCATGAAGTCGGCGATTCAACATTCTTTGATATCCTTCGAAATTATTATCAAACTTATAAATACAAAAATGCGTCGACAAAAGACTTTGTAAATATTTGTGAAAAAATCTCCGGCAAGAATCTTGAACAGTTTTTTAATCAATGGGTGTTTGATGGAACCGGTATTATCAAATTAAATTATTCGTGGTCTGCCGCGCTTAAAGATATAATTATTAATTTTAATCAATCACAAACCGGCTATGAAGTATATAAGTTCCCAGTTGATGTGGAAATTAATTATACCGACAATTCCAGTGAGCTTAAAACTATTTTCATTGATCAAAGGCAGCAGAAAATAAATATTGCAGTCGGCAAAACTGTTGCCGATATAAAAATTGATCCTAACAACTGGCTTCTCGCAAATATTGAAGGGCATAAAGAAAGTGATTAATAATTCTTATATTTGCTGTCGAAAAAACCAATCATTATTGCTCAATAAAATTTAAATAGATTTGTGAATATAGCTTATCTTTTTATTTCCGACATTCATCTTGGATTGCAGTCAAAGGCAGTTGAGAATCAGAAAGAAAGACTGCTTGTGAAATTTTTTAAATTTGCCGAATCAAGCTGCAAAGAATTATATATCGTCGGCGATTTATTCGATTACTGGTTCGAGTATAAAAGAGTTTACCAGAAAGGCTTTTTCAGAACGCTGACCGCGATGCAGGACCTGGCTGAGAAGGGAATTAAGATTCATTACCTTATTGGAAACCACGACTTTATGCACCGCGATTTTTTTAAAGATGAAATCGGCGCGGTTATGTATGAATCGCCTGTAAGCGTAGTTCTTGATGGCAAAAGATTTTTTATCGGGCACGGCGACGGTATGGTAAAAAATGATTTAGGTTATAAAATTCTAAAAAAAGTTTTGCGCAATAAGCCGGTGCAAAAAGTCTATTCATGGCTTCATCCGGATATCGGCGTAGCGATAGCAAGTTCTACAAGCAAGACAAGCAGAGACTACACGACAAAAAAAGATTACGGCGAAGAAGACGGATTGTTTAATGCTGCTAAAACAAAAATTGAAGAAGGATACGATTACGTTTTGTTAGGTCATCTTCATCGAAGATGCTTCTTGAATTACAAAAGCGGAGTTTACATTAACCTTGGCTCGTGGCTGGATTCTCCATGCTACGGGATTTTCCAAAACAATAAGTTTGAAATAGTTGACTGGAATTAAAATGGCAAACAACGGTTCAGATTTTGAATTTAAAAAATACTTTAACGATCCTGCTTATAGGAACAGGAAAAAAGCTTCATCTCGTTCGGGAAAAAATAAAAGGAAAAGAAATTTAATAATAGCTGCTGTTGTCGCCGTCTTTGTTATTGCGTTTGGAATTTATGTGGTAAGCGGCTTGCCTTCGCTTGAACAGCTTGAAAATCCGCGCCCGCAGCTTGCGAGTAAAGTCTTTACTAGCGACGGCGAATTGCTCGGACAATTTTATATCCAGAATAGAATTGAAACCAAGATCGACAGCCTGCCGCCGTGCGTAGCTAATGCATTAATTTCAACCGAAGACAGAGATTTTTACAATCATTGGGGAGTTGATCTGGTAAGGGTTTTCAAAGCAATAATAAAAGACGTCTTCACTTTTTCGCGCGAAGGAGCAAGCACTATTACTCAGCAGCTTGCAAAGAATCTTTATCACTTCAAGGTCAAAGACGAAAATATTTTTCAGACGGGCGTTAGAAAAATTAGGGAATGGATCACCGCTGTTCAGATTGAAAAGACGTTTACAAAAAAAGAAATTCTTCAGCTTTATCTTAACGTTTCATACTTCGGCAGAAGCGCTTACGGAGTGGAATCCGCTGCAAGAGTTTATTTTAATGAAAGCGGCAAGGATTTAACTGTACCGCAATCCGCTGTGCTTATAGCGCTTCTTAAGTCTCCCGAATATTATGATCCTGTCAGACACTTGGCTAACGCGATTAGAAGAAGAAATCTAGTAATGCACAGCATGGTAACCAACGATATGCTGAGCGAAACAGATTATGAAAAGTACAAACAGGAGCCGATAGAACTCGCATCGGAAAAAATCGGCGGCAATCAAACTATTGCTCCTTATTTCATGGAATATGTCCGCCAGCAGATGGTAGCGATGGCTGAAAAATACGGCTATGATCTTTACCGCGACGGATTGAATATCTATACTTCGCTTGATTACCGGATGCAGAAAATTGCGAACAAAGCCGCTGCCGATCATCTTAAACAATATCAGGAAATATTTAACAAAGCATGGAATTGGAATCGCCATAAAGACCTGCTTGAAAGTATTTTGGACAGAGCAATAAAGGACAGCCCGCAGTACCGCAGTGCGGCAGATGCGGATGCTAAATCAAAAGTTTATAACAAACTTAAATTCACTTCTTCGTTCGTAGATTCGGTTAAGAAAGCGGCGACAACAATTCAAGTCGGCTTTGTTGTAATTGATCCGACCAGCGGTCAAATTAGAGCAATGGTTGGCGGCGAGAATCAGGATTTCGGAAGAGGCTTAAATCACGCTGTTGGAATAAGACGCCAGGCTGGCTCATCGTTTAAGCCTTTCGCTTATACTGTTGCAATTGACAACGGATATTTCCCTGCTTATACATTGTTAAATCAAAAATTTAATTACAACGGCTGGTCGCCGGATAATTTTGAAACAAATGAATACGGCGGCTATATGACGATGCGTCAGGCACTGGCGCAATCGATAAATGTTATTGCAGGCAGACTGACGATAAGCAACATGGCGCCTCCTGCTCAAGTCGTAAAGTATGCGCACAAGATGGGAATTCAATCCCCGCTCGATCCGGTGCCTTCAATTGCTTTAGGAACGTCGGGTGTTTCGCCGCTTGAAATGACATCTGCTTATGGAACCTTCGCAAACAACGGTGTCCATGTTGATCCGATTTCTATTTTAAAAATAGAAGATCGCAATGGAATATTAATAGACAAATTTGTACCGGATTATCAAGAAGCAATTTCGCCGCAGACTTGCTCTATAATGGTCAGCATGATGCAGGACGTAATTAATTACGGAACCGGCGCAGGAGTTAGAAATTATTTCCAATATCCTTGTGCGGGCAAAACCGGTACTACACAGAATTTTTCGGATGCGTGGTTTGTCGGATATACTCCAAATTTAGTTGCAGGCGTCTGGGTGGGCTTTGACGATCACAGGGTGAAGTTTACTAGCTCTTACGGGCAAGGCGCAAGAGCCGCGCTTCCTATCTGGGCGATGTTCATGGAGAATGCATATAAGAGTTTGAACATCCCGGTAAAATATTTTCAGATGGCGCCTGGAATTGATACCGTTGCTTTTTGCAAAACCACAATGGATGATGGGGATTCGAGACTTGCGACAAAATATTGTCCTACTACCGTATTTGATATAGTTAATGCGAACAATCTTCCTCCCAAGTGCAATATACATGGTCCCGGCGGAACAACTATTAAAAAAGAAGACAGGAAAGGCGACTCGGGATGGTAGAGAACAAATTAAAATTTAAAAAAAGTTTTGTAAAAATTTAGAAATATAATTTTGTATTGTAGATAAAAAAGTTATTTCGCTGTAAATTAGCAATGTGAGTTGAAAATAATTTTTGCCCGGATGGTGGAATTGGTAGACACGTTAGGTTCAGGGTCTAATGAGAGTAATCTCGTGCAGGTTCGAGTCCTGTTCCGGGCACAAACAATATTTATTCCTTCTAATTGTTTCTTCTAAGAATACTAATCTTATTTTTAATTGATGGAAAGTTTTAGGCTAAAGGTTTTTCGTTCGGTGGCAACTCATTTAAGCTTTACCAAAGCGGCTAACGAGTTGTTTATAACACAGCCTGCTATTTCCAAAAATATCCAGTCGCTTGAAAAGGAATTAGGCTTACGGCTCTTCAGCAGAATTGGAAATAAAATTCATCTTACTTCGGCGGGAAAAGTTTTATTGGATTATTCAAACAGACTTTTTAAAATGCAGATTGAATTAGACAATAAATTAAACTCTTTCAAAAAAGAAAAGACCGGCATAATCAGGATAGGAGCAAGTACAACTATTGCGCAATATATTATTGCAAAAGTTCTGGCTAAGTTCTATAAACAATTTCCTTCTGTAAAAATATTTATGATTTCCGGGAACAGCGAAAAAATAGCTGCTGCTTTGCTTAAAGGAGAAATTGATCTCGGAATCGTTGAAGGCAAAGTGAAAAGCAGCGATATACATTATACAAGATTTATTTCAGATGAGCTTGTTGCCGTTGTAAGCCTAAATAATAATCTAATACTTAAAAATGAAATTACACTTAGCCAGTTGACAAGAATTCCGGTTGTGCTTCGCGAAAGAGGCTCCGGCACGCTTGAAGTTTTTGAGCATGCATTAAAAAATAAAAAGATCAAGCTTTCATCTCTGAATATAATAATGCACCTAGGCAGCACCGAGGCTATTAAGCAGTATCTCGAAACAGATAATTGCATGGGTTTTATTTCTGTGCGGGCAATAGAAAAAGAATTGAAGAAGGGAACACTCCGAAAAATAAAAGTGAAGGACTTGCAAATAAAACGGACGTTCGATTTCATCACGCTGCAAGGCTCAAGCTTTTCATCGATAACAAAACAATTCATAAAGCTGGCAAAGCAGACCTATAACTAAAAGTAATAAGCCATAACAAATTTGAATTTTGATCCATTTGAGTGAGCCGGTAGTTTAGGGCTTTATTATTTTAAGAAAATATGAGGCTGTAAACATGGATCAAAATTCTGAAAACGGAAATATAAATCATGAGGTAAAAAAACCGTTCTTAAAAAATATTACTGCGCGCGAAGTAATATTTATCGGCGCAATTATATTTTGTCTTTCTCCCATTGCTTCGCCTCCTATTGCATTGGCAATTGGATTAATTATAGCATTAACAATCGGTCATCCTTACCTTCATTTAAATCATAAAGCGACAAAAATACTTCTTCAAGCTTCGGTTGTAGGATTGGGCTTTGGAATGAACCTCGGCACTATAATGAAAGTCGGCAAAGAAGGAGTAGTGTTTACGATAATCTCGATCTTTGGTACGCTGTTATTAGGCTTCATTATAGGTAAGTGGATGAGCATTCACAAAAAGACTTCGCATTTAATCGCTTCGGGCACTGCAATATGCGGCGGAAGTGCAATTGCGGCGGTCGGGCAAATTCTAAATGCCGATGAACAGCAAATGTCTGTTGCCTTAGGTACAATATTCATACTCAACTCGATTGCTCTTTTTGTTTTTCCGGTCGTAGGACATTTATTGAATCTTTCACAAACGCAATTTGGATTCTGGGCTGGAATTGCAATTCATGATACAAGCTCTGTAGTCGGCGCAGCCGCTAAATACGGGAAAGTTGCTCTACAGACTGCAACAACAGTTAAGCTTGCGCGGGCTTTGTGGATCGTACCCGTGGCTTTTCTTACTTCATTTTTATTTAAAGGAAGATCTAAAAAAATTGCTATCCCGTATTTTATTTTCCTTTTTATTCTCGCCTCGATTGTAAGGACTTATATTTCACCTGTTGCTGAAATTTCTTCATATATCGTTAAGCTATCGACAATAGGTCTTACAGTAACATTGTTCTTGATCGGAGCCGGATTGTCTAAAAATGTTTTAAAGACTGTTGGAGTAAAGCCGCTTGTACAGGGAATTATCTTGTGGACGATAATTTCTATAAGCTCTTTGATGATTATTATGAAACTGGTCAGATAAAAATTAATAAAGAGACGGAAAATTTACCCGTCTCTTTTTATAAAAAAAATTTAATTAACTTTATAAAGCGTGTCGCCGTAGAAGGTAACCTTGTTTGTATCCTGCACAAGGATTGTTGATGTTCCGATAAAACTTGTGCCGGAGGTGTCGCCGTTAAAATCGTACGAAGAAACAATTGCGTTGATCGTAGAAGTAGTATAAGTGCCTGATATTGTTCCGCTGAAAGAAGTCTTAGCATAGCCGCTGTTAAAATACTGGATATAATAACCTGAACCGGTGCCGGCTAAATTTCCATCCGTCCCATTTATGTTAAGCACTACTTTTAAAGAATCATTATCTACTCCCGCCGAGCTTAAAGTCCATTTTCCCGAAAGCGGCTGGATTGTTGTGGTAGTCACCGGATTACTGCTTGAGCTTTTGCATGATGATAACATTATAATTGAAACAAGAATTAGTAACCCCGATAAGAATTTCATTCACATCTCCTAAAAATTTTTTTTATGATAAATATTCATCTCTTAATATTTCAGTTCATCCGAATAAATAGCCGCTCATAAAATTATTAGTCAAAGCTGATTCTTCATACTGAACTAAATCTCGATTTCAATTTAATCAATTTTTAAGTACAGGGAAATTCAATTAACGCTGTTCTTAATATTTTTTTTACTCTTACCGCGTATCAAATGGTAAGCAAGATTAAAAATTATTAATAAAATTATTTAAACTTAAGTAAGCAGGCTAATGTCAAATTGCACGAAAGGAAAAATTATAAAAAGATTAAGTGGTGAAATTGTGAAAAAAAATTTAATAGTAATTGTTGTGATAATGATAAATATATTTGCCTTTGCGCAGAAGAGCAGGGAAGGGAACACAGCATCTTCAGGCCTGGCGGGCATAATCAAGGGCAGAGTAATTGACTCGAGTACAAAGCTGCCTGTTGTTTATGCTAATGTGAGCTTATTAAGCGCAAAAGATTCTTCAGTTGTTAACGGCGGAGTAACTAATAATAAAGGTGAATTTGTAATCAGTGATATTAAGCCTGGAAAATACTACTCAAAGATTTCTTTCATTGGTTATAAAACTACCTTGATAACCAATATAAACATTACCGGCAGAAATCAAGCCGCAGAATTAGGAATAATAAAAATCGTACCTTCATCAATCAAATTAGGCGCTGTAGTTGTCAGCGCTGATAAGGAAATGGTTGTTACAAACCTTGATAAGCAGGTAATTAATGTTGACAAAGATTTGGTCAGTTCAAGCGGCTCAGCACTTGACGTTATGCAGAACATCCCTTCTATACAGGTGGACATCGACGGGAATATCAGTCTTAGAGGCAACAGCAACGTAACAATATTAGTCGACGGCAAGCCTTCCGGTTTTGCGGGTGTAAGCAGCAACGACATACTTACGCAAATACCCGCAAACTCAATTCAATCTGTTGAAGTGGTAACTAATCCATCGTCAAAATATGACCCCGACGGAACTGCAGGTATTATAAATATTGTTCTAAAGAAAAAAAGTAATCTCGGCTTTAACGGAGTGTTTAACGCGAACGCCGGTACGGGCGATAAGTATAACGGCTCGATGAATTTTAATTACAGAACAGGCGATCTGAATTTCTTTGGAGATTTCGGAGGAAGATTTAATCAATTTAATAGAACCGGGCTTTCCGATAGAACAAATAACTTCGGCTCAAGCACTTCTTATCTTAACCAGACTAATTCTTCAACGAATAATTTTGATATGGGCAACTTCCATTTCGGCACCGAATATATGTTCGATGATTTTAATTCGCTTTCGGCTTCGGTACAGTATAGAAGATTTACTTCTACTAATCACGGAAGCATAAATAATTATCAATTGGACAGCGCTTCATCTTTGCAGAATTATTTCATAGATAATAATAACGGCAACAGAAATTTGCAGGGAATCAACTACGCTCTCGATTATACAAGAAATTATGAGCAGAAGGGAAAACAATTAACCGCCGATATTATGTACCTTGACTTTTCTATGAACAGCGCGGCGAAGACCGACCTAAACAATATTACTACCGATGGAAATCCGTCAACTCTGCCTGTAAGCTCTATAGATAATACTTCCGAGAATTCGAACAAGTTATTAATTATCCAATCGAATTATGTTAATCCTTTTAATGAGACGAGCCGCCTGGAAGCCGGTTTCAAAAGCTCGATAAGAGATATGGGGTCGGATTATAATTATTTCAACTATGATCCTTCGATGCAAGAATGGATAAATAACCCGTTAAGAAGCAATAACTTCGATTACAAAGAACAGATACACGCAGTCTATGCCATTTACACCGGAGCTTTAGGCGGATTCAAATTGCAGGCAGGCGTGCGCGGCGAAGATGCAATTACCAAATCTTCTTTTGCAAACGACAGCGTTTCATATAATAAAAACTATTTCAGTTTGTATCCTTCCGTTTATTTCGCTTATGACTTTTCCCCCGTCGATGAATTCAGGATCAGCTACACAAGACGCGTCGATAGACCAAAGCCATGGAACTTAAATCCGTTTGTTAATTATTCCGATTCGCTGAACCTATCCAAAGGCAACCCGGATTTGATGCCCCAGTACACTGATTCTTATGAGATGGGATACAGTTCTTTTATCTTCGATATAAATATTTACGCAGCATTATTCCTGAAGCAAACTACCGGCATGATTACAAGAATAAGCACGCTGCTTAATAACGGAGTTACAATGACGACCTATCAGAATATTGCAAGCCAGAAGAATTACGGCTCCGAGCTCGTCGGAAGCGGCAATATTGCGCCCTGGTGGAATTACAATGCCAACGTTTCTTATTTCAGAACGGATATTAACGACCCGGTTTATGTTACCGGGAATAACAGCTATAGTTACAGCTGGACCGGCAGAGTAAACTCAACCTGGAAATTTGATAAGACACTTTCTCTCCAGCTTTCTTATACTTATAATTCTCCCACAGTAACAGCGCAAGGCAGATCAGACGCTTTATATTATACCGATCTCGCTCTTAAAAAAGATTTCTTAGATAATAATTTGTCAGTCACTTTTAGAGCTACGGATATATTTAATACGCAAAAATACAGCGGGACAACATACGGCACAGGCTTCTCTTTGTTTACTGACGGCAAGAGAGATTCGAGAATTTTCTATCTCGGCATTTCTTACAACCTGAATAACTTTAAGCGCAACCAGAACGCTAAAGACATGCCGAGCGACGATGAGATGAATTCTGATTAGAATTTCTAAAGCGGCGGATTAGTTTCCGCTGTAATAGGACAAGAGGAACTCCGTGTAATCGCACGGAGTTTTTTTATAGGTTTAATAATTCTGAAGAAAAAGTCGTAAATATATTATTCGTATAAAGTTGTGTGCCTATAATTAAAGCGAAATACATTATGCATGTCTTATATTTTTTAGCTATTAATTTTTGATCGGCGGACAGTGACATCTCTATATTTAATACCTCACCATTGAATATTAGATCAGTAACTTTCGATAAATGAGTAATAGAAACCGCGTCGTAGTTTTTTGACTTAGGCGACTGGAATACTGCCACCGCGTAAAGCGTAGGGGTTAAATCCGCGCAGGACTGTCTTTTCTTATTAAGAAAACTTGCAGTAATGCTTATAGAACTTTGATCAAAAGAAATAGACTTAATATCGAGGATACCGTTCTTAGTTTTCAAATCGGGAGTGATAATATTGCGGGTTGTTAGGAAGCCATTATCAATTTGACCGATATTGTACTTAACGATTTTATTGAATGAAGAGGCGCCTTTAACCGCGGATTGTTTCCAAATTTTAGAAAGTTCCGGTATAGAATTAATATACTTAGCGAACTGTACGGCAACAGCAAATCTTCTTCTGTTTGATTTAGCCGCTTTGCTTTGACTGGCGTTGTATTTGTCAGGTCTAATTGAGGCAAAGGTTTTACCGTTTAATGTTCTGTAAACTATATTCCCGATTTTGCCTACCGGGTCGCCGAGGACTCTATTCTTTATTCTAACCATTTAATCAGCCCGCTTAAATAATAAAAATAAGTGTTCAAATATAAGTATTTGCTGTTTAAAAGCCGAGACCTGTAGAAGCATATTGCATTCAAAGCGCATTGAGAGCGCATTCAAGGCGTATTCAGAATAAAATAATACATGCGTAGTATTTTATGAGGTTAAAAGGTAAGCATGTCAATTTGTAAAAAGTAAATAGGCTAATAGGAAAAGAGGTGAAAGTGAAGCGCAACTTGTTTATTCAGCGATTATATTCCCAAACAATAAAATTATCCAATCATGACAACTGAACTAATTTTCAACTCTGCAATATAGATTCCTATTCTATTTAATAAAAAAATAGTAAGATTGGCGCAGAGAATCATTGCCAATTTTAAGAGTAATATTTTTTATCAGGTTACAATTCAATTTCAAGTATGGCGGTGAATTCATAATTCTCATGCATGACAAGATCGAGACCGTTATTAGAGGAAGGGGAGCCGGATAGCTGCTTCATCAAATTTACGGTTAAACTGAAATCATCGTTAGTTAGATTAACAGTGGGACCGAGAAAGGCTGCACGGCTGAGTCTGTTTCCGAAAGTATTGCTGTATATTCCGTCATGACGGAATTCAATTCCGCAAGCTACTAACGAATTAAATTCATAAAGGGCGCCGCCAGTTATATCAAAATTAGTAGTTCTTGCGCCGCTGCTTCTTTCGGTCTCAAACTCCGATGCTATGTTCAGAACGCCTATTATATCTTTATATTGTTTAGAGAGAATAATTTTTGGCTCATACCCAATTACATTTTTCCCGTATTCAAATTCAAAGTACAAAGCAGGATCTATTAAATACTGATCCATAGCTCCCGGTCTGTATCTTAGTTCAATAGAATTGGATTCAAGATTTAAAGGTTCGGACGGGTAAGAATTATTCTTAGCTGAAGTTCCGGTAAAATTAAAATAAAATGATGCGGTAAGATTATTGAGCACACCGTACTCAACCTCGATTTTAGGCGCGTAGTTCTGGAAAGAGCCGGACATTTTGCCGAAATTATTGAAATAAAGCATCTCAAGCTCAAATTCATTCTGTGGCATTGTGGCTGCGGTATAAGAGGCTGCAAACCTTTTGCCGTCGGCGAATAAATTATTAATTAAGGATAGAGTTATTGCAACCGCAGAAACTATAATCTGTTTTTTCAAAGATACTCCTATCGTGTATAAGTGTTAATAGTGATAAATTTTATTTAGACTAAATATAAATAATATTTTTATTTATACAAAATATAAATAAGGGAAAAATCATTGTGAAGCGAGAAGAAATGTCAGCCTTATCCGCAAGAAACTAACTTATTTTAAAAGAGACAGCGATATTTTCACAATTTAAGAATGACATCTTTCAGAAGGATGTCATCCTTATATCTTAAAAATAGTTTTATACAAGTATTGACATTAAATAAATAATACCCGATTTTTGACCTAAAGTAAGTGGTTCTTAATTAAGTTGTACGAAAGAAAAACTTAAGTGGAGTAAGAATTGAATTGGGCTCGAAACATAAGAGGAACTCTAAGCAAAAGGCTGGTATCCATAATTGACCGCCTCGCGGCAAATATGCTGCGTGCGCTTAAGTATCTAACCTTATTAAACCTGTCAGCAATACAGTCTCCCAAAAAATTATTAATCACGGCATCCAGTGTCCCATCATATATCAAAACAAACTGCTATGCTGATAATTGCGCTTGCGTGAAAACCGGCATAGCAGAATTTTATCCTGCTCGAAAATGTATTCCTCTTTTAATAAATTCGTCCAAAAATAAATTTATATAAGAGGGTCTAACTGCCTAATAAATATTTCACGGCAGATAGTCCGAAACATAAGCTGAAATATTAGCGGGTCCTGAAGTGCTCATTAATAATGTGCCTTTCATTCAGAGACTTTGACATTGATAAGGGGCGGGATTGTTCTTTTAAATCCGGAGTGTTGGATGGTTCGCCTCGCTTAGATTTGCCTAAGCGGGGTGGATGCAGGTTTTTTAATTTTACATTGTACATTCAGCATTTTAAATTGAATTCCGCCCTACACAGCAGGTGCAGATGAACGAAAGCTCTTTGCGTTCGAGGTGAGTAGTTCATCTGCATCTTGTAATATATATAGCTGAAGAATTTAGGAAAGAATATACGTGCACAGCACGCGTGCATTTATATTAGATGGAAAATAATTACGTGCGGGGGAAAAATCGTTTTAATAATCTTTGAGTAGTTTTAATGAAATATAAAATATTAATTGATGATTATTTGCTTCGAACAAATGATCTGCTAGAATTTGATGATGTTGTAAGTTTGACTTATTGTGCACTTGAATTGAGAAGGGCAATCGAATTAATAGTTTGGAAACAATTTATAGATGCTTTTCGCACAGAATTGGCAAAGCTTGGAATGTGTCGTTTCGATTACACACACAAACTACAGAGTAAAAGTATTTTAATTATGTATGAACTATTGAAAAAGCATATTAAAGAGTACGCCGATTATGGTAGTAGAAAAGTATTAATTACATTAAAATCTGGGAATACTTTGGATAAAAAGATAGGGGTATGTTTTATACCATCAGAATTACCAACATCAGATCATAAATATTTGTCAAACTTATTGCATTATGAGAAGGAAATAGTTCCTAAAGAATACAGACCAGATAAACTAAAACTAAGGGAAATATATAAAAGGATAGAATTTGTAAGGGACGACTACTCAGGATTTTTAGTATTAAATAAAGATGTTGACAACATTAAAGAAAATTTATTCAATTGTTTTGATTTAACAGAAGATTCAGCAAGGACATTTAAGTAAAAAACGTATATTATAATAAGTAGTGACTCAAGAGGACAGCGATCTCGCTTTCGGCATTTTAGAAATTGATGAGGTGTTGGAGACGACCCACCGGGTCGTCTCTACGATTAAAGAAAAATTAAAAGTAGAGACGGGGCGGTGCCCCGGCTCAAAACAATTGCAATGACAACGTTTAATAATAAATACCGCGAAGGAACTGCAAGATAAAAAAACGGAATTATATTAACAGCGTTTAAAAATATAAGCGCAGCAAAATAGAAGAGAGATAGATATTACGGCGTCAGAGACGATCCACCGGATCGTCTCTACATTTACCGGGTGCATTTTAACAATGACTTCGTTATATTTTTTGAAAACCAGGAAGGAGAATAAAAATGAAAACTTTATTTAAGACATTGATCATAAGCTTGTTCTTAATCCTTGAATGTTCTGCGCAGGGTACGTGGACGATGAAAACAGACAAAAGCACTTATTCATACGGCGATTCGATGAATGTAAGTGTTACTTTCACAAATAATACTGCGGATACTATCAGTCTTGCCGGGAATTCATGTATGACAGATATTTCTTTTAATAATATATATTTCCAAAGACCTTGTTCTAATGTTCTTGGAATGTACCATTATGCACCAGGCGTTTCCGAAACATGGACATGGGTGCTTATACCAAGTCAATTAGGTATTCCCGCTCAAGATGGGAAACAAGTTATTTATGCTTATTATAGCGAGCGGTTTGTTAAAGATTCAATAATAATTACGGCGCCAAAATATTATGGAGGGCGCTTAGACGTTGTATATAAACTAACAATTCCGCATGATGAAATCCAGAAGATTAGAGATAGTCTAAAGGCTGAAGTTAATTACAGTGATACACTAAAAAGCATTAACAGTGTCCAAGAACTATGGCAGATAAAAAATTATTCTGTTGACAGCCTTGCAGATATATATTCAAAAGATTCGTTGTTTATATCTTTCCAGGTCGAAAGGGACGCATATCCCACATTAACTGTTACTTCAATTAAACAAACAACAGAGGCTCCCAAAGAGTATACTCTTAGCCAGAACTATCCTAATCCATTTAACCCGACAACGACAATAAGCTATTCAATACCTAAAGCAAGCTTTGTAACAATAAAAATATATGATGCATTAGGAAAGGAGATAACGACGTTAGTCAACGCGGAGAAGCCAACCGGCAGTTATGAAGTAGAATTTGACGGAAGTAAACTAGCGAGCGGAATATATTATTACAGGATGCAAGCAAGCAGTTTTGCAGACAGCAAGAAATTTATTTTGCTGAAGTAGAATATATATCTAAATTACAGTTAAGATTTTTTCACCGCATGGGTTTTTAAGAGCAGCGGATGGAAAAACAAGAAATCAATTCACGTAACAAGGAGATAATAATGAAGAAGAAATTTTTAGTTCTGATTGTATTTTTATTTAACCTTAGCTTTATATCAAAAGCCCAATGGGTGCAGACAAATGGACCTTATGGCGGGGAAGTTACAGCATTAGCTGTTTGCAATAATAATCTTCTCGCAGGAACAAATGGCGGTGGTATATATCTTTCTACAAACAACGGCGGAAATTGGATTGCAGTAAATAATGGATTAACGACATTATTTATTAACTCGCTTGCTGTAATAGGAAACAATATTTTTGCCGGAGCCGAAGGCGCTGTATTTCTATCTACAAATAACGGGACAAAATGGACGGTAATTGACAGCGGAATAACAAACATTACTATTACTTCACTAGCCGTAAGCGGAAGTAACTTATTTGCGGGAACAAATGGCGGCGGTGTCTTTCTTTCTACGAATAATGGAACAAGCTGGAAATCTGTCAGTAATGGAATAGAATATTCTAATGTCCTTACACTGCTTGTTGACGGTTCTAATTTATTTGCGGGAACATCATTAGGTTTATACCTATCTACTAATAATGGCACAAGCTGGACTGAGATTAATAGCGGACTAGATTATGTTACTTCATTAATTTCCAACGGTAATAATCTATTTGCAGGTATTAATGGCGGAGTTTTTCTTTCAACTAATAATGGTGTAAATTGGGCTCAGATGAATAGCGGGTTAACAGACTTCAATATTCATTCACTAATTGCTAACGGCAATAATCTGTTTGCCGGCACATCAAGCGGAGTTTTCCTTTCCACTAATAACGGAGCAAACTGGACTGCGGTTAATAACGGCTTACCAAAATGCCCCGTCTTTTCTTTTGCTGTTAACGGTACTAATCTATTTGCTGGAACTTATGGATGCGGTGTATTTGTCAGTACAAATAATGGAACGAATTGGACAAGTGTTACTAACGGTATAACGAACACAAATGCGTATATTCTTGTCTCAAACGGTACAAATATATATGCGGGCACTTACTTTGGCGGAGTATTTCTTTCTACCGACAATGGTTCAACCTGGACTTCAGTTAATAATGGTTTGACCAATCTTATGGTGACATCATTAGCAGTAAGCGGAAATTATCTATATGCCGGAACAAACGGCGGAGGAATTTTCATGTCTTCAAACAATGGAGAAAGTTGGAATGCTATAAATAACGGATTATTAGATCTTGATATTCGTGCCTTGGCAGTTAGAGGAAATTATTTGTTTGCTGCAACATATTATCAAGGAATTATCCTTTCAACTAATAATGGCACTTCCTGGTCTATGAATTATGGACGGCAGGATGTCAACGCTTTAGAGTTCAACGGGAATAATCTATATGCCGCTACTGATGGCGGAGTATTTCTTTCGACAGACGATGGGGCAAATTGGACACCCATTAATAATGGACTATCTACTTATTTTATCAATTCACTTACCTTCAGCGGCAACAATGTATTTGCCGGAACAAGCAACGGAGTGTTTTATACAACTGACAATGGCTCCAACTGGGCAACTGTCGATAAAAATATGGCTAATACAAATGTTATTACTCTTGCAGCAAAAGGGAATAGTGTCTTTACCGCAGCTTATGGAAGTGTTTTTGAATTAAATAGTAATGATACTGCTATAAAAACCGTTAACGATGGAATGTCAGTTACTAATGTATATGCTCTTACAATCATAGATACTAATCTTTATGCAGGTACTAATAATGGCGTTTGGAGACGCCCTCTTTCAGAAATGATTACCGGAGTTTACGATAATAAAGTTTTTTTGCCTTCTGACTATATTTTATCTCAAAATTATCCTAATCCATTTAATCCGACAACAACGATAAGCTATTCAATACCTAAAGCAAGTTTTGTAACGATAAAAGTATATGACGCGTTGGGAAAGGAGATAACAACGTTAATCGACGCGGAGAAGTCAACCGGCAGTTATGAAGTAGAATTTGACGGAAGCAAACTTGCAAGCGGAATATATTATTACAGGATGCAAGCCGGAAGCTTTGCAGACAGCAAGAAATTTATTTTGCTGAAATAAATGAGTAACTAGTATTTTTTTACCAGGACAAAACTGTTAAAAAAATAATTTATTAATATGCGAAATGAAGAAGTTTTATTATTTTAGACGGAGCAATTTCAGATTATTTTTTATAAGCTGAAATTATACAACCGGGATTTTATTTGATTAGTAATAAGGTGTTTGATATTAAGAAGGGAAGATAAGATTCGTATTGATTTGAAGATAATAGTATGTGATAAGTAAGAATTCCGGGGAAAGAAAAACAGACAGGAATACTAAGAAAATCTGTTCTAATAAGAATCGTCGGCGGTATCTGAAAGAACAGATATTATAAACATACTAAATATGGAGGTCCCGGATGGGAATCAATCTTTCATACGATAACGGACTGTTAACAGCGGCGTATACAAAGCTATTCACTTACCTTTTTGTTTCAATATTATTTCTAACATCTGCGTCAGCGCAGAATGGATGGACAACATACAATACGTCCAATTCCGGTCTAAGCGGCGATAGCGTAAATTGCGTTTACATCGACAGCGCAGGATCGGTATGGTTTGGTACATCCGGCGGCGCTTCTAAGTTCGACGGAAGCAAGTGGACAACATATAACAGCGGGAATTCTCTGTTTACTTCTGAGAGTACTGTACAAGCCATAGCCAAATATAAAGGCAGCCTTTATTTTGGAGTAATCGGGTCGAGTTCATTAGTTAAGTTTGACGGCACTAACTGGACTGCGATTCCCGGACTAGGACCTGAAATGATCTTATCGATGGATGCAGACTCATCAGGGAACCTTTGGATCGGAACTATGAGTGACGGAGTATATAAATACGATGGGACAAACTTTACACATTACAGCACTTCAAATTCCGTATTGCCTTCCAACAATATTACATGCGTTAAGACTGATAAGAATGGGAATGTTTGGCTCGCAATGGTCGGCAGCTATTATTCCTATACACCCGCCGGGATTGCAAAGTTCAATGGTACGAGCTGGCAGATATTCAATTCAACAAACTCTGCGTTAACAAATGAAAACGTGCACTCGCTTCTGGTTGACAAAAAAGGAAATTTGTGGTGCAGTACGGACAGCTTGCTTCTCTTCAAATACGACGGAACGAATTGGAGCCGGTTCGATTTAAGCGATCAGATATCATCTGATTGGTTTACTTGTTTAGCGGAAGATTCATCCGGTAATATCTGGGCGGGATTATGTCCCAACGCTTCAGAACGGGGTATCGTTGAGTACGACGGCGTTAAAGCTACTTATTTCGGGCAGCAGCAGGGCTTTCCAAGTCAGGATCAGGTCGTCGATATGAAGATAGATAAGTATAACAATAAGTGGATAGGAAGCTACATCCAGGGAGTATTTGAATTTAATAATGAACCAAAGATCAGCTTTGCTAATTCAATAACCGGCGATTCGTTAAAGTCGACAACGTTTTTTAATATTCAATGGAACTCATCTTTTGTCAACAATGTAAATCTTGATTATTCAACCGACGATGGAAACACGTGGCAGTCGATAATATCCAATGCGCCGGCTTATTGGCAAATTTATAATTGGAGCATACCGGTTGTTGCGCCTTACTCAAACAAATGCAAGATAAGAATCAGCGATGCAAGCGATTCAAAATTATTCGCAGTATCGGACAGTACTTTTACGATATACGCAAAAGTAGCTGCGCTAAATGTAACTCCAGGCGGAGGAACACAGAATAATCCGGTAACAGTCAGCATAACATGCAGCACTGATTCGGCTGATATTCATTATACAATAGATGGAAGCACACCTACACAGAATTCACAAAAGTATACTTCGCCATTTTATATTAATAAAAATACTATTGTGAAAGCTATAGCATATAAAAAGGATTGGCAGAATTCCGACCCCGTCTCGAGCAGTTATTATATGAGAGTTGGAAATATAATTTTAACTCCTTCGCCGGGAATATACAGCCTTCCTCAAGTAGTAACTATAAGCACTGCTACCGACTCGGCAATTATCTATTATACTTTAGATGGAACTCCGGCAACTAAGAATTCCGCGATATACACGCAGCCGATTAGTATTAATAAAAATACAACTGTAAACGCCGCAGCATACCGTATAAATTTTGACAGCAGTTATGTTTCCGGAAATTATACTTTGTCCTCGCCTATTATGACTGCCGTAATAAAGACCGATACAGTTTGGGTGGACTCTAATTTTAAAGGATACGCTGCCGGGACATTAGACGGCAGCGGAAGCACTATCAGCTATGATAGTATTTATGCTTACATCTGGTTAGTAAACGGCGATTCAGCAGGAAGCGGTCCTAAAATAAATGTCAAACTGAAGACCGGAACAAACCAGGTAAAATTATTATTGTATAATCCAAGGACATATTATGCAAGTACTACAGTTTATGTGAACGTCTATGCCGCAGAGATGAAAACAAACGGCGGAATATTTTCTGCTCCGGCACAGTTAGACACCAACGCTTTTTTAGTAACCTCGGCTGACGATAAAGTATATAGATTTGATTCAACTGGAACCATAAACTGGAACATTTTAACTGGCGGACAAATACAGTCGACAACTTGCATAAGCGATCAAAACCATATTTATGTCGGCTCGACCGATACAAGGATTTATTCGTTCGATCAAAACGGCGTTCCGCTGTGGGATAAAGCGCTTGGAGGAATTATTACATCATCGCCGTCAGCGGGTTCCAACGGCGACGTGTACGTTGGAATAAGCACCGGAAGGATTTATGATTTGAATGGAAGCGGCACAGTTATGTGGACTGTTCAAACCGGAGGAGCGATAGTTTCATCGCCTTCTGTTTCTTCGAGCGGCGATGTTTATTTCGGAAGCTGCGACGGGAAATTATATTCGGTAGATAAAAGCGGAAGAATAAATTGGGCATATACGACCGGAGATTCAATAGTATCGTCTCCCGCTTTGGGAAATGATTCGAGTATAATATTCGGTTCTAATGACGGCAGTATTTACAAATTGAATTATAACGGTGTCAAAGAATGGTCTAATTTTGAAAACGGTAAAGTCAAATCATCGCCGATCATAATTGACAGCGGGAAAATAGTTGTCGGCAGATCAAATGGTGAGGTAGTATGTTTGAGCAAAGACGGGAATGTTCTGTGGAGATATTATACCGGGTCGCCGGTAAACGGAACAGCAGCGATTTCGGATAATGGTCAGATCCTAATCGGGGATGACAGCGGCACATTGTACAGCCTGAGCGAACAAGGCAGTTTGTTATGGTATTTCAAAACCGGTTCGGCAATAAATTCGCCAGTTCTAATTACGGATAATGGTCTCGCATTATTCGGAAACATGAACGGAGAAGTTTACACTTTAAAGCTTAATCAAGCCGGAAAGATAAACGAGAATCAAGCAAGCTACGATTGGCCAACATTTAAAGGGAACAATGCACGAAACGGAAATAAGAATAAAATAATTACCGGGATAAAAAACGATAAGCAGGCTATTGTTAAGGCATATCAGTTATCGCAGAATTATCCTAATCCTTTCAATCCGTCTACGGTAATAAATTATTCTGTGCCAAAGACAGGTATGGTTACGATTAAAATATATGATGTATTAGGCAGAGAAGTACAAACGATTGTGAACGACATAAAATCTTCCGGCAACTACAGCGTAGTATTTAACGCAGGCAAGCTTTCAAGCGGAGTTTATTATTACAGGATGCAAGCCGGAAGTTTTGCAGACAGCAAGAAATTTATTTTGCTGAAGTAAATACTATGATAATTATTCAGCTGCTTTTTCAAAGCTGTGATTATGCAATTAAAAAATTGGTTTCTAAGTAATGATCTTAAATTAAAACAATCAGGAGGCTCTAATGTTTATTCGTAAATTCAGAATTTTAGTTTTTATTGCTGCTACAGTTGCTTTAACATACTCATGTACAGCGCAGGGACAAACGAGAGACAGTGTTTCGCTTAAGGCGGGATCATGGGCGCTGCAATTCGGGATTGCGCAGAACTTTACTCTTACCTCATTCCAGGGATCCACAATTGGCGCAAAGTATCAGATATCAGAAAATAATGCTATCCGGGGCGGCATAACAATCAACGGCAGCAACAACAGCGGACCCGATTCATATTCAGGTTCTGTTGGTGACAGCAGCCTTGGAACAATTCCGGGCAGCGCTTCAACTAAGAGCGGTAATGTTTCGTTTGTACTTCAATATTTGTGGTACATGAATCCGGAAGGTCATGTACATCTTTATGCAGGAGCCGGTCCTATATTTTCTTACAGCTATTGTAATTATTATGATAACTATTCTTATTATTATAATGGGAACCCTGGTTATTGGGGTACAAATATAAGAACTGAGCAGAGTACCACGCGGTCGGTTGGTGTGTCGGCTGTATTAGGAGTTGAATGGTTTGCTTGCAGTTGGTTATCATTGCGCGCAGATTATAATGAAAACATACAGTATCAATGGTACTCTTCATCTACGGTTTATAATTATATTGAATCAATATCTTCTCCAGGTTACCCTTTAAATAAATCTAATTCGGCTTCAACCAAAGGCTGGACGTTAGCAAGCTCAGGTGTAAGCTTCGGTTTAAATATTTATTTGTGAGAATAAAGAAGTTACTATTTAACGGTTAATGAACAATAAATAAATAAACAAAAAGTATGGACATTGAAAAAACAAACGGCTATGGAATAGCAATTAGTGATTTAGAAGGAAGCTGGGACAAAACATTCAAGAAGAAAATAAAAAAAACTTCCCGGAAAATTATTTTTGGTAAGTTATCGTTTGTTGAAAAAACGAAACTGTTCATCGTATTCCTTAAACGAAGAATTAAAGCAGCAAGGCTTGATCTTTCAGACATAAAAGCCAGAGGAATGACTAACTCTTCGTTCATAAAACAACAGTTAGATTACATCGCGATGTATTCGGCGCTGTCAAAAGTGGCAGGCAAAGATAGAGCGAAAGAAATCATGTTTAATGTAATGGAAGAAACTTCTGTTGAGGCATTTGCGAAGTCAAGCCCCGAACCGGCGGCGATCAGAGAATATGGAGATTCATTTGAGTTTTTCAGAAAGTATTTGCGTCCTCTTCCGGGTGCGTGTGCAAAGGCTGGTTGCCTGGATATACGTTTAGCGGAAAACAACGAGCGTTGTTTTCAATTTGATATCCATTGGTGCGTTTGGCTTGAACTCGCAAAGAAAATGGATGTGCCTGAAGCGTGTATGCCTAACTGCTATGCCGATGACTGTGCGTATCCAAAATACTTTGAAGCCTATGGAATTAAATACAGCAGAACAGGAACTCTGGCAGCGGGGTCAGAACGCTGCGACTTGCGCTTTGAAAAAATAATATAACAGTCATTACAGCTAGATTTTATTTAAATCAGATCTGCAATAGATGGAAAGAAAATATTATGTTAAACTGTAAGCATAAGCCAGCAGACAAACAAGCAGATTTATTAGAGATCAAATGAAAATTGAAATAAAAAAAACTTTTTACATAAAAGTATTTAGCTTATCAGCACTTCTTTTATTCTTTGTTATATTATCAAGCTGCGATAATATTACGCAGCCGAAAAATAACAACAGTCAAATACTTCCACCTGATACCGGTCAAATACTACCATTGAATACGGGCAATTCATGGACATATATTAGAACTATGTCCTGGACTGACAGCACCAAGGTTGATTCTGTTACAATGTCTATTACCAAGAAAGATTCGTTAGATGGTGTTACGGGTTACGATGTTAAGAATTTAATAATTGGACCTTCGTTAATCTTTGGTGGATTTATGTTAGATAATCATGAAGACGGACTTTATATGATTATGATATCTACGATTAGAGTTCCTCCAACCAGTCCTGCACAAGAAAAAGTATTATCGTTTCCTACTAAAGCTGGGGACACAACTTCATTCATGAGCTATTTGATTACAACAGAATCAATAGATCAGCCTGTAACGGCAGCGGCAGGTACATTTAGATGTGTTAAATATGTGATAAGACAAGATACAAGTGTAGTAGGCATTATATGGAGTGAACCCAGGGTAGGATTGGTTCGCACATGGGCTCAATACGGCGCAATGAAGGTTTCTTGTGAACTAAATTCATATTCGCTTAAGTAAGAAATTGGACCGTACCGTCCGGCAGAATTTTATTGCTTTTCAAAATTCTGGAAGTTAATTTATAGTCAACCTTACGGTTTACTTCAAGTACAGCATATAGATATTTTGGCAATATATAAGGAAACAGCAAATGATTAAAAAATTTACTTTTTTTCTTTTTGTCCTAATTATATTCTTTGTCCCTTTTGTACGCTCACAGCCGACAGTAAATCTAATAGTTGATGAATCAAGAATAAGTTCAGAGATTGGTTCGATATTAATTGTTAACGGTATCAGCGGTGCGCCGTCTTTGTTCTGTGTTGATATAACGCCGACAGTTCCAGGTGACAATGTAACTCTTGAATGTACTTTAGAATGGCAGCCGCCGGAAAACGGCGGATTTCAACTTTTAGGCAGCTTTACTACAGATCCTTTTCCCGCGCAAAGAGTCTGCAATGAACAGTTAGGCTCAAGCCAAATTAGAATATCTAAATGGAATACCAACCAGCAATTAATTGACGAAACCCGGCAGCGCGGAAAACTGACGGGAAGATACAGGTTATCAATTCGCGCTACAGAGAAGGGAGTAAGTTCGCCCTGGGCTGTTAAAGTTTTTGATTTTCCAAACCCTACGCAAACGTTATCGATAATTCAGCCGAATGCCGGGAGAGAATATGATGCAGGAAATGTTTTAGCCGAATGGAATATTGTTCCGGGCGCAACGTACGAAATAAAAGCCAATGTAAGGAAGTCGTCAAATCAATCTCTCGAAGATGCGCTTAATACCGGAACACCGCTAATCAACAATAAAAATGTCGGCTCGGTAACAAGTATAAATCTTCATTCGATTCTGGAAAGAGAGTGGCAGCCCGGCGATGAAATAGTTTTTCAAGTTGCTGCAGTTACAGGCAGCGGCACAAAGCTGTACAGCAACATTGTAAACTTTGTAATCAGAAATAATAATCCTACGGTGAACAATACGTTGACATCGCAGCTTTCCCAGCTTGCGCAATTGCTTGGAGTAGCCGGTTTAGCAAATGATTTTAGAAGCGGGAAAATAAAAATTCTGGAAAGCATGTATGACGACGGCAGCCTAATTAATTTGAATGATCTTTCAAATATAATTAATTCGCTGCTTGCCAATCCTAAGTCGATAATTAAAATTGAATTTAATAATCATTAAACGCGCGTATTCCTGAAGGTGAATTATGAATAAGAATTTTACTAAGAAATATTTGTCCTTTGCAGCTTTATTGACTTTGTTGATTTTCTTTTTGGCTCAGGATATTTTTTCCCAGCCTGCGCAGTTCCAAAAAGTAATAAACAATGTTTCGCATTATGTTAAAGCTAAAAACAAATCCGATAAAGCGGCAGCGGGAGAAGTAATTTGGAACGGCGACAAGGTTACAACGGGCGAAAGATCTTTTGCCTCCGTTTTCTTTACTGATGACAGAAGTCTTTTGATTATTAGAGATAATTCGAGCGTGGAAATATTCGGAAAGAAGGAGAGCAGCGGTTACGCAAAAAATACTTTTGTCAATAAAGGAGAGCTAAATTTCAAAATTACAAAGCGCAAAGATCAGGATTTTATTTTTACCACTCCGACAGCGATAGCGTCAATTCGAGGTACTACAGGTTTCATCAGGACATTGAATAACCTTAATACATTAATTTATATTGATACCGGGCTGGTAACCGTGAATGCACAGCTTGGCAGAAAGAGGTCCGGCTCAATAGGCACAGGGATGTTCGCAATGATTGATTCTTCAGGCGATGTAAATATTTCTCAGGCGCCTGATTCGGTTAAGAAGGAATATAACTCCACAAAGAGCGACGGGACAAGGAAGATAATAATTAAAACAAACCATGGAGATATTATAATTGAATATCTAAAAGATGAAGATAAACATTAATATTTTCTGCATCTTCATTTTTTCTCTTGTGACATTTATTATTAACACAAGAGAAACATTCTCGCAGCCGAGCGGCAGAGTTTCGTCTGTCTCTGTCAGCGAAGCGCGCGAAAACCAGCCGTTGACTGTGAGCGCTGAATTAATCCAGACCAGCGGACTGGCAAAGATAATTCTTGCTTACCGCAGTTTCGGACAAAGCGAATATAAACAGCGTGAGATGATACTCTCAGGTGCAAGCGCTAAAGCGATAATACCCGCAAGCGATGTCGTCCAGCCATACATTGAATATTATTTGATCTTAGAATTTGAAAACGGGAAAATGGAAACTTATCCTTTTGGAGTACCGCAGCAAAGCAACGCCCTGCAAGTTTCTGTAACCGCCAATAATAGTATCGGAGCTGACAAAGGAATTTTAATTTTATCTCCGGAAGAAGGAGGGCAAATCGAAAAAGGGCAGCTATTCGTTTCGATTTCACTTTTGAAAGCGCCTTCAAATATTGACAGAGCTGCGTCAAAAATTTTTATTGATAATGCGGATTTCAGTTCGCATATAATAATCACAGAAGACTTAATTCTTCTTTATCCCGAACAATTTTCAAAATCAATTGGAAATGGGAACCACAGTTTAACAATTGAGCTGTATGATAGTTCATCGAGCTTAATTTATAAAAGAACTACAACTTTCGAAGTAATTGAACCGAACACAAACTTCCCGCTCGCCGAAGTAAACGGAGTAAGGTACGGCGTAAGTGTTCAGTACGAAGCAAGGAACGAAAGCTTTGATACTGTAAATACGATGTATAACCGCGGCTTAATTAATTTTAATGCTTCGTATAACGACTGGAAAATAAATGGTCAGCTTTATTTGACTAACGAAGAACATTATTACCTGCAGCCTCAGGACAGGTACTCACTTTCAATTGAGAGCAGCTGGCTGCAATTAAATCTTGGCGATACTTATCCTTCCTATCCAAGCCTTATTATGAACGGCAAAAGAGTCCGAGGTGTTTCCGGAAGCGTAACTCTTGGTGATTTCAATCTCCAAACTTCATACGGGCAGATAACTCGCTCTATAGAAGGGCAAATCATCCAGATATATCAGCCGGATAATGCGCCGGTTGGTCCAGATGTTATTCCATATATGGATTCGTTAAGAGCAGAAATTTCGCCGGGCAGTTACAGCCGAAACATTTTTGCCATAAGACCTTCGTACGGCAACGGGAAAAATTTTCAGTTCGGCGTTTCTTATCTGCATTCGGTAGACGATAAAAATTCCGCCCAGTTTGCCGTTGACCCGCAGGAAAACGTTGTGCTGGGTTCGGATTTAATGCTGGGCTTTGACGATAGAAATATTTTATTTACTGCGCAAGCAGCGTTAAGTATTTCCAATGACGATATTACAACCGGAACTTTTAGCAACAGCCAAATTGATTCGTTGTTCGGACCGGGCAAACCGCTTGGCGGCAGTGCAGGCGATATTAAATTACTTACAAGGCTTTTGTCAAGATTTATCACTGTTAATCAATTTTTAAAACCTATAGAGCTGAATAATCTTTCAACGTTTGCATCCGAGGCGGCTCTTGATTTAAATTATTTTGACAATAACTTTACGGTAAGATATTTATACCGCGGAAATGATTTTCAGTCATTCGGACAATCTTATCTTCAGACTGATGTGCAGGGATTTAATTTTCTCGACAGGGTAAGATTTTTGGAAAATAGACTGTTTGTAACGATGGGGTTTGAAAACTTAAATGACAATCTTCAGAAGACTAAATTTTCTACGACAGATTATCAAACTATAAATTTTGCGGCGACATATTATCCGCAATTGAATTTGCCTCATTTCAACATCGGCTATTCAAGGTATTATAATTATAATGATCTAAGCACCAGCGATCCGGATTCGGTTAAGCGCTCGCTGGCGGTTAACGATATTACTAACAGGTATTCGGCTCAGATCGGATATGATTTTAATATGGTAATTAAGCAGCATGCCGACGTAAGTTTTATTTATTCCAAAAGGAATGATAACAGCATATATAATTACAACGCTGAAAATACTTCCGTCATTTTATCTGTTTCGAGCGAATGGAACAATAGTTTGAATACATCTCTTTCAGCTTCGGTTAACCAGAGCAATACCGGTTATTCGGTATTTAATTATACATCCGTTACAGCGGCAGGGAGCTATCTTTTATTATCGAATCAATTAGAGATGTCGGCTTTCATTAATCCTAACTTCGGGAGTTTGAAGAGAATTGTATTTGATGCTCACTTAAGATACAACTTAATTAAAAATTTAAGCTTCATGCTTGAGATGCAATATTTCAAAAACTTCGAAATGATTCCAAATGATTCGATGGTCAGCTTTGTAACAAGATACGCAATATAAATTAACCGGGAAAAATGAAACAAAATTTTTATCCGATGAGAAAAATATTTACCGGGCAGACTATCGTATTTATCCTTCTAACTGCAACAGTAATTCTACTGACACAGAATTATTTTTTTTCAATCCCGCTATTAAAAAGAGTTGAATCCAACTTAATAGATTTGAGGTTCCGTGAAAGAGGACAGCTACAGTTTAAGGGTTCATCTGATGTTATAATAGTTTCAATTTCCCAGGAAAGCAGCAAAGCATTGCCGCCGCCCTTTAACAAATGGCCCTGGCCAAGATCGATATACGCGAGAATGATAAAGAATTTAAATCAAGCAGGCGTGAAAGCAATCGGCATTGATTTGATTATGTCTGATCCGGATAGACTAAGCGCAAGCGATGATACGCTGTTATTAAACACAATCAGGAAATACGGGAATGTAGTTGTTGCCGGGGAGGTTAAAGAAGAAAATAACGGCGGTGAAAATTCCGGAGATT
The DNA here is from genome assembly GCA_021824565.1 of Bacteroidota bacterium. GTDB lineage: Bacteria > Bacteroidota > Ignavibacteria > Ignavibacteriales > Ignavibacteriaceae > FEN-1297. The sequence goes on along the minus strand of JAKAKL010000054.1, from coordinate 58,332 downwards.
ATTTTAAAGAAAGATATATTTACAACAAGAATTTTAATTTCAACAATATCTTTTTTAAAGCCGATAGTTCAATTGGGATCGTAAATGTTCTGCAGGACAACGACGGGGTAATTAGAAAATACAGCCCTGTTTGGAGACTGCCGTTTCAGCCGCCTCGCGATGTTCCATCTTTCGCATTCGCAGTGCTTAATAAATATTACGGCTATCCATATTATAAAACTGTCGACGAAACCCGAAACGATTTCATATATCAAAAACATATCATACCTAAATACGATGCTTCATCGTTCTTGATAAATTATTACGGCCCGTCGGGAACTTTCCCGGAAGAGGATATTACCGATATTATTGACGACAGCACATTTGAAACTGAGGATGAAAAAAATTTGGGGACGCAAATAAATTTATGGGATGATCCGAAAACCGGGCTGCTGTATTCAGGTATATTCAAAAACAAAATTGTGCTTGTCGGCTCTTTCGACCCTCTCGAGAAGGATTATTTCAATGTATCGTACTCTTCCAAGAATGAAAACGGCGGCAACGTAATGTTCGGTGTTGAAGTTTATGCAAATATTATTCAAAGTATTCTCGATAATAATTTTCTTTCAAAGGAACCGGCAACATTAGGGATAATAATGATCCTATTATTCTCGTTCTTTTCATTCTACAGCAGAACTCTATTCAAAAAAGCTTTTACAGTTAATACCATTATAACAGAAATTATTAATTTATTTTTCGCGGCAGTGCTCGTATTCATTGTGTATCAAATCTCATTCTACCTCTTTGATCATTTTAATTATGTAGCCAGCATATCCGGTCCGGAAATTGCAATTGTCTTTGGTTATATAGGAAGCACAACTTATAATTTTATAACAGAGCGCAAGCGCTCGACGTTATTAAAAAAAATGTTCAGTCAATACGTAAACAGCAATCTGTTGGATGAACTCATACTAAATCCTTCCAGTCTGAAATTAGGCGGTGAAAGAAAAGAATTAACTGTATTCTTCAGCGACATTGCCGGGTTTACCAGCATTTCGGAAAATAAGGATTCGGAAGAATTAGTTTCACTTCTGAATGAATATTTTACTGAAATGACGCGCATAATTCTTGAGCATAAAGGAACGCTGGATAAATTTCTTGGAGACGCTGTAATGGCGTTTTGGGGCGCACCTGTTCCGGTTCAAAACCATGCTCTTGAATGCTGTACCGCAGCATTGAGAATGACAAAAAAATTAAACGAGCTGAAGTTGAAATGGGAAAAAGAACATCAGCCGGTTTTTTCCATTAGAATTGGAATAAACACCGGCGAAATGATCGTGGGAAACATGGGCGGCAAGGAAAGATTTGATTACACGGTAATAGGAGATAATGTAAATCTTGCGTCAAGGCTTGAAGGAGTAAATAAAGAATATGGAAGCACTATTATTATCAGCGAGTCAACTTATGATTATGTGAAAGATATTTTATTTGTACGAGAGCTTGATTTCATTTTAGTAAAAGGAAAATCAAAGCCGGTTAGAATATATGAACTGATAGCGCCAAAGTCTGAAACAGTGCCTGACAAAAGACTGAAGTTAATTAAATTTTTTGAAGAAGGATTGGAAAAATACAGACAAAGAGATTTTGAAAAAGCAAAAGAGCTATTTGAAAATGCAATTGAATTAGACGCGAATGACGGTCCTTCATCAGTATATTTAAAACGATGTATAGAATTTCAAGCAGCACCGCCGCCGGCAGGATGGAACGGCACTTTTATAATGACGCATAAATAATAACATTCTAAAGAAGAGACCAGGCTGTCACGTTTGGATATACTTATAAATGTTTCCGCAAAAGAGAAAAGAATTGATATGTTATCTCCCGCAAAGTCAAAATAAAAGGACGAATAATTTTGATTAAAATTATTATGTTGACTATGACATTCTAAAAAATTGTCGATGATAAAATTTTATAAACTGGTTTTTCTTGCAATATCTACAGAGGAATAAGAAATGAAAATTAAACGCTTAGGACGTACCGGGCTTAAAGTAAGTGAAGTCTGTCTTGGTACAATGACATTCGGCTATCAGTGCGATGAAAAAACATCGTTCGCTATTTTAAATAAAGCGTGGGAGACGGGAGTGAATTTTATTGATACTGCAGACGTTTATCCGCTGCCTGTAAGTATTAAAACTGCAGGCGATACCGAAACTATAATCGGCAAATGGATGAAAGCGAACACCGGCAGAAGACACGAGACAATACTTGCAACTAAATGCAACGGCAAGATGAGCGACGCTCCAAATGATCAGGGTCTTTCACGAAGACATATTATGGATGCGATTGACGCAAGTTTAAAACGGCTTCAAACTGATTTTATTGATCTTTACCAGGTGCACTTTTATGATCCTAATACGCCGATTGATGAAACATTAAGAGCGCTTGATGATATAGTCCGCTCAGGCAAGGCGCGATATATAGGATGCAGCAATTATCAAGCATTCCAGCTTGCTAAAGCACTGTGGACGAGCGACAAGCTCGGCATCGAAAGATATAACTGTATCCAGCCGAGATACAATTTATTATTTCGTGAATTTGAAAAGGAATTATTCCCTTTGTGCAAAGAAGAGGGAGTCGGAGTTATTGTGTATAATCCTTTAGCCGGAGGATTTTTGACCGGCAAACACAAACGCGAAAGCGAACAGAATGAACTGGGACGATTTAATCTTCCTGAGGCAAGCAGATTATACCGCGATCGTTATTGGCAGGAAGCGCAGTTCGACGCGGTTGACAAAATGAAAAAGTTCTTTAGAGAAAGAAATAAATCGTTAACTCATATTTCAATTGCATGGGTCTTGAATCAGCCTGTGGTAACTTCTGCTATTGTCGGCGCAAGCAAGCCGGAACATCTTGAAGATAGTTTGAAAGCTGTGGATATTACGTTGGAAAATGATGAACTGGAATTTCTTGATTCTTTATGGTATGATTTGCCGAGATCAAAAGATCCTAAGGTAACGTTAAGGTAGAAAATATTTTAATGTTTTAAGGGGAAAAAATATTGGGACAATGACGGTTAATTTTAAGAATCACTGTCCCAATATTAAGGAGGCGATCTGCGGGATCACTAATTAAATCTTATTTCATGCTTTTGATAAACTTTACGATGCTTTGGGCGCGGCTGACGTTTACGGTAATTTTGTCTAAGAATATTTTCGCGGTAAATAAGCTCTGCATTATTATCATTAACATATATAACCGGTCTTCCATCTATATAGCCAGCAACTTTGTTCATATTATCATAATAATTATTTAAAGGTTTTTGTATGATCAAATTATTTGGGCGCGGTTTCTCTGCGACAGCGCTGACTTTATCTATTATGGTTTTCTTTAGGTGAGGATTTATTTTCCCTCTATTCTTGAATTTGAATATTATAAAAGCTACAAGCACGTAAAATGCTGCTGCTGCAAAAATGAGTAATGACGAAAGAGCAATTATATCTGTTAAAACCATAATGACCTTCTTCTTTTTGTTTCCCGTAAAATTCCAATAACCATACCATTAAAATTTATTTGAAAATGATTTTTTTGAAATGTTTTGAGAAAATATTTTGAGACTTTTTTTCAGAATAGGTTTATTTTGATACATCTATAAAAACTTAGTGGAAAATATTTTTTAGAGTATTATATTATCCAAGTCAAAAAAAAGATAGCTTTAAGCCGTTGAAGGAATTTCCATTTAAATATTTGATATTGACTTTTATAGTCATAGCGGAATGCAGCATGTACATCTACGGCTGGATGCATAATATTGATGACGGTGTAAATTCTGAAAACCGCAACGGTAAAGAAATAATTATTTCAATCGACAAGGGAAGCAATGCAGAAAAAGCAGGCTTAATGAGTGGAGATATAATAATCTCTCGGAATAATTTGCCCGTTAAAAATTTTTTTATATACACAAACAGCGGCATGGAGGATTTAAAGTCCTTTGTAAAGTATGAAATATTACGGAACGGCAAAGAGATAGTTGTAAACGTCAAACCGCACTCTATGTGGGAAGATGACAAATCCTTTTATGTGCCTTATTACTTTTTAATTCTGGTGGTACTAAGCATCGGAATATTTGTTTTGTATAAAGAACCAAAACACATAACTTCAAAGTTGTTCTTTCTTTTTTCGCAGGTGTTTGCCGTTTGTTTAAATTCAGTTTTATTTATTGACGATAAATTGGGTTTAATTAGAACATCTATCTTCGCATTTTCATTTCCTTTTTTAGGCGCATTACTTATTCATTTCTTTTTGCTGTTTCCCCGGGAAAGTTTTTCCTTAAGAAAAATTAAATCAATAATGATCCCTGTATATTCGGTTTCGTTTGTTGTCGGCGCCGCACTGATAGCTTCCGTAGTAAATCTTCAAAATCAGTTAAATTATCGAGCCGATTTTATTCAACGAACATCTTTGCAGGCAGGAGTTTTGTGGATGGGAATAACTCTTCTTTCAGCTTCTTTAATTAGCGTGAACAACTTTTTATCTACTAAAGAAATAATATATCATAATCAGCTTAGATGGGTGATGTTTGGTGTTGTGTTCGGGCTTCTTCCTGAAACGATATTCGGCTTGTTCCCGAGAATATTATGGAAAATAGAAATCGAATATTCGAACCTGCCGGAAACAATAGCCTGGTCGTTTGGAACTTTGATACTTTTAACGAGCATTTCATTCGCGATTTTGCGATACAAGATTTGGGAAATAGAAATAATACTCAAGAAGGGACTATTATATTCCGCATTAACCGGGGTTTTAATCGCGGGATATTATTTCATTTATTTTCTTACAAAATTAATAGTCGGCGACACATCTAATTTATCTCATCTAATAGGTCTTACATTTTCAGTAATATTATTTATTCCTTCACGCGAGTTCTTGCAAAGCCGAATTGACAGATTGTTTCATAGAGAAAAGTATAATCCTACTTTTGCAGCGCTAAATTTTGAACATAACCTTATCGGGAAATACGATTATAATTCTTTGATCGATGAAATCTGCTTTCAGCTGGATAACATATTCCATTTTTCTTCGTTTGTTTTTATGACTATGAATAATGAATGCGTTCTTAATTCATGCTTTAAACTCGGGATCAAGAAAGACAATGGAGCGGTGTCATTCAAAGCCGCAGATGATATGCTGGAAAAAATAAAGTTTGGAAAAACTTTTGCCGTCAGCGAATTAAAAGAGATACCGGAGCTTTTTGACATCGTTCATGCTGAAGTTATTACGCCGGTAAAATATGAAGATAAGCATTTCGGCTGCTTCGTCTGTGGAAGCAAGCTTTCAGAAAGAATTTATTCCAGGCAGGATATTGATATGCTTAATCTTCTTGCAAACAGAGCGGCAGCAATTCTGCAAATGTCGATCTTATATAAACTGGAACTGGAGCGCCAGACGCTTCTTGAAAGAGAAAGACTTAGAATTTCCAAGGACATGCATGATGAAGTCGGTTCAAGCTTAACCAAAATTGCTTTGCTTAGCGATATGGCTTATAAAGAAATGAATAATAAAGATGTTACTAAACAAAGCATTGCCAAAATTTCAAGCATATCAAGAGAAGTGGTTGATAACATTAGCGAAATTATCTGGGCGATAAATCCCAAGAATGATAAGCTTGATAATTTTGCCGCATATATTCGCGAATATACTTCCGGCTTTTTGGAGGGAACGAATATTACGGCAAACTTTGAGTTTCTTGAAAATATTCCTTTAATTAATTTGTCTGCCGAATACAGGAGAAACCTTTTCCTGGTTGTCAAAGAAGCTTTGAATAATGTTGTGAAGCACTCCGGTGCAAACAAAGTTGTTCTAAGACTAAATCTTAATGATCATGTAATAACAATTGCGATTAAAGACAACGGCGCCGGGTTTAATACCGCGCAGCAATCGGGATTCGGAAACGGTCTTACAAATATGCAAAAGAGAATTTCTGAGATTGAGGGCGATGTTGAGATTAAATCATCTGAAGGAAAAGGAACCGAAATTATTATTCATTCAAAAACCGGCTGAAGGAAAAAATATTATACTACTTTCATGTGATTGATCAATAACCGTTTGCAAGATAAATTTCCGTCAAATTATTTAAGAACAATGATAATAAATATTGCTTTAGTTGAAGACAACGATGAAATAAGAGAAGGTTTATCCTATCTGCTCAACTCATCGGAAGGATTTAAATGCGCCGCTAAATTTTCCAATGCGGAAGACGCGCTTAAAAAGGTTCCCGCGCTTAACGTTGACGTTGTTTTAATGGATATTAATCTTCCCGGAATGTCCGGGATTGAATGCGTAAGCGAGCTTAAAAAAATAAGAAGAGAAATTCAAATTATAATGCTGACAATTTTTGAAGAGGGCGAAATTATTTTTAAATCGCTTCAAGCCGGCGCTAGCGGGTATATTCTGAAGAAAACTTCACCGGCGCAGTTGCTTGACGCTGTAAGAGACGTTTACAACGGCGGCTCTCCGATGTCCAGTCAGATCGCGAGAAAGGTTGTTCAATCATTCCAGAACAAAAACGACGCTGTAAAAGATAATGATCTCTCCAACAGGGAAATTGAAATTCTTAATTACCTTTCCAAAGGCTACAGGTATAAAGAAATTGCCGACCTGCTTTTTATCAGTATCGAAACTGTAAGAACCCACATCAGAAACATATATGAAAAGCTTCAAGTTCATTCAAGGACGGAAGCGCTGCTTAAAGTCCAAAGCACAAAATAAGAAGTTAAAGATAAAGAGGATATATTTAAGGGCGCGAGTTCAATTCAATTTTATTATTCACATCAAAAATATTTATAGCCGAATTACAATTACTACTATCATGCGATTGAAGAGCCTTCAGTCATAATTTATTTTGCTTCAGCGGTTCAGAGATACTTTTTCATCCTGACGATTCTCTTTTAGAAGTTCTAGCAGAAATAAATTATAATAAAACTATAGGAGTAGTAAATGAGAACATTGATAAAAATTATTTTGATGCTCTGCTTTATCAGCGGAATTTCCTTGCCGCAGCAGTCCGTCTTTATTGCAAATCAAAACGGTATGCAGAAATCATTAAATCCAAACGCGCCGATTTATAGAACCCAGAGTACATCATTAAAGTTAAAAACTACTCCGTTGAAGGTGACCGGCTCAAAAATCAATACAATATTTGAAATGGACAGTCTTGATCTCTTTAATCCGAATTTAAATCTTTTTGCTACTACAAAAGGATTTAACGCTTTAAATGACGGAACCGGGAAGAAAACTTTATACGGCGTAAAGCAGGATACCGGAGCAGGGACAGTTACATCCTACTTTTTTAATACGTCAAACTATAGTGTTAATGTAAGCTACTCGGATACATCTTTCAAAAAGCCTATGATTACAGAATCGGACTATTTCCCTTTGACGGATACAAACAAACTTGATTTCTTAATACATATCGGAGGATTGAACACCGGTTCAATTGGTTCGCCGGTTGCAAAAATATATGATAAAATTAATGGAAATTCAATCATCAATTTTAACCAGGGAGAAAACGGACAGGGCGGCTTTTTTGTTTCGAACGTCCCTACCAGCGACTCATATCCCAACATGGATCTTAACGGCGACGGATTGAAAGAAATTATTGGTTTAAAAAACCTCGGCTTTTTATCCAATTATGCTTATAGATTTTACGTTTATAATAATTTTTCTGTTATTGACTCTATTGACGAAACAAGAGCAACTATACTTACGTTAATCTTTGGACTTCATGCAACGACCAGTGCGGACTTAAACGGCGACGGCATCCCGGAATTGGTATCATCAGTAGATGGCTCTCCGCAATTCTTTCAATGGAATGCTTCGATCAAGAAATTCCAGAGCATTGCCATTCTTCCGGCTCTAAACTCTATGTACTTAGTGCCGGAAAATGTTGACGGAAGTTCTCCATACGAAACAGTTGCATCAACAACGAACTCTTATGGCGGCGGGGATTCTATTTACGTTTTTGACAATAAATTCAATATAAAATATAGGATCGAAGTACCAGGTACCATAGTTAGATATTTTGTACAAAACGTGAATGACTCACCGAATAAAGAAATAATAGTTGCTACATCCTTTAGTACTTTGTTCGGGAGCTCGGGAGGAACTTTTATTTATGATTTAAGTAAAGGTACTGAACCGGTATGGTATGATTCAACCTTCCAGGTGGTAGCGGTTGGAGATTTTAAGAGTGATGGCAAAAACCGGATGCTTGGAATAAAATTCCAATCAACGAATAGCTTTCTAAATACCCGGAATGGTTTGCAAATGATTTCTTATTCAGGCACAGCTTTTACAACAGACTGGACATGTGCCGATACAACAGATTCTTTCCAGTCAATCGCTGGTCCATTTATGCCCGCTGACTGGATTTCGCTTGCAGACATAAACTTTCTCAGCGGTGCAGAATCTCCAATGAAAATTAAAAACACAGACCTAAATGGAGACGGGAAGAATAAGTTTGTCTTTAATGTAACTAGAGGTGATCTTTTGACGGGAATTAAGTCTTTCTATGTTCTTGTAAACTCAGACGGCGAAGTAGTAGACACTCTTTCAGGACCATATAAAAACTGTTATGCATTGGCGGGAGATTTAAACAATGACGGGCATGATGAGTTACTGGTAACTCAGCTTGCCCCTCAGCTCCAAACCGTAACGGATACGGCTTTAGTGCCGCGCGCCTGGGTATTTGAATACGGCGGCGGGACTACAGGTATAAAAGATAAGAATCAACTTATATCCAGCTATAAGCTTGATCAAAATTATCCTAATCCGTTTAATCCGAGCACTACAATAAACTATCAAATTCCTTCGAGCGGTAAAGTAGTTATAAAAGTATATGACATACTTGGAAGAGAAGTTGAATCGCTCGTTAATGAAAATAAAATTGCAGGTAAGTATTCTGTAACGTTTAATGCGGATAAGCTTGCAAGCGGAGTTTATTTATACAGGCTTCAATCCGGCAATTACTTTGTAACCAAAAAAATGATACTCTTGAAATAATTACTCTAATTATCAACAAACAGTTACAAACGAAATATTTTATACAAATAATTTGGAAGAAAGAGAGCGCTTATGAAATCATTTTTACTTTTACTTTTCGTCTCTGTCGTATTTCAATATGAAGTTTGCGCACAGGGAAACTGCGTAAGCTTCCCGGACTCCTCAAACAACAGATGCGAGTCGGCAAGCAGTCCGGCAAATCTGGATGATATAACAGGCGCGTTAACGTTGGAAGCGTGGGTTAACATAACGCTTGGCAACGCCAACGGCTCGGAATTAATTTCCGTTGTCAGCTATTCAGTTTTGAATGGTCCTCAATACTCATATGATCTTTCACTATCGAATGAAAGTACTGGAAGAGTGCCGATCTTCCAAATTTCTTCCGACGGCACTTCAGCAAATACATCACAACTGCTTGCTTACACATATCAGATTTCCAAAAACACCTGGCATCATATTGCGGCAGTATATGACGGAGGAACTTCGACTAACAATATGAGGATTTATGTAGACGGCAGCCTTGTTGCAGAAGGTACTTCCAAAAAGGCTGGAATCTATAATCAGTCCGTACCTTTTAGAGTTGGCGATTGGGGTTCCGATGAAAGTAATGATCATCCGTTTTATGGAGAAATTGATGAGGTAAGGATTTCCGATACGTCCCGATACACCGGGAGTACTTACACAAAACCAACTGCGCCGTTTGTTTCCGATGCTCATACACTTGCGCTTTACCATTTTGATGAGAGTTCCGGAAGCGCAATTGATTCGGGTCCGTACGGATATGACTTAACATTGGAGAACTATGCGGCTTTTACATCTTCAAATGCGCCGATGCCGGTTGAGCTTACTTCTTTTTCGGCGAGCGAAACTGAAAACGCTGTCAGTCTGCAATGGAAAACTTCTACAGAGTTAAATAATTACGGATTTGAAATACAAAGACTAATAACCAATGATAATGAAAGTCATCCGTCATTAGTCAATGGTCATTGGGAAAAGATTGGATTTGTGAAAGGATCGGGCAGCAGTAATTCTCCTAAAGAATATTCCTTTACTGATAATGTTTCTAATCTTGGCAATGTTACAAATATTCAATACAGGCTTAAGCAGATTGATAATAACGGCAGCTTTAAATATTCTAATGTTGTCGATGCTTCATTTATGAAACCTGCTAAGTTTGAACTGCTGCAGAATTATCCGAATCCTTTTAACCCGTCGACAACAATTAGCTACACGCTGCCGGAACAGAGCAATGTATTGCTTGAAGTGTACAACATAACCGGACAGAAAATAGCAACGCTTGTAGATGAAGAACAAAAAGCCGGAAGTTACAGTATCCAGTTTTCCGCCATAGGCAGCGGATCCGCCTCCGGCGGAAATATGCAGCAAGCCGCTAACAACAAGCAACTGGCAAGCGGTATTTATTTTTACAGAATGGAAGCGGGAAGCTTTACGCAGGTAAAGAAATTTGTGCTGCTGAAGTAAATTAAAATATACTTTAGAGAACAAAATCGTCGGCGGCTCTTAATTGATAATTGGACTTTTTGTTTGTACATTTAATTTGTACAAATGATGAGGAAAGTAAAATGAACAAAATTCCTGTAAGTGAGCTTAGAGCGAATCTGATGAAAGTTATTAAAGAAATTGAACACGGAAATATTTTTAATATTACTTCGAGAGGCAAGGTAGTAGCGAAGCTTGTTCCTCCTGGAACGGGTAAGGAGGACGCTAAAAAAAAATTAAAAGAGATAGGTAAAAGCGCCGTTATCGGCGATTTAGTATCTCCTATTAATTCTAAATGGGACGCTTTAAATAATGATAACGGTTGATACTCATGTAATTATTTGGAATGCGTTAAGACCTTCATTGTTAAGCCGTAATGCAAAAAGGACAATTGATAAAGCAAATGAAACGGACGGCATGATCTTCAGCGAAATATCTTTCTGGGAAATTGCAATGTTAATAAAAAAGAAAAGATTAATAATCGACGTATCCTATCTTGATTTTATAAAATTATTAAGAGCTTCAAATAATTATATAGTTAAGGAATTGACGCCGGAGATAGCCGTTTTATCTGTTGATTTGCCTTCAGAAATAAACCAGGACCCGGCTGACAGAATTATTTGTGCGACTTCAATTTTGAATAACACATATCTTGTAACGGCGGACAAAAATTTGAGAAAAGCAAAAGGTATAAAGACGCTGTGGTGATTATAAAGGTTTTAAGTAAGATTTTCTAAATAGAGTTAGTCCGGGTGGATTTATAACCGCAGTTCTTAAATATTGTGAATGACATCTTAGATGCTTAGACGAGATTCGTAGATGTGACGAGTGCTCACTTAGAAAGTCAGACCGGCTACTTAGAAACTCGAACCGGTATCTTAGAAAGTCAAACCAGGCTCTTAGATGTGACGAGTGCTCACTTAGAAAGCCAGACCGGGTTCTTAGATGTGACGACTGACCTCAACTAATTGATGGAGCGGTTCAGCGAAGCGATGGAAAGCATCTGCTAAGCGGTGTAAAGGCTCAGCGGAGAGATGTAAATCACCTGCTAAGCGGTATAAAGACTCAGCGGAGAGATATAAATCACCTACTAAGTGCTATAAAGACTCAGCGGAGAGATTTAAATCACCTGCTAAGCGGTATAAAGACTCAGCGGAGAGATATAAATCACCTGCTAAGTGCTATAAAGACTCAGCGGAGCGTCATAAATCACCTGCTAAGTGGTGTAAAGGCTCAGCGGAGTGCGAAATGATAACTTCTAAGCTTAGTTAGAATTATTCTGTTATGGAATGGTCCATGACAGGCGGGGAAACGAGTCTGTGAAATGGTGAGTGAAATATGCTAAGCATTGAAGAGGTTTTTCTATAATAGCATTGTCACTTGATAAAGTCGGAGCGTACTATGACGGCGGAAATAATTTATTGAGGGGAATCAGCTATAATATTTTTTATCAAGTTTGAAAGTTAAAAAATGAATCAAATTTTAATATTAGTTATATTTGCATAAAAAAGGAAAGTTGATGGAATTCTTAGGAAGTGAACAGCATAAGATAATAAATGGTGACTCAGTAGAAGTGCTAAAAGATTTCGTAGATGATAATTCAGTTGACCTTATTTTTATAGATCCACCTTATAACATTGGAAAAAATTTCAATGGGCATAGAGATAAATGGGATAAGGATGAAGATTATTTGGAATGGTGCTATGAATGGCTTCAATTATGTATTAAAAAATTGAAGAGAAACGGCAGCCTTTACGTAATGACGTCAACTCAATTTATGCCATACTTCGATATATTTTTAAGAGATAAAATTAATATTCTATCAAGAATTGTCTGGTATTATGATAGTTCTGGTGTTCAAGCTAAAAAATACTACGGTTCATTATACGAACCAATTTTATTTTGCGTCAAAGATGCAGACAATTATACTTTCAACTCTGATGATATATTAGTTGAAGCCAAGACGGGAGCGAAGCGAAAGCTTATCGACTATAGAAAGAATCCTCCCCAAATTTACAATTCAGAAAAAGTACCTGGTAATGTATGGGAGTTCTCGAGAGTTCGATACAGAATGGATGAATATGAAAATCATCCTACTCAAAAACCTATAGCGCTGTTAGAGAGAATAATAAAGGCTAGTTCAAATGAAGGTGATATAATTTTAGATCCATTTGCGGGAGCTTTTACGACCGCCTACGTTGCCCAAATTCTCCATAGAAAATCTATTTCAATTGAATTACAAGAAGACTACATAAAGATAGGGCTAAGAAGGCTTGGACTTAGCGATACATATAAAGGTGAGAAACTAGTACGTGAACTAAAAACTTATGAGTTACAAAAAATAAATTCAAATCAATTTAAACTTTTCGAGACGAATTATGGAACATACCTTCACACAAAAAATCAAAGGAATTCTGAGAAAAAACTATAATGAAAATTCCGAAGATATTTATGAAAAAAGTGAACTTTTACAATATATCAACTTCAAGACTAAATCTGCTGAAAGGGGTTCAAAAGCGAGATCAAGTTTTGCTAATCTGTACGCAATTTATGTTTTAATTGAAGATTATCTTAAAAAAGGTTTTGATAAATCGGGTAAATACAAAGACTATAAAGGAGCTGAATATTCAAAAATATTTACACGTCAAAGAGAGCTACCTTTCGGAAGTAAATTACAAAACCACGCATTAAATAATAGGGTGAACTCTGAATTCCAAAAATTCTTTCCGACTTCCAGCTACATACCAATCTTGCGAAATCTGGAAACAAATAGATACTGGATTAATGAAAATCTTATTAAGATTTCTCTTGCCAAGAAACAACATAATGTCGCTGAATCAATTCTTGAAATAATTGATGAATATGTAAAAACAAAACGCGTTTCCTTCGAGAGATTTATTTCAAGTTGTATAGAATTACAAAAGATAGAGGGTAAAAAATCTTCTAAAGTACAAGAGTTTATAAAAAGTCTTTTACAACCAAACGTTGATGCAAGATTATTTGAAATAGTCAGCTATTCTATTCTTCGTTCATATTATAAAGATCAAAAAATATTTTGGGGATTTGAGCAGACTAAAATTAAAGAAGATTATCTAAAATTATTTAAGACCGGAAGGACAAACGCCAATGATGGCGGAATCGACTTTGTAATGAAACCATTAGGAAGGTTTTTCCAAGTTACAGAAACATTAGATGTTAAAAAATATTTTTTAGATATTGATAAAATTGAACGCTATCCAATTACTTTTGTTGTAAAAACCAATCTTACAGAAAATGAAATTACCGCTCTTTTAAAATCAAATGCAGAACAACTTTATTCTGTCAGAGAGATAGTAAATAAATACATGAGTTCAATCGAAGAAGTAATAAACATACCGAAACTACTAAAGATTTTCGATGACTGTGTAAAAAAGAAAAAACTTGTTGAAATTCTTGATGAAATAATTAGACAAACTAAAGTAGAATTTAACTATCAAGAAATAGAGCCAACGGAATAAAAATTGGCATGATGTTATTGATAGGTGACATCGCAGAGCGTAAATATCTTATGATAGTTTTTTTCAATGCAGCTAAAGCTGGGATAATAATAAATATGAAATCCACGGCATAAAAGCCTTGGCTATTAAAAGAGAGTTTTATAAAATATGTTTAACAAGAACAATCTGCTTAATAGGATTGGTAGATTCTTATGAAAAGAATATTTTTTTGTTTAAGCCTCGTTATATTGACGGCAGTTTATGCGGCTGGTCAGAAGAAATTTGTATACGGATCGAATGCGGAAGCGGGTCAATATGTTCATGTAAACGGCATTTCTCTTTATTATGAAATATATGGAAGCGGTCATCCTCTTTTAATAATGCACGGCAACGGCGGATCGATTTATGATCTTAGAAATCAGATTAAGGAATTCGCGAAATATTATAAAGTAGTTGCAGTCGACAGCAGGGCGCAGGGATTGTCTACCGATTCGGATCAAGAGTTGTCGTTTTCTTTAATGGCGTCGGATATGGATCAATTGCTTGATTCATTGAAGATAGACAGCGCCTATGTGCTTGGATGGAGCGACGGCGCAATTATAGGTCTTGAGCTTGCGTTAAAATATCCGGCGAAGGTAGCAAAGCTGATAGCTGACGGGGCTAACTTTGTGCCGGACTCAACTGCGCTGCCTGCGGATATGATCAGAGATATGAAGAATACTACTTTTGCAAAGCTGGATTCAGCCTCGCAACGTAATATTATAATGCATTCGCATTTTCCGCAAAGAGCCGGAATTATTTACGATAAGCTTAACAGATTGGATCTTTATCATCCAAATTTTACAATCGAACAGCTTAATTCGATAGAGACGCCGACGCTTGTAATGGCTGGCGATCATGATATAATCATTGACACACATACGTTGAAGCTTTTCCATTCGCTTCCGAATGCGGAGCTTTGCATAATCCCGGGCGCAAGTCATGGTCTTTTACTGGAACGACCGGCGCTGGCAAACGAGATTATACTGAAGTTTCTGCAAAGACCTTTCAAAGAAATCAGGTAGTTATAGACTCTAATCACGGAAATAATAGATAAGTGCGCTAAATAAAATACTAAAAATCTCGACAATAGAAGTGGTTAGCTGTGTCCAGCTTATTTATTAGTATATATAAGGACAATGTATAAAATGAATTGTGTTTTAAGTACAATATTATTTATCTTTGAAAAGTTAGAGAGAAACAATTCTCTTAAGGCTTAAAACTATAATATGAAATCTCTTTTTAAATACGTAATACTAACGGCTTTTATTCTGTCGTTTATTAATAGCTGCAAGGAGAACCCGGCGGCTGCAGGAAATAATCTGCAATTGAACGGCAAATGGTCAGAGACATTTAGCTGGATAAATGAAGGAAATGGAATTTATTCGAGCGGAGTTTCAAGCGAAACAAACATGCAGAAAACGTCAACTCTGACATTAAGCGGCGACAGCTTCATACTTAAAATCTTACCTCCAAATATTGTCTCTTACATAAACAACGGCACGGTCTATTCAGGATTTAATAAAGACACACTGTATACCGGAAAATATTCAGTCCGTCATGATACATTACTTTTCATTTTAGATGAAGACGGCAGTCCTCATTACTTTACATATAACATTTCAAACTATTCTTTAAACATCGCTCAGCTTCCAATAAAAAAGAGCGGCAGTTTATATATCGTAAGCTCATCTGAATTCTTATGGGGAAATAGTTTTAACAAGCACGCCGGAAGGTTTGCGAGATTAGATTAGAAATAATTCACCAGTAACTTCATAAAAATTATAATTCAATAGTAGCAATCAGTATAAGTAAATAAATCATGAAACGAAAAATAGTCGTAAAAGTAAATGATCTTGAATTAGAATTTGTGAAGAACATGTTAAAGGTATTGAGAGATTCTTCGCAGAAAATTGAGATAAGCTCATTGAGATTCGGAACATTAGGCGACTATACGCTTGTGAGTTTTAATGTTGACGAAGAAAATTATAATCTTGTTTCGGAAAATTTAACGCTGCGCGGACTAAAATTACTAACGCCGGAAGACGAAGCAAAAAGGAAGCAGACCAAAATACTTAATGAAGAATCAAACACACAGAGTTTTTCTTCATTAAGAGAAAGAAGAGCCGGAGGTAAAGAAGCGCCGTCGGTACAGCTTGATACAGCGATTGAGCAGGGCGATTATGAAAAGGTAATCCAGCTTTCTAAAGATTTTAGAATCGGCTTTGACCTTATTAAAAAGGCAAAGGAAAATATAGAGACTTCAATCAAGGCAGCGATAGACAAATCGTATCGTAACGGAGTAAAAAGTATTTTTGACATAGACAGCAGCGTCAACCAGCTTTTGAAGATCGCGGGAGACAAAAACGTTAAGGCATTTAACAAACATGATCTTCAAAAACAAGCAGGCTTAAAAGCGATTGCATTGTGCGAATCTAATATTGAAGAGAACAACAATTTAATAAAGATATGCAACAACAATCTTGCACCAAGCATTATCTGTGTAAAGGCGGCGGCAAGATTTTACGATGCGGTTCAGAGGAATCCGCAAAAAGCAGAAGAGGAAATTTCGTACGCGGTGAAGCATTTAAATATCCGCTGGCTTAGAATAGCAATGGATATTGCGATGCCGGAAATCCCGCAGGAAGAAATAGATTCCGTAATGAACTTGATAGAAATAATCCAGGGAAGACAAGGGAAGTAACAATAAGGCATTTCAAAAATATTAAAGTAATGGATTTTGCCGGATAATTAGAGTAATTACTCCAAACAAAATCCATAGCTAAAGAGGCTGCATTTTTTTAAGTGTAGAAATATTAATATTGATGAAAGCTTGCTCCTATGAATTTTAAGCCATTAAGTAAACCGGTGCGCCAGTAAGTCCACGTATGGGCGCCGTCTCTCATTCTGCATTCATGAGGGATGTTCAAATCTCTTAAAAGAACATGAAGCGCGGCGTTGCCTTTATACAAAAAATCTTTATCGCCGCAGTCGAGATAATATCGTACGCTTTTAAGTTTATTTGCATCCGAGCTTTTAATAATGTCGAGCGGATCGTTTTCTTTAAATTGATTTGTAAGCCTGTCTTTGCCTTCCAGGTTAGGACCGTACACCACGCCAAGAAGATTTTTCCATTCATCGTTATTCATATTAATTATTTCTTCGTCAGTGAAAACGCCGGCGCTGAACGCTACACATGAAGAGAACATATCAGGATGTTTAAGCGCATAAACCAAAGCGCCGTAGCCGCCCATAGAAAGACCGAGCACGGCTCTGTATCTTTTTTCGCTTAAGATTCTATAGTGCTGCTCGATGAAAGGAATAAATTCTTTGAAGAAGAAATCTTCGTAACGGACGGAATCGTTGTAATTATTTATATACCACGAAACGCCGGCGTCGGGCATAACAAGAATCATCGGAGGAATTTCCATATCTGCAATTCCTTTATCGGCAATCATGTCGGCTTCGCCGAATTGAATCCATCCAATATCGTTATCGCCAAAGCCGTGAAGCATATAAACAACAGGATAAAAACGACTCGACGTTTCGTAATCAAAAGGGAGATAAATAGTATAACGAACTTCTTTTCCGAGAATTTTGCTTTGCAAAGTCAAACCCTCTTTTACAAAACCATGTGAAACCTGCGGGTAAATATTTGCCGCCGCGAAGAGCAGAAAAACACATAGTAATATATGTCTTATTGTATTCATATTTTTTACTCCTATATTTTCGTGAAAGAAAAATTCTATTGATAAACATAAGAAAGAACTCCAAAGATGACAATAACCGACGAATTCATGCTTGATATGCTGAAAAAAACAAAGCAGTATTCTATTGTAATTCTTAAAGCCGGACCTAAAAAGAAAGAAGCCAGCGTTGAAAAAATAATCTGGGAACACGGCAGAAGGAATTTTTCTTTAAGGCACGAAGGACTGCTTTCGATTGTCTGTCCGGTAGCAGATGGAAGTGATGTTTCTGGTTTAGGGATATTCAATGCAAGCGTGGAAGAAACAAAAAAAATTATGGACGAAGATCCCGGAGTGAAAGAAGGCGTTTTCGTTTATGAAATTCACCCGTGCAGAAGCTTTCCCGGAGACAGCCTGCCGTAAATAAAAAAGAGACTGCCTCCTTATAAGAACGCAATCTCTTTTAGAAATGGATTTAATTTTTATTTAAAGTTTAGCGCGACTGTCTTCTTAGTTTCTTTTTTATGCTCGGCAACTTTATTTGGTTTTGATTTGAAATATTTCAATTCGGGAAGATGTTCCAGATCTTTTACTCTTTCCGGAGAATATCCAAGTTTCTTGAAGTCTAATATTCCGTTAGGAGAATGGCATGAAGCGCAAGCCAGTCCTTCTTTTTTAATGGAGTGATTTATCATCAGAGTTCCGAACTGTCTCATCCAGTGCGGTTCAACATTTCTCAAATTACCTTTGTTATCAATCGGATATACATCAGACCATGTATCAACGCCGAAATAATGCATGAAGTCATCCATCATATATTTTTTAAATGGATATTGATACATTCTTTTTACGATTGGATTTTGTATGGCAACTTTAACAGCTTCGAGCGAATTGCCGGTTTCATAATAAGTGGCATAATCGAAAGGCAAAATCATCGCGCCG
Source organism: Bacteroidota bacterium (assembly GCA_021824565.1). Classification (GTDB taxonomy): domain Bacteria; phylum Bacteroidota; class Ignavibacteria; order Ignavibacteriales; family Ignavibacteriaceae; genus FEN-1297. The sequence continues at coordinate 39,653 of JAKAKL010000054.1, read as the reverse complement.
AACGGACCTTGATTTGACATGTCTTCATACATATAAGCATTGAAGAGCTTGAAAGGATATATTTTGCTATCGCCGTGATCGCTTATTGTCATTAAATTATCGGCGATATCTTTTCTTCTTTTTTCAAGCATCGCCGGGGTAAGCTGAGAAAGCGTATTGGTAGCGGCGAGCATATATTTTGCAACTTGCTTATCGTTAAGATGAAAATCATTCTTAATGTTGTTTTTAATTTCATCCAGAGCTTCCGGGTTGGTTATGCTTGTCATTTGATCCATGAGAGGATTATAGCTGTTTGTTTTATTCGGATTATTTCCAAGCGCTCCGGCGAGAAAAGTTCCATCGCCGTTATACCAAAGATAAGTGAAGCCAATGTTGGGCTTGCCGGATTTTAAGACATCGGTATATACATACATTCCTTCTTCTTTATTATAAGTAGGATGAACCCAATCTCTAAGAACAACGTTATCTTCTCTTAGGCTAGGTATGTGGCACGTTTCGCATGCGATTCTTGCAACGTGACCGTTCAGTATTACACGTTCCAATTCATTCTTTGTATGAGGCGCAGAAGTATGGCAGTTTTCGCAAGCAACAGTTCTGTTAGGCAAATCGTTTGCAACGAGATCAGTTCCTTTTGTGCCTCGCGGAATTTTATGTCCTTCTGGAACATGACAGTCAAGACATTTAACTCCGGCAGCGGCGTGAACATCTTCTTCGGGACTAAAAGGATTTCCGCGTTTTGCACCCGCATGAAGGATTCTTGGATGTTCATATCCTAAATTATGTGCAGACACATTTCCTGAATAAGTATCGCCGCCCATATTATGCTGATGACAATACAAACAATTTTGATTTGAAGGCTTTGTAACAGTAAGCGCAGCTTTCATAGACCTATCCTGATTCCAGCGCAATCCTACTTTATCTTTAATAACGTATTTATCATTCATGTCATAAGTCTGCGAATGGCAAATAAGGCAGTCGATTCCTTCTTTCGCAGAATTCGGAACATCGCCGAAGGGCATCATCTTTTCGGTAGCAGGCTGATAGTTGCCGCCGATATGGCATTGACCGCATCCTTCGCTGCGCATTAGAATTTTGCCGTGCAGGCTGTCCGGTTTAGTGGCAATAAGTTCTGCCCAGCCTGTCCATGAAAAGCTGCCGGGGATACCGCAGGCTCTATCAATTTTGCCGACTGGAATAGCTCTGCCTTTTTGGTTAACCTGCTTGCCGTTAAAACCATAAGTAGAAAATCCGGCTGCCATTCTTTGGAATTCAAAGTGGACTGAATTGACGATGTCATCCATCGTATTAACTTTTTCAGTGCTTCCATCCGAATGCCTAACGGTAATGTCTTCGTGGCATTTCAAACATGTTTCCGGTCCTTTGTATTGAAGGATGCCGGCGTCTCTAAAGTATTTTATATGATTGAACTGCGTATCGTGCATGAACGAAGGAGTATTCATAAGCATTTCAATTTTTACTTTTCGCGTAACAGGATCTTTTTCATCCTTCGTCATTTCCTCCGCGCGCTGCAGTCTATCCTGGTATGTTAAGCTTTTTGCGAGATCGTTAAATTGTTTTTCTGAAAGTTTAACGCTTGTATCATAAGTCAGGTCGCCGTTTTTAACTCCGGTATACCACTCAAAAAAAGGTTCGTATATAAATTGAGTGAAAATAAAACCAATCAATAAAACAGCGACTGCGATAATAGAAATTTTTCCTTTTTTAGTCTTAGAAAAATTCAATAATTTATTTTTCATTTGTAACCTCTCCGGTTATATTTAGATGAGTTTCGGTTTGATGCCAGCCAGTAAGCATAGCTTTAAAGTTGCTCGCAACTGTTGTTCCTGTAGTTGCAAGATAAATATGACCGAACATAAATATCGACAACAGGAACCCATCGACAGTGTGAACAATATCTGTAAGAGTAAGACCTGAAATTCCAAAAATTTGTTTTATCAAAAACTCCGGAAACAACAAAGCCCAGCCTGTTATTATCATCAGCGGAAGAGCAAGATACATTATCTTAAGATAGGTAATTTGCTGAAGCGGATTAAATTTTTGGTTTTTATTTGTTTCAAACGGATGATCTTCTTTGTTAAAAATTCCAGATAAATAAAATCTTGCTTGAATAATTAATTTGCTTAAAAAATTCTTAACTGAAGGAATGTACTGCTTAATATTTCCCGTAATAATATTCAAAGTGAAGAAGAACAAATAATTTAAAGTAAGAATAATTCCCGAGGCATTATGAATAAGCAGCGCATTCTTAAATTTTATTATTGGCGCTGTTACGCTTGCATACTGCAAATTTATACCGGTAAAAATCAAAGAAAGAAAAAGCAAAGCATTCAACCAGTGCCAAATGCGCAGCCAGAGTGGATAATAATATTCTTTATGATAGTTCATCTTCAACTTTCGTTTTATTTGATCTCCATCTTAAAATTGCATGGAATGTTAAAGCAAGAATGACAACTCCAAATATTATGAAGCTTAATAAATTCAAATAATAATTTCTTGTTGCGCCGATGACGTAGGAGTTGTTAAATATTACCGCATTAATAAAGCCTTCTTTATTTCTTGTCTGCAGAGATTGAAATTTGTAAAGCGACTGCAATAAAATAGAATTTGTTGAATGGCACTTTACACAGTTTTGAAGCGCTTGTTCTTTTGGCAGAATTAAATGAGATACGCCGGCTTTTGTGGGGATTGTGTGGCAATCGATGCATCTTACATTTGCCCAATGTAAATCTCTGTGCGGCAGCCATGAATGAACTTCGTCTAAGCTCGGCAGATATTTGCCGGATAAATTATAGATGCTGGTTTCGTTGTTGTGGCATTGTAAACAGATGCGATTATCATAAAGAACTGTTTCGCTTACTCTCTGGTTAACTCTGGCATTAATTCTAAAGCTGTGAGGATCGTGGCAGCTGAAGCAATTGAATTTGCTGCCGAGGAGCTTATAATGAATGCTGTTTTGAAAGTCGCTTTCGATGCTTTTAAAATGAAACTTGCTGAACTCTTTTTCATCCTTGTGGCAGTCTAAGCAATAGAGGTTTTCCTGCTTTAGCTTTTCGGGGTGGGGAAAAGTCTGAAAATCTTTTGAATGGCAATTAACGCATTCAAGGTCTTTATGATTTGATTTATAAAACTCTTTAGGATTAACTGAAAGGTTTACGATCAAACCGCTTGATTCATCTCTATAACCTAAAGTTGAAAGAGAATGACACTTCAAACATTTTTCATTTAATTCCTTATTTGAATTTTGCGGAGAAAGTTGCTTTGTCCCGCCAACGTTCAGTGTCGCAATGAGCGACAAAATTAAAATAAAATTCATCGTGATAAAAGATTAAGTTCAATAATAAGACTGTATTAATTTTGACTAAGGACATTTTTTATTAAATCTTTAATCTTCCCGCACTCAGAATAGTTATTGTAAACTTCGCAGCTTCTGCATTCGCGTTTATGACATGGATTGTTCTTATGATTGTAGGTCCAGCAAGGCTGTTCATGTTCTTGAAAAGCTTTGCAATTGTCTCTTTCAGTTTGACTGCAGTTAATAATTTCATAGCATGGAATCATTGAGTAAATAGTTTTGATACCCGCTATGCTAATTTTACTTTCATTTATTGCTCTTCTAATGCACTTCAAACGTTCGATATCTGAGTAAGAATAAAGCCGGTGGCTCGATTCCTTCTTGAAAGGAATTATCAAGCCTTCTCTTTCGTACATCCTTAAAGTATGGACTGAAATGTCTAATATTTTTGCTGCGTTCCTGATGGGGAGCATGGGAAGATTTTGGTTTTCGTCCTTTGACATTTCTTAATAACCTTTATAAAAATTGACATTTATAAATATCAATTCTCTTGCCAAAACGAATACTTTGAATTAACTAAAAAACCTTTTTAATATTAAATAAACCTTTTCATCCGTGGGAATCTTGCCGGCTTTTTTCTTTATAATGGCTAAAAAGAAATTGATTTTTATTATGACTAAACGGTCAGAATTGATTTCTTATAAGTATTCTACATCAATACTTAATTTCGATTTTAAAATATAGTTCTTTATATTTCTCAACCACTTAAAAAAAAATAGGTATCATAATAAATGAGTTTTCAATTTGATATTGCTGTCTTAGGCGGCGGACCGGGGGGCTATGTTGCGGCTATCCGGGCTGCTCAATTAGGATTCAAAACTGCAGTAATCGACAAAGATAAATTGGGAGGAATTTGCCTCAACTGGGGCTGTATTCCTACAAAATCGCTTTTACGCAATGCGGAAATTTATGATAACCTAAAAAATCATTCCGCTGATTTCGGGATTAAAGTTCAAGGTTTAGAATTTGATTTCTCTAGAATTATAGCGCGAAGCAGAGACATCTCCGATAGAATTACAAAAAACGTAGAGCTGCTTGTAAAAAAAAATAAGATAGAAAGAATAAAAGGATTTGGAAAACTTTCTTCAAAAAATGAAATTGAAATCATTGATGATTCCGGCAACAAAGTTCAAACTATTTCAGCGGATAAAATTATAATTGCTACCGGCGCACGCCCAAGAATGATTCCTTCGATACCGGTTGATAGAAAAAATATTATTACCAGTACAGAAGCTATGATTCTGCCGGTACTGCCGAAGGAATTGATTGTTATCGGTGCGGGAGCGATCGGAGTAGAGTTTGCATATTTTTATTCGGTCCTCGGTACTAAAGTTACAATCGTTGAAATGCTTGATTCTATTCTTCCAATCGAAGATACAGAAATTTCCGACACGCTTGCAAAAAATTTTAAGAAGCGCGGAATAGAAATTTATACCAGGACTGTCGTCGAAAAGGCAGAACTCAAAAATGACAAAGTAAAAGTAACGCTCAACATCAAAGGTGAAAAGAAAGAACTTTTTGCCGATAAAGTTTTAAATGCAATTGGAGTTACAGGAAATATCGAAGGAATAGGCATTGAAGAACTTGGTGTTGAAATATTCAAGAACCATATAAAAGTGAACAAGTCTACATACGAGACGAATATTAAAGGCGTTTATGCGATAGGCGATGTTATTGGTCCGCCCTGGCTTGCACACGTTGCTTCTCACGAAGGCATTCATTGCGTAGAAAGAATTAAAGGACTGGAAGTGCCGGATATTGATTATAATAATATTCCCGGGTGCACATACTGCCAGCCGCAAGTTGCAAGCATCGGCTTGACTGAGGCAAAAGCAAAAGAAGCCGGTTATGAAATCAAAGTAGGGAAATTTCCTTTTATGGCGAGCGGTAAAGCTTTTGCCGTGGGCGAAAGAGAAGGCTTTGTAAAATTAATATTCGATGCAAAATACGGAGAGATACTTGGCGCTCATATTATCGGACCGGAAGCGACCGAACTGATTGCAGAAATTGGACTGGCAAAATCTCTTGAAGCTACGGGCGAATCAATTTTTAAAACAGTGCATGCTCATCCTACGTTGTCTGAGTCTCTTATGGAAGCCGCGGCTGCCGCTTACGGTGAAGCAATTCATATTTAATTTTATCTTTGCTTAAAGATGGAAAAAAGATTAACTGTTTGCGACCTTGGCTTTATCGATTACAAAGAAGCCTGGGATTTACAAAAAGAAATTTTAGAGCTTAGAAGCCAGAATAAAATCGACGATATATTTTTTCTTCTCGAACATCCCAACACTTATACACTCGGGAAAATTGCCGATAAAAAAAATTTAATAGGCTCCGAAGAATATATCGCTCAAAATAAAATATCGGTTTATGATATTGATAGAGGCGGCGATATTACATATCATGGTCCAGGGCAAATTGTCGGCTACCCGATTATAAATTTAAATAGCTGGCAGCTTGATACTCACAAATATTTGCGGGCCCTTGAAGAAATAATAATAAAGACATGCGAATATTACGGACTAACGGCTGTGCGCGAACCAAAATATACCGGCGTCTGGATAGAAAATAGAAAGATAGCTGCCATCGGTATAAAGGTCAGCCGCTGGATAACAATGCACGGGTTTGCGTTTAATGTAAATACTGATCTTTCTCTTTTCAACGGAATTATTCCTTGCGGTATTTCCGATAAAGAAGTTACTTCATTGCAGAAAGAATTAGGTAGTGAAGTAGATATAAACGAAGTAAAGAATTTATTAATAAGAAACTTCGAAGAAATATTTGAATATACGGACGTAAATAGAATTAGAAAAGAAATTTTGTATTCGTCAATTTTACAAATTGTAAATTAGAAAGGTTTGTAATGGCTAAAAAGAATTCATCAAAAAATGGTTCAGTTGAAAAGCCAATTTTGTATTTCAATAAAAATGATCGTTCGGGCAATGGAAACGGGAAATCTGAGTCGATTAAAAATGATTCTGTTAAATATTATTCTTTAAGCAAAGAAGATTTGTTAAAGTCATTAAGGATCATGCAGCTTTCACGCGAGATCGATAACAAAGCGATGAACCTGCTTCGCCAGGGGAAAACCTTTTTTCATATTGCAGGCTCAGGGCATGAAGCTGTGCAGGTTGCCGTTGGTATTTCACTCGATCCTGAAAAGGATTGGCTGTTCCCTTATTACAGAGATTTAGCCGTTGTATTATCCGCCGGACTAAAGCCGTCGGAATTTTTCTCTCAATGCTTTGCTAAAGAAAATGATCCGTCCTCGGGAGGAAGACAGCTTCCTTGTCACTGGGGATTATCCCGCATAAATCTTCCGTCGCAGTCAAGCCCGACAGGCACTCAATTTCTAAATGCGGTTGGAGCTGCTTTAGCAATGGTTAAGCGCGGCGAACATAATGTTTCTTACGTCAGCAGCGGCGAAGGCACAACAAGCCAGGGTGAATTTCATGAAGCCATAAACTGGGCGAGCAGAGAAAAACTGCCAGTCCTTTTTTTAATTGAAAATAATAAATATGCGATCTCTGTTCCCGTTGAACAACAAACCGGAGGCAAAGATAATTCTATCGCTGAGATGATGGCTGGCTATGAAAATCTTTTTAGACTCAAAATAGACGGCACTAATTTTAACGAATCTTATCAAGCGGTTCAGGAAGCTATTGAATATATTAAAAAAGGAAAAGGTCCGGCTCTGATTGAGGCAGAGGTAGTTCGCCTTTTCTCTCATTCGTCTTCCGATGATCAGAAGAAATACAGAGATTCAAAAGAGCTGGAAGAAGATCTAAGAAAATGCCCCATCGAAAAACTATCGAGAGAATTAATTTCAAAAAATATTATTACAAAAGATGAATATGATGAACTGAAGAAAGTAATACACGAGGAAGTAGACCAAGCTGCGGAAGGAGCATTAAAAGAAAAAGATCCTGATCCTAAAACCGCGGTGCATTTTGTACTTGATGAAAGCGGAGCAAAGGAAAAATTAGAATATGAAAAAACGAAGCCGTCAGGTAAACCGGTTGTTATGGTTGACGCAATCAACCACGCGCTTCATGAAGAAATGGAATTGAACAGCAAGATTTATATTTTCGGTGAAGATGTTGCCGATAGTAAAGGCGGAGTGTTTACGGCAACCAAAGGTCTTTCAACTAAATTCGGTTTCGACAGGGTTTTCAACTCGCCTCTTGCAGAAGCAAGTATAATGGGAGTTGCAACCGGGATGGCATTGACAGGACTGAAGCCAGTCGTAGAAATACAATTCGGCGATTATATCTGGCCGGCTTTTATGCAGTTCAAAGATGAACTTTCGACTATCAGATATAGATCGAATAATACTTGGTCAGCGCCGGTTGTAACGCGTGTGGCTGTCGGCGGATATATTCACGGCGGCTTATACCACAGCCAGAATATTGAATCAATCTTTGCTCATATTCCCGGCATCATGATTGCCTATCCGTCAAATGCTGCTGACGCGAAAGGATTGCTAAAGACTGCATGCAGGATAAACGATCCGGTACTTTTCTGCGAGCATAAAGGATTATACAGGCAAAGCTTTGCAATGTCGCCTTCGCCGGATAAAGATTACCTAGTTCCGTTTGGAAAAGCAAAAGTAGTAAAAGAAGGAAATGATCTTACGGTTATATCTTATGGTGTTTCTATGTGGGATTCTTTATTCGCCGCACGGAAGCTTGATGACGAAGGCTATTCAGTTGAAGTTATTGATCTAAGAACAATAAATCCGCTTGATGAGGAAACAATTTTTAATTCGGTTAAAAAAACTAATAAAGCTATTGTTGTTCACGAAGATACATTGACCGGAGGATTCGGTGCGGAAATAGCGGCAAGGATTTCGGATAATTGTTTCCAGTTTTTAGATGGACCGGTAAAGAGAATAGCCGCGAAAGATTGTCATGTCCCTTATTCGCCGATACTTGAAAATGCAGTTCTTCCAAACCGCGAAGAAATTTATAACAGTATTAAACAACTTTTAGAGTTTTAAATTAATAAATCGAACGTAGGAGTTTGAAGATGGATATTATAATGCCTAAAATGGGCGAGAGCGTAAATGAAGGCACGATCATTAAATGGCATAAGAAAGTCGGCGACGCGGTTAAGCGCGATGAAGTTATTTTTGAAATAAGCACCGATAAAGTCGATACTGAAATTCCTTCACCTTCAGAAGGCGTTCTTTCGGAAATAAAATTTAATGAAGGAGACACGGTGCCTGTCGGGACAGTTGTCGCTGTAATAAATGACGGCAACGAGAACCATGCAGAACAGCTGGTGCAAAATGTTCAGCCGGTTATGAAAGATGTAAGCCAGGTTCATCAAGCGGAAGAAAAATCTCACGATGATGAAAATAAAAATCAAAATGCGGTAAAAGAATCTGCCGTAGAACTTCTTTCTATTCAAATGCCGAAGATGGGTGAATCGGTTATGGAAGGAACAATAATTAAGTGGCATAAGAAAGTCGGCGAAAAGATAAAGAAGGATGAAACAATTTTTGAGATAAGCACGGATAAAGTAGACACGGAAGTTCCATCTCCGGCTGAAGGAGTACTTGCAGAAATATTAGTCGCCGAGCAGGAAACGGTTGAAGTAGGAACGGTAGTAGCAAAATTATCTACCGGTTCATCAGTGTACACAGCAAAAGAAAAACCTGCGCCGCCTGCAGAAGAAAAAATTCAAACGCCGGCAACGATTGACAATGTTGAAGAACCTGTTTCTATGCATGATAACTTTTCGTCCGTTAATCTGACAACCGCCAATACTCAGGGGAAAGTAAGTTCGTTCCTATCTCCGCTGGTATTAAATATTGCTCGAAAAGAAAATGTAAGCTTTGATGAGATTGCACAAATAAAAGGAACCGGTCTTGAAGGCAGAGTTACGAAAAAAGATATACTGAGCTATATTGAAAATCGAGCGGTAGCTAAAACAAATGCGCCGCAGACGGCAAAAGAACCGGTCAAAACGATTGCAGAAGAGACTGCGCCTGCTTCGTACAATTATTCTTCGGTGCAGCCGTCATATTCTTCAAGCGATGTTGAAATTATTTCGATGGATAACATAAGGCAGAAAATAATGCAGCACATGGTAAACAGCCGGGATACTTCGGTGCATGTTTCTGCGATGCTTGAAGTTGATATGAGCAGGATTTATAATTTCATTCAAAGAAAACGCGATGAGTTTCAGAAGAAAGAGAACATAAAATTAACCTACATGCCTTTCATCGCGAGAGCTTGCGTAAAAGGATTGCAGCAATTTCCTTTGATCAACGCTTCGATCGAAGGCTCGTCGATTGTAAAGAAAAAATTTATCAACCTTGGAATTGCAGTCGCGGTCGAGCCAACAGGTTTGATAGTCCCTAACATTAAAGCGGCGAATGATAAAAGCTTGATAGGACTGGCGCGCTCAATAAATGATCTTGCAGTAAGAGCGCGTACAAAGAAATTAACCCCGGACGATATTACAAGCGGGACTTTTACAATTACAAACTACGGGGTGTTCGGAACTATCTTCGGTACACCGATAATAAATCAGCCGGAGGTTGCTATACTTGGAGTAGGTACGGTGGTCAAGAAACCTGTTGTGGTTGAGGTAGACGGCGCAGACACAATCGCGATCAAACCAATTATGGCTTTAACGCTGTCGCACGATCATCGTCTCGTCGACGGAATGCTCGGCGGAAAGTTTCTGAAGTTTCTAAAGGATAGCTTAGAGAATTTTGACAGCAGTGAGATATAAACAAGTTCAAGTTTAAGTTTAAGTTCAAGATTAAGTTTAAGATAATGGAAAAATAAAATGGTAATAAATCAGCATCAGAGGAATTTTAAAGAAGAATCGGAGAAAATAAAGACGCCGCTTGGTAAAAGACCGGAATGGCTTAAAGTAAAACTTCCAACTGGAGAAAATTACAGCGACGTAAAGAATCTTATGCGCAAACAGCATCTTCATACCGTCTGTGAAGAAGCCAGATGTCCTAACATCGCCGAATGCTGGAACCACCGCTCCGCGACTTTTATGATACTCGGAGATACATGCACGAGAAGCTGCGGATTCTGCAATATTAAAACCGGGCTTCCGACAGAACTCGATCTTAATGAACCGAGACGTGTTGCAGATTCAGTAAAAGAATTAGGACTTAAGCACGTTGTAATCACTTCAGTCAACCGCGACGAACTTAAAGACGGCGGTGCATCCATCTTCAGCGAATTGGTAAGATTAATAAATGAAGATATGCCCGATACAACAGTAGAAATCTTGATACCGGATTTCAAAGGCGACGAAGAAGCATTCAAAATAATTATGAAAAACCCGCCGGATATTCTTAATCATAATCTTGAAACCGTTCCGAGATTATATCACGCCGTTCGCCCGCAGGCAAAGTATGAACGAAGCCTGGAATTGATCAGATGGTTCAAGGGTAAATATCTAAGAACAAAGAGCGGGATCATGGTCGGCATCGGCGAAAAACCTGAAGAAGTTTTATCTTTAATGAAAGACCTTGCAGAACATGGCTGCGACATTCTAACAATCGGACAATACTTGCAGCCTACGAAGATGCATCTGCCGGTAGACAGATTCGTAACGCCGGAAGAATTCAACATGTATCATGACGAAGGATTAAAGATGGGATTTAAGATCGTGGAATCATCTCCGCTTGTTAGAAGCTCGTACCACGCCGACCGGCATGCGAGAGCGATATTTTAATTTATTTTGATGAAGAAAATATTTGTATAATCTTATGCTTATAATTAAATTTGGCAACCAAATTTTAGATAGAAGGGATATATGAGCGAAACAAAAGGAAAAATCATTCAAGTAATTGGACCTGTTGTTGACATAGAATTTGAAGAAGGTCATTTACCAAAGATTTATAATGCGATTAAAATTCCACGCACCAACACCGAGGGCGTAAAGGAAGAATTAGTCGTTGAAGTGCAGCAGCATCTCGGCGAAGACCGTGTAAGAACGGTTGCTATGGATTCTACAGACGGACTTGTGCGCGGCATGGAAGCGGTTGATACGAACGAACCGATCTCCGTTCCCGTTGGTCCTTCTACACTCGGCAGATTAATAAATGTTATCGGCGACGGCATAGACGGATTAGGAGAGATCAAAGCCGATAAGAGATACCCGATCCACAGACCCGCTCCTCTATTTAAGAACCTTACCACAAAGACAGAGATATTTGAAACAGGTATAAAAGTAATCGATCTTATCGAGCCTTATTCAAAAGGAGGCAAGACAGGATTGTTCGGCGGCGCAGGCGTTGGTAAAACGGTTATCATACAGGAATTGATTCATAACATCGCGCAGGAACACGGCGGATATTCCGTATTTGCCGGCGTTGGAGAAAGAACGCGCGAAGGAAACGACCTCTGGCTTGAAATGAAAGAATCAGGAGTTCTTGCTAAGACCGCGCTGGTATTCGGACAGATGAACGAACCGCCGGGAGCAAGATTAAGAGTCGCGCTGACAGGTTTAACAATTTCGGAATATTTTAGAGAAGAAGAGGGAAGAGACGTACTTCTGTTTATCGACAACATATTCCGATTCACGCAAGCCGGTTCCGAAGTAAGCGCGCTTCTCGGAAGAATGCCTTCAGCAGTTGGATATCAGCCGAACCTTGCAACGGAAATGGGCGCACTTCAAGAAAGAATTACATCTACAGATAAAGGATCGATTACATCCGTGCAGGCGATTTATGTTCCTGCGGATGACTTAACAGATCCCGCGCCGGCGGCGGCTTTCGCTCACCTTGATGCGACTACAGTTTTGAGCCGTCAGATTTCGGAGCTTGGAATTTATCCTGCTGTTGATCCGCTTGAATCAACGTCAAGAATACTTGAGCCGGGAATATTGGGACAGGATCATTATGATGTAGCTAAGAACTGCAAGGAAATTCTCCAGCAGTATAAAGACCTCCAGGATATTATTAATATTCTCGGTATGGATGAGCTTTCGGATGAAGATAAGACCGTCGTAAGAAGAGCGAGAAGAATCCAGAGATTCTTTAGCCAGCCTTTCCACGTTGCTGAGCAGTTTACAGGATATAAAGGAAAGTACGTAAAGCTCGAAGATACAATAAGAGGATTCAAAGGAATTATTAACGGTGAATATGATGATCTACCTGAAGGCGCATTTATGTACGTTGGAACGATTGAAGAAGCCGTTGAAAAAGCTAAGGCGATGAAATAAAAGATGAGCTTATTTTTAGAAATAATAACCCCGTCAAAATCTTTTTACAGCGGTGAGGTGAATGCCGTAACTGTACCGGGAACGCTCGGCAGTTTCCAGGTTTTGCAGAACCACGCGCCGATAATAAGTACGTTAGAGATCGGAGCAATAAAGATCGAAAAGACGGATAAGACCGCCGGATATTTTGCAACGAGCGGCGGTACAGTTGAAGTCATGAAGAATAGGGTAAGGATATTAGCCGATTCCGTTGAAGCGGTTGAGAATATAGATGTAGACCGCGCTCGACGCGCGCTGGAGAGGGCGCAGAAGAGGTTACAGGAAAGGGAGGAAAATCTAAACGTAGCACGCGCTGAAGCTTCTCTCGCGAGAGCGATGAATAGAATTAAATTAGCAGAAAAGAATTTGGTTAATCATTAGAATAAATAAATTAGTTTGAGATCATTAAAGAAGCAGAGTTTTACGGCTCTGCTTTTTTTGTTTTACTCCCGGCGAAGTTGGATATTCATTTTAGATATTGTTAAGCGAAATGCTTGTAGAAGAACTTTCATCCTACCTCTTAATCTGTTGTTAATTAGATAATACTGTTATCAGCAATCCTTTGGATCAAGTTTTAAACTTTTTGAGCAGAGCAAAACAAAGCGCAGATACAAAGTAATGCTAAATATCTACTGATAAAATAATTATTTCGCCTTTTGTTGATGAGAATAAATTTTTCTTGCCCGCTGTACTTGCAGGTTAATCACATTCTTAAAAAATGAGTACAGATTATTTTTCTATTGATATTCAGCCGCAAAGTAAGAGCAAATTCTTTATTCAGTGCCCGGTTTCTTTTTTAAGTAAGGTTGATCGTATAGTATTTTCTGAGTTAGCCCATAAGAGACCTAAAAGCACCAATATACTTCCGATCAGTTCATTTGCAGTAAGCTTCTCATAATAAAATACCCAGCCGACATAAAGCGCAATAATCGGAGTGATGAATGAAATTAAAGAGATTATAACAACACTAATCCTTTTTAGAAGCCAGTAAAAAGAAGTGTTCGCTATTATGCTTCCGAACAGAGCTAAATATAAAACAGAACCAACGGCGGACATGTCGAATCTTACTTTACTCATGTCTTCAAGGAAGAATCCTAGGATGCACAGCATGACGCCGGCAAATAACATAGGAACAAAATTCATACTTAAAGGATTTAAATGTTCGCCATACTTTTTAATAATAACGGCATTTATAGCCTGCATACACGCGCTTAATATAATTGCGCAAATGCCTAAAGTATAAGAGTTATAATTTAATTTTAACGTATCTGAAAAAATTACAAGTATCCCGGCAAACCCAAGAATAATTCCGCTGAAATTAAAGAAGCTTATCTTTTCGGATGATATATATAAATATGAAAACAAGATTATAAAGAAAGGCTCAATCGCATATAATACGGAAGCAAGCCCGGATGGAATAAATTGTTCAGCCCAATAAACTAAAGCGTAAGGTACGGAGTACCAAAGTAAAATCAATACAAGATACAATTGAATCGAGCGTTTATCTTTCTGGATATTAATCTTTTTGATCTTTAAAAGGACCAATAATAAAACTGAAGCGGAAGTAAATCTTAATCCCGCAGATAAAAGGGGAGTTAATGATCCCAGGCTTGTTCGTATCGCTAACCAGGTGGTTCCCCAGATTAGGCATATAAGCGCATAGACTAAAAATATTTTTATCCTGATAGGAAACACAGTACTTCCATGCTAGTTATAAATATGATATCCGCCGTTAAAGTTAATAAAAATATAAAAGCAAATTACGACCTTTTCTAATTGACCTCAAATAAATTATGCATTGCTTAAAAACCCGGCGCTAAATTTTGATAAAGAATGATCATTTATTTTAAAAAGCTAACTTTATTATGCAATAGAATTATTATGAATGGAAAGAACATTGTTCTTTTCTCAAGGATATTATAAACATTTTTATATTGGTATTAATAGCATTAGATCATTATTTTAATCAACATAAATTTTATTTTCAAAGTTTTTTAATCTAATACTTAAATAAAAAACATATTCAGCAAAAAGGTAAAATTGAAGTTGGCTAAAAGCAAGAAAATGGTCCTACTAATTATGCCATTCTTATTAGGTCTCGGGGGCAGTAAAGGTTACTATTTCAAAACGACGGTCAATCCTAACAGCAGCTACAAAATGATAATGAGAATTACCATGAACTCAAAAGTAAACTATGACGGAGATAGTTTGTTCATTGAAAAATTAAATTATCAGGGAGTAAAACTGCCTTTGTCAATTGAAACATATAAGGCTATTGGAATGTCGGCAAAAACAAACAGCTTAAGAAGTGACAGCACTTTTGTAATGACGTCTAGTTTTGACTATGATACTTCGCTTACTATAAGGAACGGCGATACAGTAAATACGCCAATGAAGATTTTAGAAGGATTAAAGATTGCGAGCGTTTATTCAAAGGACCTCGGCGTAAAAGGCATAGAAGTAATAGGAAGCAATTTGCCAGAAGAACAAAAACACTTGATCGCAGAAATGGTAGGGAAGATGTATCAGAATATAAAGTATCCGGATAAGCCTATGAAAATAGGAGACAGCTTTACACAAACTTTACCAACACAAATTCCAATAAATACTCAGAAAATTATCGACATGAATATTCAAGTAACATATGCTCTAAGAGGAGTTGATGGGAATAAAGCATTTTTTGATACTATAACCAAGATGGCGTTAAACGACAGCACAGGAGCAGTAAAGTTTATTCTAAATGGAGAAGGTTCTGGAAAATTGATTCATGATATACAAAGAAATTATCCGATCGAAAGTAATAGCAATATGATTCTTGATGAAAAAATAGTTACACCAACTTTAACCACTATTATTACGGCAATGTCAAAGACGTATTATAAAGTTTTAGACAAGCAATAAAATCCCGAAATTACCCATGTTCTAATTTAATATTTAGCAAGTTCAAATATTGACTACTTCAGGGAATAATAGGATTTATTTTACTTTTTTATCTAAATAAATGCTGTACTCTAATCAGTATAACAAAAAAATAAACAGCGCATCGAAGTAATATTAGGTGACCTTCTCTATAAAATTGTTATAAACTCTTTGACACTAGATAGGAACCTAATCTTTTATCAGTTTCTCCTATGTGTACCATCAACCAGCTTTTTAGGAAGTTTAATATATCATGGGATAGTACTGTTTTGCCTTCTTTATAACTTTTTTCTATTTCCTTTACCTGTCCAACTAGTTCATCGTGCATAGCTTTATGCTTTGAATACTCCGGATAAGAGTGCTTTTTCATTAAATCTTCCTCATGTGCAAAATGAGTCTCCGTATATGAGACTAAATCAGAAATAACTTTTCCGATTACCTCTTTCCCCTTACCTTCTTTCATAGCTGAATGCAAGGTGTTGACCATTTCAACTAATTTAATATGTTGATTATCAATGCTATTTACTTTTACGCTATATTCATCTGACCATTCAATAAGAGCCATTTCATTTTCCTAAATTTATGTGTTTTAAAAACTTTTTTTTTAATTGGATAAATTTTTGTCGCAAAAATTATAGATAAAATTTAGCAATTGCAATAATATTAAAGTCGATGATTTATCAATCAAAATCTATTAAGGGTGTGTTGTTTCTTAAAAACTAAAACAAGGGATGTGTATAAATAATAATTAGCAAACGCAATGTGCTGATATGATAGAAAAAAAATAAGATAAACGTTTCGCTAAGGAATGCTCTTGACAATGTTAGCGGGGATAATAGACTTTCTTAGAGATGAATTTCATAAATTAAATTCATACATTATCACATAAATAAAATTGAGAACAAGTTTTTATGGGACATTTACTAAGCAAATCTTCGTTTATAAAAGGCGTGCAATGTGAAAAGCAGCTTTTTCTTTATAAATATCATTATGATTGGATGGATCAGATAAGCGAAAGTCAGCAGGCTGTATTTAATAGAGGAACCGATGTAGGAATATTAGCACAGAAGCTTTTCCCGGGAGGAACTGCTGTCGCTGATGTTCCGAAAAGATCAGATGAAGCTGTTGTGAAAACAAAAGAACTTATTAAAAGCGGCAGGAAAGTAATATATGAAGCAGCATTTTTATATGAAGGCATACTTGTAATAAGCGATATAATTGTCAAAGTGGGAAATGAATGGCAAATATATGAAGTCAAAAGTTCGACTTCAATTTCAGAGACTTACGTCCTTGACGCCGCGATACAATATTATGTGGTAGTCAATTCCGGGATACGCGTTAAAGATATTTCAATTATTTATATAAACAATAAATACATAAGAACCGGCGATCTTAACATAAACTCTTTATTTAATATCGAAAGCGTTAAAGCTTTAGTGGAAGACAAACAAAGCTTTATTCAGAAAGAAACAGGCAGGCTCAAAAAAATATTAGCCCAGAATGAAATACCTAACATATCAATAGGCGTACAGTGCAGCGATCCATATCAATGCAGCTTTAAGGGATATTGCTGGAAGAACATACCGGAATATTCGGTATTTGATATTGCCAATTTGAAGATCGAAAAGAAATTTGAGCTTTATAATAAAGGGTACGTGAGATTAGAAGACATACCGGAAGATTGGCAGCTAAGCGACAGCCAAAGACTGCAGGTAAACTGCCATATCAACGGCACTACGAAAATCAACAAAGAATCGATACTAACTTTTTTAGAAACAATTAACTACCCTATCTATTTTATGGATTTTGAAACATTCATGACGGCGGTTCCTATGTTTGATAATTCAAGGCCTTACCAGCAGATTCCATTTCAATATTCACTTCATTATCTGAAGAGCAAAGTTTCGGAACTTGAACATTATGAATTTCTTGCTGAGGCAATTGGCGATCCAAGAAAGGCATTTATATCCAGGCTTTTGCATGATACTGAAAGAGGGGGGACCATACTTGTGTATAATAAATCTTTCGAGGTTTCAAGGTTAAATGAAATTGCAAGAGACTTCCCTGAATTTTCAGAAGCAATAATTGAGAGAATAAGCAGGGTAGCTGATCTTATGCTCCCTTTCCAGAAAAAGTATTTCTACACGCCTGAGATGAGAGGTTCTTATTCAATCAAATACGTCCTTCCTGCATTGGTTCCGAAAATGAATTACGACGAGCTTAAAATAAAAGAAGGCGGCACAGCGTCAATTGCGTTTGAAAGTCTGTATTATGAAACGGACTTCTTCAAGATCAAAGAGATTAGAGAAAACTTGACAGCGTACTGTAAGATGGATACTCTCGCTATGACAGAGGTGTTTAAGAAATTAGAGGAAAAAGTAAAATGATAAGCAGAATAAAGGGAAAATAATAAAACAACCTTCAACGTCTGTTCCAGTCGCATTGAAGGCTGTTAAAAAGAGAGATCAATTTTCAGAATACAAGCCAACACGATTGCCTTCAGTATCAATAAAGATTGCCACATGACCAACTGCAATTTTTTTATCGGGCATAATTATTTTTCCTCCGGCATGCTCTATCTTATCAAGTACAGTCTTTATCTTAGGATTAGCATTAAGATAAACAGTTATTCCGGTGCCGGACGGTCTTACTCTTTCATTCTTTACCAGCACACCGGATACTCTGCCTGAAGTAGCGCGAGGGATATTAGGAGTAAAAGGAAAAAACGTTACTTCTTCTTTTGTTTCTTCCATGTACTGTGTTTGCATTACCATATCAAGAATTGTTTCATAAAACTTTTTTGCTCGGGACGTATCGATAACCGGAATCTCAAACCAAGTAACTGCGTTTGTCTCTTCAATTATTTTCTGCATATAATACCTCTAACATTTTCTTGTTCATTATATTTTGACAATTAAGATTCATCTTCAGACTTGCATGCTGGCTTATGATGAATTTTAAAGTTGCATGAATTTGCGATAAAGCAAAGTTCGTTAGCTTTTTCATGTAATGCATTAGCTTTTTCTATCATAGACTTTTGCTTGACTGTAACCACCGGGTAAAGTGTTACGTCAGTAAAATGACCGCTGCCGTCCTGGGATTCAAGAAGGTTTCCAACAGGATCGTCCGAGTAATCCGTAACAACTATTCCGTTATCAGCGCATAGATGTAAATACCACAGCATGTGGCATGAGCTAATAGCCGCAATGAAAAGCTCTTCGGGATTATACTTTGTTTTGTCCCCGCGGAATACCGGATCGGAAGAGCAAAGAATATCTTGCTTATTTTCTTTTATGATAGAATGGCTTCGCTCGTAAGCAGTGTAAGAAGATGTGCCGCTGCCATTGCTGCCTGTCCATTTAAGCTTTAAATTATATTGATGCCGCTTATCCATTAATTATTTCCTTCGTATTATAAAAATTATGAAGCATGATCATCATAGGGCGTATGAGTGCTGACGGCAATGCGGTTCCATGCGTTAATAGTTACGTTAATCATAATCAGTTCTGCAATAGATTGATCATCGAAATAGTGCGTAAGATTTTTATACGTCTCTTCTGACAAGCCTTTGACAGAAATATTTGTTATCTCTTCGGTAGCGGCAAGAAGAGCGCGCTCCTCGTCATTAAAAAAAGAAGACTCACGCCACGCGCTGACCGCATACAGCTTACGTTCTGAAAAGCCGAGGTCTCTCGCATCTTTAGAGTGCATATCAATACAGTATGCGCAGCCATTGATTTGTGAAGCTCTAATTTTTATCAGCTCTCTATAAATGGGCTTAAGCTTTACCGAGCCAATATAATTTTCCAGAGCCAGCATGGCTTTGTAGCCGCCCGGCGATACTTCTTTAATTATTATTCTTTTATCTAACATACTTGCTCCTTAAAATTAAATTGATAATTTATTTTCATTCATGCATGAACAATACTTTTTAACATAGTCCGGCAGCGGGATATTATCTTTTAAATCAATGTTATTGACAGGCTTTGCAGCGGTAATATTCAGCGGGATTATACCTGACCACATATTGAGATTCAAATCCTCCTTATCATCCGCGGGCATGCCCGTTCTGATCTTTGCAGAAGCTTCGTTTATTTTAAGAGAAAAGACAGAAGTTATATCAAGCTCTTTGCCGGAAGGCTTTCTAACGTCGTCCCATCTTCCGGGAAGAATTTGATGCATTATTATTTCGAGAGTGCGGCTCTTTTCATCTGCGTCTTTGATTTCTTCAGGCTTGCCGAAAATTATTACCGACCTGTAATTTATCGAATGATGGAAAGCTGACCTGGCGAGGACAATACCGTCGACAAGAGTAACCGAAATGCAAATGTCTTTTCCCTCTTTAATAGATTGCAGCATCCTGCTTTTATTTGAGCCGTGGAAATAAACTTTATCATCCTTCCTGCCGAAAGCAGTAGGGGTAATATAAACCTGACCTTCGATATTGAATCCGATATTACAGACGAAAGATGAATCAAGGATTTTATAAATAGTTTTTCTGTCATAAGAAGCTCTCTTAGGAAGACGGTTAACTTTAGTTCTTCTGGTAGATGGTATAGTTTTCATATTACATTCTTTGTTAGTTAAATTATTCCAATTCTGTTTCGATTTTGTTTAGAGATTTATCTGCCGCAGCTTTCATATTAACGACAAACAAGCTAGCAAGTATCAGTACACCTCCGGTAATAAGCTGCCATGTAATCTTCTCGTTAAGAAAAACTACCCCAAGAATTACTCCGCCGAGAGGAAAAATGTAAGATACCATGGTTAATTTTGTAGGACCGATCTCGTGAATTAAATAGAACGCCATAATAAATGCGAGACCGGAGCCTATTATTCCAAGAAAGAACAGAGCAATCCACGTCAATTGCAGAGCCGGCATTACAACATGGTTCTCTGTGGTTAGAACTGCAACCCACATAATGATAGATGCAGTGAACATCGGGATAGTGCTGCGAAGAACGCCGTGTATATTCTCAGTCGTCTTTCTAATATAGACTGCGCTTACAGCATAGAAGATAGAAGCAAGTACAACCGCTGCCTGACCTGAAAATGTGCTTACAGAAGCGCCAATATCTTTGCTCAGCAGAACTATAACGCCTGCGAATCCCACCAGCAAGCCCAAAACTTTCTGAAAGGTCATCCTGTCGTCTTTCAAATAGTAATGAGCAATGAAGATGGTGAAGAGAGGAACTGTCGCATCGAGAATGGCCGCAACTGAAGAGTCGACGGATTTTTCGCCCCAGGAAATTAAATAGAACGGAGCTGCAAAATTTGTAACGCCGAGTATAATGAGCGGAGTCCATTCTTTTAAAGTGCGGGGCAGTTTAATGCGCTGAATAAATATTACAACCAGTCCGAAAAGGAACCCGAGAGAAACACGGATGGCAACAAGCATGGAAGGGCTAACTTCGCGGATCGCTATTTTGATCCACATAAAAGAAGAGCTCCATATCGCGCCAAGCAAAATAAAAACTATCCAATGTTTTAACTTCACTGATTTACTCCTTGTCTTATTATTCGCTTAAAAAAAATCTTTATCAAAGGGCGGCAGCAGAACATAAATTATTTCTTTACCGATCAAAAATAGCAAGTGAAGGGACTTTACAAAAGAGCCATTATTTTTGAAAATGATAGTGCCACTTAAAATAGTTGCTCAAAGCACACCGCATAAGTTTATTCGTACTTAAAATGCCGACCGAATATAATTAAAATTTTGTTCACGACCTGTCAATCAGAATAAAAATGCCGAAGCAGATAGAAGAATTACCATTAGTAAGTATACACCTGGATAGCAGCTCCGATACGCCGATGTATAAGCAGCTTTATACTTTGATCAGAGAAGCGATATTGTCAGGAAGATTTAAAGGAGGACAGAAGCTGCCCGGCACAAGAACATTTTCAAGCGAGCTGAAAATATCGAGGAACACTGTGGTCCAGGCGTTTGAGCAATTGATGATCGAAGGATATATATCCGGCAGGATAGGGGCGGGAACTTACATAACGAAGGAAATACCGGATAAGTTTTTGTCCGGCAGAAAAACGCAGCCGGCACAAAAGATCAAAAGCAGGCAAACTCAGTTCAAGATAGATAAGAGCCTTGGATCATTCGATTTACTTTTGCGCAATATATCGGAAGATAAAATTGTTCCGTTCCAGAACGGGCTGCCGTCGCTTGAGGATTTTCCATTCAATACCTGGCTGAAGATAATTAATAAAAACGGAATGTATCTGCCTCAGCTTCAGTTCGGTTATAAAAAGTCCACCGGTTATGAGCCGCTGAAAGAAGCTATTGCAAACTACCTGCAGTCGTACAGAGCGGTAAATTGTTCGCCGGAGCAGATAATAATTATAAACGGATCACAGCAAGGGCTTGATTTAATAAGCAGGGTTTTATTAAAAGAGCAGAATAATGTTTTGCTTGAAGACCCATGCTATTTCGGTACGAGGGCTTCGGTGCTGACGGCGAGCTCAAGAATTTTTCCCGTGCCGGTAGATGATGAAGGAATCAGTGTAGAATATGCGGAGAAGCATTACCGTAAGCCGGATTTTATTTATACAACTCCGTCGCATCAATTTCCGCTTGGCTCGACGATGAGCATTTCGAGAAGACTGCACCTGCTGGAATATGCCAATAAGAACGACGCATGGATAATCGAGGATGATTACGACAGCGAGTTCAGATATACCGGAAGCCCGCTTCCATCTTTGCAGGGAATGGATAAATTCGGCAGGGTGATTTATATAGGAACGTTTAGCAAAGTGCTGTTCCCGGGACTGCGCCTGGGTTATCTTGTGCTCCCATCTTTAGAAATGGTGAACCCGTTTGCTGTGGCAAAATCTATTATCGACAGGCAAAGTCCCATACTCGAGCAGCTTGTCTTGACAAAGTTTATTGATGAAGGTCATTTTACAAAACATATCAGAAAAATGAGAATGCTTTATAAAGAACGTCAGGAATTTTTAGTCAACGAGCTGCAAAGTGAATTAGGAAGTATATTAGATGTAAAACCGTCGGGCGCCGGTATGCATATTGTCGCCTTCCTGCCGGAGAGATTCAACGATAAAAAAGTTTCGCAGTTAGCTAAGGAAAATGATCTGATAGTTTACCCATTGTCTGAATATGTTTTAAAATTTAAAAGAAAGCCCGGATTAGTTATGGGATATACAGCGTTCAATCAAGATAAATTAAAAGCCGGAGTGCGTGTCTTAAAAAAAATATTAAAGAGTTGATGAAGATAGAAATGAAAATTGATTGTTCAGAGTCAGGAGGAAATATGAAAAAGATGAAAGGTAGTGGTAGAGGTAAAGGTATAGGTAGAGGTATAAAGGAAATGAAAGTCCGGTGTATGAGAACAAATTTTTTGAAAATAAAAGTTTGTATAAATACTTTTATGATTTTTTGCATCATCATAATTCCCATAACTTTTAGCCGCGCTCAGCAGGGAAGAAAAGTAAATGATAGAAAAAATTCTCATCCCGGAATCTACTCAGAAAAAGATTATAACTGGCTTCAATTCAATTTCGATCCGCAGCACAGCGGGAATAATGCAAGAGAAAGAAAAATTAATTTTCAGAATGTAAACCGGCTGCATCAGTTATTTAAGATCTCGCTGCCGTCAATTGCAGACGGCGCGCCGGCATATTTAAGCAATGTGAAAACAATGTACGGCAGAATAAATTTACTTTTTGTAACAACGAAAGACGGGCACATAATTGCGGTCAATGCCGCGAACGGAAATATTATCTGGTCCCATCAATACGGAACGGGGCAATACACAATCAATAATGGAAGCAGTCCGACCTACACCACTTCTTCTCCTGCAATTGATCCTAATTTAAAATTCGTATACAGCTACGGTCTCGACGGCTATGTTCATAAATATAAAGTTGAAGACGGCGAGGAAATAAAAAGCGGCGGCTTTCCGGAGCTGTGCACTTTAAAGCCGTTCAATGAAAAAGGTTCATCGGCGCTTGCAATCGCAACTGCGAAAAACGGGACATCGTATCTTTATGTTGCGAACGGTGGTTACTTAGGCGACAGGGGAGATTATCAAGGGCATGTAACGACAATAAATCTTTCCAATGGAAAGCAGAAAGTTTTTAACGCAAACGGAAGCAATGTAAGTGTGCATTTTGTCGAGCGGCCCGGAGAGCCGGACTGCTCTGCTGTTCAAAGCGCAGTATGGGCGAGAGATGGGGTTGTCTACGATGCGGCTTTGAATAGAATTTATTTTTCTACCGGTAATGGTCCGTTTGATCCGCGCGATCATGACTGGGGAGATGCTGTTTTAGCAATCAATCCGGATGGAACCGGAATAAACGGGAACCCGATCGACAGCTACACTCCAAATAATTTTACAGAGCTTGATAGAAGAGACCTTGACCTTGGAAGCACTGCGCCTGCAATAATTCCGGTTCCCGCGAATTGTAAAATAAAAGAGCTTGCTGTGCAATCGGGTAAGGATAAAGTTATACGACTAATAAATCTTGCCGACCTTAGCGGACACGACTCACCGGGGAATACCGGAGGAGAAATCGGGAAAAATATTAAGGTACCTTCCGGCGATATGGTTTTTACTACGCCGGCTGTATGGGTAAATAAGAAAGATAAAACATCGTGGGTATTTATCGGAACTTATAATGGTCTTTCTGCATTTAAATTATATGTTGATAATTCCGGTATGCCATATCTGCATCTTGAATGGAAACAATCCGAAGGAAGCAGCTCGCCGATAATAGCGAACGGAATTTTATACTGCGCTGTCAGCGGAAATATCCGCGCGCTTGATCCTGCATCTGGAAGATTATTGTGGAGCGGTAAAAATATCGGCGGCATTCATTGGGAAAGCCCGATAGTGTGCAACGGAGTTTTATATATAACTGATGAATCCGGAAATCTATCGGCGTTTGGATTATAATCTTCAGAATAACTCCGGTTATCCAAAATGAAATTCTGATTTGATAGATCAAAGACCAGGCTGATGCTGCCTTCATTATTTAAAAAACAAAAATTATTTTCACATCTTCCTTTGCTAATAAATTTTATTTTCTTAATTTTTTCATAAGTATAAATTCTTTTTTTTACTATCCTTATTTGTACGAGAATATTGCAGCTAATCAAAAACATAAAAGGAATTGATTATGAAAGCTATCAAATACGGAACTGCTCATTTTTATTTTTTACTTTTCTCTTTTTTTGTTTCTTCTTTCTATCTTAAAACATTTCCCCAGCAGACAATTTTCCCGCAGCCGTTAAGCGACAGGATTGCAAGCTACGATATGAACGTAAAGCTTGATCCGGTAAAAAAAATAGTTAGCGGCTCTGAAACGCTTTACTGGAAAAATTCTTCGCAGGATAAAATCAGCGAGCTTGAATTCCACCTCTACATGAACGCTTTTAAGAATACCAACTCTACTTTTATTAAGGAATCCGGCGGACAGCTTAGAGGGGACAAGTTCGACGTAAGCAGAGACATAAACTGGGGCTGGGAAAAAATTCTTTCTATGAAAATAAAAGATGGAGAAGATCTGACAAATAAAATTAAGTTTATTCAGCCGGACGACAATAACAAAGATGATCAAACTGTTATAAGCGTGCCGCTTTCAAAGCCGGTTATGCCGGGACAAACTATTACTCTCCAAATTAATTTTGAAACTAAGCTTCCTAAAGTTTTTGCAAGAAGCGGATTCAGCGATAATTATTTCCTCGTCGGGCAGTGGTTTCCAAAGATCGGCGTTTATGAAAAAGCGGGCGAACGCTACGCTGTAAAGGGTCAGTGGAACTGCCATCAATATCATGCAAACTCCGAGTTCTATGCTGACTTCGGAGTTTATAATGTTCATATCAATGTGCCTAAAAACTATGTTGTCGGTGCAGTCGGCGTTTTACAAAATGAAGTTAAAAATAATGACGGCACAAAAACATTATTTTATCATGCCGAAGACGTTATTGATTTCGCATGGACAGCTTCGCCCAAGTTTAAAGTTGCAGAAGCAGCCTGGCGCAATGTGAAAATAAGAGTGCTGCTTCAGCCGGAACATTTTTATCTTGCAGGCAGACATATTCAATCTGTTATTTATGCTCTAAAATATTTTAATAAATACCTCGGCAAATATCCTTATCCAAATCTTACGATAGTCGATCCGCCTATTAATGCCATGGGATCGGGGGGAATGGAGTATCCAACGTTTTTTACCGCCGGAAGTTTATGGGGACTGCCTCAAGGAGTAAGACTGACGGAGAGCACTGTGGTTCATGAGTTCGGGCATAATTATTTTATGGGAATGCTCGCGACTAATGAGTTTGAAGAAGCGTGGATGGACGAAGGATTCAATACTTATTACGAAGACAGGATCATGGATAACTATTACGGAGCGAAAAATTCTTTCTTTGATGTAGCCGGCTTCCATATGGGCGACTTTGAAATGGGAAGAGAAGGATACGCCGGCATGAACGATCCAAAAATATCGCCGGACTTCCAGTACTCGTGGCAATATACTCATAACGATTACGGCTCGATAACTTACTTTAAAACTTCTACATGGATGTTTACTCTCGAAGGACTGCTCGGGCAGAAAGTTATGGATGACGTAATGCAGACGTATTTTGAGAAATGGAAATTTAAACATCCATGCGGCAAGGATTTTATTGATGTGGTTAATGAAGTCGTAAAAGAAAAGCTCGGCAATAAATTCGGCGATAATATGGATTGGTTTTTTAATGAAGTGCTTTACGGAACTGATATTTGCGATTACAAGCTGGCAAATATTTCTTTAAGCAAAGTAGATGAGCCGCACGGAATATACGACAGCGCGGGCGTGAATAAATATTACAGGTTTAAGAAAGAAACAGGTAAACCTGTTTATGAATCGAAGGTTGTTGTGGAGAGGCTTGGCGGTGTAATAGTACCGGAGGAAATACTCGTCCATTTCGACAACGGGAAAGAAATATTAGAGCACTGGGACGGCAAAGACCGCGTTCATGATTTTATTTATGACAGACCTGAAAAGGTTGTCTGGGCGAAAGTCGATCCGTATAATAAAATTCCTATGGATGTCAATTTAATTAACAACAGCTTTACGACACAGCCGCAGTCATCCGCGGCGAATAAGTATTTTACGAAGTTCATATTCTGGGTGGAAAATATTATGATGACGTTCGGATCATTATTCTAAAATTACGGAGAATAAAAAATGAAATTTACAAAAGCATTTTCAGCAGGATTTATTACAGCGGCGAAGTCAAAAAAGATGACGACCTTAATTTATGCCGTTACACTTCTGTTCGCTCTGATATTAGCTATACCGTTTCATTCGGTACTAAGGAATCAAATCGGCAGCTCGATGGCGCCGGAATTATTGTTTAAACATTTTGATTACACCGTATTCTCTGATTTTATGAGAACGTCGGGCAAGGCTTTAAATCCTTTCTTCGGCGCCGCTGTGTGGATGGGAATTTTTTATCTGGTATTCTCCGTGTTTTTTGCCGGCGGCGTGTTGAATGTAATCAGCAGCCCGGAAAATAAATTTAGCGTAAAGAATTTTCTCGAAGGATGCGGAGTTTATTTCTTCAGATTCCTGCGGCTCGCCGTTTATATGATTTTTATCTATTTCATTTTGACAGCCGCCGCCGTTATGATTATCAGCGCCGTGATAGCTTTGATGTATGAAAGCGGGCAGAATGAAACCGCGCTCTTTTATATCTTTCTGACCGGCGCGATTATCTTTGCTTTGCTGTTGATAGTGTTTCTCGCCATAGCAGATTATGCAAAAATTATTTTATATAGGACTGAGTCGAAGAAAGTTATTAAGTCGATCTGGCTGTCGATAAAATTTGTGTTCAGACATTTCTTCGGAGCATACATATTATATGTTTTAGTACTTGCCGCGCTTGTTCTATTTTTCTTTTTGTATTTTGTGCTTGAGAATTCAATCGGCATGTCGTCCGCATTAACTGTGCTGATGATGTTTTTAGTACAGCAAATCTTGATATGGCTCAGGACGCTGGTAAAAATATGGTTCCTCGGCAGCGAGCTTTCTTACTACGATTTAAATCCTAAAATTATTAAAGCGGCAGCGGATGAAACGCCCGCCGCAGGCGAAGAAAGCGAAATGCCCGGCATAGCAAGCCCGGCTCAGTAGATTTTTTGCAGGTAGAAAATATTTTTCATGAAAGCTAAGTACAATAGCTCTTCCGGCAACAAGGAGAATAAGATGAATATTCCGGCTTCCACTTTCGGCGGAAGAGCCGCTGATTTCTTTTTGAACTTTACCGCCGCGAAAAGGCTTCCCAAAAACATCCGGCTGATGAATCCGTACGCAAATGGCGAAGTGAAAGAGATCGTAAAAGAATTTTATAAAAAATATTTTAACGACGACAATAAAAGGACATTAGCGCTTGGAATAAACCCGGGAAGATTCGGCGGAGGGATTACCGGCGTTTCATTTACCGATCCGGTTGCGCTGGAAAAATACTGCGGCATTCAAAACAGCTTCGATAAAAAGAGGGAATTATCGAGCGACTTTATTTATTCCTTTATTGCCGCCTTCGGAAGCGTAAAAGACTTTTATTCAAAATTTTTTATAAGCGCTCTTTACCCGCTTGCTTTGATCAAAGACGGACTGAATTATAATTATTATGACGATCAAAGATTGTTTGCCGCGCTGAAGCCGGAAATTATAAGATCGATAAAAGCGCAAATGGATTTCGGTGCGTCAAAAGATTTTGTTATCTGTCTTGGCAGAAAGAATGGGATCTATTTGAAGAAAATAAATGATGAGAATAAATTTTTTGATAAGATAATTCTGCTCGATCATCCGCGGTACATTATGCAGTACAAAAGAAAGTCGTTTGAAAAATATATTGACGATTATCTGGCGGCTTTTAAATCATGCACGTAAGCGGCTGCGATTTTTTAGATATTAAAAGAGAAAATAAAATCGTATCAAATGATTTCTATCTTCTGATCCAGAAACTCTTCCAGCTTATGTACTTCTTTCGCGACTAAATTTTTTATTGATTTGCCCGGAGCGTTAAAATAATCTGTCTCAATAATCTTTCTTCCTTTCTGATTGACAAATTTCCACACGCCTATTATTCGTCCGTTCGCGACGATCATCGGTCTAAAGATGCCGTTATTGCTGATCGACTTTTGATATTGCTCGCGCGGCAGGGAAGCGCTGCGGTCCTTATATGAAATTAAGAATTCATCAAAGGCAGGCAGAAGGAAAACAGAATCATCATCCGTTTTACTTACGGAAAATGAGTTGCTATAAAGATAATTTTGTCCGCCGATCTTTTCGGAAATAAAATCCGCTTTGATAAGCTCGGCAGCCTGCCGGCAATCCTTGATCGTAAGCCCGGACCACCATGAAAAATCGTCAAGAGTCGCCGGACCGCGGCTTTCAAAATATTTTTTCGCAAGCATTGCAAGTGATTCTTCCTTCATCAGAATATTTTTATGCGGAACTCTTTCTTCGAGAAGGGCAAAAGTCGGCTTGCCGTTTTTTATTCTGCCGCTGCAAGCGATTCCATGATATTCAGCCCAGCCGAATATGTGCGACGCGCGGTTTTCAAAGATCGCTATCTTTGCTTTCTTCAACTCGCTTATTAATTCTTCACGCGTTAAATGATTTCCTCCGGCTAATGCTTTTTCTATTACTCTGCATCCTTTATTCAGCACGCTCTTCGTCAATCCCATCGCGTTATGACGTGAATTGAAAGATGATATGATCTTGCCCGCCGTTAGATCGAGCATCCAGTAAATATCCTTTGGGGATACAAAATGCCATGTAGGTCTTAGCAAATGAGTCCGTATCATTTCCGCATTGTCTATCGCGGCTTCAACGTCTTTCTCGCTTGATTTATTCGCGCGCAAGCCGGCAGCCCATTTAGCCATGTTAAAATCCTGAGCCTGCATCGCTCCCATGTAAGAAACAACATCGCTTACGCTTTTATGCTTAGCTCCCGCGATGCGCTGATTAATTAATCTGACTAAAGGTATTTGCGATTGATTCATTGTTGGTAATTCTAATTAACAAAAAGGATCATTTTCATTATCCTCGTTCCAGACATACTCAAGCCTTCTCGCTATCTTTAGCGCAGTGTCTTTTCCTTCGGTATCGCTGACGAATCCTATCGTCATATCAATGCCGGCGGAGATCCCGGAAGAAGTATAAAATTTTCCATCGTGCACCCATCGCGCTTTCCGTGTCCAGTTGACTTTTTCATTCTGTGCGGCGACCCAATCAAAAGCCAATTTGTTAGACGTCGCTTTGCGCGAGTTGATAAGGTTGGTCTTGGCGAGAAGGACCGAACCGGTGCAGACAGTTAAGACGTATTCTGCTTTTGAGGCTTTATCATTTAGAAAATTGATCAGAGATTCATTGTTAATTTCCCTCCGCGTTCCCATACCGCCGGGGATTAAAATCACTCCGCCGTCAGGCATTTTAGAAAAGGGGAGAGTTTCAATTTTGATATTCATTGAGCAGCTTACGATCCCGCCGTTTTGGGAGAAGAATTCTAATTGATATTTATCTTCAAGTTTGCCAATTACCTCCACCGGACCAAAAACATCAAGCGGCTCGTATTCTTCAAAAAGTATTATGCTGAAATTTTTCATATTTCTCTTTAATTATTCGTTTTTGTGCAAAATTAACACTTTTTACCTTGGGCAAAAGACATTTTCCTTAAGGCAAAACACTTTTTCCTTTGGGCAAAACACTTTTTCCTTCGGGCAAAAGGCATTTTCCTTCGGGCAAAACACTTTTTCCTTTGGGCAAAAGATATTTTCCTTCGGGCAAAACATTTTTACCTTGGGCAAAACACTTTTTCCTTCGGGCAAAAGATATTTTCCTTTGGGCAAATCATTTTTTTCTTAAGGCAAATTGCCTTTTCCTTCGGGTAAATTACTTTTTCCTTCGGGCAAAATGGTTTTTCAGTTTGGCAAAATAATCTTTCCCGCATGAAAAACAATTTTTCCTTCGAGTAAAATTATTTTTTCTTTATAAAAAATAGCTTTTCCTTAGGGCAGAATAATTATTCCATCATAAAAATAATTATCCTAAACATGGATTACTAAAAAGAACAACGCTGAACCAAATTGCAAAGAGCGGATAGAACTTTCAAACGGTTAAAAATTTTTTTATATAAAAAAATAAAATAAACTGTTGTTGGGATTTGTTAATAAACCGTTCATTCTAAAAAAGCCGGACAGTTGAAACGGTTCCAATAAGTATTGTCCTATTATTATCACCGTGACCCGCCTTGCCATCGGGCAGGTTAATCGCCATGTTACTGATAAAAAATTTTAATCATTCAATTGTTTCAACAGTTTATAGAATTAAATTCAATTCGCATAACCGGATAAAATAATTATGATTTCAGTTCAGAGAGAAAATACTAAAAATTTATTTCCCGTCCGTTGTCTTTTCACGCTTTGCCGGTAAGATTTTTAAATTTGACAAATGGTAGGAACATTATTATTGTTGCATCGAGAATTATGAACTATGGATCCAATAGCCAATAACCCATATTACGTAGCCGCAGTTCAATCTACGGCGAAACAAACTAAGATACAAAATATACCCGAGGTTACATCGCAGAGCAGCAGCGCTTCTGCGCAGTATTCTTCGCAGGACAATAAGAACGCGGAGGTATCCGAAAAGCCCGACACGCAGCAGGATTTTACTTCGTTCAATTTAAGATTTCAGCAGAGCGTTCCAGCTTCTAATCTTTTGCCCGCGGCTCCGTCTTTTAATGAAATAAATTCTTCTTACGATAAAAAGAATTCCGCTAAGTCAAAAAAATATAGCGCTTCCGGCTCGTCGTCGGGAAGTTCCGGCAGCAAGGCGCGCAACCTGGGATTTTACATTGTCAACAATAGTTCCGGGAATAATGTTTTAGTCTCCGCGCAGCAAAAGATTGTATATGTTAAGCAGCAGATTGCAAAAACATATCACCTTGATAATTCGCCTGATGTGGGTTCATTAATAAATGTTACTTATTATTAAAATAGGGAAAGTGCTTCTGTAATTTGCGGGAAGATTACTCGTTCATTTTAATAATGGAAAGATTTTGGTTTACTTCCTTTAATTGAATTGTTTCCGGGTCTACTTCCGACAAAGTTTTAATCACCGCTTTTAATTCATCTATATTTTTTTCCGCTTTTACGATTATTTCATCATGTACGTTAGCGTCCTTCATATCCAGCACCAGCAATTGCATCGAAGAAGCTGAGTTCTGCAGGATATCCTGGATGGTTCTTATGGTCGCCGTATAAATTTCTATTCTTTCGTTGACGATCTTTTTCCGCATGCTCTTATTAAAGAGCCAAAAGCCGAATATAAAAGACACAGCCAAAGGGATCGTCCAAAAATATCTCTTGTCTTCCAGATACGTGAAGACATAAAGTACCGGGTGCATATTCATTACAAGATTGAAGAATAATATTAGCACGATAACTATCGATACTGCGATAACCATTGCTGAACTATTCTTGAATATTTTCATTATGAGTCCGAATTTATTTGCTTAATATTTTTTTATTAAAAATTTTGCTTGAACTTTCCCGGCAGCATACTTGCTCCCATCTAAATCTGCTCTTGTACATTGTAAACTGATAGCTGGCTGAATAAATTAGTATTACTGCTTCACTGTAATAACATTATGGAAAGAAATATGTAAACCTTTACATTACTAAAACAAAACCTGCTTAAAAATAGCTAAATTGGAAAATAAATTTGTATCTACGCGCAAGCAGTTAAAGCGATAAACGCCGGCAGCCGCCAATTAATGTTCGAAGAAATTAAAATAGTAAAAAGAGATCAAGCCTCAGCGCAGTTCTTGCAATGGCAGTGCTCGTATATTTCATCGTAGCCGTAATCAATCGTCAGTTCTTCTCCCGCATTAATATCTCTGTATGCGATTAAAATAAGATTATTGTTTGCATCGTCAACAACGTCGCAGTTAAAATCGCAATTATGATTTATATATTTTATCTTGTCGGTCATCGAAGTGTCAATGTAGCTGTCTTCGTTCCAGAAAATATATACGTTGCCTTCGTTCTCGCGTTTAATACATTCGTCTTCCGAAATTATTTCTCCGTTTATAACGAGAATTTTATCTCCCTCGGAAATATTTATTGTGGAAAATAATCCCTTTCCATGTATCCCGGAATCTTTCACGGTTAATAATTGTTCAAGGTAATTCTCATCCATAGCTTGAGACGGTTCTTTCTAAGATTTTAAATCGATGCTTTAGTTATTAAAAATATTTACGACGCGAAATTAACTAAATAAGACGACATTAAAAAAATTATTCATCTTTTATAAAGAAGCCCCGGCGTGCGGGGCTTTAAATGTTCCTACTTTTTCTTGTCGGGATAGGGAGGCTGTTTTGGAAAAGTAAAAGGATGTTCCTTTATCTCTTGCATTACTGTTTTGATTGCGGCATCGAGCTGCGGATCCTTTCCAGCCATTACTGATGCGGGGTCGTTGTCAACGTCTACGTCAGGATCGGCGCCGTGGTTTTCAATCCACCATTTTCCTTCTCTTCCGAAGAAACCGTTATTTGACTGCTCAACTTTCCCGTTGTCGATTGTAGTCTGCGTGTTCAGTATTCCAGTTAATCCGCCCCACGATCTCGTTCCGACAACCTTGCCGAGATGGTTAGCTCTGAAGTCTTCAATGAATGCTTCGCCGTCGGAGCCGTTATACTCGTTTGAGATAACAACGTACTGCGCTGTTGACGTGCTTCCCGGGTACCTGAACGGAACCATATTGTGCAGGACGTTATATGCCGCCATCTTTCTTGCGAGTTTATCAATCAGAAAATATTCCGTCCACCCGCCGGAGTTCCTTCTCATGTCAATTATAATTCCTTCCTTATACCTGAACGCTCTCCAGAATTTATCAAACTCGCCAACGCCGGGCGCGTTCATTGCGTTAATGTGCATGTAGCCGACTTCTCCGTTTGTTTCCTTCAGTACTTTGTGAATGTTATGCGTAAGCCATGCAAAATATCTTAGCTGCTGATTATTTCTTATAGGCTCAACTTCATAAGTCCTTGCTCCTTCCGCTGAAGGCTTATCATTAACGGTTACCGAAACTTTCTCTCCTTTCGTCACCTGCAGATATTTGAAATAATCGTCCGGCACCTTGATCTCTTTGCCGTTGATTGCAATTAAGTAATCTCCTTCTTTTACGTCAATGTCAGGACGTACTAAAGGAGACTTTAGATCAAGGTTATATTCAGTTGGTCCATATATTTTCCCGAACTTATAGAACGGTGCATTTCCATCTTTAACAAAATCGCAGCCAAGCCAGCCTGTATAAACCGGAGATTTCGGAGTTGTCTCGGGTCCCATGTCTCCGCCGTAAATATATGTATGCGAGACGCTCAGTTCGCCGACGAGCTGAAGCATTAGCCAGTTCAAATCATTTCTCGAAGTTAAGTATGGAATGTCAGCCCGGTACTTTTCTCCGATTGCTTTCCAATCAAGATTGAACATATTCGGATCGAAGAAAAAGTCGCGGTACCATCTCCATGTATCGTTAAATATTTGCGTCCATTCTTTTTGATCATCCACAGTATACTTCATTCCATCAAGATTTAATTTCTCACCGGCGCTTTTTGTCTTATAAGCGTCATCCATTGATGTCGTAAATATATCATCATTCCTTTGCGTAAGTAATTCTTTGCCGTTGGTTGAAACATTGTAGTCTTTAATTTTATCGTCAAGAGTAATTTCCTTCTTATCTTTCATATCGAAAATGTGAAGAGCCCACTTTGTCTCTCCGCCGGGCTTGAATATTTCGCTGTATTCGTCTTCGGTAAACTTAGGAACGGAGCACCATGCGACTTTACCATCGCCTGCTTTGAGATAAAAATAATTTCCCGATTCAACCGGAAGCGGATACGTTCTGTCCTTTATTCCGTCAATGTCTATTCTAAAGCTCTTGGATTCTTTCGGTTCGTCCTTCATGGCAGCTTCGTCAAACGGAGGCTTTTCTCCCGCCTGAAGCTGCACAGCCATTACCTGCTGCGGTCTGTCTATAACATGATCATCTTCATAAAAGTCCATTTGTACATCAAAGTTCCTGCTGGATAAATAATATAGATATTTTCCGTCAGCATCGAAAGTAGGATTTATGTTATCGAAGAAGTCATCTGTTAAAGCGAATCTCTTATGCTGATCCAGGCTGTACAGAAATATCTCACTGTTGCGGTTGTACTGTACGAAGCTGTAGCAAATCCATTTGCTGTCCGGCGACCAGTTGTAATCGCTTATTTCCCAGTAGAACTCGTCATTCTTCATCTGGTTTGATGAATCGACTTTAACAAGTTTCT
Organism: Bacteroidota bacterium; assembly: GCA_021824565.1. Lineage (GTDB taxonomy): Bacteria > Bacteroidota > Ignavibacteria > Ignavibacteriales > Ignavibacteriaceae > FEN-1297. Next base: position 4,773 of record JAKAKL010000054.1, on the reverse strand, counting down.
TAGTATCCACATCGACATAATAGATTGCGAACTGCTTGTTGCCGAACAAAATTTTCTTTCCATCCGGCGACCACAGCAAATGATAATCAGTCCTATCCAGCGAAGTTGTTAATTGTTTCCACTCGCCGCCGTTTATGCTTTGAATATATAATTCATATTCTCCGGACTTATCTGAAAAGAAAGCGACCCATTTTCCATCGGGGGAAATTTGGGGATACATTTCTCTCGTGCCCGGTGTGTTGCTTAAATTTAATGTATTGCCTTTTCCGGTTGGGATTGTAAAAATATCTCCGCGAGCTTCGAGCGCCACAGTCTTGCCGTCGTTGGAAATATTTGTAGAATGGATATAATCCTTTGGGTTAATCACGCGGTCTCTTAAAGCCCATTGATCTGATGCGGCTTCCACATCGATTTTTTTCGATTGATCTGTCTTCGTATCCAGGACATAAAGATAGCCGTCGTGCAGATAAACAATCTGGTCTTTATCGTTTGAAGGATACATTACGTCAACGTCGGCATAATTAGTAACCTGAGTAATCTCTTTTGTATCAAGATTTTCTTTGAAGATATTTGCAATTCCGTTTCCTCTATCGGAAACAAAGTACATATAGTTTCCAATCCACATTGGATAAGCATTCTTCCCGAGGTAGTCTGTAATTGGAGTGAACTTGTTCTCTTTAAAATCATACATCCAGATGTCTGTGTACCATCCGCCTTTGTATCTTTTCCAGTTGTATTCTTCGAGACCTTTCCGGACGTAAAGAATTTTTGATCCGTCTGCTGAAAAACTGCATCTTACGCCGCGGTCAATCGGGAAGCGGTCCGGCGCGGAGCCGTCCTTATTTACAAAATAAAGATTGGGATCGCGCATAATAAAATTTTCAAAGTACGATCGGAAGACGACTCTCTTTCCATCCGGCGTCCAGCAGATGGTTTGCGCTCCGCCGGGATTGTAAGTAATTCTTTCGGGCTTACCGCCATCAACTGGCATTACATAAATATTATAAGAACCATCATAGCTTCCGGTGAATGCTATTTCTTTTCCATCTGGAGAAAATTTAGGAGCAAACTCATCCCCGGGAAAAGATGTAAGCCTCACCGCAGTGCCGCCCGATGAATTCACTGTCCATAGGTCTCCCTCGTAAGAGAATACTATTTTATCTTTATATATGTCCGGATCGTGAACGAAGCGCGCTTGTATGCCTGCCGATGCATAGCTGATAAATAATATAATTGAAATGCCGAATGAAAGTAAAATCTTTTTCATAAATAACTCCACTCTGTTTGAAATTTGGAATATGGAATAAAGTTTCAAAATTATGATGAAACTTAACTATAACTTTTTAAAGATAAAATCACTTGAGGTCTTCTCTTACATTGAAGAAAATAATTTGCCGGCTTCCCATCATTGCAAAATAACTTTTATATCAGTGTAGAAATCCAATCAAAAATCCAACTTTCAAAAGTGGTACGTATATTGTGTTTTATATCAAACGTGTTCTTAATTAATTAATCAAAAACCATTTCGGGGTCCCATATGATTTGGTACAAACTAAAGGACTTTGTTTCGTCCTATAATATAGTCTTGTTTATGATCTTTGTAACGCTTGGCTGGGTTATATTGTATACTTTCTTTATCCTTCTGGCAATAGTTTCCTTTGCGCTGCAATGAACATACTTGAATGTAGTTTAGAAAAAAAATTATTAGTACTTTAACGCGGCAACGTGTTTAAGTGCTGCTTAGCGCCGAGAAATAATCTGCTGTAAGCAAGAAATAATTTTTTCTAATAATAGAGTTTTGAAATGTTAGAGCTTATTCAGTTCAATATTTTAAAACTCTTTTATTTTGTCAACGCATTAGCCGGTATTTATCTCATATCTTTTTTAATATCGTTAACAGAGGATTTCACCAAACAAAAAATTTTATAAAATTCTTCTTGACTAAAAAACATATTACAACTAAGTTTTGCCGAAACTTTTTTAGGATAATACAATGCATGCAATCGGGTTGTCTTTTGTTGATTGGCTGATCATAGCTATCTATTTCGGTTTTGTTATTGGATTGGGGTTTTATCTAAAGAAATTTACCACAAGCGAGGAAGACTTTTTTCTCGCAGGGCGAAGGAACAGCTCATGGGTAGCTGGTCTCGCGTTTCTTTCGGCTAATCTCGGTGCTTTGGAAATATTGGGAATGACAGGCAATACTTTTAAGTACGGCATGTATGTCGCTCATTTTTACTGGATAGGAGCTATACCTGCGATGCTGTTTCTCGGCGTTTACATGATGCCGTTTTATTACAGCAGCAAGATCAAATCTGTGCCCGGTTATCTCAAGCTCCGCTTCGATGAAAAGACACGCGTACTAAACGGGATAGCATTTGCGATAATGACACTTCTCGTGTCGGGAATAAATCTATACGCGATGGCGTTAGTGCTTCATACATTTCTCGGATGGTCGTGGCACGTAAGCATGTGGGCAGCCGCGGTAACTGTAGCCGCTTATGTTACGCTGAGCGGATTGATGTCCGCAATCTTTACGGAAATCATTCAATTCTTTTTAATATGGTTCGGCTTATTTCTCGTCTCAATACTTGGTATTGTTGAGATCGGAAGCTTAAAAGAAATATTCGCACGGATTCCTCCTGCATTTAACACGTTATGGTCTACTTCAGGCAACCCCGCACAGAACGGCATGCTGATTTCATGGGGAGGGATTGTTCTTGGCTTAGGCTTCGTTTTATCTTTTGGATACTGGACTACGGATTTCCTCGTCGTGCAGCGTGCGTTCTCCGCCAAAGATTTAAGATCGGCTCGTATGACTCCTATACTTGCTTCTTTCTTTAAGATGGCGCTTCCTTTCATTGTTATTCTTGCGGGACTGATTGCGATTGTTCTTGCCGGCGATCCTAAAAGCGGTTTCCATTTGATCAGCGATAACGGACATATCAATTATGATTCTGCGCTGCCTCTGCTTATTGCAAGATATTATCCGCAGGGATTAGTCGGGCTTGGCGTTACCGCGCTGCTTGCCGGTTTCATGGCGGGGCAGGCAGGGAACATAAGCGCTTTCAATACTGTATGGACGTATGATATTTATAAATCCATTATTAACAAAAATGCCTCGGACAATCATTTACTGTGGATGGGACGGGCTGCGACAATTGTTGGTATCATCATCAGCCTTGGCACCGCTTACTGGGCAATGAGCTTTCCGAGCATTATGGATTATATGCAGGCTATATTTTCATGGGTCAATGCGCCGCTGTTTGCAACTATGCTTCTTGGAATGTTCATAGTGTGGATTACTCCAAACGGCGCTTTCTGGGGATTGATTACCGGTATGCTTTCTTCTTTTACACTGTACCTTGCCGATAAATTCAACTGGATCGATAAAAGCATTATTACGCTTTCAAATACTTCGAGCGATATGGCGGTAAACTTCTGGCGCGCGTGGTGGGCGTGGCTCATTTGTTTTGTCGTTACAATTATTATTAGTCTGTTTACGAAGAAGAAACCTAAAGAAGAACTTGTTGGGTTAGTGAAAGGTCTTACTAAAGAAAATATAGATAAGGAAATCAGCTTTTTCAAAAGACCTGAGTTTTACGCAGTCCTTTCTCTAATTGTCTTAGTAGCGCTAAATATTTATTTCTGGTAAGGAGTTCAAATGAAACCGATCTGGTATTTTGTTGGTCTTATTTTATTTTTTATGGGCATAATAATCTTTATTACAGGCATTTATAATTTATATCACCCTGAGCCTGTACAAAAAGTTTTAAGCAATACACATCCTGATATTTGGTGGGGAGCTATCATGACAGTAGTTGGCTTGATATATATTATTAGGAACCGCAAAATTAAAATCGGATAGATTCTATTTCCCTTGAGAAGGGAAAGTTAATATTATCTGCTTATCCGCCAAAATACATATCTATTCATTCCGGATATAATCATGGCTTTTTAAAAGAATCTCAATGATAACTCTAATCTTGTTTTGAGATAAAAAAAAACTTAAGCAATAATTTTATCAGTAACCAACAGATTTTATCCGTTGGAATGATTGTATTCTCCGGTCTTTAATAACCGATTCATCGGTTTAAAACTACGTTATGTTTCTGCAAGAATTTTTCATATTCTTCCGCAAAACTCATCTTATGATGATGCTCTTCCTGGTTCATAATATATTTTACTACTTTGTCAATGTTAGATTCTGAAACTGAAAAAGCTCCGTAACCTATACTCCAGCTAAATTTGTAACTGACTTTTTTATTAATCCAATTAGATGAGCTGCCTTTATAAAGATGAAATATATCTTCAAGGGTGATATTTGTTGGTAAATCTATAAGTGCATGAACATGATCTGTATTAACATAATTTGCCTTCATATAAATTTTCTTTTCTTCAGAATATGCGTAGTAATATTTTGATAACTCTTTACGCAGCGTCCGGTCAGGTAAATAGTTCTCATGGTTATGAGTGCCCCAGATTAAATGAAGCCATATTTTTGTGTATGATCTAACTGACATAAGAATCCTCCGTTTAATATTTGCTTTCCAAATATAATTAAAAACGGTTGAAACCGTTGAAGATATATAGGTCTTTCATTATCGTTACCAATGGATAAAATCCATTGGTTAATGAATTATCTTTTGTAATGCTTCAAGGGAAAAGATACTTTTAATAAAAAAAGATTGTGGAAAAAATCATTCATAAATTAAGCTGCTTGATTTTTTTCTTTCCAGTAATTAAGTCTTAGCTGTTCGGCATTTTCAAGTT
>JAKAKL010000108.1 GCA_021824565.1 Bacteroidota bacterium | reverse complement strand
CAGTAATATGTTCCTGTCCTACAACATCGCTGAACTTTTGCGGTCTCCATTTTCTTGCAGTTACAACAAACGCCATCTAAATTACTATCCTAAAAATTTTATTGAAATATATTCTTGGAAAGAAAGTTGCAAAACTCTTCTAAATATTTTTTGTCTATTTCATTAAATGAGTCAAATGAATCACTGTCAACATCAAGCACACCAAAAATATTGTAACCATTTTTAATAGGCACAACAATTTCCGATTTTGAATCCGCGTCGCAAAAAATATGTCCCGGAAATTTATTTACATCAGGCACAATGATTGTACGTCCTTCTTTTGCAGCGGTGCCGCACACGCCTTTCCCTAATTCAATAATAGAGCAAGCAATTTTACCCTGAAAAGGTCCAAGGTATAACTTAGCGCCGTTGTATAGATAAAAGCCAACCCAATTAATTTTGTCAAATGTCTGCTTTAGCGCCGCAGAAGCGTTGGCAAGATTAGAAATTAAATTTTCACTCTTATTCAGCAGACTTCTCATTTGCTTCAGCAAGAGTTGATACTGATCTTCAATGCTGAGGTTTTTATCAATTACAAATTCGTCCGTCATCTATTTCTTTATTTTTTTTTGAAACTTGTTACTCTTTACATTTGCACTTTTCGTAAAAGAATCTTTGAAGACATAGGGAAGTGCGTCTTCAAATTTTTCTACCGGTATTATTTTTAATCCTTCCTTCACAGGAGCGGTTATTTCATTTAGATCAATTTCATTTTCTTTCGGAATAATGACAGACAGTATTCCATTTCGTTTTGCAGCAAGTAATTTTTCATTAAGTCCGCCGATTGGAAGAATATTTCCGCGAAGAGTTATTTCACCTGTCATGGCAATATTATTATTAGCTGGTTTCCCGCTTACGGCTGAAAGAATAGCCATTGCCATTGTAATTCCGGCCGAAGGTCCGTCTTTTGGAATTGCTCCTTCGGGAAGATGAATATGAATCTCTTTTCCTCTAAAGAAATTAGGATCAAGACCAAAGTCTTTTGCTTTAGAACGTATACAGCTTAAAGCAGCTTGAGCCGATTCTTTCATTATATCACCAAGCTGACCTGTAAGAATTAATTTTTCCGAACCGTTCATAATTGTAACATCAACAGTCAGAATTTCTCCGCCAACGCTTGTCCAAGCCAAACCAGTAACGCTGCCGATTTGTCTTCCTAAATTATGTTTATGTAATCTGAAACGCGGAGTTTTCAAATATTCTTCAATTTTTTTCTCATCAACGACATAACTAATTTTTCCTTTAGCATGACCGTTGGAAGATTCTTTTAATACTATATCTCTTGCGAGCTTTCTGCAAACAGAAGCTAATTCTCTTTCAAGATTTCTTACGCCCGCTTCACGCGTATATTCGGAAATAATTTTTTTTATCGCTTCATCTTTTACAGTTACGTTTTTGTTTTTCAAGCCGTGGTTCTCAAGCTGCTTCGGAACGATATGTCTTTTTGCTATTTCAATTTTATCGTATTCAAGATAGCCAGGCAATTCAATTATTTCCATTCTATCTTGAAGCGGCAGAGGAATATTATACCGCACGTTTGCAGTAGTTATAAACATTACCTGCGAGAGATCGTAATCCACTTCGAGATAATGATCATTAAAAGCATTATTTTGTTCTGGATCAAGAACTTCAAGCATAGCTGATGAAGGATCGCCTCTAAAATCCATACTCATTTTGTCGATTTCATCCATTAAGATAACCGGATTTACGGTACCGGCTCTTTTCATCGACTGAATTATCTTGCCGGGCATAGAGCCGATATAAGTCCGTCTATGACCTCTTATTTCAGCTTCATCACGTACGCCGCCCAAACTTATTCTAACAAAATTTCTTCCTAATGCTCTTGCTATTGATTTTCCAAGAGAAGTTTTGCCGACTCCGGGAGGTCCAACGAAGCACAATATTTGTCCGCGCATTTGTTTTACGAGATTTAATACCGCGATATGTTCGATAATTCTTTCTTTAGGTTTTTCCAAACCAAAATGGTCTTCATCTAAAATTTTCTGAACATGTCCGATTGTTAAATTATCTTTTGTCCTTTTTGACCATGGAACTTCAACAAGCCAGTCCAAATAATTTCTTATTACAGTTGACTCCGGTGACATTGGCGGAGTTTTCTTAAGCTTGTTTAATTCTTCGAGCGCCTTTTCCTCAGCGGGTTTGCTCATCTTGGCTTTTTTAATTTGATCTCGCAGCTTTGAATATTCAGGGTTGGAATCATCCTCTTCGCCCAATTCATCCTGGAGAATTTTAATCTGCTCTTGTATTATAAACTTACGCTGTGTTTTAGCAATGTTTTCCTGAACTTTATTATCAATTTCCTTTTCTATTTTCAGAATGTCGATTTCCGAATTAAGGATTTTTATTACTTCAAGAAACTGCTCCTTAAGATCGAACTTCTGCAGAATAGTCTGCTTCACATCGATGGATTGATTAATGTTTGCCGCAACGTAAAATAATTTCCTATCAGGTTCATCAATATTATCAAAGGCGGAGATAGCTTCATTAGGAATGTTTCGGCTTATCTTAACATAATCTTTGAAAAGCTGCGACATTTGTCTGATCATGGCGTTCATTTCATGATCGGTTGCAACTTGCGGAACTATAACTTCAATCTTACCTTCAAAAAAATCTTTGTTTTCTGTAAACTGAATAATTTTCCCTTGCAGCAAACCATCAACTAAAATTTTCATTAATCCATTCGGCAATTTTAGAATCTGGACTATCTTTGCAATTGTTCCTTCGCGGTAAATATCATCGCGCTTAGGATCTTCTATACCAGGCTTACGCTGAGTAGAAAGGAAAATATATTTAGTATTATCTAAGGCATAATTTGCTGCTTTGATTGACTGTTCACGCCCGACAAGCACAGGGTATATCATATACGGAAATATAACAACATCCCGCAAAGGCAGAATCGGGAGGACTTCTGGCATATTATCTACAATAGAATCTTCGCGTATTGCACTAACTTCTGATTCTTTAAATTCGGTCAATTACTTCTCCTTATTCACTTTAAAATTGGTGGCAAAATATACCAAAATATGCCGGTGCTATCAAGGTAAGTTAAAATGTAAGGGAAGTTTTTTATGAACTGTAATCTTTTGCGGTCACAAAGCAATCTTTCCTTCAACATTTATTTTTATGATGAAAATTTTTCTCGTTTTATGAATGTTTATGAATATTTCTCAAAATTCAAAGAAAGTTATTTATATATTTGTCATGATAAAAAAGGATAAAAATGATCGAAGATATAAAACATATAGCTACAGAGGCTGGCAGTTTAATAAGAGATGCGTTCGGGACAAAATTTAAGATTGAATTTAAAACTAACGAATCAAATCTTGTTACTGAAATTGATAAAGCTTCTGAGAAATTAATTACTGATTTTGTTAAGAAGAAATTTCCTTCTCACGGAGTACTTGCCGAAGAGGGAGCAAGTTTCAATATGGATTCTGAATATTTGTGGGTAATTGACCCTATAGATGGAACAACAAATTTTGCTCACGGCTTGCCTATTTTTTCCGTATCAATTGGAGTACGGAAAAATAGTAATACAATTGCCGGAGTTGTTTATGATGTTATGAACGACATTATGTATGCTTCGGAATTAGGAGGAGGGTCATACGCAGGTTCGGAAAAATTATCTGTAAGTAAGAACGATAAATTAAGCAGGAGTTTGCTTGTAACCGGATTCCCTTACAACATTGCCGATAACCCCGAGAACGCTTTAGAGAAGTTTTCGGCTTTAACCAGAGCATCGCGTGGAATGAGACGGCTTGGTTCTGCCGCGTTGGATTTATGCTATGTTGCAAAAGGAGTATTTGACGGCTTCTGGGAAGTTCAGTTAAATCCGTGGGACGTTTGCGCCGGCAAATTAATTGTCGAAGAAGCCGGTGGGGTAGTGACTGATTTTGAAGGAAACAGAACTGACATTTATTCAAAAAAGTTTCTTACTTCCAACGGCTTAATTCATAACGAAATTGTAAATATTCTAAAAATAAATTAACCACAACAATTTCATTACACTGGTTGAGTTTCTAATTTAAGACTTTTCTAATACTTTTCCTGCTTTTTAGTAAATTTAGAAAGAAGAAAAAAAAGTATGATTTTAAAAATTTTAAGTGTCTCGGATTTATTTAGCAAATTCGAGCCATTCTTCTTTTGGTTTGCCGAGCCAAATCCACATAATTAAATCGACAAGTTCAGGTTCGCCGCCGATTTCTCTGAAGCGCATATTTATTTGTCCGCGGTGATAAGCGCTGTGAGATATAACTTGCAACATTGTATCTTTTATAGTTGTTGAGTGTACTTGTTTGCCGAGCTTATTTTCGGCAATCTTTGACCAGGGCAGATAAATATTAGAATTAAGTTTTTCTTCATCTAATGATTCAACATAAGGAATAACTTTCTGGCTAAAGTCGAATCCCCATTTTGAAAGCGAAAACAAATTATCAAAGCTTGATCTTTCAGGTACGTCAAGAGGCTCGCTTATCCAAACTGATAGATAAACATGCTGAACAGTCAAATAATGATGAAGAAGGCTCCAAATTTTATTATCCTTTTCGGCAGGTGCAAAGCTAAGTATGGAATTCCATACCACGGAATCAGCCCAATTCATGTGCTTAAATAAATCATATAAGAAACTTGGAGTGCTCACATTTATCACATGCAAATATTCTTAAATAAATTAAAATCCAATTACCGTACCAAATTATAAATTAGCAGATTTAATAAGGAATTAAATTGCGCTAAAAAGTAATAATTATTTTAATAAGTAAAATGTACTTGTTAAAATTACATTAATAGGGTTGTTAGTAGATAACTTTTATTAAAAGAAACCGCCTCTTAATTGTGAGTTAGAGGCGGTTTGATAAGAAGTAAAAAAGAAGCATGAATTAAAACAATAATTCTAAATTTAAGTTGAGAGAATTTATGTTTTGTTCTCCGGAAGACTTGCCGATAAGATTAAAGTAGTTGTATTTTAAACTTAGGTCGAAATCAATAGGAGGAAGAGTAATTTCCGCACCAACGCCAACTCCTCCTCCCATTCTATTTTCTGCGGGATAGGTCCAGGCGGTTCCTGTTTGGGATACGTCAGTTTCAAGTTTTCCAAAAAAATTCTCGGACGCATTTACTGCCACATAAGGGCTGACAAAAGGAAGATGGATTATAAAATACTCTAATTCAACTCCTATTGTAAAAATATTTTGAGAAGTTGAATAAGCCATTGAATCGGCATTTCCTGTACCTTTCATTAAATGATAATCAATAAAAGCGACAGGAGTAATTGGGACTAAAGGAATATTGAATTTAGCTTCAAGACCAAAATGATAAGCGTTTCCAAGCCCATATCCTGTTACTGTTCCATAACCAGAAACAGGATCAACATTCTGTATTGCGAAATTATTTGTATATAGCGAAGGAGACTGTAATTTTGTCAAACCCATTCCTACACCGATTTTTACTAATTGTGCATTAGCCGTGTTTGCGAATAATACTGTAAGAAACAAAACTGTAATAACTGGAAAAAATATTTTCATTTTACACCTGCATCATTATTATTTTTAACTTACTAAAGATAAATTATTTTTAAGGAAAATATCAAATTTGTCAACGACATTATCTATAATTTTATATGACCATGTTTTCTATCAAGAGACTAAAATAAAAGCGATTATATTTTTTTAATCATGAGCCACATTCTTTTAACAATAGTTTTTTCAGTTTTAATTTCTATCCTTTCATATAAATTAAAATTCCTTACAAAGAGTGGAGCGGTAGCTGTCTTTATGCTTGCGATTTTTATATACGGTATCGGGGGTTTAAGGTGGACCACGCCCATATTGACTTTTTTTATTCTATCAAGCATTCTTTCAAAAATCAGAAAGAACAAAAATATTTTAGTAGATGAATTATTCGACAAAAATTCCAAACGCGATGCAATGCAGGTATTCTCTAACGGCGGCTTTGGATGTTTATTAGTAATAATAAATTATTTTATTCCTTCGGAACTTTTATTTATTGTTTTCGTCTCATCAATTGCAACAGTCTGCGCAGATACGTGGTCAACAGAAATTGGAACCATGTTTAAAACTAAAACTTTTAACATTACAAATTTTAGTTCAGTAATGCAGGGGACTTCAGGCGGAATTTCATTTGTGGGAACCGCCGGAGGGATTGCCGGTTCAATAATAATTTGTTTAATTTCGTTGGGGTATACGTATCTAAATTATTTTTCTTTTGTATTGATAGTAGTTTCATCGGCCTTATTTGGAAATATAATGGATAGTATTTTGGGAGCGTTGTTTCAGGCACAATTTAAATGCAGCCGATGCGGTATTATTACAGAGAGGAAAAAGCATTGTTCAAGCGATTCTATTCTTGTGAAAGGTTATTTATGGATGAACAATGATTTTGTTAATTTTACTGCTTCAATTTTAGGTGGTTTATTTTCAATCATATTCTTGTTGTTAAAATGAAAAAGATATATCCCGTTTTTATATTATTATTAATATCAGTTGTTTCATTACATGGACAAACTGCTGCCGATAAGTATTCAAAAGCTATGGATGCATACAACGCGAGGCAGTATGGAATTGCAAACCAATTATTTCAGAAATTTTTTTTAGAACATCATCTTACTGATGAATTATATGCTACGGCAAAATTCTATTCTGCAGACGCCCTGTTGAAAATGGGAGAGAAAGATGCCGCCGCTGCCGGGTTTGAATATCTTGTAAATAATTTTAAACTTTCAAATTTTAGAGACAAAGCGCTATACAACCTAGGTCTGATATATTATGAAAAAGGACAATATGCGGTAAGCGTAGAGAGACTTGAAAAATTAATTGATGAATATCCTTCAAGTGATTATGCAGGGCAATCATTTTACTGGATCGGAGAAGACTTTACAAAAGAAAATGATTTTGCAGCGGCTGTTACTTTTCTTAAAGAAGCCATAAAAAATAATCCTAATGATCAGTATATAGATTATTCAATATATACTCTGGCGAATATTTATGAAAAGATGCGAGATTATGATGATGCGATCAAATATTATGATAACCTGCTGTCTTATCACAGCGACAGTCCACTTGCGAGTGCGGCGCATATCAGAATCGGGATTTGCTACTTTAAAGTTAAAGACTACGATTCCTCTGTACTTGAGCTTAACAATCCCATCTTAAAAAAACTTCCTCCGAACGAGTATGCAGAAGACATTTATTTGTTAGCAAATTCTTATTACCGGCTTCAAGATTATCCTAATGCTGAACGCGCTTATATTGAAGTGATTGAAAATTATTCCGAGTATAAAGATATACGGAGCGCAAAATATGGTTTAGCCTGGTGTTACTTCCAGCAGAAACATTTTGATGAAGCATACAAAGTTTTCAATTCCATATCAGATGGAAGCGACAGCATAGCGGTCAAATCATTTTACTGGAAAGCTGAAGCAAAAAGATATGCCGGAGATGAAATACAAGCATTTAAATTATATAAAGAATTTGCTGAACGATTTCCGGAAAGCGATTTGATAAAGGGAGTAATGTTTCAGCTCGGCGCTTATTATTTCAATCTAAAGAATTATAATCTTGCCGAAAAATATTTAAGTAGTTCAATTGAAGACGCTGACAGTTCGGTTAAAGCAAAGTCTTTAATGTTAATTGGAGAAATAAATCTTGAAAAAAGAAAATATAATGAAGCAATAAATTATTTTAATGAAGCTAAAACAGTTCCAGGCGCTCCTGATGACGAAGTAATGAGATCGGTGCTCGGTATTGGTGCAGCGGAATATTTCCTTCACAATTACGATGCAGCTATTTCTACACTGTCTGAAATAACCTCTTCCGGCTCTAATCTTGAGATGGACAAAGTAAATTTTTATATAGCGGAAAGCTATTATGCAAAACAAAAATATAAAGACGCTTTAAACAGCTACAACAAAGTTAATGAAGATGATAAGGAAGTCGGGAGTCTCGCTTTATACGGCAAAGCATATTGTTATTTTAATTTGAAGGATTTTAACAGCGCTGCTAAAGCTTTTTCGGCATATATCAACAAATATCCCGACAATACACGGATTATAGATGCGAAACTTAGATTGGCAGACAGTTACTATGGCAGTAAAAATTTTAATGCTTCAAGTTCAATTTATAAGGAAATGTTCCATCAGGATAAAAGATCACTTGATAATCCTTACGCATATTACCAGTATGCGCAGGCTTTGTATAAAGCAGATAAAACATCCGAAGCAATTAGTGAATTTCAAAGTTTGCAGGAAAAATTTCCACGGTCCGAATATGCCGACCGTTCGTTGTTTGTAATAGGGTGGATTTATTTTCAGCAGGGAAATTATCTGCAAGCGATAAACGGTTATTTAAATGTTCTCGATCATTATCCTCATTCCTCGCTTGCGCCGAATGTTTTTTATTCAATCGGAGATTCATATTATAATCTTGCAGAGTATGACTCGGCTATAAATAATTATCAGAAAGTAATGACTGACTATCCAAGCTCTCCTCACGTCCTTGATGCGATAAACGGCATACAATATTGTTATGTAGCCGAAAATCATCCTGAAAAAGCGATCCAGATGATAGATCAATTTGTTGATTCAAATCCGGGAATGGCATCTGCGGATCAAATTTATTTTAAGAAGGGAGATATTTATTACAGCATGCAGGATTACAAAGACGCAGAGTCGAGCTACAAAGAATTTATTACAAATTATCCAAACAGCAAGCTTGTTCCGCAGGCTTATTATTGGGTTGGAAAGAGCGCTGAAAATTTAAATCAAAATAACGATGCGCTTTTTTATTTCCAGAAGGTTTTGGATTCTTATCCGGCAAGCGAATCCGCGCCCGCTTCAGTAATTGAAATGGGAAATATTTATAACTCAATGAAAAATTATGATGCAGCTTTAAATCTCTATGATAAAGCATTAAGTACTCTGCCGGACCAATTGAGATTTCCGGAAATTTTATTTATGAAAGGAATGACGCTCATAAATAAGAAGGATGTAAGCACCGCGGCTCAGGTTTTTAATACAATTGTTCAAGAATATAGTCAAAGTGTTTTTGCTGATAAATCAAAACTTGAAATAGGAATTATGGATTTAGCGGCGAAGCAGTATTCTGATGCTAATTCATATTTCAAAGATTTAGCGCAGACGCATACGGATGAAACCGGCGCTGAGGCTCAATATTATATCGGAGAAACTTTGTTTGAACAAAATGATTTCCAGGATGCTATTTCTGCTTTCGTATCTGTGGGGACGGTTTTTCAAGCTTATGATGAATGGGTTACTAAATCAAATTTAAGATTGGGAGATTGCTACGTTAAGCTTAAAGATTATCGGAAGGCAAGAGAAATTTATAGAGCTGTTCTTATAAATCACCATTCAGATTCTTTCGGCAGCGAAGCAAGACTAAAGCTTAGGAAGTTATAACGATGAAAAAAATATTAGTAATCATATTGTTTAGTTTAATTAATCTTTTTGCGCAGGATTCTCAAAAGCAAAATCCAGGCGTGCAGTTGCCGGATTTCGTTATAACCGGCAAGGATGTTATATCAGTCGAGAATGCTAAGAAAATTCCGCCTCCTTTTATTCCAACAGTATCCGGACAATTTTTTAAACCAGCTTTTTCGCCGGAGGATTTACAAATTAAAAATGTTTCTATCCCGATTAAAGGATCGGTAATCCAAAATGATTCTTTAAACTATTTTAAGGGTCGAATAGAAGGAGGGATGGGCTTATATGCGAATCCATTTCTTAATTTAAATTATTCGCAGCCGTTTGCTAATGGTATGTTGGAGGGATACGCGAGCGGGTTTAATCAAAAAGCAATTCCCAATGTAAACAACAGTCAAAAATATTCGATAAAAGGCGGAGCTAATTTGTTATTGTTTGTTAAAGAAAACAGCGGCTTTCTGCCTGGCACTCATTTTAAATTCGGAGGCGATTATTCTTCATTAAATTATTATCTGTATAATTCGCAAAATCCAATTTTGAAAAGCACAGCACTAAATCTAAGTGAAGGTCACGGTTATGTGAAGATTGAAAACCTGCTTAGTAAGTATTTGATCTTCAGCGGTATCGTGGAAGATAACATTACCGATTTGAAAAGTGAAAATCTTTCTGAGAACTTGATGAATGTTGAAGGCTTTGCCAAAATGGGTTTCCCAACTTTTTATGTTGGCGCAAGCGCTTCTTTTAAAAAACAATTTTTAACTGATAGCTCTTCAAATAATGTTTCAAATTATTATTATCTTGCTGCAAGACCATTTGCAGAACTAAATGTGACTGATTTATTGAGAGCTTCGTTTGGAATTAATTATGCGCAGGTTAGAGGAGATAATTTATTTTCAATATATGCTTCCGGTGTTTTGAAGCTTGGAAACGGCTTATCTTTATTTGGTGAATTTTCTCCCGGAACGGAATTTTTGACTCCAAAATATTTTCTTGATATAAATCCGTACTTCAGACCCCAGAATTTTAATAATCTTTTCTTAAAAAAGAATGCTGCGATAAATGCTTATCTTAAGTATGAGTATTACCGCTTCTTTGAAATTGACGGCGGCGTGAAATTTTATAATGCTGAGAACCTTCCTTATTTCACGGATGCTTCTTCAAAAGGAGAATTTATGATCAAGACAGCTTCGGCAAAAAGCTACTCCGCATTTGTTAATCTTTTATTTCACTTAGGTCCTTATGGAAGGTTCTATGGTACTGTTGAAGCGAACAGAACACAGGACACCGCAGTATATTTTATCCCGTATTTCCCACAGTTTAAAACATCTTTGAACTATGGATATAATTTTAGCACTCAATGGTACGGCGAAATGAATTTAAAATATAATACCGGTTCTTATATAGATATCCAGAACACAAAATCATTGAGCCCTTATTTTAATTTGGGAGTTAAACTATCATATCAATTAAATCCTGGATTTCTTTTAACGCTTCAATTATCTAATTTAATTAATAATAAAAATTATTTGTGGAATGGATACCAGGATATTCCTCTAAATATCGTTGGAGGATTGACGTATCAATTCTGATTTCAATGTTTGACTTTCTAATTAGATGTAGAATTCATTAAATTAGTTTAAGAAATAATTTTTAATAGAAATGACTAAAGCAGAATTAATAAGGAAATTAGCACGGCGAAACGGTGTACCGGATTCCGAAGCCAAAATATTCTTTGAGTTTTTTTTAATTCGTGCTTCGGAAATGTTAAAACCCGGTGAGGCTGTAAAATTAATTAACTTCGGCTATTTCCAGTTTAAGAGAGGGATGATAAAAAATGTTTCTTCGCATTTAAACGCCGATAAAAATTTTGCCTACGCCGACCTTATAGTTTTTACTTCATTAACAGAAGATGAAAGTGAAAGCATTGTTTTTAACGTCCCATCTAACCGAGAAGAAGATTTCCACTACATCGACTTGTACTTTAGTCTAAGCATAGGAAAGCCTGTAATCCCTTTGCGCGGTGTTGCCGAAAGTGAGTTGTTCATACCGCCGACAGGAATGGAACTGAAAAAGCTGCTTCAGGCTAAGGTTGAAAAATTATTAAGCGAAGTTGAAATATTAGACAAGCATATAAAAGGCGGTGAGTTTTTAATAATTGACGCTGAAAAAAATAATCTTAATCAATATGAATTCAACTGGGATAATGTTCTAACTGAAGATATTATACAATCCTCAACTGAGAAAACATCTGAAGTTGAAGATCAAATAGACAATTTGGAATGGGGTTTTGGAGAAGACCTATCAAAGCAGATCGAAGAAGAAATTTTACTTGATACGACAAAAGATTCTGCGCCGATTATTGATTATGAAGATACCGGCGGAATCGAATGGAATTTTGGAAGCGCAATAGAATCTAACCTGAATGTCGATAACAACAGCAAAAAGGCTCAATCTAATTTTTCTATTGAAGAAGATGATAATCAAGAATATGAAGCAGAGAATGATTTTATTGATGATAACTTTTCTGCCGAAGAATATGGGAAAAGAATTACTAAGGAAATAAATAATTTTGAACAAGTTAAGCCGTTAACAAATGAATTTCCTGAACTTCCTCCAAAGTTCAGCTTAACAAAATCCGAACGTGATCTTTCGTGGGATTTTGGGAAAACAGTTTCAAAAATCTCAGAAGAAGTGATTCAGACTGAAAGAGAAGAGATTGGAGAATTAAATGAATTTGATAAGCATAAGAATTATATTGAAAAACCTGCGTCTAAAGAAGTAGATGAAGTGTTAATTCCGGTTTTGCATGAGCCAAAAGAATCTGAAGTAAATGTTCCAATCTCGGCTCAGCCGACAGTAACTGAGCAAAAGAAAGAAAAATTATCAACGCGTTTCAGATCTTCTTTTGTCTTTTTGATTGCGCTTGCCGTTATACTTTTTGTCGCAGTAGTTTTATATGGGGTAGTTACAAAATATGATGTGATGGGAATTTTTATTCCGAAGAGAAATATTAATAGTACTTTAGCAAGAAAATCGAAAACAGAAATAATAAACCGCGACTACAAAGTGCCGGTTACTTATCCTTATCAGAAAACTCAGACTGGCAATAACTCCGCAAATGGAACAATTGATTCTAATGCATTTAACAATAGCTCAAGCGAAGGTATTCAGCAAAATAATGATGGGAAAAATTTAACGTCGATATTGAATTCATCATATAATGCAAACCAAGTAAGAAATAATATAGAAGCTCTTAAGAAAGTTAGAAATAATATTTACGGGAGCAATGGAAATTATGTTGTTCAAGTTTCGTCATGGAAATCAAAAACTATTGCGTATCAGGAAGCTTCTAAATTTAAAGATAAAGGTTATAATTCAGGTGTAGAGAAAGCAGTCGTTACCGGGCGCGGAACCTGGTACAGGGTAAAAGTAAGCGGATTTAAAACTCTAAATGAAGCGCAAAAATTTTTAACATCCAACCAATGATTTTTAATTAAAAGTATTTTGATATGGTATATAATTCGGTAAAAAATATTTCTGCATCGTTATCTGTGTTCGTGCATATTATAATAATAGTTTTTCTGCTGACGTTAAAATTCTCTGCTAATTATCCTCCGGAAAAATATGTCGAACTTTCATTCGGGCAATCAGGCTTGCCAGGCTCTTCTGGAGCCATTGGGGACCAGATCAACAGCAACGATCAAGAAATACAGCAGTCAACAGCAAGTGATTCAAAAAATAAAACGGAAGACATAAAGACTACCGAGATACATGATTCAAAAAATTTATCCAATGAAGACTTGATTTCGCCATCGGACAAGAAAAATGAAAAAGGTAAAAACGATAAAAATATTGATAAGAAAAATACGAACTCAAGCTTTAATTCTTTAGGAATGGGAAATAAGACGGGTGGGAACGGAAGTTTTGGTTATGATATTGATTGGGGCGGTCAAGGACAAAGAAAAATTTACAGCTACATAATTCCACCATATCCGGAAGGCGTTGATAAAGAAATTGATATTAGATTAAAGTTCAGCATCATGCCTGATGGAACAGTAGGAACAATTATTCCTCTAATTAAAGCAGACACGCGTTTAGAAAACTCTGCGATAAATGCTTTAAGACAATGGCGGTTTGAAGCTCTTGCGCCTTCTCAAAAGCAAGTTCAGCAAATGGCGGTTATTGTTTTTCCTTATCGCCTGCGTTAATGATATCTGCGTAATACATTTTGTAAAAGAAAAGTTCTGCAATAGAAAGCAGGGAGAGAGAAAAAGTATCTCTATCAAAATAAATTCCAAATCCTTTTTGATCCATTAGAAGTTTCGAAATTATACTTGCTATCGACCAGCCGACGGTGAACAGCAAACCAATCAATCCAATATTTATAAATGCAGTAGAGAGGCTTTCATCCTGCCATTTCTTCGTGAAAATAATAAGCGCGAAAATAAAGTGAGCGAAAAAAATTACTGCTGTAACCATGCTAGTTTTTAGACATTCTTTCTTTTATTAAGGTAAGACATTCCGAGAAGTCCGCCGATAATTCCAAATATTATATCAATAAAAATATTTGAAATAAAAATCATAAATGTATACAAAGGTGAAAAGCCATTTGCCTTTATTTGCTTTGCCATAGCTTCAAGCATTTTCAAAGTTTGGTCAAACAGAGGTCCGAGGTTATAGCTTTTAATTAAAGATTCTGTTTGCGGAAGAGTGTCTATATAATCATTAGTGTGTGAAATAAAAGTTAATAACAAATCAAAGAAAGTTGAAAAAAAAGCAGCAACTAATCCTGTCAATATGCCAAAGCTTACGGCTTTTTTTAAGTCGATTGGCGGGTCTGCATGATTAATTTTTTCGTCCAAGAATAATGAGATTAAAGCTGCGGCAGGTACAATTAAGCAGCAACCAATGTTTTTTACTCCTGGTACTGTGGAAATTACGGCAGCACCAAAACCACAAACTAAAGAAGGTAATATTTTTTTATTGTCCATTTTCCTCATCAAATAAATTTTTTTCAACAGCGCTCAAAATATAAATAAATGAAACAGAACCAAAAAATAAACCTGTAATCATTGCTATAAACTTTGAATATGAATATGCTCCTGCTGTAGTCATCAAAACATCTAGTGACAGAGGCAGCAAAGAAATTAATAAAATATTGCTGCTCTTAATATTGAATGACAAGCCCAGGAGAGACATTGCAGAAAATATTAAAGCGCCAGAGTAAATCCCGGTGCAGCGTGCGCAAACTAAAAAACTGTCTCCGTTGATGAAAAAAGTTTTAGCAGGAATTTGATGACAGACAAGCGAGTATATTTTTTTTGTAAATGGATAGGTTAATGATAATACGCGTATAGAACCAAATAATACTGGAGAAATAAAGCCAAAGCACCATATAAAGATTAATATGAAAAAAAATATTCTGAAAAATTTCCTGGACTTTAGTAGATATGATATGTTCATTTAATTCTCTGGTAGACGAGTATCTTTGTGGAAGTGAGAATATATAACTTATCATTGAAGATCAAGCTGCTAATAACTTCTTTCAGCTCATCATTGCCTTGAAAATTAACCTTCTGAAGAATAAAATTCTGAGTCTTTAGATTGGCATAATAAATAGTTGAATCCGAATTTACTGTAAGATTGTTAAAGACTATTTGAATTCCTTTTAATGGTACCGAAAGATCAATGGTATTCAAGCCGTTTCCGTATTGGTCGTATACAACAATTTTGTCATTGTCAATTACAAACACATCATTATTATCAGACATAGCAAGCTTCAAAGGATTTGCAAGGGAAAATTTGCCTGCATCATATCCGCCGAAGTTTTGAATATAATTGCCAAACAGATCAAACTTAATTATTCTTTTATTCTCCGAATCAAGTATAAACAAGTCGCCTTGCTGCGAAACCGCACACCCGAGTGGATAACCAAATCTAACATTCTTATCATCGTTTTCACGAGTATAAAGCTGTGAAATATAATTTAAATCTTTGTCGAAGCGTTCAATACGATGATTATTTTTATCACACACAAATATTGAAAGTACAGTCGCGCAGACATCCGTCGGATCATCGAATAATCCGGAGTCCCAGCCGTAACCTCCGGCATATTTTAGTTTATTGCCG
Source organism: Bacteroidota bacterium (assembly GCA_021824565.1). Classification (GTDB taxonomy): domain Bacteria; phylum Bacteroidota; class Ignavibacteria; order Ignavibacteriales; family Ignavibacteriaceae; genus FEN-1297. Next base: position 34,831 of record JAKAKL010000108.1, on the reverse strand, counting down.
AGTGAATCAACTTTATATATTTCATCCGTGCTGGAATCAGTAACATAAAAAATTCCGGCCGGTGTAATAGAAAAAGAAACAGCATTCTTAAAATTTCCAATTGAATTTATATATAAATATTCCTGCGGATAAACATTGTCCTGGTAAAATGAAACTATAATTACAATACAAAAGCTGAGGAATAAATATTTTTGTTTCATCTTATGTTGTTAAAAAAATATTATTTCAGATAAACTTTGAAATAAAATTATAAATAAAAAAAAGATTTATTTCGACCAAAAATAATAAATTTATTTTGAAATTAAGTCATTGATAATTAATTTTGCAACGTTTGCCCCGTGGTGTAATTGGCAACACGTCTGACTCTGGATCAGAAGACTCCAGGTTCGAGCCCTGGCGGGGCAGCAATTATAAGCTTGAAAATTCTATTTTCAAGCTTATATGTTTTTAAAGTAAGAATATTTCTTTGTAGTTCATACGAAAACCCTTTTCAATTGGTGTTCGTGCGGTTTCTCAGGCAATATTAATTTATATTCATCCTATTAACTACCGCAAAACTATACCCGACAGTTGCAAGATAAAAATTATTTAAATTTAAAAAAGATAGGAGAAAGTATTATGTCAACAGAATTTAAAATTGATATTCAAAAAACAGCAATGGTTGTAATCGATTTACAAAAAGGAATTACGTCAATTCCTGCTGAACCTCATTCAACTAAATCTGTAATTGAAAATGCTGCAAGACTTCTAACTGTAGTAAGAAAAAAAAATATGCCTGTGTTTTTAGTTCGTGTTACACCATCGCATGATTTGAAAGATATGCTGAGACCAATCTCTGAAACCACATTTCAAATGTCGAGCTATAATCCATCTTGGAGCGAATACGTTACGGAATTGAATGTACAACAGAATGATTTCCTAGTTACAAAACATCAGTGGGGCGCGTTTTACGGAACCGAGCTGGATCTTCAATTAAGAAGAAGAGGAATCAACACTATAATTATTTGCGGAATTGCTACTAACTTTGGAGTTGAAAGCACTGCAAGGTTTGCTTTTGAATACGGATTCAACCAGATTTTTGTTGAAGATGCCATGACGGCACGCTCAAAGGATGAGCATGAATTTCCCGTAAAATATATTTTCCCAAGGCTTGGCTTAATCCGCAAGACTGACGATGTAATAAATGCTCTGTAAGCTTAATCAATAGTAACGACAACTTTGCCAGTCGTTTTGCCGGATTGAAAAAGCTTTACTGCTTCTATAAGATTTTGGAACTCGAAAATTTTTCCTACATATGGTTTATCAAGTTTAAGCTCGTTAATTTTGCTGAGCATATCTAACAGCAATTCTGTTCTATCATAAATCCAGATCAAATTAAAGCCAAGTACTGATTTATTTGACTCGATTAAAGTTAGAGTATGGTAGCGCGGCATTGTTATAAATTGGTAAAGAAGATTTAAATAGTTAGGTCTTGAAGATGGGGAAGCGTAGACAGAAAGACCGTACGCCACCATTCTGCCTGTTGTAGACAGTAAATCAAAGCTTGACCTTTGTACTTTACCGCCGACAGCATCAAGGATTAAATCAAGGTTTCTGCCGTTTAGTTTTTGCTTAAGCTGATTTTTAAAGTTGCCGTCTCTGACTATTATTTCATCGTATCCTTCTGATTTAAGAAGATCAACTTTAGATGGGTTACCAATAGTACCGATTGTAAACGCATTAAATTTTTTTGCGATCCTATTTGCATAAATTCCCACTCCGCCTGCAGCACTGTGAATAAGCACTGTCTGGTTATTTATAATATTTCCCAATTGAACCAATGCATAATATGCCGTTAAAGCTTGTACTATGAATCCTGCGCCTTCTTCATAGCTCCAGTCATTTGGCAGTGGAATTACATAGCGGTAATCTATGTTAAGATGCGTTGTGTAAGAGCCGAATCTAACTGATCCCATTACTCTGTCATTAATATTTACCGAAGTAACATTCCTGCCTTTGTCTATTATTACTCCGCTGAATTCTAAACCGGGAATAAAGTTTTCTTTAGGAGACGCTTTGTATAATCCAAGAATTGTAAAAACATCCGCAAAGTTCAGCCCTATTGCTTTTACAGCTACACAAACTTCATTGTCTTTTGGTTTATCAATATTTTCAGAGACAAGCTTTAAATTTTTAAGAGAGCCAACTTTAGTTATACGATATGATTTTATATCCATGAAAAATTCTTTCAAAAATTAATGGAAATATTAAAATCAAAAAATGCGGTTAGATATATATCCAATTCAAACTAAGATGAGAATATGAATAAGTAATTAAAATCCCATCAAAGAAATCGAGCTTTTAGCAAGATCAACTAGCGGTGTAAAATATATTCCAAATAATAAAACCGGCGTAATCAATACAACAAGAAAAACAACTGACGCAACAGATGTAGAGAGAACCTGAGTCTCTTTCTGCGGATCATTTAAGAATATATGTTTTAAAACTCTAATATAATAATATAGTGAAACAACAGTGTTCAGCAGAGCTATTACGGCTACAGCAATCATCTTAGCATCTACAAGAGCCATAAAAATATAAAGCTTGCCAATGAATCCCGCCGTTGGCGGAAGTCCTGTTAATGAAACCAAAAAGATAGCAAGCGACACACTTAAGAAAGGAGCCTTTGATCCAAGCCCATCGTAATCGTCAATCTCTTCGCTTCCAAGTTTGTTAGCGATCAGCATAACAACGAGAAAAGCACCAAGATTCATAATACCATAAACAACGAAGTAAATAATTATTGCCATAATTCCTTCGTTTGATAATACTGTCAATCCAAGCAAGAGATAACCAGCATGTGCTATACTGGAATATGCAAGAAGTCTCTTCATGTTGTTCTGCCAGAGCGCTGCAAAATTTCCAAGAGTCATTGTCAAGATTGAAATAATTATGAAGAAAGTCTTCCAATCAATTACATTCAACAAGTGCCAGAAACCGTTTGGATCAACAGATTGAATGAAAGTAATCTTTATAAATCTTATCAACAGGGCGAATCCGGCGGCTTTGCTTGCGATAGAAAGGTAAGCCGTTATTGGGATAGGAGAGCCTTCATAAACATCCGGAGTCCAGAAATGGAATGGAGCGGCAGATATCTTAAATCCCATTCCAACAAATATTAAGACCGAAGCAACTATAAAAGTTAAACCGTGGACTTGAGAAGCCTGGATTAAAGAATTAATCTCATAAAGATTTGTACTCCCGGTTAATCCGTATAAAATTGATATTCCAAACAACATTATACCGGAAGAAATGCCGCCGTAAATAACATACTTCAACGAAGCTTCGCTGTTCCTTACATGGTTTTTGTTAAAGCCGGCAAGCACGTAAGAAGAGAGCGATACTAATTCAAGAGAAACATATATCAAAATCAAATCTGCGGAAGATGCCATTAAGAACATGCCGAGAATCATTCCAGACATTAAAGCATAATATTCTCCTTGCCTATCTAAGCCTTCTTTAATTTCATTAGACAAAACAGAAAACATTATAACAATAATCGTAGCAAAAGCAATTAGAAGTTTGAAAAAATTTCCGAAAGGATCAATGATGACCATGCCTAAATTGGGAGCCGTAGTAAAAGCAAAAGCGCTTGTTGAAAATTGCTCGATGAGAAGATATACAGTTACTAGAAGTCCCGCAACAAAAACATATGGGAGAAATTTTTTGTCCTTGTTCATAATTAAATCAACAAGAACAATTAGGACTAATGTAATTGATAATGCAATCTCGGGCTTAATCAGTTTTAAGCTGTCAACCAAATAATTTAGACTTATTGTATTCACTGTATTTCAGAAAAAAATTTATTGTTAAAATTAAAAACCTGCTAAAGAGCTATACATTACTTTAGCGTCTGCCATAAACTTAACCATCGAATTGACTGATGTATTCATAAGCGAGAGCATAGCCGATGGATAAACGCCTAGAAAAATTATAATTAATGATAATGGAATAAACATTGCGTATTCTCTAAAGGTCAGATCGGTTAATGAAGTCCATTTTTCTTTTAATGAACCGAGATATACTCTTTGTAGAGTCCAGAGCATGTAGCCAGCGCCTAATAAAATTCCGAGAGTAGAAACAACAGTCAGAACTCTGATCAATCCAAATCCAAAAGCGCCTAAAAAGACAAATGACTCTGAGACAAATCCGCTTAAGCCCGGTAAGCCTATTGCAGCAAAAAATGCAAGAGTGACAAAGCCAGTATAGACAGGCATTTGCGTTGCAAGCCCTCCGAAAGCTTCCAGATCTCTTGTATGTGCTCTGTCGTAAATTACTCCGACAATCAAGAAGAGCATTGCAGTAATTGTCCCATGGTTAAACATCTGGAATATTGCTCCTGAGATTCCAAGAGTATTTAACGAAGCCATTCCCAGCATCACAAAGCCCATGTGAGAGACGGAAGAATAAGCAATGAGCTTCTTAAAATCTTTCTGAGCCATTGCGCAGAGCGCGCCGTATATAATATTTATCATTCCAAACAGCGCAATATACCAGACCAGCTGCTGTGTAATTTCCGGGAAGATAGGGAAGCACACTCTTAAAATTCCATAAGTTCCCATCTTCAAAAGTACGCCTGCCAGTATAACACTTATAGCAGTCGGCGCTTCAACGTGAGCATCAGGCAACCAAGTATGGAAAGGAAACATAGGAATTTTTATTGCGAAACCGATGAACAAAAATATGTATGCAATCAATCTTAAATTATTCGGATTAAGCGGCGATAAAATTCCGAACTGTGTAAAGTTATGAGGATTCATCATTGCAAGCATATTGAACGTGAAAATTTTTGTACCGTCCGCTAATGTTTCCGTAGAGCTAAAGTACAATCCGATCATAACAAGAAGAATAAAGACACTTCCAAACAAAGTATAGATGAAGAACTTGATTGCGGCGTATTCTCTTCTTGGTCCGCCCCAAATTCCAATTAGAAAATACATCGGGAGAAGCATCAATTCCCAGAAGATGTAGAAAAGGAAAAAGTCAAGCGCAACAAATACGCCCATCATGCCGGTATCAAGCAGTAAGAAAAGCGCGAAATATCCTTTTACAGATTTATTTATAGTCCATGACGAAATTGTAGCGATGAATGTTACTATCGCAGTTAGAAGCACAAGCGGAACACTTATTCCATCAATGCCGAGGAAGTAATCTATTTTTATTCTTCCAATCCATGAGAAGCCCGCAATATCTATCCATCTAAACTTTTCAATAAACTGAAAAGAATTCGGATCGTTAATTCCGCCGAGACTATAATTATAATAATGCAGAATAAAAAGAGCGGCAATTACCTGAATACCGGTAATAACGAGAGTAAGGCTCTTAATTATTACAGCCTGAGATTTAGGAATGAAAAGAATTAAAATCATTCCGACAATCGGCAGAAAAGTTATAAACGATAAAATAGGAAAGTACGTCATGTTATTTACCTAAAATTTCAAACTAATTTTTACTTAAAGATGAATAAAAGAATCACTAATGAAAATACTACGAGAACAATATAAGTTTGGACTTTACCGGTCTGGAAGCGCCTAAAAATAAGTCCTATAAAACCACTAACGTATGCAGTACCGTTTACCATACCGTCAACTACAACGTTATCAAATTTGCCGCTGAATCTGGATACTGCGCGTGTTACAGTTGCTGCGCCATTTACAATACCATCAACAATGTATTGATCAAACCAGGCTAATGCTCTGCTCAGAAGTAATGTGCCGCCGACAAACACAGCGCCATAAATCTCGTCAAAATACCATTTGTTATAAGATAATTTATACAGCGGTTTAATCGAATCAGCAAGTTTATCTACATCAACTTTTTTCCACTGGTAAAAAGAAAATGCAATCAGAATTCCTAATCCGGCAAGAGTAAGAGATAATAATAAAGAAGGTATATGCGCTCCTTCCAAGGCTTGTGTATAGCTTTCAGAATACATTACCTCAGAATTTTGAGTTACCTGTTGAACTGCAACATTTGCTGGAAGTTCGGATTTCATAAAATTAAATCTTGAATCCTGCGGCGTAACTAATTGCGGAGTTTTTATCCAGTTAGAAAGAATGGCTCCTTGCTCAGGATTAAACGGATTCGGAGTGTACCAGATAAAAATAGAAAGCACCGCAAGCACTGCGAGAGGCATCGCCATTGTAAACGGAGATTCATGTGCATGCTCGTATTTATGATGATCTCTCGGCTCTCCGTGAAATGTTAAAATCAACAGGCGGAACATATAGAATGCCGTCATCATTGCTACTAAAAATCCGACGAATGCAAAAATCCAATAACCGGTTAGCGATCCAAATGCAAACGAGCCTTGAAGAATTCCGTCCTTACTCAAAAAGCCTGAAGTTAAAGGAATACCTGAAATTGCTAATGAAGCAATTAAGAAAGTTGCATAAGTTATAGGCATCTTTTTTCTCAGTCCGCCCATTTTGGTAATGTCCTGTTCATGGTGCATTGCGTGTATTACTGAACCGGAACCAAGGAATAAAAGAGCTTTGAAGAATGCGTGTGTAATTAAATGGAAGAACGCAAACTTGTATGCTCCGACGCCAAGCCCCATTACCATATAGCCAAGCTGGCTTATTGTTGAGTAAGCTAAAACTTTTTTAATATCATTTTGTGTTAATGCTATAGTAGCCGGAATAAAAGCCGATAGCATACCGATGACCGCAATAAACATTAAAGCGCCGGAAGTAAGAAGAGGAAAAATTCTTACAACTAAATAAACTCCTGCGGCAACCATTGTAGCCGCGTGTATCAATGCGCTTACTGGAGTTGGACCTTCCATGGCGTCAGGCAGCCAAACATGAAGAGGGAACTGAGCCGATTTTCCTATAGCACCGCAGAATAATAATATGCCGGTTACGGTTAACCAGAATTCGCTGTTCAAAGGAAAATGTCCGGCAGCTATCTGAGAAAATATCTGAGAGAAGGTGAAAGTATGATAAGTTGTATAAAGAAGAAGAATACCTGAAAGCATTCCGAGGTCACCCACTCTATTTACGATAAAAGCTTTCTTGCCTGCATCTGAAGCAGATTTCTTTTCGTACCAAAAACCGATTAAAAGATAAGAAGAAAGACCGACTAATTCCCAGAAGATATACATCATTAGCATATTGTGCGTGAATACGATGCCGGTCATTGAGAAAGTGAAAATTCCTAAGTAAGCAAAGTACCTGTTATATAATCTATCGCCTTCCATGTACACGATTGAAAAAATATGAACCAACATGCTTATCAAAGTAACAACGAAAATCATGAGCACGGAAATATTGTCAATAAGGATCCCAATATCTATTGTAGTATTTCCTAATAAAGGCACGTTGCCAAGGTTTATCCAGCTTACTTGCGAAACTATGTCGGTGTTTTGATAGTAACTAAGTTTTGTAAAAAGCAGTACCACGGCGCCAACGAAGGCAAGGATTATTATGGCAATCTCAAAAGTATAGATCGACTTTATCCTTTTGCCGAATAGCAAGGTTACTAAAAATCCTAAAAGCGGAAGGAATAGAATTGCCAAAGCTAAATTTATCATCATGGGTTCAGTCATGTCTAATCCTTTAACGTATCAATTTCATCAACGTTGACAGTTGAAAAAGTTTTATAAATATTAAGTACGATTGCCAGCGCTATCGCCGCTTCAGCAGCGGCAAGAATGATGACGAACAAAGCCATCGCCTGTCCCTGGAATCCGAAATTTCCGAACTTAGCAAAGGCAATAAAGTTAATGTTTGCCGAGTTAAGTATGAGTTCAATTCCCATCAAAACCATTACAGCGTTCTTCCGGGTAACAATACCGAGAATACCAAGCGCAAAGAGAGCCGTACTAACAACTAAGAAATGATTTAAACCAACTTGTATCATTTTATTCTTCTTATTTACGAGCCATTGATGCGGCTCCGATTAGAGCTATTAAAAGCAAAATTCCTAATAATTCAAAAACCAATGTGTATTGATGAATCAAAAGAAAACCTAAGTTTTGAGTTGTGGCTGCCGGCGCAGCAGTGTCAACGCTTTTCCATTCGGTGTTCCACATTGAAGCTAAAAGAATTCCTGCAAACAGTGCAACACCAATCGTGGCTGGAACAACATGAATTGAGCCGCTTCTGATTTCAACACTTGTTATGCGGTTTGTAAGCATGACTCCAAACAGTAATAAAATTAGAATACCGCCGACATAGACAATTAGCTGAACCATGGCAATGAAATCTGCGCCAAGCAAAACATAAATTCCGGCTACGCCAAAAAAAGTAAATAAAAGGTAGTATGCCGAATAAACAATGTTTCTTGTTGTAACAACAAAAAAAGCGGACAAAATAGTTATGGCAGCAAAAAGATAAAATATTATATCGTAAACATTCATGGCTTTGGCGCTTCCTTGCTTTCAGCAGGTTTGACAGCAGCCGGTGCCAGTTTAGCAGCGGCTTTCTCGGCTTCAAACTTTGCGTAATTTATTTTTTTCTCTTCACGCTCCTGTGGAGTAAGAGTAACAAAATCATAAATTAAATTTGATCTTTCAAATTCTGAAAACTCATAAACGTCAGTCATGTAGATACATTCTGTCGGGCACGGGAAAACACAAAGCTGGCAGTAGCAGCATTTTGCAAAATCTATATCAAACTTAGTTACCCACAAAGCCTTCCTTTTTCCATTAGAAGTTTTACCTAAATCTTCTCCTGGTAAACCCTTTACAGTTTCAATAGAAATACAATCTACGGGGCAGGCGCGCGCACACTGATCGCATCCGATGCAGTCGTCCATATTAACATAAAGACGATTTCTCTCTCTTTCAGGGAGCTGAAGTTTAACGTCAGGGTACTGAATTGTAACGGCTGGAACGAAAAGATGTTTAAACGTTACCTTCATTCCAACGAAGATGGTAAACAAAGCGCTCCAGGCATTTTTAAAATATTCTTTCATGATTTTATAAAACCGTTATTAAGCCTATAATAATTAAGTTAACAAACGCAATCGGAATAAGATATTTCCAGCAAGCAGCCATTAACTGGTCTACTCTTAGTCGGGGTAAAGTCCATCTTAACCACATTTGCACAAAGACAAAGAAAATTCCTTTTGCAGTGAACCAAATAAATTGTTCTATAGGAATTAACCAATGTGCACCAAATAAATTGCCAAGATATCCAATCGGCGATTGGTAGCCGCCGAAGAATAATGCGGTAACAATAGCTGAAACTGCAAACATATTTGCATACTCGGCTAAAAAGAACATTGCAAATTTCATCCCGGAATATTCTGTATGATAACCTGAAACAAGTTCCGACTCTGCTTCCGGAATATCAAACGGCGTACGGTTAACCTCTGCAAGAGTACTAATGTATATAATAATAAAATTTATTATCATGAAAGGAATGAAAATAAATTTTGCGATCCCAAAATTTGGACCGCCGAAGATCATCCAGTTCCAGAAATGACCAGTTTGCATTTCGCTAAGTGTAGCGAGGTTTGTAGTCCCCGTAATCATTATAATTGTTAAAACTACAAGCACAGTCGGTATTTCATAACTGATAATCTGAGCGGCTGATCTCATTGCTCCAAGCAAAGAATATTTATTATTTGATGCCCAGCCAGCCATTAAAATACCAGCAACGACAAAGCCTGAAGCTGCAATTATAAAGATTATTCCTAAATCTATATTAGAACCAATGAATGCGCCTGAAAATGGAATCGCAGCAAACACGGCGTAGCTTCCAACAAAAACCAAAATAGGAGCGATATTAAAAAGAGGCTTGTCGGCGTCGTTAGGAACGATATCTTCTTTTTGAATCAGCTTTAAAATATCTGCCACTGTTTGAAGCCAACCATGTTTTCCAACTCTCATGGGACCTAAGCGATCCTGCATGTGAGCCGAAACTTTTCTTTCAAGCCAGACTGCAAAAAGTGCAAAAGGTAATATAAAAATAAATAAAGGTAGAAGGCTTTGAATTATCGAGGCAAGAATATTGCTGCCTGTAATTTTCAAAAAGAAATCGTAAATCATCTGTCAACTTCTCCTAAAACAATATCTATGCTTCCTAAGATTGCTATTACATCGGCAATCATATAGCCTTTCAATAATTCATTCATTATTCCAAGATGAACGAACGACGGACCTTTCACTTTTACACGAAATGGATTCACCGAGCCGTCGCTCATAACAAAATATCCTAATTCACCTCTTGGATTTTCAACACGTGAATAAACTTGTCCAACTGCCGGTTTGATCCTTTTCGGGATTGCAGAAGTTACATCGCCTTCCGGGATTTGTTCCAGAGCCTGCTCAATTATTTTTAAGCTTTCTTCCATTTCAAGGACGCGGATATAATACCTGTCCCAGCAGTCTCCGACAGTTCCCATAGTACCATTGCCGATAGGAATTTCAAAATCAAATTTATTATATACAGAATAAGGATCATCTTTTCTGATGTCCCATTTAAAACCGCTAGCTCTTAAGTTAGGTCCGCTGATGCCGTAGTTAATAGCCAAGTCAAGCGGCAAAATACCGACGTTAGCGGTTCTGTCAATAAAAATTTTATTGTTGGTAAGAAGATCGTTTAGCTCTTTTATTTTTGGTCGGAAATATTTTATGAAATCTTTTGCTTGATTTATAAAATCCGGATGAAGATCATGTGAAAGACCGCCAACCCAAATATAATTGTAAAGAAGCCTTGCACCGCATGTTTGTTCGAATAGGCTTAAAATTCTTTCGCGGTCTCTAAAGCAGTATAGGAAAGGAGTCATCGCTCCAATGTCCAATCCATAAGTTCCAATTGCCACAAGGTGTGAAGCGATTCTTTGGAACTCGCCCATAATCACTCTAATATATTCTACTCGTTCAGGAACCTGGATGCCAAGTAATTTTTCTACTGCCAGCGCATAGCCAAACTCATTATACATAGAAGCTAGATAATCCATTCTGTCCGTATAAGGAGTAACCTGGGGATATGTCATTGCTTCGCAATGTTTTTCGAAACAGCGATGAAGATATCCAATATGCGGCTTGGCGCCAATAATAATTTCGCCCTCAAGTTCAAGTTCCAGCCTAAGCACGCCGTGAGTAGACGGGTGCTGAGGTCCCATGTTCAAAATCATTTCTTCGGTTTTTAGAGCCATTTTAATTTATAGTAAATAAGTTTTTAATAAGGAACTTTCATGCCCTGATAAAACTCAGGATTTTTATAATCTTTTCTTAATGGATAGCCCGCTTCCCAGTCATAAGGCATCAAAATTCTTCTGAGATCAGGATGGTTTAGGAAATTTATTCCAAGCAAGTCATAAGCTTCGCGCTCATGCCAGTCTGCATGGCGCCAAACATTAGATACGGAAATAATGTCAGGCTTTTCACGTTCTGCCGACGTTTTTAAAACTAATTTATGTCGGTACTTTGTCGATTCGAGATGATAATAAACTGAAAGCGTTCCGCCAGAAATTATTTGATCTCCATTTTCAGAAGCAACTTTTTTACCGTTAGCATCATCAACGCCGGATAGGTTCATTAAGCTGTCAAATAATAAATCTTGATCGTCTCTCAAGAACAAACAAACTTTATCAATTTCAAGTTGATTGATGCGAATAAATTTTTCGACAGGAACCGCTGCAACTAATTCTAAAATAGATTCCCCAAAATTAGCTTTAAGGATTTCAAAAATTTCTTCCGTAGATTTCATCAGCTTTTCTTCACCAAAGATTCATTTCTAATTTTTTCCTGAAGCTTTAATAAGCCTTCTAATAATGCTTCCGGTCGAGGAGGGCAGCCAGGGACATAAACGTCGACAGGGATAACCCTATCGACTCCTTTTAAAACATGGTAACCGTGTTCCCAATAAGGTCCGCCGCAGTTAGAGCAGCTTCCCATTGAAATTACGTACTTAGGGTCGGGCATTTGCTCGTACAATCTTTTTACACGCGTTGCCATTTTAAGAGTGACAGTACCAGAAATAATAATAACATCGGATTGACGAGGTGAAGGGCGCGGAATAACTCCGAAACGGTCGAAGTCATAATGAGAAGCAGAAGTCGCCATCATTTCAATTGCGCAGCAGGCAAGACCAAAGCCAACCTGCCATAATGATGAAAGCCTTGCCCAGTTAAGCAGGTCATCTACTTTTGTTATTACAATGTTATCGTCGTTAAACTGTTTATCTAATAAACCCATGACATTATTATTGTTTTATAAATAAAAATTTCTTATAAAATCTAGGCTGTAACTTCTTCAGTAACTTGTTCGGCAGTCACTTCTTTTTTTAAAGCAGGCGGGATCACTTTTGGTTTGACCCATTCGAGATCACCCTTGCGCCACTCGTATGCCATTCCAAGACCAAGCAGAAAAAGAAAAATTGCTCCGATCAGAAATCCTTCCAATCCGAACTGCTTATAAACCAAAGCCCACGGTATTAAAAGTACAACTTCAACATCAAAAATTAAAAAGATAAGAGCAACTACATAAAACCTAATGTTGAATTTAACCCATGGAGAGCCGATAATATTTTCGCCGCATTCGTAAGTTAAAAGTTTTTCGTGAGTTGGTCTTTTGGGTCTGACAAATTTAGCAGCGATTACAGCTACAACCACAAAAAAAACGGCTACTAAAATAAAAACGAATATTTTACCAAATTCTGTTAGCATCATTTAAAAAAATTTATTATTTGAAATTAAAATAACCTCAAAGTAATGTCAAGAAATAAGTAAAGTTAAATTCATGTCTTAAATAAAATCGCTTAAACCAAAACAATATATATGCCAAGCAAAAAGATAATATTAAGTCGGCAAGTTATTCAAATGATGTACTAAATAAATTTAGATTTTTCAATATTAAGATGGTAAGGCAAAAAGTATTCTCACATGAGAGAAGCAAAAAAAGAAATATATTAAATAAAATCTTTAATGAATCAATATAATTAGTTTAATTGATTATAACTTTCATAAAAAGTATATTTTTGCCAACAATTTATGAAATTTTGATGCGTCCTACTTTTGCAGTAATAAATTTATCAAATTTAAAATATAATTTTTTAAACATACGCCGAAAAATTAAAGACAAAAAAATAATGGCAGTTGTTAAAGCCGATGCCTACGGGCACGGAGTTGGCGAAGTTGCAAAGTCACTAAATTCTTTAGGCAATAAAAAGCCTGATTATTTTGCCGTTGCTATTCCTGAAGAAGCTGTTGAACTTCGTCGTTTAAAAGTAAGCCAGCCAATTCTTGTTTTTGATCCCTTTAATAGAGAACAAGCTGAATTAATTTTTAAATATAATTTAATCCCGACTGTTTTTTCAGAATATCATCTGCGTATATTATTAAATGCAAAGAAGAAATTTTCAAAGAATATAAAATTAAAAATTCATATTAAGATTGATACCGGAATGAACCGCCTTGGCATTGACTATTATGAGGCTTTTAATTTTGTCAAAAAAATTTCTTTGAATAAAAATTTTGTAATAGACGGTATTTATACTCATTATGCAACCGCCGACGAAATAGATAAAAAGTTCGCCGATCTTCAAACCGAACGCTTTAAGAATTTCCTATCTAAACTTAATGCTGCAAAAATAAATTACGGATTAGTTCATGCAGCCAACAGCGGCGCTGTTCTAAGCTTGCCGGAATCGTATTTTGATATGGTTAGACCTGGGATTTTAATCTACGGATATTACCCTTCGCTTGAAGTTCAGCGGACAATTCCTTTGAGACCGGTAATGTCGCTGCATTCCAAGGTAACGAGTATTAAGGAAATCAAAGCTGGAGAGACGGTAAGCTATGGAAGAAAATTTACGGCAGTAAGGACTACAAAAATTGTTTCCGTGCCGATTGGATATGCCGATGGTTTTAATCGTAATTTGACTAACTTTGCAGCAGCTATTATTAAAGGCAAAATCGTCCGGCAGATTGGTACGGTTACAATGGACAGAATTATGTTTGATGTAAATGACGCAAATATAAAACCTGAAGATAAAGTTATTTTGTTGGGCAAACACGGAAATCATAAAATTGATGCATGGGACTGGGCAAAAATTTTAAATACAATTCCTTATGAAATTACATGCGGAATAAGCAAAAGAGTTCCGCGGGTTTATAAAAAGTAAATGGAATTAACAAAGCAATATATTATCCAAAGCATTTCCGCGGCTTCAAATAATTTAAGACTCAGCACTCAAAAAATTGAAGTTGTCGCCTTGCTTCGCGAAGCAATTGTTAAGTCTGAAAATCTCGAAGCCGACATCAAAAGCATGAAGAAGATTACCGAGCTTTCTACTCTTGCAATCAGGCTGAATGAAATCTATACTTATCTTACACAATCGCAAATTGATTTATTTAAGCTTTCCGAAAAATTTAAAGAGCACAGCCAGTACTTGATTAAAGACTTGAGCCACATGCTCGACATGGTAAATCCAGCCACTTTTAAAACAGCTCTTGAAAAATTAAATAATAGTGCGGCGGAAGAAATTAAATCGACGCCAGATGAAATGCCCGCTTCGGATGAAAGTGAAAATGGAATCAGTATAGATTTATCGAAGAGAAAGGAAAGCGAAACGTTCTTTGAAGAATCGGAAAATAAAAAGTTAAAAGAGAAGCTTATCCTTGAAGATGATAAAAATGATGAGGATATATTTTTCCAGAATTACGAGACGGAAATATTAAAAACAATTAAGCCGGTAGATAATATTTTAAAGCAGCTTGGCAGAAGTGAAATTAAAGATGATGAATTAATCTCTCTGGCAAAGACAATGAAAAACAACGGCGATATATCTGCAAAAATAGGCTTCGATATAATTGCCAACATGCACTGGATTGTCTCAAAGTCGCTTCTGCTGTTAAAAAATCATGACCTGATTCAGAGCAGGGAAACGTCCGAATCAATAAGAGCATGTTTGATTGTAATTGTAGCTTTGGTCCGCGGCAAGGAAGTGGATATTACGACTTATTTAAACAGAGCCGAAGAATTCGGCAAAGAAATTCAAACTATAAAAGTTAAGGAAAATATTTGATGGAATTGTTTGCAGTTATAATGGCAGGAGGCGTTGGTTCAAGATTCTGGCCGAGGAGCAAAGAAAAAACGCCGAAGCAATTACTTAAAATTTTCGGCAGCAATACAATGATCCAGGATACCGTGAAAAGACTGGACGGCATTGTAAAGAAGGAAAATATTTTTGTCATTACTAACAAAATTCAAAAAGAGGAAATTATAAATCAGCTAACGGAAATACCTGCAGAAAATATTATCGAAGAGCCGTTCGGCAGAAATACGGCGGCGTGCATCGGATTGGCGTCTATAATCGTTAGTCAAAAGGCTAAAGACGGCGTAACAGTAGTACTGCCGGCAGACCATATTATTAAAGAAAAAGAATTATTTCATAAGACAATCCTAACGGCGGCAGCCTTCGCATATAATTTCAAAGGTCTGGTAACGATTGGAATAAAACCGACGCGACCTGAAACCGGCTACGGCTATATTCAAATAGATGAAAAAGAAGTTTCAGAAAATATTTTTAAAGTATACACATTCGCGGAGAAACCGAATTATGCAACAGCCGTAAGATTTTTAGAAAGCGGGGATTTTTTCTGGAACAGCGGAATGTTTATATGGCGCACAGATGTTATTCTTGAAGAAATAAAAAGTTATATGCCTGATTTATTTGAAGGCCTGGAAAAAGTAGAAAAGGAAATTAATTCGCCCGGCTATAAGGATGTTTTATCTAATGTATACGGGATGCTTCGCAGCATTTCAATTGATTACGGAATAATGGAAAAATCTCAAAAGGTTTTTTTAATAAAAGGAGAATTTTCATGGAGCGATGTCGGAAGCTGGGAGGAAGTTTATCAACTATCTGAAAAAAATTCAAACGGGAATTTTACCAGCGGAAATATTTTTGTAGACATGACTACCGATTCTTATATATTTTCTCCGGAAAAATTTGCCGCTGTTATTGGAGTAGATAATCTTATCGTTATAAATACTAAAGATGCTTTGCTGATCTGCAGACGGGATCAATCTCAAGAAGTAAAAAAAGTTGTAGACTATCTAAAAATTAATAAGCTTAACGAACATCTTTGATACCTGCGCTGCCTCGTTTCTAAAAATATTATTTATTATTTTAGTGATAAAGATTTTTACGATTGTTTTATACAAATGGATCCAGCCGAAAATTTGATAGTGCGTATTGAATCCGGAATATTTCTATCTATACAAAAGGAATTAACTTGCTTACAACCGAAGCACCTGTTGCAAAGACAATAGAACTTGGCAATAACATTTACCTTCTAAAAATATTATCTCCCAATATTGCCTCGAACATAAAGCCAGGACAATTTCTAAACGTCAGAGTCTCTGAAACTTATTATCCATTGCTGCGCAGACCATTTAGTGTTTGCGATGTTACAGGTGATCATATTTTTATAATGTTCAACGTGCTCGGCGAAGGGACTAAAATTTTAGCGCACAAACATAAAGGGCAAACGATAGACATCTTAGGTCCCCTCGGCAACGGCTTTACCTACGCGGATGACTTTGAGACTGCCGTTATTGTTGCAGGCGGTTTAGGCGCTGCACCTTTTCCATACTTGATACGGGAACTAAAAAGAAATAAAAAAAATATAATATCTTTCGTAGGCGGGAAAACCGAAAGCGATGTTATCACCTATGGAATGGAAAACATTTTTATATCTACCGACGACGGCTCGCTTGGTTTAAAAGGTACGGTTGTAAATTTATTAAATCGCAATATTAACCTGCTGAAAAATGAAAAAGTAAAAATATTTTCGTGCGGACCGAATGCAATGCTTAGAGCTTTAAAGGAATTCTGCTTGAAAAATAATTTAGAATGCGAGGTCTCTACCGAATGCGCAATGGCATGCGGTTTCGGTATATGCCAGGGCTGTCCGATTGAATCAACACATAATCATGAAAAATATTTACTCGTATGCAAAGACGGACCTGTTTTTAACGTTAAGGATGTTGAGATATGAACAAAGTTGATCTTAGTGTTTCAGTTGGTCCTTTAAAATTACGGAATCCAATTCTTCTTGCTTCGGGTACAGTTGGCTACGGCAATGAAATGTCGGAGCATATTGATCTGAATAAAATAGGCGGAATCGTTACAAAATCTTTAAGCTTAAAACCCAGAAAAGGAAATCCGCCGCAGCGAATTGTCGAAACACCAGCCGGTATGTTAAACGCGATTGGTCTTGCTAATGTTGGAGTAGAAGTTTTCTTAAAAGAAAAAATCCCATTCTTAAAAAAATTCGATGTGCCTTTAATTTGCAATATAGCTGCAAGCACAATTGAAGAATATATCGAGTGTACGAAAATTCTGACAGAAGAAAGATCCATATCTGCTTTTGAAATTAATGTTTCATGTCCGAATGTAAAAGAAGGCGGCTTGCAGTTCGGCAATGATATTTCTGCTGTCGGAAAAATTACGGCTAAAGTTAAAGCAGTAACGAACAAGCCTCTTATAATAAAATTATCTCCGAACGTATCATACATATCTGATTTTGCTAAGGTTGTAAAAGACGAAGGCGGCGATGCAGTATCAGCTATCAATACACTTGTCGGGACTTCTTTTAATATTTTTACAAGACGTCCGAAAATTTATAATGTCACCGGAGGCTTATCCGGTCCTGCAATAAAACCGGTTGCACTTGCAAAAGTTTTAGAAATTAATCAAAGAGTTCCAATACCTGTAATTGGCATAGGCGGAATAATGAATTGGCAGGATGTAATTGAATTCATGATTGCAGGCTCATCGGCAATTCAATTAGGTACAGTGAACTTTATAAATCCAAAAGCGTCTGAAGAAATATTGAAAGGCTTAGAGGAATATTGTATTAAATATAACGTAAAAAAGATTTCCGAATTAACCGGCTCGCTAAAACTTAAATGAATGTAGAACAAGCATTAGAAAAACTTTTCTCACTCCACACTTTCGGGATGAAACTCGGTCTGGAAAATATAAATGGATTTCTGGAACGATTGGAAAACCCCCAGCTGAAATTAAAAACCTTTCATGTAGCAGGCTCAAATGGGAAGGGAAGCACTTCATCTTTTATTGCAAGCATCCTGATGGATTTAGATTATAAAGTTGGACTTTACACATCACCGCATTTTATCCGCTTCAACGAAAGAATAAAAATAAACAATAAGCAAATCCCGGATTCATACGTAACGAATTTCATTTCACTAAATGAAAGATATATTGACGAACATAAGCTCACTTTTTTTGAAGTAACCACAGCAATGGCTTTTCAATACTTTGCGGAAGAAAAAATTGATTTTGCAGTTATTGAAACAGGCTTAGGCGGAAGGCTTGACGCAACAAACGTTCTTAAACCGGGGAATGTTGTCCTTACTTCTATCAGCCTTGAGCATACAAATATTTTAGGGAACACGCTTAAAGAGATTGCGGTGGAAAAAGCCGCGATTATAAAACGGCATTCGCACGTATTTGCAGGCAAGCTCCCGGCAGAAGCTATGACAGTTGTTGAAGAAAAATGCGCGAGTACCGAAAGTATTTTGTATAAGATCGAAGATTATGTAATAGAGAAAAAAAATTTTCTTGAATTATATACCGAAGAAATAGAGATTGATGATTTTAAAATGCCGCTTCACGGGAAATATCAAAAATATAATGCTGCGCTTGCGTCACTTGCTGTTACTAAAATTTTAGAGATAGATAATTTCCGCGCTATTGAGAACGGGATTAAAAATGTTATTAAGAATACGGGCATCCAGGGCAGGTTTGAATTCTTCTGGAAGAAGCCTGACATCATTTTCGATTCGGCGCATAACCCTGAAAGCATTCATAATTTTATGGAAGAATTCAAAGAGCATTCAAGCCTGTATAGAAAAAAAATTTTGCTTTTCGGAGTTATGAAGGATAAATCCGTAAAAGAAATCCTATCCCTTCTGAAGGATCATTTTGACGAGATACACATTACGGAAGTAAACACCGAACGCTCGTGCAAGCTGGATGAACTCCATGACGTGGCGAACCAGCTTTCACTTAAAGTGGTACCGGAAAGCAGCCCGGCAAAATTCGTAGAAGAATTTAAGAGAAAAAACAAAGACGATTGCCTCGTTGTAGCCGGAAGTATGTACCTCCTGGGCGATATAAAATCTTTAATTCAAAACCAAATAAATGCTTGACATTCTTTTTTAATAACATTATGTTTGGATTAAACCTCTTGTTCCTTTCAACAATTAAAAGATGTTTGAATTATAAAAGAAACCTCATAGTAGTTTTTCCAGAAAAATTTTTTAGTAAATAGTGTGTTACATAACATCAAACCAAGTAAATAATCTCATCACAAATTTAATAGGACAATAAAAAATGCCAATGGATATTTCTGAACTCAAGTCAAAAAAGATTGTTGAGTTAAATACGATTGCCAAAGAATTAAACATTGCCGGGTACAGCGACCTGAGAAAACAAGAATTAATCTTTAAAATCCTTGAAGCGCAAACCGCAAAAGACGGACTAACCTTCTCGAAAGGCGTGCTGGAAGTGCTGCCTGACGGATATGGATTTTTAAGATCGTCGGATTATAATTATCTTCCTTCGCCGGACGATATATATGTATCGCCCTCTCAAATAAAAAAGTTCAGCCTGAGAACAGGTGATTTTGTAAGCGGTCAGGTAAGACCTCCAAAAGAAGGCGAAAGGTTTTTTGCTCTGCTTCGTGTAGAAGCGGTAAACAATCTCGCGCCGGAAGGAATAAGAGAGCGAACGCTGTTCGATAACCTTGTCCCGGTCTATCCAACAAAGAGAATTAATCTTGAGTCCGCGCCTGGTGAGTATTCGATGAGAATTGTGGATTTGCTTTCGCCTATAGGAAAAGGACAGCGTGGTTTGATTGTATCGCCTCCCAAAAGCGGTAAAACAATCCTGCTTCAGAAAATTGCGAACTCTATTACGCGTAACCATCCTGAAATAAAATTAATTATTCTTCTAATCGATGAGCGTCCTGAGGAAGTTACGGATATGGAGCGTTCCGTAAAAGCCGAAGTAATAAGTTCTACTTTTGACGAACCTGCCGAACGCCACGTCCAGGTTGCGGATATGGTTATTGAAAAAGCAAAACGCCTTGTTGAAGCAAAAGAAGACGTTGTTATTCTGCTTGATAGTATTACGAGACTTGCAAGAGCACACAACATAGTAGTGCCGCACAGCGGAAGAATACTCTCCGGCGGTGTTGACGCAAACGCTCTTCATAAACCAAAAAGATTTTTCGGAGCCGCAAGAAATACCGAAGACGGCGGCAGTTTAACTATTATCGCAACCGCATTGATTGATACCGGAAGCAGAATGGATGATGTTATCTTTGAAGAATTCAAAGGCACAGGCAACATGGAACTAGTTCTTAACAGGGACTTAAGCGATAGAAGAATTTTCCCTGCAATTGATGTTAACCGTTCAGGTACAAGACGCGAAGACTTGTTGATGAAAGAAGACGACCTCGGCAAAGTCTGGATACTTAGAAAAATTTTAAGCGAGTTTTCTCCTGTAGAAGCAATGGACTTCCTGCTCGACAAAATTAGAGGTACGAAGAATAACAAAGACTTCTTAAATAACATGAACAGCTAAATTCATTTTTAAAATCCGTCTAATGATGTGATTAGAAAAATAATTTTTATTGCAGTTGTAATATTTGCTCAAGGCTTTGCACAAAGGCAAAAATTTAGAAATGAATTTGAAAAACCTGACTTAGCGCAGCAATTTTTTTATACTGAAGTACATTCTGTCCTTAGAGATTCAGCAAACCTAATATCTTTTTCCTACCGTATTCCGTATTCACGGCTGGTATTTATTAAAGATGATGACAGGTATCTGGCTTCTTTCAGGCTTGCTTTGGAAATTACCGATACCGCTTCTAATCATGTCACAAGGCAAATAGAAGAAGAAAAATTCTATGTCAACGATTTTGATGAAACGTTAAATAAGAATAATTATTACCAAAACGTGGTCAGCTTCAATATTAAAGACGGGCGGTATAAGATCCTTCCGTTCTTTACTGACCTCCATACGAATGTTCAAATTAAACTTCGCGATTTATTCTTGGATACCAATCAATTGATAAACGGGATTTTTTATTCGCCTATTATTGTTAGCCGTGAAAAAACTCTTTGTCATAATGACAGTCTTTTTACCTTAACAAATTTCGACGACTCTTTCCCTTACTCCGACAGCACAAACGAAATACTTATTCCGTGCTCCGATACATCCGTAAAAAAAATAAATGTTGTTATTAGAAATAATTCGGATACGGTTTACAGAGCCGACATCTTTGATCATTTTCAATCGGACATTCAGTTTAAGGCGTGCAGCGGGAACGATGTGGTACTTGGGGAATCAAAGGATCATATTCTAAATAATTTTATTATTTCAGATTTGCCCGCTTTCTCCGAAGGGGAGATATCGATCTTTGTAAAAGCGGACGGCGGTAAAGTATCTAAGCCGTTCATCAAGAAAGTTATCTGGTTTGATAAGCCATTCTCTCTGCGCAGCCCGGAAGCGGCAATCAAACTCTTAAAATATATAGAGCCGGATTCGGTTATTAACAATCTGCTTCGCGCAAAATCCGATGAATATAAAGAGGCATTATACAATTACTGGAAGAAATATCGTCCTTCTGCCCGCGATACTTATAATCCGTTGATGAAAGAATATTATTCGCGTATCGATTTCGCCGCAAGAAATTTTGCAACTATTTCCGGCAAGAGCGGAATTGAGACCGATAGAGCTAAAATTTATATCCAGTTCGGAGCGCCGCAGAAAATAGAAAGGTCGTCCAATCAATACGGCAAAGTAGTTGAGACCTGGATATACTCTAAACCAAAGAGGGAATTTGTTTTTATTGACAACGACGGCACGGGAAATTTTAAGCTGAAATAAGTATGAATAATTTTGTTTTTACCTGCGGAGATATAAATGGAATCGGTCCGGAAATTACACTAAAAGCTCTGAATAAATTATACCGGAGAAGATCCTCAAAATTTATTTTTATTTGCCCTGAAAATGTCTTTCTTCAGACTATAAAGAAAGTCCGTGTTAACTTCAGATATAAAATCATAGACAGTAAAGAATTTTTCGATTTCAATGACGTTATTATTTTTAATATTGGTAACGCAAAACAGCAAACTGGATTTCCTACTGCAGAGAGCGGCGACGCGGCATTTAACGCGATTAAACTTTCATTTGAATTAGCTGACGTTGGAATTGCTGATGGAATAATTACCGCGCCTATTTCTAAGACCGCTCTGAAGCTTGCAGGAATAAATTTTCCCGGTCATACCGAGATGTATGCAAAGTGGAGCAAACGGAAAGATTACGCAATGACTTTTCTTTCTGCTAAAATGAATGCCGCTTTAATGACGATTCACGAGCCGGTAA
This sequence comes from Bacteroidota bacterium, assembly GCA_021824565.1. Lineage (GTDB taxonomy): Bacteria > Bacteroidota > Ignavibacteria > Ignavibacteriales > Ignavibacteriaceae > FEN-1297. The sequence goes on along the minus strand of JAKAKL010000108.1, from coordinate 12,410 downwards.
AAAATATATCCCGCTTGATAAACGAAGATTTAATCAGCGCTAAGTTTGATTTATTATTAGATATGCTTAAAAAGGATTTAAGAATAAGCTCGCCTAAAATTGCTGTGCTCGGACTTAATCCGCATGCGGGAGAAAACGGATTCATAGGAAGCGAAGAAGAAGAAATAATTAAGCCGGTTATAAACAGAAAAAAATATTCAAAGAATTTCTTCGGTACATTTTCGCCGGATGCATTCTTTGCCAACAGGCTTTATTCTAATTATGATATGGTGCTCGGAATGTATCATGACCAGGTCTTGATACCTTTTAAGCTGCTGAACTTTGGAATGGGCGTTAATTATACTGCGGGCTTGCCTATTGTTAGAACATCACCGGATCATGGAACTGCATTTGATATTGCCGGAAAAAATAAAGCCGATGAATCAAGTATCCTCCAGGCTTTTTCTTACGCGGAAAAAATTGTTAACAACAGAAAAATAAATGAAAGAAAATAATGCTGTCATTTAAGAACGTAGAATTTAATTACCAGGCCCAGCCCGTGTTTTCCGATCTTAATTTCGATTTAAGCCAGAACGAATTCTGTTATGTTATTGGTAAAAGCGGGGCAGGCAAGAGCACGTTTCTTCAATTAATTTATATGAATATTCTTCCTTCATACGGCAGAATTATTTTCGACAAGTACGATTCCCAAACCATAAAGCCGCGTGAGCTTCCGATGCTGAGAAGGAAGCTCGGAATTATCTTCCAGGACTTTAAGCTGTTAAGAGACAGAAACATTTACGAGAACCTCTCATTCGTATTAGAGGCAACCAGCCGGACAAGAAGCGAAATAAAGAAAAGAGTAAACGATGCTTTAACCGATGTAGGATTGTCTCACCGGAGATACAGCATGCCCGATGAATTATCCGGCGGGGAAAAGCAGCGCATAGCTATAGCCAGAGCTATAGTGAACGACCCGATGCTGATTTTAGCTGATGAGCCGACAGGCAATTTAGATCCGGAAACATCGCTGGAAATTTTGGATATAATTAAAAAGATAAATGCCCGCGGAACGGCTGTAATTCTTGCAACACATAATTATGAGCTGATCAAAAGCCACAATGCAAAAATAATTAAGATTGAAGACGGCAAAGCTCTCAAAGTTGTACTGAAGCCTAAGCAGTAATTTTCTTATCTGCCTTCTTCAATTCATCCAAGATATTCTTTGTTACATCCTCGATAGGAGCAAGCCCGTCAATATAAATTTCATTCTTTTTATTTTGAAAATAGTTTAATACAGGCTCGGTATTTTTCTTATATATTTTTAATCTGTTGCGTATAACGTCTTCTTTATCATCTTCTCTTTGATAAAAGCTGTCCGACTCTCCGCAGTTTGGACATGATGTAAGCTCTTTGATGTCGTTATAATTAAAAATATTTCCGCAATTCTTGCAAGCTCTTCGATTAGTAAGCCTTCTTACAATTTCGTCCTCATTAGCGGAGATAATAACAATGCGGACATCAGTAATATTTAATTGATCAAAAAGCTCGTCGAGTTCTTCAGCTTGAAGCAAAGTCCTGGGGAAGCCGTCGAGTATAAAGCCGTTTGAACATTCGCTATTATTCAAAGTATCCTTAATTAAACCTATCATTATTTCGTCAGAAACAAGCTCGCCTTTTTTCATTGCTTCCTTAGCGGCAAGACCAAGAGGCGTTTGATCGACAACAGCCTGTCTTAAAATATCGCCGGTAGATATATGAGGGATTTTCAATTCTGAAGAAATAATTTTTGCTTGTGTTCCCTTTCCAACACCGGGAGACCCAAATAATATAATTCGCATTAGTTTTCCTTAATGTTTAATCAAAGTTATGATTGTTTGAATTATTTAACAAGCGCCATTTTGTAGCGTCAGTTAAGATTGTCCTTACGGATATTAGAGAAAAATCGTTTAAGAAGCTCCTTGCTTTCAAATGAATAAATACCGGAATAAGTTTTTATCTTATGATTATATTTTCCTTCTTCTGCAATATTATAGAGAGAGCCGCATGCGCCGAACTTAGGATCATAATCTGCAAAATATATACTTCGGATGCGGGCAGCAAGCAAAGCGCCCGTGCACATTACACAAGGCTCAAGAGTTACGTAAATGTCGCATTCATTCAAACGCCAGTCGCCGAGATGATTCGAAGCGGCGGTAACAGCGATCATTTCCGCGTGTGCTGTCGGATCTTTCAGCTTCTCAACCTGGTTGTAACCTCGTCCAATTATTCTATCTTTGTGAACAATAACAGCGCCAACGGGAACTTCGTTCTGTTCGAGAGCAGCTTCAGCTTCTTGAAGTGCTGCGAACATAAACTTATAAACGTGTTCATCAAAGAGCATTCGATTTTCAATAATATGATTATTTTTTCTTCAGTAACTTAAGTACGCCCGGAAGGATTCGAACCCTCAACCGCTTGATCCGAAGTCAAGTGCTCTATCCAGTTGAGCTACGGGCGCATGAATAAAATGTTCCTAAGTAAAAATACGTTTATGTCGCATGAAAAGTCAAACCGGATAAGCAACATTTCTTAATAAATTATAATATAGTATGTTTGAAAATTAAAACTGCAATAATTAAATGAACTGTATTTGTAACGTACTGCTGAAAAAGAGTCCCGCAAGAATTCTTTCAATAATATTTATACTGATATCCCTAACGCAGGTTAAAGGTTTTTCCCAATCAATTAAATTTAGCGACATGGCAGTTCCGAAAATATCGTTATCTCTTAATTCAAGTAATACATATAAAGGTAATGACTTCGGATTTTCCGCTTCAGCTTCGTTATTCAATCGATCAAATATAATTGCGCAGCAATCACCGCCCGATATTACATTATTCGGAAATTTCGGGAATAATATTTTAGACAGCTTTAAGGGAAACAACATTTATTATCATCTTGCAGGGATAGCTTCTACGGCGCTTATTGTAAGCTTGAATGTTGATTATTATGTGGAACATTATTTTAATCAGCATGAAGAATACGGAAAGTGGGGGAGACCTGTGGTTTTCACGGGTATGTTTCTTCCGTTTATTGCAGGCGGTTCGCTCTACGCTTATGGAAAGATTAAGAATAATGAAGAAGCCGTCGGCGCTTCATACGCGGTGCTGCAGGCGAGCTTAATTGAGTTTCTTTACAATTCCGCTTTAAAGGCAATTACAGGGAGACCTAATCCGAACTGGAGAAACAACAGCGATATGGAAAGTCTAAGTAAAAGTTTTCGATTTGGATTTATGAGAGGCGGAATATTCTGGGGATGGCCTTCGGGGCATACTTCTACAACGATGGCAGTAGTTTCGGCGTTAATAAATTATTACCCTAATTCTGCCTGGCTTAAGGCAGCAGGATACAGTTTGGTCGCGTACACAATATTTGGAGTATCTTCGGTAAACAGAGGAGGAATGCACTGGTTCTCGGACGCGGTAGCAGCAGCTTTTATGGCTTACGCAATCGGGTCGACGGTAGGAAAATATTATAGGAATGTTTATTCATTAAGGCATCCATCGGGAAGCAATCAAGCTAATATATCTGCGCCTCTGCAGGCTAATCCATTCTCGCTAAGCATGTCATTCCAGTTTTAATTATTACAAAGCACAAAATGGTTTTATTGTGTAACCTATTTTGGTAATAAAATATTTGAATTAAATTGAAACATAGAAGTGAATTTATTATTTAGTAATAAAACAACAGTCTTATTTTATACGGTACTTTTCTTCTTAGTATTGGATAAAAATATTTACGGCGGACCGCCGTTCAGGACAGACGACCCGGTACCGGTTCCATATTTAAGCGGCGAGCTTTATTTATTTTCAACCGGAGTAACTGATAATGGCGGTACAAGCGGAGTAGGTCCGGCAATTGAATTTAATTACGGGATCCTTCCTAATACTCAATTTCATATAGTTGCGCCGCTGGCATTTTCGATACCGAAAGGAGAAACAGCCTATGCAGGTTACGGCGATACCGAAGTCGGAGTCAAATATAGATTTGTAGACCAATCTTCAGTAATACCGGATATAGCAGCGTTCCCGCTTGTAGAAGTGCCTACGGGAAACGCGGCGCGAAATTTAGGGAACGGCAAGACTCAATTATATCTGCCGCTCTGGCTTCAGAAAGATATCGGCAAATGGACGGTTTACGGCGGAAGCGGGTACTGGATAAATCCCGGCAACGGAAACAAGAACTGGCAATTTACCGGGATATTAATTCAATATAATTTTACTGATAATTTCTTCCTTGGAATAGAATTATTTCATCAGACATCTTCGGTGATACAAACCGACAACGCTTACACCGGAATTCATTTAGGCGGAGGAATCCCTATTGCCGATTCATACCAAATATTATTCTCAAGCGATCTCGGCAACGGAATAACTTCGTATAAGCATTTTGCGTATTATCTTGGGTTATATCATACGTTTTAATATAATGCGAATTGTTACAGCAGCTTTAAGGCAATCTTATAGACTTCCGCCGCATGCTCTTCAATGTTCGTCACTTTTATAATGTTGGTTATCTTACCTTCCTTATTCACTATAAAAGTAACACGGTTATCGTAGCCATTCTTATTATAAACGCCGTATTCTTTAGAGACTTTTTTACCTGCATCCGAAAGAAGAGGGAAGTTAAGGTTATTATCTTTAATGAACTTCATTATTTCGGGTTTAGTATCTACGCTGATGCCGAGCACCTGAATCTTCTTTGCTTTGAACTTGCCCCAGTCATCTCTAATACCGCAAGCTTCTTTAGTACAGCCTGCAGTACCGGCTTTAGGATAGAAGTAAACAATTACAGGCGATTTGCCTTTGTATTTTGCAAGAGAGAAATGATGACCGTAAGCGTCTTCAAGACTAAAGTTAGGCGCTTTCATACCTACCTTTAATTCTGATTTAGTCATTTCATTTTTGTTTTGAGCATAAGCTGACGAAAGCAATAATAACATTGAGATTGCCGCAGCAAAAGAAATTATCTTTTTCATTTTTGCCTCTCTGTTTTAAGTTGATTAAATAATTGTGTGTTACTGAACTTGTAATTATTAATTATGATCTGCAAACCTCAGGTAAACCGCGTAAGGATAACAGTCAATATACATTAAGATAAAACTACTTGCATCAGAAAAACCATGTTAGATAATACATATCACATAACCGGGATTATTGAACCAAAAAACATTCATCATGCGGAGTATTTATCTTTTTTATTCGATATCATGATTAAATTACATTATCCATTTTTAACATTACAAGAAAATATGAAAAATATAATTACGCTCTTTACTGTTTGCATGATCTATGTAATAAGTCTGTATTCAAGCCACGCTTTTGCCGCAGAAGCTAAAGTATCAGAATATACTCATAGAAATTCTAAAGCGCCCTCTGCAATTCCAATAGACATTACTAAGGAGGGTCATATTGTGCTTAAGGCTAAAGTTAACGGCAAGGAAGGCAATTTTATACTCGACACAGGCGCAGGCATCAACGTGCTTTTTAAGAAATTTACCGGAGGACTGAATGATATAAGGCAGCAGGACGGCAGCTTTACAGGCTTCCGCGCTACAGGTGAAGAGATAACAATGAAATTGTACAAGGCGAAAAGTATAATGATCGGTGATGTGAAAATACTAAATCCTTTCGTTACGATTATAGACGCGGACTTTGGAAATATTGACGGATTAATATCTCTTACATGCTTCCGGGACAGGGCATTTACGATTGATTTTAAGGATAAGAAAATATATCTCGAAACGAATAAATCCATTAAGCAAAGAGAGAAAGATGGAACAGTTGTACCGATACAGCTTGACGACCAGCGAGGCGTATCGCTCGATATGTTTACAAAGGTAAGAGTAAATGATAAGCTTGCGCTTCAGGTAGCATTGGACAGCGGCGCGGGATTTAACGTGTTTAGATTCAACGCGGCATATATGAATGAAATGGGAATAGACACTTCAAAGGCGGAGAAATATTTTAAGAAAAGCAGCCTTAATCCGAAAGTAGAAAATGAATTTTATAAGGCAGTAATAAAGAAAATAGAACTGCTAAATAAGCCTGTCATACATACGGGTAAAGTAGAGGCGTCATTTTTAAGCGGGCTGATCTATGACGGAATCACATGCGTCAACTGGCTTGGCAATAAAATAACGATTGATATTGAGAATAAAAAAATTATAGTCCAGTAGTCTGTATAGCTGAGAGTAATGGTAAACGGCAAATCAGTGTAATTAGAATTGAGAGAACAGCGAAAGTACTGTTAAGTTAAAGGGCTTTCACAAGGCTTTCAGAGGGGATTCACATGGGATTCAGAGGGCTTTCGTTTGGTATTTGATATTGCTTCTTAAATAGGATGGTAAGTAATAATATATTAAATACTTATGGCTGTTAATATAGAAAATAATTTGCATATATGCAAGGAGTGACAAGTGACGAGTAACGAGTGACGAGAAGGGAAAAGGGAAGGAAAAGAGGATAAAAGGTTATAAGGTTAAAAGGTGAATCGGTTTGCGGGAAAAAAAGATAGGAATAGGAAAAGGTAAAGGTAAAGAGGAAAAAAACTGAGAGGTTCCTGCCACTTCAAGTAGGAGTGGAAGTATTCTACTTTATTAATATCAATAAACTAAAATCCAATTTTCACACAGCCAATTATTTCGCTGGTTATTATTAAGAAAAATGTAATGTTATATCTATTTCTCCTATCCGGCTTTAGACTGACAGGTTTATAATATAATTTCCACAAGTTTGTATTGTATATCCATTTAATACAATGTTATAATTTATCTTTTTTAACGAAGCGTTTCCCGTTCCAGTAAAGTACTTGGTCTTCCAATATTTTGCAATACTGCGGCGTGTCAGTAAGAGGAAGTTTGAGTAATCCGTGAGCGACTGCTGTATCCCTCTCCAACCTAAAATTGCTGTCGACTATAATTGAAATATCCTTAAAATTGTAATCAAGCCTATAGTTGAGGCTTGCTTCATCAATATCTTTTTCGCATGTAGTAAATTCTATCTTGTTTTCTCTCTCCGAATCATATAAACTGCCTTGTTCAATGCAGCCACCTCTGAAAACTGTAAAGTGTTTTAAGTAATCCGTTTCGGGCAACAAAAGATAGAAATCCAAATAAGCAGGTTTCATATTTAGAAAAGTATAATAGTGTGTAGATGGTGCGTAACCCGTAAGCTTATCTAATTGAATACCACCAATAAAAGGTCTTTCATATCCATTATTATTACCTGCAAATATTATTAGTTCTTTGTCATCGGGAAATCTTTTTATAATACCTTCCTCTACAAAACCAGGGTTCCAAAAAGTGGTGCCAACTCTACTTCCAGATTTTAAGTCAAGTGTAAAAATTGCAGAAGAAAATGAAGGACCGTTTGTTGCTTTAGCTACTAATAATTGCTTACCTTTGATTGTTATGGTATCTATTAAAATACAGTTATAAATTGGCTCAAGATTTTCTCCATATGATTTTACAGTATCTTTAAATTGATAATGCCACAATTCCTTTCCCAAATAATTGAAACAAAATATACTACCAAATTCTTTTTTATTTTTGATACCAGTTCGGTCTAGCCCGCAAATTAGTACATCATTTTCCTTTTTATTATTTAGACTTATTATTTTAGTCATATATCTTAACACGTAGTTTGGAAATCGTAGGTCATAGTCTACTTTCTTTGACCAAAGTACTTTCCCGCTGTTGTTTTGCACCAACAAATTATATTCATCCATTTTTAGCATTGCCGGGTTATCATCAAAATTAAATACATAGAAATATCCAGACAACGCAAATAAAATAAGCAGTAATATTGCAACTACATAATTTTTCTTAGCATATCTTAGTGTCCTTTTAACCGGATTTTGTTTTCTAATATCGAGTATGTTTCTTCTATTAAATAAATCCTGCAGGTTCTTAATTCCGATTATCTCAAGTTTGCGATCGGGATATGTTCTTCTAAGTTCAATTAAGTAATTTTCAAGCGAATGTCTATTTCCCTCGGGTACAACAAATATTTTAATGTGCGAATAGAAGACAATTTCGAGCTTCTTGATAATAAGGTTTTCAGTAATTGAAATAAGATCGCCTTCATTATTAAACCCACCGGTGACAGCAACATTTTTTCTTATGTTTATTAGATAAGAAAAATTATAATATTTAATCAACTCTTCAATAAAGCAAATAGTTAAAGCAGCGCCAAACGAAATTCCAGTATAATTCCCGAGTTGATTATCGAAATGAATAATTACAGTATGAAAATCTTTTACCTTCCCGCCGTACTTTCTAAAATATTCTACAGATGTTCTCCATGATTTGTTTACCTGTTCCATTAAATTGTCGTCATTACTGCCGGAAGAGGGGACAATAATAAACTTATTTATTTCGCTGTTCTTCTTAATACTAATAGTTAGAGTCTCCAGCGAGCCAATGCTAAGATCATAATCAGGAGAAAGATTTTTTTCAAGCATCGGCACATGAAGTTTGTTTGAGTCAAATTTATCTAACTCTTTTTCTTCTAAAATTTCATTCAGGAGGAGCAGTTTGGAATGCAGTCTATTTTCGATATTAGTTATCTTATCAAACTGGTTAGATATAGCATCATGTTTTTTAAGATCGTTTAGGACTGCTAAAACATTTTCGGTTACACTAGGCGGCGAGAAAAAAACTTCGAACTTTGCGGCGCTTTTTAGGAAGTCGTCTAAGTACTCACTTAAAAATGCGTCTGCGATAAAATCAATTGAATCGTTAAGAAGAAGAGAATAATACCTTTTAAGAATAAAAAGTCTTTCCTTAGGAGAACTAGAACGGGACAGCTCTTCAAATGTATTTTGCCTTAATTCCTCTGCTTCAAATGCATTCATACAAATAGTTTAGGAAATTTATACTTTAACGTATATAATTTATACACTTAATGCAAATATATTTAATTATTTTAATATTTATATGTCACTTCTGGCGAGTTCTTATTATCGGGAGAGAATTATTTTCTACAATCATGTTACTTCTGGCGAAGTTCCTACTATTAGGAGATATACTTTTAATATAATAATATTAATTCTATCGAAGTTGTATTTTCTTTTTAATCCTGATTTAGTCGGTTTCAATAAAGACTTTCTCAACCACGCTTTGATTATTAATTTCAATTTCGAGAGCTTTACTTTCTACATGAAAAGTCTCATTAGAAGGAACAAGAGTAAGCTTTATTCTTTGCTTTTCGTTTTCAATCTTAGGGAAAAAATATAAGATACTTTTACTATTTCCAGTGATTAGCCTAATCATATATTTTTGATTTTCATCAGTGAAAGTTATAGACTCTGATTTTTTTGTTACTTCAGCTCTTGTAGCTGCAGCTAATGTGGGTATTTTATTGACGGAATTATTTTTATTTAGTACAGGCGAAAGTATAATAATTTTTTGCAATGCCGGAATTTTACTAATTACTTTTTTAGCGCTTGCAATAATATCAAGATCATTTTTACTTTTTAAGTAAGACTCGTAAAAACGTATTTGTTCTGAAAAAAGAATTTCATTTTCCTTAATAAAATCTCTGCGTTTAGAGTCTAACTCATCAGGAAATAGAACATACTTAAAAATATCTTCTTCTTTTATCTTCATTCTAAAAATATTATTTTCTTTATAGTAAATAAGTACGACTAAAATTTAAGATTTGGGAAAAGTTTGAAAATCAAGTTCCTTATAAATTTCCTTTTTGAGACAACGTATCAGATAGTCAAATATATTTCTATACTTGAGTGCAACATCATTCTTAGAGAAATTGTCAAAATAGGGCAGCAAATAATTTTCAAGTCCAGGTTGAATACCGCCGTCCATTAAGTCGCTTGAAACTTCCAGTAGAGCCTTTTTCATAATATCGGCTTCAAATTCAGAAAGTATTTCTTTATTGACATAAGATTTCTCTAATTTGTTTAAAGTAGAATTTAAAGCCCTTTCAATAGAATACTTTACTTCCAAAACAAGCTGAATATTATCTTCTCCCGGTTTTGATTCCAATAAATTTACATAAATGTTCTTTAACCTTAGAATTAATTTATTCAAAGGTATAGCTGAAATATACTCAGTATTATTTTTAAGATAAGCAAACACATCACAAATATTCACACTAATTTTATCTTTAGGAATGTTAAGAGGAATTTGTTCAAAATGTTCATCAGTAACAATTTTACCATTCCTTTTATATGAACCCGGATCAATAAGGTACGCAATTCCGGAACGATAAGCTTTTTTATAACCAAGCTTATACGATTGATAAGAAATATTTTTCAAAAGTTTTTTATAAAGCGGATCGATCTCGCCTAAAATAGAATTTACAGTTTGGCTGGTTTTTTTAGTAATTATTTTAAGCACAAAGAAATGGGCGTCAGCTTCAGTAATAATCTCATTGCGCCAACTATTTAAGGCAAACTTAAATCCGGTAACATTAAGACAGTCATCTTTAATAAACAGTGGAGTAATGGAATCAACAGCGACGTCTTCAAAAGAAATATTATTATTGTCAAAGCGCTTTTTTATATTCTGATGATTTTTCTTAAGAAGAAAAAGAGAGACTTCAGTACAAAACTCAATAAATTCCCTAAGCTCAATGTATGAGAATTCCTCCTTTTGAATTTTTCTTATATAAAACAAGGTACCATTCTTAAGCATAAATACTCACCCAGATTGTTACAAAATAGTAATACCGTGTACAGAGTTTAAAATATAAATATTAGTTGAATAATTCCAGAAAAAAATAAAAAATAATTTAAGGAAGTTTCCCAAACGGGGGAAATTGGGAGTACTTATTAATTAAAATACTTATGGATTATCGTGAAGTTGATTAAATGTAAAACATTTTTGAAAGTGGTAGTAGGAAAAGGATTGGTAGTTTTAGATTAAGCTCGGTTATATAGCATCAAGAATGGTTTACTCAGGAAACCATTAACATTAATGAAGTTACATGTAAGTAAAATATTATAACCGTTAGGTATACCAGCAGCAAGAAAGCTATTACTACTCAAATAATTTTGGAAACTATGAGGAGGCTCCTTATATGAAAATATTTTATACAATCTTTTTTGTAATAATATTATTAAGCATTTCTAATGCGCAATGGGTAAAAACAAATTGTCAGGCCGCTGGTGTTCATGCAATTACAATCATGGGCAATGATATTTATGTAGGTGCCTATAATGGCGTGTTTCTTTCTACTGACAAAGGATCTAGCTGGAGTGAAATTAATAATGGACTCAGTTATTTAAACATTAGTTCAATAGCTATAAAAGATTCGAATATATTCCTTGGACTAAATGGTGGATCTGGAGTGTATCAATACTCTATGAAAGTAAACAAATGGGATTTAGTTGGACTCTCAAATAGTGATGTCCGATCTTTATTGTTTTATAATAATATATTAATAGCAGGCTGTGACGAAGGAGTTTATTTATCGACAGATTATGGCTCAACTTGGAATCTAAAGCTAGATCTTAATGGTGGTTCCCTTGGTAATTGTGAAGCACTTGCTTCAATAGGTACTCATATTTTTGCTGGAATCAATGGCGATAATGACATGTATGTTTCAAAGGATAATGGAGAAAATTGGACTTTATCTGATTCTGGATTATCTAATACTAGAATATGGTCGTTAACAGCTAATGATAGTTTACTATTTACCGGAAGTAATGGAGGAGTATTTTATTCATCAAATTTTGGTAATCTTTGGCAAAATATAGGTTTCCCAAATATACAAATTGTCAGTCTTTTGGCTCTTAATGACAAGTTATTTGTTGGATCAAATAATGGACTCTTCCTTTCAACTGATTTAGGTAAAAGTTGGAGCGAAATTGATTCAGGACTTTTTAATTATGTCCGTGCTATAGCTGCTGATAGTTCAGATATATTTGTTGGGTCTGGAGGAGGTGTATGGAAACGTCCACTTTCTGAAATGATAACAGGCATTAATGAAACAAAAAATAATTTGCCTATTATATTCTCTTTAGCTCAGAACTATCCCAATCCTTTTAATCCTACAACAATAATAAATTATTCTTTACTCAAAGCAAGTTTTATTACAGTAAAGGTTTATGATATGCTTGGAAGAAAAGTCGCGACTTTGGTAAACGAAGAAAAGAAAGCCGGTAATTATTCTGTAAACTTCAACGCAGGAAGCCTTGCAAGCGGTATTTATTTCTACCGCATGCAGGCTGGTCAGTTTGTAGATACAAAGAAATTAATCTTGTTGAAATGAGACTAAAAATATTATAAAGGATAAATATTATAATGCTTAAGTTGGAAAGATACTTTTGAAAAATTAACTTATGTATAACAAAACTTCAGGAGTATCAAAATGCCGTCAGAAAAAAGAAAACACAGCGCAGAGTTCAAAGTAAAAATATTAAGA
>JAKAKL010000035.1 GCA_021824565.1 Bacteroidota bacterium | reverse complement strand
CTGCAAGATAGATTGTAATTGCCAACAACGCTATTATATAATATTTAAATTGAACAACTTTTTTAAAATCAATTATAGTGATCAGCATAATGAAATCGGCAACGGAATAAATTCTGAAGAATACTACATGGATAAAAAAATGCATCAGCATTATCATCGGGTCTAATAATGCCGAGATCAAAAAAAATAAGAAGTATCTCCCTCCATATTGACGGACAGGAGTAAGCACCCAGATTAACATTGATACATTAACAATTATTTTTGCAACCAGCATAATTGCCTTCAATAACAATACGGCGGACAGCCCGCACTTTGTTCCAACGTATAGTCTCCGTTTGTAATAGTAAGAACATCATGCCGTTTTTCGACATGCGTTACGGCGTCGTTTCCTTTTTGCAATAATTCTTCAATCATATCAATGCTAAATAAATTCATCACATGCGTTTTAGGAATTATTATGTTTGCCGGTAGCAGCGGCAATCTTTTATTATCCGTTACAACAAGATTGTTGTTTATTAAATCAAACATAATATAATCTGAAGTTTGCGGCAAAAGCGCCTGCAAATCAACCGAATAGATATTAACTGAATAAGTGACCGGTCCATAAAGTTTAGTTGCGTCGGTCAGCGAATATAATTTCCCGATTGTCATTTTCCCTTCCTCTTATATGAATAAGTATTTGTCAAAAAATATTTATTAATTTTGCTCCTTTGAAAAATATTCAACAGCGAACCTGGGAAGCTCCGAAACCGATTTTAGCTTCAGCTTGCGAGCCATATGAGTTCTGTGAGAATCAACTGTCTTCATTGAGATGAATAATTCTTTTGCTATATCGCTGCTTGTATAGCCCTTACTTATAAACTCCAGCACTTCAATTTCTCTCGATGTAAATCCAGGCAGTATAATATTTGAATCCGTCGAATAAACCGCTTCATACTTTAAAATAATATTGCTTAAAGCAGTGTCATCTACGTTTTTGCCGAAATATCTTTTGCCCGAATAAACGCATCTGATTGCGTGTACGAGCTCGTCTTCCATTATGTTCTTATTTATTAATCCCATTCCGCCTGATATCAAACATGAATAAATAAATTCCTCCGTATCGTACATCGACAGGAACAAGATCTTTGCCGATTTGTCTTCTTTCCTAATTCTTTTCAGCGCTTCTATTCCAGAAATAACCGGCATTGAAATATCTACTAAAGTAACATCAGGCTTGACTTTAAAATATTTTTCATATACTTCATCGCCGTTTTCAGCTTCTTCGATAATCGATATGTCCGGATAATCCGAAAGCATTTTTATGATCCCTGCTCTGAACAACTTATGATCGTCAGCTACCAATACTTTTATTAAATTATTTTCAGCCATTGTCTCCTACCGGAATTTCTATTTTTAAAAATGTCCCATTATCTTTTCGCGGTCCTATTTTGAAATCACCGCCGTAGCTTCGTATTCTTTCCTGGATATTTAGCAAGCCGAATCCGTTATGGTTCAACTTATTTGATCCGATTCCTTTACCGTCGTCCGTAATGAATAATTTAATTTTTTTGTTTGTATTTTCTAACCGGATCATAAATGACGATGCCTCGGAATGCTTAATAATATTATTGATTGCTTCCTGAATGATTCTATAAATAGAAAGCTCAAGTTTTATATCCAACCGCTGGTCGAATCCTTTTATCTGAAGACTGCCATGAAGCGGACCTTCATCTGAAATTTTTTTAATCAGTGAGGCTAACGCAGCTCCCAAGCCCATTTCTTCCAGCACTGACGGCTTTAGTCCGTATATAATATTCTTTAATTCAAAGATCGTGTTGTCCAGCAGATCGGTCGAATCATGGAAATTAAAGTCCGGCTTTTCCTTTGGCAAAATATTCTTAAAATTATTTACAAGGTTCATCTTTAATAACAGCAGGTTCTGACCTATTCCGTCATGCAATTCCCTCGCGATCCGCCTTCGCTCTTCCTCAATCATGTTCTGCAGATTATTTGATAAGCTTCTAAGTTTATTTTCATATTGAATTTTGTCGGTGGTATCGTGAAAATAAAATTGTGCGATTTTAAGCGAGGATATTCCCCTAAATAAAACTGAAAAATAACGGGAATTATTTTTATAAATAAGCTGTTTAGATTTGTTTTGACTTATGTAATCGGCAATCGGAAAGTCTATATTGTTTATTATTTCCGAAATCGATCTGCCTTCTAACGTTTCTCCTTTGATCAAAGTCTTTGCCGAATCATTAGTAAAGATGATCTTCCCTTCTCTATCAGTTCTAATTACCGGGTCGGGATCCAATTCTGCAAACAATGCCATTAACCTTGTGTGCTTAAGTTCCAGCGCGTGCGTCTCAAGCATATATTTTTTGCGGAGCGGGAAAATGACATAGTAGAATATAAGGATCAAAAGAACAAATATTATCATTATAAAAAGTACCGAATAAACTATCGGGTCATCGATTCGGAACAGTAGTTTCAGATATTCGTTAAGCTCTTTCGATAACTCATTCATTTTTCTTGTTCTGCTTTATCTATCATCGTTATGAAGCAATAATAAAACTTTACATAGATTGGAAATATACTTCCTTGTTAATATGGGTTTATCAATAGCCCGGTTGGTTGCCTCTATAGCTTCATAAATAATGTCGCTTGTAATTGCCGGAAATCTTTCCTGTATCTTTTTTGTCAAATAGTATTTATTCTGATACTCATTCAAATTTGAATAATCCAAATCATTCAAACTTCCCAGGTATTTCCTCAATAAGATTAAGCTTATTTCCATCTCATCTTCCATTTGATAAGCAAATTTATCTTATAAATGCAAGAATGTAAATCAGTAAATTTACTGATTTTATAAAATGAGTATGAAACCGCGCATTCAGCTTATTTACTAAAAGTGCAGCGTATGATTTTTCTTAATCTCTAATAAAAAAATTTTATGGCAATAGACAATTACGTTTCTTATTGGAAAAACGTTAGTCGTTTTGATTTTGGCTCGTCATGATTTTTATATTAATATTTCTGCTGCCCTAACGTCAAAATACTTTTATAACTCCGGAATAGCGTTTCTTCATCTAAGCTGAATATGCCGATGACGAAGTATTGCCGCCGTGTCCGGTCCAGTTTGTATGATAAAATTCTCCTCGCGGCTTATCTACACGCTCATACATATGCGCTCCAAAATAATCTCTCTGCGCCTGCAATAAATTTGCCGGAAGCTGATCGCTCCTGTAGCCGTCAAAATAATTTATCGCCGTCGACATTGCAGGTATCCAGATTCCGTTTAGTATCGATTCTGCCGTTACCCTGCGCCATGACCCTTCCGCTTCCTCCATCTTCTGCTTGAAAAACGGATCCAGAAGTAAGTTTGATAATTCAGAATTGTTATCATACGCCTCTTTTATCTTCCCCAGAAAAATAGACCTTATTATGCAGCCGCTGCGCCACATCAATGCTATTTCTCCATAGTTCAAGTTCCAACCGTATTCTTTTGCCGCTGCCTTCATCAGTACAAAACCCTGCGCGTACGAAACTATTTTTGACGCATACAATGCATGCTTCAAATCTTCAAGCAGTGACTTTTTATCTCCATTAAATTTTGTATCCTTTATATAAATAGTCTTAGATGCAGCCGCTCGCTCTTCTTTCATTGATGTCAAGCTGCGTGCAAAAACCGATTCTCCGATTAGCGTTAGAGGAGTGCCTAAATCCAGCGCCGCCATGCCAGTCCATTTACCTGTACCTTTCTGACCTGCTGCGTCAAGTATCTTATCTATCAACGGACTTCCATCTTCGTCTTTATATTTCAATATGTCCCTTGTTATTTCTATCAGATAGCTGTTTAGATCACCTTCGTTCCATTCATCAAAGACTTCCGACATCTCATCCGGCGATAGCCCCAGCAGTTTCTTCATTATAAAATATGCTTCGCTGATAAGCTGCATATCGCCGTACTCAATTCCGTTGTGAACCATCTTCACAAAATGTCCTGCTCCATTTTCTCCGACCCAATCACAGCACGCAGTTCCGTCTTCCGTCTTGGCTGCTATCGATTGAAATATAGGCTTCACATATTGCCATGCGCCTAATGATCCGCCGGGCATTATTGACGGTCCTTTCAGTGCGCCTTCTTCTCCGCCCGATACACCGGTTCCGATATATAGTATTCCTTTCTCTTCAACATATTTTGTCCTTCTTATTGTGTCCGTGAAGTGAGAGTTTCCGCCGTCTATTATTATATCTCCCTTCTCAAGATGCGGAAGTATCAACTCTATGAAATCATCTACCGGCTTTCCGGCTTTTACCATCAGCATTATTTTCCTCGGCGTCTTTAGCGCTGCTGCAAGTTCTTCAATCGAGTGAGCGCCGATGATTTTTTTCCCCGCGGCTCTTCCTTTTACAAAATTATCTACCTTCTCTACTGTGCGGTTATAAACGCTTACTGTGTATCCGTGACTTTCCATATTCAGTACGAGGTTCTCACCCATAACTGCCAGTCCTACTAACCCTATATCTGCTTTTTGCATTTTTTAATCCTTAATTATTTTCGTTATATATTTTAGTATTTCTCTTGAAGCTATTTTTATCGACTCTTCAATTAAACTTAAAGATTCATTTTTCGTTTTCCAAAACGAAATAAACTCGATGGGAATAATTTTATCACCTGCTGCAGCAAGGCTGTTCTTATCAATAATGCCGCAGCATAAAAATATTTTTTTACCGGAATTTCTAAAGAGGTCGATTATTATACCCGGTGCTTTCTTCATCAATGACTGTTCATCAAAAAAACCTTCGCCGCTTACTACATAATTAACTTTGCCTTCATATTTTTTTAGTCCAAGATAATTTAAAATAAAATCAGATGCCGAAATTTGATGTGAGTCGAAAAAGATTTTTAATCCTGCTGCAAGTCCTCCGCCGGAACCGTTTAGCTTTTCATATTTACTTATATAATTTTTCTGCTTTAATATTTTAACGATATTTAGAAACCCCTTTTCAATAAGCTTAATTTCTTCATCCGTGCTTCCTTTCTGTTTGCCAAACATCATCGTAGCTCCGCGCCTGCCGGTTAATGGATTGGCTACATCTGTTATAGTGAAAATCTTAAATGAAAGTTTAATCATCGGAATATAAATATCATTTATCGATTCAAAGTTTAAAGGAATGGCATGCATAGACTTTCGGTTTTTATTTATGATTCTCAAGCCGAATGCAGACGCCGCGCCCAGTCCTAAATCATTTGTACCGGTGCCCCCGATCCCTACGAACACTTTTTTTATTATTAGTTTTTTTTGAAGATTTCTTTGGTCAAGCTCTTTAAGAAGGATACCAAGCCCAAATGAGTTTAATTCGATTGCTCGTTGTCTTTTTGCGGGGATCACTTTCAAGCCCAATACATCCGCTGATTCTATGTATACCGCTTGATTTATTTCATCATATCCAATCCTGCATCTTAAAAATTTATTTTTAAATGGAGCAGGAATTTTAATAACGAAAATCTTCAAATTGAAATTCGCCTTGCATACATCAAGAAAGCCGTCACCGCCGTCGGTCACCGGTCTTTTGATAATCTCAACATTATTTGATTTACATAAATATTTTTCAAAATAATCCGCAGCTTCAACTGAAGAAGCGGAACCTTTATAGCTGTTCGGACTTATGAGAACTTTTATTTTTTCCATTGCCTAAAATAACGTTATATTTTTTTCAGAATATTAGACCTGTCTTTTTCAAAATTCTTAATAAGCAAAAATACTGACACTGCTCCGATTAATGGAACTAAGCTCGCGACAATTAAAATCGGCGCAAATGAATAATGATCCGAAATCCAGCCAACCGTAAATGTAGATGCGATTGTTAATATACCCGCCGCTGTTCCGCTTATACCGCTTACCGATGCAACCAAATTACTCTGAAAAATATCCGAAGGAAAAACTAAAACCATCGTCGAGAAGGCAGCATACGCAAATGTAGAAACAGCAAACAATCCTGCAATTGCAAATAATGAATTGACAAAAATACTTGGTATAAGCATCAACATTCCAAGCCCGCCGAAAACTACAACAGCTTTTCTAGCTTTGCCAACAGACCATCCTTTTTTGATTAAAAAACTTGATACTCCGCCGCCGGCAAAGTTACCAAGATCCGCTGCCATAAATGGAATCCAAAACGCCACTAAGGTATTTTGAGGGCTGAATCCTTTGGATACAAGAAAAACCATAAACCAATCTGCAATGAAAAACCAGACTGGATCTGTAGTCGCCCGCGCGATTATAATTCCCCACACTTGTGGTATTTTTAATAAATCTAAAAGCCTTGTCTTACCCTTAAAGTCTGTACTTAAAATTAAGTCTTCCTGTTTATCGCGTAAAATCATTTCTTGTTCTGCTGTGCTTATTCGGCTATGTGTTTCCGGCGGATGATAAATTTTTCTCCACAGATACAGCCAAACAAAACCCAATATGCCGGTTATCAAAAACACGGGGCGCCAGCTCCCGAATCGGATATACAATTCAATAACAATCAAAGGCGATAAAGCAGCTCCGATTGAAGATCCGCTGTCGAATAAAGCTACTGCAAGTCCGCGTTCTTTTTTAGGAAACCATTCTGATACTGCTTTTGTTGCTGCGGGCCAATTCGCAGACTCACCCAAGCCTAATAAAAATCGAAATCCTATAAAGCTGCGCAGTCCCGCTGCCAACGATGTAAACATTGCAACAATCGAATACCAGGTAATAGTTAAAGTCAAGCCTAACCTTGTTCCTAGTTTGTCCATCATTCTGCCAAAAGTTGTTTGCCCTATCGTATAGGCTATTCTAAAGGCTATTACTATCAATGCATAATCTTCGTTTCTCCATTTAAATTCTTTTTCAAGGAATGGTGCGAGAATGGATAAAGTTTGCCGATCAATATAGTTTATTACTGTTGAAGCGAATAACATTCCCCCTATCCACCAGCGTAAATTTGCAATGGCTTTTTTCTGCTTTGCATCATTTTGTCTAAAATTCATTTTAAATTTCCATCAATCAGCATTATTCCCTTTTGCACATTGCAGATTTTTTGAAATCCCACGAAGTCATTGCCTATTAATTTGATATTTGAATTCTTGTCTCCTCTTAGTTCAAGAAACAACTTTGTTTTCGTTGTACACTCAGTATTATTTATCTTAGAATTTGTTACGTCATCAAATCTCAAAAATGAGTCAGCATTTGAATCGCACTCTGCAATTAGACCCGATAAGCTAAGTTCATCAACATCATTGCAAATTATAACTGGTCGTATATCAGGCTTAATATAATTTACTTCAACAGCGTTAAATGAAATATTTTTAACATGTCTGATATAAAAACCATAGGCAGGTAAATTACCCCACATTGTGCTTTCAGGATAACTATTTTCAAGTTCGGGCACCGCGTCTTTATAATTACCCTTATCAATCCCTCCGCTGTAATTAATTCTGATATTACTTAGTGCAATATTTTCAATATTATGACCGGGAATTCCCGTGATCGAGCACCCGATTGATTTCACGTTCCGGGCGATAATATTATTTATGCTTACATTTTTAAATTCTCCAACACCGGGTAACGATTCGTCTTCTTTATATTTTCGCGCCCTGTTGCCCAGTCTTAAAAATATAGGTACCTCGGGTCCGTCAATGTTAATATTCGAAATTGTTACACCGTCTATAGTACCGCCGTCAACAGTCGTAAGCGTAATAGCGCTTATCCCTTCAGGAAATCCATAAATTACTTTCTTAACAGATGATGGTTTAACAACAATATTTGATATCGAAATATTCTTAAAATCGCCTGTTGATTCAGTACCTATTTTGATTGCATTACAATGGCTGCTTACAATACAATTTGTTATCACTACATTCTGAACTGAATAAGGCGAGGTGCTTTTCAAAGTTATGCCATCGTCATCGGTATCGCCCGTGCAGTCTGAAATAATAACATTTCTACATCCGTCTATGTCCATCATGTCATTATTCTGATTAGCATGGTTAAATACTTTTATGCCTTTAATATATAACCCGTCGCAAGCTAAGTATTGTTCCATCCACATGGCGGAATTTACCAGGTTAATATTTTTTATTGAAACATTTTTACATTCAACAAATCGAATTACAAATGGACGGTTCTCGTATCGCTCAGGTTTTTTTTTCGTCTTTACTTTAAAAGCTCCTCCTTGTCCATCAATTGTTCCTTCTCCTTCAATTGAAATATTCTCCGCCTTTTCGGCATAAAATAAACTATATTTCAAAAAATTATCGTTATATGATTGCAGTTCCGGTTTATGTTCATGGTAATCATTAAGGTTTGTACTGCCTAATATTACCGCGCCTTTTGAAAGGAATAGAGCGACATTATTTTTCAATACTAATGAGCCGGTCAAATATTTTCCGGCAGGAAATAAGACTGTTCCGCCAGTTGCGGAACAACTGTCTATCGCCCTCTGGATGACTTCAGTATTTAAAGTAGTTCCATCAGCCTTAGCTCCGAAATCTTTTATATTAAATACAGAACTTTTAGTTTGTGAGTATAAGACAGCTGAGAGAATTAAAAGTAGTAAAATATTTTTGTACATAGAATATTCTTCAAGAAATTATTTGACATTTACCCGGACAGTATAAACTTGAGCTTTTCCTGTCATGTCCGAATTAAAAATTATATACTTCCCATCGGGGCTAAACTCTGGACATGGTTCGGACGGACCGGTTCTCCAACTGGAGTTATGTTTGAATAATACTTTTGTGTCTGCCAATCGTTGGTTCACGATATTATAAATTGCTATATATGGTCCATTAAGCTCATCTGTAACCCAGGTTTTTTCATCACTATAAATTTGCGGATGAGCTGCCCCAACATTTAATGGAATCATAAAATGATTTCCCTTTTTAAAGTTTATAGCCCCCAAGAATTGTTGTCCTTTATTCACACCATACTTATAACGCGCCGTAAAGCCAAGCATTTTTCCGTCAGGCAGCCAAAACTCATGAGTGCGGTGTAAACCAAATTCCTGTGGTATTACAGGACCGCCGTCAGTTCCGTCTATATTTAACCACCATATTCTAACTGGCGGTATGCCAAATATTCCGGGATGGTTCTTCTCAAATACATGTGCCCAGCAGTAAGAAATAATATCCGGATTTACCGGGTTGCATAAGATATGGTTAATTCTGAATCCGTAGTCCGGGCTTATTTGCATTATCTTTTTTGTCTTTAAGTTCAGCCTGAAAATTGCGTACGGACCTGTACTGCAATTTTCATCATATCCAGGATTTTTGTTGACGGCATATACAAAATATTTTGCATTGCAGGTTACTGAGAATGAGACTGGCTTTTCTTCATTGAAAACATAAATTACTGAAGTCTTGAGGCTTTCTGTATTAATTGATTTTAATGTGTCCTTTGCTAAGTACCATATTGTTTTAACACTTTTTAGATGCCATAAGCTTTTGGGATTTAGAGATTGCTCCGCTGTCATCTGAGTGATGATTCCATTGTTCATGTTCAGCTTATATAAGTTTACTATTCCAGTACGGTTTGAACAAAATATTACAGTGCTGTCGTCAATAAAAGATTCTACATTAAAATAAAGATGCCAGTTTGTACCAATGCTTGTCCAACGGCTTATTTCATACCCGGTCGAATCGTCAGTCCACACTTTTTTTTCACTTCGCCAGACTTTACCTGCGTAACTTTCTTCGTAATTATTTTTTTTTTGATGACCTGTTTGTTTTGAGCCCGCTTCAATTTTAAGAATGCTGAAGATAATCACGAAGAGCAGTGCTAAAATTTTTTTATTCATTATATACCAACTTGAAGCTCTAAAAATTTGCCGGCTGAGTCTATATCTATATACATCGCGGCATCTTTATGTTTACGAATAATAGAAGCCGGACAGCTTGTCGAAATTACACCGTATAATGTATTTCTTACCGCTTCAGCTTTCCTAACCCCGGGTACAACAATATTAAGATGTGCAGCAGATAGTAGAGCCGGAATTGTCAAAGTAATTGCCGCTGATGGAACGTAAGATAACCTTAAAAAGCATCCGTCATTTACTTGTTGCTGCCTGCATTTCTCATCAAGCTTTACAACTTTTACAAACTTTTTATCCTTAAAGTCTGCAACTGGTGGGTCGTTAAATGCTATATGTCCGTTCTCGCCTATCCCCATGCATACAATATCAATCTGTTTTTCTTTTAGAAGTGTTTCGTACCGCTCACATTCATTGTATATCTCACCTGAATATGAATTGATTATATGAACTTTTTTAAAATTAACTTTTGAAAAAAGATTGCGCATTAAATATTTACTGAACAGCTGCTCGGAGTCTTTATTCAATCCAATATATTCGTCCATGTGGAATGCAACTATTTTTGACCAGTCAATACTTTTGTCTTTTACTAATTCATCTAAAAATTCATCTTGTGAAGGCGCTGCCGCAAATATCATTCTTACTTCATCTTTTTTCTGAAGTATCTTTTTAATCAACTTGCTGACGTTCGCGGCAGAACGCTTTCCCATTTCATTTCTATTAGAAGCAACCATTACTCTTACGCCGTCAACTGTTAATGAACGCTCTTCATTTATTAACATAATATTTTAGTTTCCTTTATTTTAATTATGTCCTCGACTGGCTTTGTCATCTATGGTTAAGGATTTTAATCCATTCTTTATATTAAAAGCTCGCATTACTGCTCAAATAATTTTCTAAATGAGTTACCTCTATCGCTGCACAAATCACGGCGCCTAACCCGCGAGGATCATTGTCAAATCTCTTACGTGTTTCATAAAATTTTTTATTATACCCTAATCCAGTACCGCAGGAAATGTCTTTCACGTCGCCATCCGGATTGATTTTTGTTTTTAATGCTGTCCAGGCTTTAAAAACATTAGCGCTCAATTTCTTATTAATAATACCGAGCATTATTCCTTGAGATATTGCTTCAATAAACATTGCTGTACAAGAAGTTTCCTCAAACGATCTCTTATCATCAAGCACCTGATGCCACATTCCGTCTTTGTCCTGGTATTTTAATATGCTGTAAATATGATTTACAAATATTTTCTTTACTTTGTTATAATATTTGTTTTTTCTAGGCAGATGGCTTAAGAAACCGGATTCTGCCCAAAGTATCCATCCGTTTGCCCTTCCCCAATAAATTCCGGACTGCTTATCATCAGAACTGAACCAGCCGTGGCTGTATAATTTCTTATCTTGATTATATAGGTATTTATGAAAATTTATTATTTGCTTTGCGGCTAAATTAAAATATCTATCGTCCTTTTTTAAGATAGCCATTCTGGTTAAAAACGGTACTGACATAAATAAATCATCCGCCCAAATTGTGCGCTTTTCCGGTTCAGGTCTGCAAAAAGTTCCGTCCTTTAATCTCGGTTGATCATTCATTATATAATCAGCCGACGCAAAGAGTAGCGAATCATAATCATGTATTTTATCTTGTATACTGACTTCGGCGAAAGGAAGAGCTGGCGCACCGGCATCATCAAGCATACTCATTCTGAACATTCGATAGCAGCCTGTACGCAAATCGTGATCAACGAAATATTGCTTCTTAAAAAGCGCCTCATTTTGCCGGATAAAGCTGCAATATTTTTTAACGAATAAATTATAACTTTCGTTCCCAGTCGCTTTTGAAAGTTCCATAATTGCCATCATCAATATTCCGTTAGGATAGCTCCAGTCGGTGAATGCCTCCTTATTAAAAGTGCTTGTATGGTTTAGTGATAACTCTTTAATAATAGTTTCGCTTTCAAACATCACGTTTAATTTTGAGATAATATTCTTATTAAATAATTTATCAATTAAATCCTTTTGGGAATTTGATTTGTCAGCGAAAGTTAATCTTAATTCGTCGGCAGATATAAATCCCCATGGAAATTCACCCCCGTAATTACTAGAGAAATTTAAAAATCTAGATTGAACTTTCTCATTGGGCCTGGTCAGCTCGCGCAGGAAAATTACCGGCAGACTTTCGGATGACGTCATGATTATTATTTCATTCATTCCCTTTTGCAAATCAACGGCGAATGTATCCTGAAAGCAGAACATTGAATAGGCAGTTTCTTTGAAGTAAAATTTATCTATATCGGATCCGTTGAGTTTCAGCTTGTTATTAATCCAAATTTGTATTGGCTGCGAATAGCTTACGCCGAAACTTAATTTTATGTTTTTTTCTACTGATATATTGGCTATCGCAAACGCTTGTTTTACTCTATCGCCCTTAAATATTTTTGGGAAATCAATTACCTGTATATCAAGCACTGGTTTTTGCTTTGTGTCTCTTAGCGCAAAAATAGTTTCATTGACCACATTATCGGCTATTTTTCTTGCAATTTGCAGGCTGTTCGATTCGCTTTTCTGCGCGAATAAATTTAAGACTGCAAAAACAATAGCCAATATTATGTTAATAATTTTTTTCAATTTATTTAAGCACAACAATTTTTTGTGATAAAACTGCTTGCCCGAGATATAGTACGATGAAATAGATTCCGCTTGATATACTATCACTGCTCAATAAATATTCTTTCTTTCCTTGCACTACCGGAATATTAATTTCTTTTATCTTTCTTCCAAGGACATCAAATATTTGCAGAGAAGCTTGCTGCTTAATCTCTGTCAACAAAGGTATATCTACTACAATTCTTGTTTGGTTATTGAACGGATTGGGATAAGCAGACAAACTCGGTCGAGTTTCTGAATTTGATTCTTGCTTTAATGCTCTAACATTTGTAGCTATCTTCTTTTTGTCAATTTTAATCGCTGATGCCCAATAAGTGACATTTTCTCCGTCCATGCCCTTTGGAATCGGATTAAAATACATTACCAATAAGCTGTCAACAAGCTGCCTGTTTGTTCCAATTTCCAGCTCATAATTATCATTTATCAATGCAGCGTTCAATACTGCAATTGAGCTGTCTTTTTGACTAACATAAATGTTAAAAGAAGAAATTGTCGAAGGATCAACGGGTGAAGAGAAATATAAATCAAGTTTATTTTCAATTGTTTTAACTCTAACTATTCTCGGTTTTTCTTTGTAAGAAATTTTCAATTCCGGAGCGGTAATAAATCTAAATGCAGGACCATCAATTAAATTCTCTCCTTCATACGCGCCTATATCCGGTGCACTTCCATTATATGTTTGTGTCCAGCCGAATTCAGGCAAGTTCATTACCTTGCCTGCATCAATTGCCGGACTGCCAGACTGTAATCTCAAATCAAATTTTTTTGAATCTACATAAAGCGGATCGGCAAGTTTACCGTGTACTTCCTGACTGTTGTTCGTAATGTTTGCTGGCCATGTTAAATTTGATATATCATAATCAAAAACATCTGTTGAATCCCATGATGCCAGAAGCCAGGTCCTGCTGCTTTTAGTAAAATTATATGCGTTATTAAAATGTTTCAGTTGGACTAATTCAGTTCCGGCATCATTCGCAAAAGCTTTTCCGCATCCGCAAAAACTATTGTTAAAAGCATACATAGGATAAGAAAGATTATCCGGTGCAGCGCCGTATACTTTCCAGAATGCTGAAGCGACTGATGAAGCCCAAGAGTCGCTGACTTCTGAAGTAATTAAATTTCCATAATAATAAATGTAGCCGCCTTGCACATGATCAACCGACATTGTTTTGTGTATGTTAAAAGATTTATTATGATAAATATGAAGATTGTATGTATAACTTTCCGGCTCGAAATCATTATCCCTGACGTTGCTGACAGTATTATCGTATATCTCAATATTTGAGTCATAACCATTCAGCGCTGTCCATCTGATTCCGTTAAAAGCATTTATGATCGTGTTGTTTCTGATTACGACAGAGCCGCCCGTTCCAGATAAATCAACTAAACTGCCGTTATAATATTGCATGGCGCCGTCATGCATTGAAGTCCATGCATCAAGCCCGTCTGTTCCGGTTACAAGTGTCCACAAATAATTTCCTCCCTGATCCCAAAAACAATTTTCTACAAGCAAGTGATGAGTGTTTGTGCCTGAAGCATCAAGAACTCTTTTCCCTCCATAAAAAGTACAGTGTGCAAAACTTATATAAGATGAATTAATAATTTGGATTGGATTCGTCCACCCGTTTTTAAATATAATATTTCCTACTTCTATCCATTCTGAATTTTGAATTAGCATCCAGTAATTTGTTGCTGAATTTGAAGGAACTGAATCTCCTCCGTCTATAATTGGCTGCTTGCCTGATGTATTATAAAAGCCATATAAACAAATTGGGTTTTCAGTGTCCCCGCTTCTATTATTAAATTTTATTACTTCTTTATAAGTCCCCGGTAATAAATAAATTGTATCTCCAGCAGCGGAAATATTAACCGCGGCGTTTATTGTCCTTAACGGCTGATCGATGCTCGCCCCGGTATTTAAATCATTGCCGTTAGGTGATACAAAAATATTTTTTGACTGAGCTGATAAATTTAAAAAAGATATTCCTCCAATAAGAAGAGTTAAAAGTATATTGTTAAAGCTGCCTGTACCCATCTAATTATTCGGACCAAATTTATAGTTATAATATGCTGTTAAAAATCTTAGACCGAAGGAAGTACCAACATCTCTCTGGATCAATTCAACTTTACCGTGCGCAATTTTCATTCTTGTATCTAGCACTCCGCCGGCTACATTTTTATCCGGATTCTTTATTGAAAATCTGTTTTTCATTATCCACTTAAATGATTTTTCAATGTTCTGCTTAAACTCCGTTCCTACTCCGTAATCAATCGCCTTTATCCAGAGCAGTGCTGCAAAAGCCACCGCAGAGCCGGTAACGGAATTATCGTCATAATTTCCGTTTAAATAATTAATATAATATATCGTTCCGTCAGGTCTTTGCATTTTTTGATACATCCTTAATGTTTTAAGGGCGGCATTTAGATAGCGTTTATCTTTAGTTAATGAATATCCTTCCATCAAAGATTCAGCGTACCACAAATTAAACCTGGGATGAATAGTTCCCTCTTTTGCATTATTGGGAGTAAACTGCATCCACAAACCTTCTTTGCCCTGCTTTTGAACAAGACTTTCGCAAATATTTACAAAGACTTTTTTATATTTTTCATCTCCGGTAAACTCATACATGTCTTTGAACAGATAACCTTCATTGTTTGGGCGCGCTACATCAAAAAGTGTTTGATGCTTTTTATCCGGCCAGAACGGTGAGTTCTCTTTCATTATCTCACCTGTCTTTTCATTTATTGCATCGTAAAAAACACCGTACTTCGGTACGTACATGTTTTTTAACATCCACTCCCCGGCTTCTGTCGGAACTTCGGCATATTTTTTATCTCCGGTAATCCTGTACAAATTAAACAATCCGGAAGTGCCGTCTGTTACCGTGGCAAAAACTATATAATCACCAACATAATCTCCGTGAACCGCATCGAGCATTCCATTTAACTTTGGGTTGTCTTTAATTTGCAGGCTGCACCACCAGTCCCCGGCTTTTTTTGCCGTCTCTAAATAAGTTGTCTCCTTTGTAATTTTGTATGCATCAAGCAATGCTTCTATTATTTGTCCGGTATGCCATGCAGGCTCATAAGGCTTCCACTTGCCGGTAATCATATTATAATCGCACTTGGATTTTCCCTGCTTATCTAAAAGTACATTACATGAATATTCCGCACTTTCTTCTATAGCTTTTATTATTTCTGCTTTAAGAGAATCGGAACCTTTTGCCATAGCAGGCTTAGTCCAAATAAAAGGCAGTATGAAAAGAACCAAAAATATTTTTGAAATATTATTATATTGAAATTTCATCGTCCATAAATCCTATAATATGAATTTTAGAAAAATGTTTCTAAAAACTTTCCAGATTTGCTTAGCCTATTCTGGCAGCTAAAAGTCCAATGCCTAGAATACCGATAACGAATAAAGTCGCCCATAAAAATCCTACAATATCTTCTCTGTAACGTTTGAAGGAAAATTTCTTATGCAGTGAAAGTAAATCAACAAGTAATAAACTGTGTCCGTTTTCTTCCAGCGATCCTTCCGATTTTTTACCATCTGCAACCGATTCGCCTTCAAAAACAGCGTCAATTCCTTTTTCAGCAAGTTTATATTCTTCGCCTACGGGTGTATGAAGAAGCGTATAAAATCTATTTAGATTTTCTTCCGGTTCGCTTTTGGTAAACAGACTAACGATTATCATTGTTAAAAATCCAACCGGTAGATATAAGGCAATTTGATATGCTGTTGTCCAGCCCAGGCCGAAAGAGAAATACGGCCCGGAATAAAGCGTACACAAGGTTGTGGAAATAAGACTTGCCCACAAACCGTAACGATTTGCCTTTCGCCACATTATCGCCATCCAGAAACCAATGCCGAAAAACGCCGTAAAGTGCCATACAATCACTAAGCCGTCAATCACGCTTGGAAGTATTAACGCTATAGTAACTCCGCCGACTACTAAAAATATTGAAGATAGACGCGCAATTTTCAATTCTTTTTTTATGTCCATATCTTTCACAAAAAATTTCTTATACAAATTTCTTGTAATTATTGCAGAGCCGCCTACCATATAATTATGAAGCACCGCCAATATTGCAGCAATCATCGCAGCAACCATAAGACCTAGCAAACCTGTAGGAAGAAGTTTAACAACCATTAGCCCGAAAGCATTTTCTCTATGACTATCGGCAATTCCGGGAAATAAAGCAGCTGCAAGCACGCCCACAAATGCCCAGCCAAGAGTAGCTATTCTTTTAGTAAACGTTCCGTATGTCCAGCCGGTTCTGCAGCTCTTTTCGGATTTGCCGGCTCCGCCTAGCGCCATTTGATGCGGCTGGACTACAACTCCGATTAAACCATTTATTACGACCATAATAATAAAAAACAATGTGGCTTCTTTAGGTGCAACAAAACTAAACATATATGCAGGCAGATGAGCTTTAATTGCTTCAATTCCCCCGCCAGCATTTATTGCAAAAGGTATTAATAGAAATGATAAAATTAAAATGAAAAAACCCTGAATTAGATTTACTACTAAAGCAGAAGCTAATCCTCCGATAACGCTGTATAAAAGGAAAAAAATAGTAATTGATATTATAATAACAGATGAAGATATCTCGCCGTGTGTAACGGCATGCAAAGCGGTTCCGGTGCCTTTTAATATTAAACCGGTATCCATTATATAATATAAAAGTCCCATTAGAGAATAAGCAACACCGTGTTTAACGCCGTATCTTTCTTCAAAGAAGTCGCTTGTTGTAACATAACGGACTCTTCTATAGACCGGTCCAAGCAGCCAAAAAAATGGAGTTGCAAATAAATACATCCATTGATACCAAATTCCGCCAAGACCAATTTCATAAGTTGCACCGGCAACTCCTATTGCCTGGTCTGTATGTGTGGCTCCTCCGAAGCCGTTGGCGATCATCATTATTTTGCTGGCTTTTCTTCCTCCCATAAAATAATCGCCGGAGTTTTTTACTTTGTTCTTAGTACGCCAGCCCATGTATATTATTATTAAAACATATACAACAATCACTATTATGTCTAATGGCGCCAATCCGAAGATCATCAATATTACACTTTAATTATTCAATTTTTATAAAGACCTGAGTTTATTTTGTCTTCACTTTTTTTGCCCAAATTTCTTTCAGCTTGAAGGCAGCAAGTTTTGGTTCTCTGTCTCTTGTAAAAATTCCTTTTTGATTCAGAACGACTCTTCTAAAATGCTGAGGTGTCCTGAAGTCGGCAAAATTCCAAAGCTGTTCACCGATTGTATAGGACTTAGACCTAATTACCTCAATATATTTTTCAAGAAGCATTGCCTGATATTCTTCGGTAAACATTTGAACGGAAGTGGAATGTGCCCCGGTTAATGTATCAGCACCGAATTCTGTAAACAATACCGGCTTTTTGTATTTGTTAAATATTATATCCATCTCTTCGCTCAAAACATTTGAAGCAGATTCCAAATTACCAGGATATTCATACCAGCCGTAATAGCGGTTAAGCGAAATAACATCGCAGAACTCAAAAACAGGATCGTTAATTCCTGCTCTTGTACAATTCGGTACGGTAATTGGTCTTGTTGTATCTAACTTACGCGTATAACTAAAAATATCTTTCCAGTATTTTTTCCCGGAACCGTTGTAGTATTCTTCCGCTCCAACTATATTTGGCTCGTTACCCACTGCCCACATAATTACCGAGGGATGATTGTAATCCCTTTCGATCAACCTATCGATATACTCTTTATGGTTTTGTAATGTTTCATCATTTACAAATCGAATATCAAGACTTACGGCTGGTACTTCGTCGATCACGAGTATGCCTTTTTTATCCGCGTAGTACATAATCTCTTCGGAATAAGGGTAATGAGAGGTTCTAAATGAATTAGCGTTTATCCATTTGATAAGTTCAAAATCCTTTACCACTAGCGGAAGGAACAATCCTTTACCTATTGTGGAAAAATCTTCATGTTTTCCGAATCCTTTTAGATAAATGATTTTATTATTTAATAGAAGTCTATTCCCTTCAATTTTAATCTCTCTTATTCCTACTGGAAGGTTGTACTCATCTATTACCTGAGAGTCTTTTATAATTTGCACCTTTAAATCATACAAGAAAGGATTTTCCGGAGTCCAAAACACGCAGTTATTAATTTCAGTTTTAATTTTTACTTTGCTGTTCTTTATACTTGCAGCGTTCTTTAAAATTCTTCCTCCATGGCTTATCAAGATCACAATATCAGTATTACTTGAATCAGCAACTTCAATTTCTGCTTCGATTTCACCTTTTCTAGCGCCGGTAATTTTTGTATCAATCTTTATTTTATTAATATATTCTAAAGGCGTGGCAATAATCTGCACGGGTCTGTGTATTCCGCCGAAAGGCGAAAAATCAAACCGTGCGGGAGGATTAGTTTCCTCTCTTAATCTGTTCTCGTCTGTGTATTGTGACGAACTGATTCCTTGCGGAACTGTACCGTGGTTAAGTTCGTTGTTTACAAGAATTACTATCTCGCATTCTTCGCCTGCATGAACTAGCTCGGATATTTCAAACTCAAATGGAAGAAATCCCAATTTATTTTCACCGGCAATTTTTCCGTTGATCCAGATTTTAGAATTGTAATCTGCCGACCCGATCCTAATTAAGATTCTTTTTCCGCTGTACTCTTTAGGAATTACCGTTTTTTTGTAATACCAGGCAGTACCTACGTAATGCAGAAGACCGGCTTCTTCCAATTGTTCATTCCAGCTTCCCGGAACAGCTATGTCAAGCTTCGAATCAAAGCCTTTATACCACTTCTCTTTTTCTCCAATTTTCTGCGGGTCAACTTTGAACTTCCAAAGCCCTGATAAATCTAAAATACTTCTAAACGCGTTCTGTACTGGATAAAGCATAAATTTCTTTTTTCTAAATATTTAATTTTTAATTATTCGTTATTTCAGAAAATAAATTTTGACCTTTTATTTTTTTTGCACCGCATGAATCGCGTACTATCAGCGTGGGCTTTAATATTGTACGGTTGCCCACACCGCTTCCGTCTATTCTTTTCTGAATTATATCTACAGCCATTCTGCCGATTTTGTCGCTCGGCTGATGAATTGTTGTCAGCGGCACTGACGAATATTGAGACAACATTATATCATCAAATCCAACTATCGCAATATCATCTGGAATTATTATCCCCTCTTCCATGGCTGCTTGCTCAAATCCCAGCGCAGTCAAGTCGCTGTATATAAGAAGTGCGTCCGGCTTCTTCTGCAAAGACTTAAAAGATTTTCCGAATTCATAACCAAGCTGAAATCTGTCTGTGCCTGAATCGAAATTTTCTTTTCCAAGGAAAAATAGCAGATCAGAATCGAATGGAATATTGTTCTCGTTCAATGCCCGGTTATAGCCGTTCTTTCGCACTTCACTTAATAAGTTGCCTTTCCCTATATGAAGGTAGCCTACAGATTTATAACCTAGTTTTATTAAATGCTCGGTTGCCATAAAACCGCCAAGTTCCTGATCCGAACCGACATACCAGTAATCCGGATCATGCATGTAAGAAACCATAATATAAGGAAAATTTTCTCTATGAATTTTTTGAATATAGTCTGTAGCTCTGTATTCAAGGGATAGAGAAGCTATTATTAAACCGTCTACTCCAATGTCTCTGAAATGATTTATCTGGCTTTCTTCTTTTTCAATTTTATTTGAAGAACTGGAGAGCAAAATATTATATCCCAGCTCATAGGCTCTTTCTTCAATTCCATGTACGATCAAAGAAAAGAAAGGATGTTTTATGTCTCTTAATACTAGCCCGATTGTCTTGTGCTGTGAAATATCAAATTTCTTCTGCGGCTGATCTGAGACGTAGGAACCTTTGCCAACTCTGGTGTATAAGATACCTTCGTTCACAAGGTTTGATAATGCTTTCTTCACCGTTATAATACTTACGTTATATTCTATGCTTAAATCTTTATGAGAACCTATAGGATCGCCAGGCTTTAGTTCGCCGGATTTTATCTTCCTTTTTATAAACT
Source organism: Bacteroidota bacterium (assembly GCA_021824565.1). Taxonomy (GTDB): domain Bacteria; phylum Bacteroidota; class Ignavibacteria; order Ignavibacteriales; family Ignavibacteriaceae; genus FEN-1297. The sequence continues at coordinate 30,078 of JAKAKL010000035.1, read as the reverse complement.
TTTCTATCTGCTCATATAAGGGAGTTGGATCGTTAAAATTTATTGCATCTGGCATAATATCTTTTTCCTATATTATATTTTTAATTTATTATAATTATAATTTAATAAATTATAAATTACTTCAGCATAATCATTTTCTTGATGCTGACAAAATTTCCTGTGCTTAGTTTATAGAAATAAATTCCGCTGGAAACTTTTTGATTTAAATTATTTGAGCCGTCCCAGGCTACTGTGTGTATTCCTTTGGATTCAACTCCGTTTATCAAAGTCTTTACAAGCCGTCCCAGCATATCATAAATATTAATACTTACTTCGCTCTGTACTGGAATTTGATATTGAATATTTGTGGTCGGGTTAAACGGGTTAGGATAATTCTGCTCAAGATTATAATCTGATGGAAGTGTATTCGTTTCGCTTTTATTGATCCCTGTAACTGTCATTCCAAACCAGCTTACTGCGCCTAATGGCTTTCCGTCGGTTGACGCGGTGTACGACTTGTAAGTGTTTGAGTATGAAAAATCAAAGCTTGCTTGCCCGGCTGTGTCCATATCTACCTGGACACCGGTAGGATTATTATAATAAGTGGTTATAGTCTGTATCGGCAAACCAGGTTCCTTTTTGAAATTCAAGGCTTCGTTTATAATAGTACTTGCTAAGCCGCTGTTTGTAACATAAGACTGACTGAGCGTATCAAAGAAGACAGGTGCAAGCACTGGTTGTGTGAGTGTTGGATATAAGCTTATTATGCTTGGATCGACAAAATATTCATTGTACATAAATGTAGCTTTTTGTGTAACGCTTTGATCAGGATATGGAGAAAGTGAAATTACATGAGTAGGTGTTCCTATTGCGCCTAGAAATCCGCAGTCTTTAAATACATTATTCGTTACATAAGAATACTTCGCTTCGCCTAGCTTAAGCCCGTTAAATCCTATATTCACTGCCGTGTTGTGGTTATAATAAAAATAATTTACTGTGCCGCCGCCGTCGCGGTAAACTGTGCTCGTTATATTATAAAAAGTACAGTTTTGAATATAAACAGAATCAAGCGGGATTCCTCTATTATCTACTGCTCTTCCGTTATCAGGACTTACCATCTGACCGATATTGCAGAATGTGGTGTTGGTTAATCTCATGTCAACATTATTGGATTCAACTCTAAATGCCGACTGTGCGGATATTTCAAGTTGACAGCTATCCACATAAACTTTTATATCATTTGCAGACACCCTGATAATTCTAAGTACTGCGCCGCCTAATTCTCCTTGCCCGGATAGGTCTATTCCTTTCATATATAAACTGGAGAATATTTGAAATGCCTGGTTTGGTAAAATGCCGCCTGTTGGCAGTCCAACTATAATTTTAGGCATTGATCCTGAACCGGTAGCTTCAATGTGAACTGGAAATGTGGGGCTGAAAGTCCCATCCAGTATATATAACCCGCCTCTGCTTAACAAATAAACTGTATTAGTATCGCGTGTACCGTTACTTGTAGTATCGCCCATTATTGTTGAACCAAATGTACCAAAGCCTGGCGTAATTGTAACTGTTCTCTGCGCAAATAAGTTTTGCGCAGATAACATGACTGCTAAACTTAACAAAAGCCGCATAAATGATCTCGTCGCAATTTTCATATTTTCTCCTTAAATATAATTTTATAATATTTAAAATTTGTATCTAATGCCGGCATCTAACGTCCAGCCGTAAATTTGAATTGATGTAGGATAAGTTTCCGTGCCAATATAAGAACCTTCCGATAGATTCGTCACATTATTGCCGTCTACAAAAATACTAAAGCGATCAAGTAATTTTTGAGATAAAGAAACGTCAACCCTTGTAAAAGCTTTGCTGTATCCGTCTAAAATTGCTGTGTTGCCGACTGTCTCTAAAATATCACTCTGATAATTTATCGAAACTCTGCCAGAAAAACCGCTCTTCTCATATCCGACAGTTAGGTTGGCTATCCAGTTAGCTTGCCCCGGCATCCTGCCTTCCCTGAATGTATTTATAATAGTAGGCGCGTAAGGAGGTGTTGTGCTCCTTGGTCCTATTAAGAAAAGAGGGAAAAATGTTTGAGAATAAATCCTCGATGCGTTCGCGCCTATTATTATACCGTCAAAAGGCGCCGGAAGAAAAGTTAAATTTGTCTGCATATCTATTTCAACTCCATAAACCTTAGCTTCGGGGCTGTTGACGGGCTGATAAATTGTATAACCATTATATTGCCCGCTCGTTAATCGTGATTCAAATGTATAGTCAATGTTGTTTAGCTTTTTATAATATAACCCGAGTGTATATAGCCCGAATTCATTATAATATGAAAAGAATAAATCATAATTATATGCCTGAATATGCTTGAGATCAGGATTACCTTGAGTAATTATCTTATTCTCCTGATCTATTAATTGGTACGGTACAAGGTTAAAGTAGTCCGGTCTCGATAACGATTGAGTGTAGGCAAATCTTATATCAAAATCATCGAACATCTTATAGCGTATATGAAACATCGGCAGATAGTCTTCATAATCCTGTCCGCCTATAGAGTCTATAACTGTACCGGTTTGTCCTAAAGTGCCGGTTAGCCTTCCGACAAAGCCGTTGTATTCTGTATTTGTTCTCTCATACCTGAAGCCTGGCAGTATCATAATCTTTTTGAATAAATTGAATTCTCCCATTATATATGCCGCTGTTACCTTTTCTCCGGCAGTATAAGTATCTAATGATATTAATCTGTTTAATGCGTAACGGGATTGATTTGCCTGATAAAACGAATTTAGCTGCACAGCATTTAATCCCGGTCCGAATACATACTGCCCGTTTAAGAAATTATTTGCGCTGAATGCTGGATCAATGAAGTTTGAAATCAATATATGATTTTGCCACATTTGATATTGACTTGGGTTCATCATTCCAATTGAATCTACAACTGCATAATCCGTTCTGTATTCTGTTATGTTTCTTATTCTGCTTTCATCTCTGTATTTCATTCCGCCTTTAAAAAATCCTGACACTTCGTCTCCAAAGCTTACCGGTAATTTTAAATCAAATTTTGCTGAATAGTCTTTGTCATTCACTTCTTGCGGATCAAACGTGCCGTATTGAAACCATGTCTGGGATAGATTATTGAAGGCATAACTAGGCACTACTTCCGGTCCCTGGTTTAGAATAATCCCGTTCTTAAATGCACCATTTTCAATGAACCTCGAATAATTTGAATATGGCGTCTCTTGCTTTGTGTTCGAATACGAGCCCTGTGCATTAATATTTAAGTTGCCTGCATTATAATCTACGCCTAAGCTGTTAAGATTTAATGTTTGATTCGTAGTACTGCTTGTTATATCATACACTGTTGTAAATGTATCTAACCGGTATCTCTTTCTTCGGTTAACATCGCTCTTATCATACCCGCTCAGAAAATTGTGGAACCAGATTGTTCCATTATCCAGTTTGTAATCTAAATTTATTCCTGTACTAAAACGGTTCCTAATTTGAAAATCATCCTGCAAGTTTATATTGCCTACCTCTACCGTTGGATTTAAATTTGTCCCTCCCGATATATAGGTTCCAGTCAGATCATTCGAACTCCTGTTTTCCTTCTGTATGCTGCCAGCTACAAAAACGCCAAGCTTTTTATCGAAAAATCTGTTGCTTGCGCTTAGGTCAAATTTATATTGACCAAGATCATTCGGCAGATTGCCATAGCTGTCTTGCGCTCTCAAATCTAATTGAAATCTATCAGGCGCATTCATTGTAATTAAATTGATTGTGCCCCCGATAGTGCTGCCGTCTTGGTCTGGAGTAATTGCCTTAAATACTTCAATACTTGAAAGAACATCTTGAGAGATCATACTTAAGTCTACCGAGCGTGTAACTGGATCTGTAGGCGGTATTTTTTCTCCATTAATTTCAATGTTTGAAAATTGCGGCGAAAGCCCGCGCACTACTACCATTGATCCTTCTCCTGCATCTCGCTCTACCGCAATACCTGAAAGCCTTCCTAAAGACTCCGCAACGTTTGCATCCGGCAGTTCCTGTATTTTATCTGACGATACAACATTAACTATATTATTAGATGATAACTGTCTATTGATTGCGCTTTCCTGTCCTCTTAACTGTGCGGTTACAACTACTTCTTTGCCTTGTATTGTTTGAGGCTTAAGCAAAATATCAAGTTTTACTGTTTCGTCTTTCTTTACATTCACTGCAACTGTGTCTGTCAAGTATCCTATGTAGCTGATTACTAAATGTACTCTATGAGCGGGAATATTCGGAAGCATAAAAAAACCATGCTCATCCGAATTCGTCCCCATAGACGTACCCATTATCATTATTGTTGTACCCCAAAGTGCTGAATTATTAGACGCATCCTTTATTACCCCAGTTATATTTCCTCCCTGCGCTAATGTTAAGTTCGGAATTAAAATAGTAATTAGAAGAAAAAATAAAGTAATCTTTTTCTTTAGCAATAAATTCATAAAAAACTCCAGAATGAATTTCTTTTCAGTGATATATCCTTATAACAGCATACTTAGTATACTTAGATGTTCTAACTTAGTATATTTAATTGTTATTGTCAATAGAAAACTAAAATTATACAAAATATTTTTATCTCAATGTTTTTATCTTTCATTTTTTATACTGCTTTACTGCCGCTTATAGTCTTCTTAAATTTATTCCATAATCATTCTTATTGGAACATGCTCCCAATGCCCTTTAAAAGGGTCTCTTATGGCTTATCAACGATCAATCTGTAATTGTTTGAAATATTTTATTCTGCGCCGCGCTGTCATGCTTAGCATAATTCCCTTTCCTGCACAACAACATATTTTGAACTACTGCCGGGTCTTCTCTGTTTTTTTGAAAAAAAATATTTTTAGTTCTTGACAGAATAAAAAAAAATATTTAAATTATATATACCTAATATGTTAGGTATATATAATATTACTGCTAATGACTTATATTATTATCTTCTTTGAAAATTTTAATTTCAAAAATAAACAAAGCACAAGCGCCGGATTCTTCTAATCCTATGCGTTTTGCGTAATAACTAACTTAATAAAAAGGAAAAAAATATGAAAAATTTTCTTTTTACCTTCTCTATACTTGTTGTTATTTTAATATCTGTACTCGCTCAGATTGGTTTTGCACAAACAGAACCTAAGCCAGTAGTAGGCGATTATGGCTCTGTCGCCTCCGGTAATTGGAGTTCCACCTCCACATGGAAAACATGGGATGGAAGTGGGTTCAATAATACAGTAAGCGGTGCTCCCGGCAGTAGTAGTTCAGTATTCATCCTTTCAGGTACAACCGTAACTTATGACCTGAGTTCTCAGAACACACAAGACCTAATTGTAGAATCTGGTGCTACTTTCAAATCTAGCACTGTTCTTCCAAGTGTAAATGCACTCAAGATTAATGGTGATACTGTCTGGGTTGCAGGTAACTTAGGTGGCAGTTCTACAGACGGATTGTCTATTGAAACGAAAAACAATGGATTTACTGGAAGGTATCCAGGAATGTCTGCTGATTACCAGGTAGTTTTTTGCGGTTCCGGAGGCACTGTAAATCTTGGGCTTGTTAGACCTAACTCCGGTCAGTCTTCAGCAATTGCAATAGAGTTTGCTAGGAATGTGAACTTAAACTATACCCCAAATGGTATTTATATTGAACGCAGCGTGGGTATTCCTATTTCCGCAACAGTTACTGTTGATGCGGGCGCTACTTTAACTTTTGCCGCGGGCAGCGGCTTTTGGGTAAAAAATAGTTCGACTGTTAACGGAGTAACACCCACGACATTAAATGTTAATGGTACTTTGGATATGCCGTCAGGCGGTATTTTTCTTCAAGATAGCAGTAGCGCGACAGCGACACTCAATATAGGAAGCACCGGTATTTTAAATATCGGCGGTACTCTATCGCCGTATCTCAATAATGGCGGCAGCGGAAATGTTGCTGCAATGACTATAGCTAGCGGAGGTTCTATTAACATTTCGAGTGGTGGTACGGCTGACTTCACTAAATCAAGCGCTAAGATTACCGGTGCCGGAGCTTTTGTATTAAACTCCGGAGCTAATATCAATGTAGGCGCTGCAGCCGGATTAGATGCCGCTTCCGGTCCTATTCAAACTACTGGTTCTAACTCCTTCAGCACAGGCGCTAACTACTCATATGTTGGTTCAGTTGCACAAGCAACTGGATCACAATTACCCTCAACTATAAACAATCTTACAATAGGCAGCGGAAGCACTACTACAATTGCCTCTGCTTTAACTACAAACGGTGCATTACTGATCAACGGTACCTTAGTTAATTCTGCCGGAATTACAAGTAGTGGTACAGCAACTGTAAATGGAACTTATCAGCATAATATAGATGGTGGCGTTATACCAACTGCTTAATTACTGGAACTGTATCTACCTTAATTACGGGCGCTAACCAAAATTTTTATAATTTCACAGTCAATTGTGCAAGTTTAAGTACACAAACTGGTGGAAGCCCAATGTGGTTTGATATGGTAAATAACACCATTGCGGGTAACTTAACTTTTGAAAACACGAATAGTAATTATTATGATATAACAGGCCCCCCGCCTGCCGTACCTGGCTGGCCTAAGAATATAACGGTAAATGGAAATTTTAACGTAAGTGGTTCAACAAGTTGGGCAGCTATAACTGGATGTGGTAGTTATCTTAATGATGCTGTAACCCCAACTGTTTCTCAAAGGGTAGGATTGATAGTAAAAGGAAATATTAACATTACCTCAAATGGTATTTTTCTATTTAGAGAGGGAAGCAAAGTAGACACTGACAGGGTTGAACTGTGGGGGAACTTAAATTTGGACCTAGGTGGTACAACTTTCGCGAGCCACTCTTACTCTACCCCAACCTCCTTAGATTCTGTCTTTTTTGTTGGTACCGGTACTCAGAAATACCTTGCTGGAAATTTATCCAATGGAAACAGCCTCTGCTACGTAATCTCAACTGGTGCTACGGTTGACATGGATACTAGTCATTTCCAGGGAAGCAAAGGAACATTTTATATAGCTTCCGGCAGCACAGTTGAATGCAGTCACGCTAGTGGATTAAATGGTAATATCGCCGTAGGTAAAACAAAAACCCTTAGCACTGCCGCTAATTATGAATTCTATGGCTCTACTGCCAGCGTAACAGGTTCATTACTTCCTTCAACTGTAAATACTTTAACAATTAGTAATACTGCTGGAGATACTCTTAGCAGCGCGGTAACTGTTACAGACTCTGCGACAATATCCTCCGGTGCAAATGTAGTTGAATCTTCCGGCAAATATATTATCGGAAAAGCTGTTACTTCTCAAACTGTCGCTACCGGCACTAATTCTAATATTGGCGGTCTTGGCGTAGGCACCAGCGGCTCCGATAATTTGGGTACAGTAAGTATTACTCGTACTTCCGGTACTGCCGGCGTTATTAGTATTGGAGGAAAATCCGGCATCAATAGAAACTGGGTTATAACTTCAACCAATCCTCCTACAAATGGGACAAATTTAACTTTGTCGTGGGACGCTCTCGACAATAATTCAAAAGACTTGACAACGGCACAAGTTTATAAAAGCACCGACGGCGGCTCCTCCTGGTTAGCTTTTGGCTCGCCTCAAAATGCTTCAGGCACTCAGTCTGTTACTGTTAATACAACTTCTTTCTCTAGCTGGACAGTAAGCGATGGAGCAAATCCTCTGCCTGTTGAGCTGTCCTCATTTTCATCGTCTGTAAATTCGTTGGGAGTTAATCTTCAGTGGAAAACCGCTACCGAGATTAACAATTATGGATTTGAAATTCAGAGAGCAGTTGTTAATGACAGCGTTGCTTCGCAGTTTTCAAAAATAGGATTCATCAAAGGAAGCGGCACAAGCAACAGCACGAAGTCGTATTCTTTTATGGATAATTCAGCTCTGTATGGAAAATTTCAGTATCGATTGAAACAAATTGACAACAACGGCAGTTTCAAATATTCACAGGTAATTGATGTTGATTTAAGTAATAAGCCATTGACTTTTACAATGCAGAATTTCCCGAATCCATTTAACCCGACTACAATTATCAATTATTCCATTCCGCAAGCATCTTTTGTTACATTAACCATCTACAACATTCTTGGTGAAAAAGTTGCAACGCTTGTAAATCAAAAACAAGTAAAAGGAATATATAATGTAAACTTCAATGCTGGCAGGCTTGCTAGCGGAATGTATATATATGTTTTATCGACTGAGAAAAATTCAATATCAAAGAAAATGATGTTGTTAAAGTAATATCAATGACGAAGGATGGAATATCCTATAGTTCGGAAAAAGATCAGCCTTGGAATTACCAGGGCTGATTTTATTATGGAGGGATAAATGGTAACAAATCATGTATATAAAGGTTCAATGCGAATTGTAATAGTTGTAACGGCAGGAATACCCGAATATTTAGTCCAGAAGAAAAAGAGGATTTTGTTTTTTGTATTTTGGTCTACTGTAAAAGAAAAATACAACCATCACCGGCGTAAACTGCGTTTCGACACTGTCGAAGAAGCAAAGACTTATATTAAAGAGCAGCTTGATTAAGATATGTTGAAAAAGAAAAATATTTATTTAGTTAAGAGCAGAATGGACAAAGTATTGTCTGTATTAATATTGGTAGCAACACTTCCATTTATTTTGGTTACCTCTATAGTAATAAGCGTAATATTAAAGTCGTCACCGCTGATTTTTCAGGAAAGAGGAATAACAAAGAATAACCAGACTTTTAAGATTATTAAGTTTAGAACGATGAAAAAAAATGCGAGCTGCACTTATGATAAGAATAATATTTTTTATAAACCGTACCTCTCTGAATATGTACCATTATATTGCAAATGGCTAAGGAAGACCGGAATGGATGAGCTTCCCCAATTAATTAATGTGATAAAAGGAGAAATGAGTTTAATAGGTCCGCGCCCTTTGATGATAAATGATCTTGAAATTCTTGAAAAAGATAACCCGATATTCTATTCTCTTAGGAATACTTTAAAAGTTAAGCCGGGCATTACCGGTTTATGGCAGGTCTTTGGCGACAGGAATAAAGGAGTAGGAAATCTTATTAATTTAGATATTCAATATGAAGAACAGATTTCGTTTAATACCGATCTTAAAATTTTTCTTAGGACGATACCATTGGTTGTAAAAGGAATGCATTCGGATGCAGTTATTTTAGACATTGAGAAACATGATTATAATATGGCTTCAGAATATTATTCACAATCAAGCGCTGAAGAAAACGATTTAATTATGAAAAATTTTAATTCTTAATCTGTAAATTTTAAATTAAGACATCTACTAATGTCTTTTTAGACAATTGGCATCATGTGTAGTTAATAACTAAAATTAGGAAAAAATATGAAAAAATTTCTTTTTATTGTTTCTGTCTTTGTTGCTGCTTTTATTGCAGCGTTCTCGCAATCAAATTATGCGCAGCCAGTTCCAGTAGTTGGAGATTACGGCTCTGTTGCCTCTGGGAATTGGAGTTCTACCTCTACATGGAAGCAATGGGACGGCACTGGTTGGAATACCGTACCAACCGGTGCACCTGGCAGCAGCCACTCTGTTTTCATACTTACAGGAACTACTGTAACTTATGATCTGTCCTCGCAGAACACTATTGATCTTATCGTTGAGTCTGGCGCCACATTCCAATCTAAAGTTACTCTTCCCGCTATTAATGCACTTAAAATTAATGGTGATACAGTATGGGTAGCTGGTAATTTAGGAGGAAGTTCAACAGATGGTTTATCTATTGAAACAAAAAACAACGGCGGGAATGGAAGATATGGTCAAACAGGAGATTCTGTCGTTGTCCTTTGTGGAAATGGTGGAACCGTAAATCTTGGACTCATCAGGCCTAACTCTAGTCAAAGCGTTCCCATAAATATTATATTTGAGAGAGATGTTAATATCAATAACATCGGCGCAGGTATTTATATACAAAGAGGTCCAACCATTCCTTTATCAGCAGCTGTTACTGTTGATCCTGGCGTTATATTAACTTTTGCTTCGGGCAGCTACTTCGGTATTAACTCGAGTTCTACTTCCAATGGTGTAATACCTACCACCCTGAATATTAATGGTACTGTGAACATGCCTTCAAGCGGCATTTATCTTCAAGATAGTATTAGCGCAAATGCAACTCTCAATGTTGGAAGCACAGGTATTTTAAATATCGGCGGTAGTCTTTCGCCATACCTTAACGGAGGCAATGTTGCTTCTATCAGCGTTGCCAGCGGAGGCTCTATCAATATGCTTAACGGCGGTACGGCTGACTTCTCTAACTCAAGTGCTAAGATTACCGGTGCCGGAGCTTTTGTTCTAAACTCCGGAGCTAATATCAATGTCGGCGCTGTCGCTGGTCTCGATGCAGCTTCCGGAACTATTCAAACTACTGGTTCTAACTCTTTTAACACTGGCGCAAATTATTATTATTCTTCACCTACTGCCCAGGTCACCGGTTCATTACTTCCGGCTGTTGTTCACAATCTTTCTGTTAATGATACTGCCGGAATTACTTTAACAGATTCTTTGACTGTAAACGGTGTCTTAAATGTTTATGGAAAATTATCTGATAATAACGGCATAAAGTGCGGTGACTCCGTCAATATAAATGGAGTAGTGAATATTAAAAAATTATTCGCGCCTTATGTTGGTTCAAGCGCTGCAAAAGTTTATTTAAGTAATCTGAGTGTTCTAAATATACATCAAGGCGGTCTTGCAGATTTTTCTAATCCGGACATAAAAATTTCCGGAAGCGGCTCTTTTGTTCTTGATTCATCTGCAACTATCAATATAGGCGCCGCCGCCGGTTTAGATTCCCTAAATGGTCCTATTCAAACTAAAGGGAGCAATAGCTTTGACAGTTCTGCAAACTATTGTTATGTGGGCACGTCCGTCCAGGCGACTGGTTCCCAGCTGCCGTATGCAGTGCATAACCTTACTATAAACGATACTGCCGGCGTAAATACTACTGATTCACTTTCAATCTACGGTACGCTTACAATAAATGGTAAGTTGATTAACGACAAAGGTATTTTGTCTAATGGCTCTGCAATAATAAATGGAACTTATCAACACAACATAGACGGCGGTACAATACCAACTGCAACGTGGAATAATGGCTCCACCTGTCTTATTACTGGTACCAAATTAACTGGTGCTAAAGGCGCTAATCAGAATTTCTACAATTTTATTGTAAAATGCGACTCGCTCTTTTCGCCGTCCTATCCATGTCACTTTGATATGGCAAACAATACTATCGCAGGCTCGCTGATTATTCAAAGCACTAATAGTTTCAATCCTAATACTCAAACATACTATGCCCTCACCGGATATGAAGTACCCGGCAGTCCGAAAACTATTACGATAGACGGCAATCTGGTTATAGATACCCTTTCATCGCTGGCTATAAATAATTTTGCCAGCTCACATGGAACTGAATCTGTAACAGTTTATCTTATGGGTAATTTAAATATTGCCGGCGGCGGCAATCTAAGTCTTACTGCTGGAAGTGCTCACAACTTAGTAAACTTAGTTGCAATGGGAAATATCAATCTGCAAAATGGAGCCGGGTTTTATTCCCACTCTACAACAACCGACTCATTGATTTTCGCGGGAACGAGTGAACAATCTTATATCGCCGGCACTTTAAGCAACAATAATAATATCAAGAACTGCATCCGCACCGGCGCAATAGTAAACGCCGATACAAGTCATTTTACTGGCAGTTCAAGCACCTTTACTATTGAGCCAGGAGGAACTTTTAAAACGCGGCATCCTCTCGGATTAAATGGAAATCTTACTATTGGCGGAACAAAATTACTTAGCTATTCCGCAAATTATGTATACAATGGCTATTTAGCGCAAGTTACCGGATCATTCTTACCGGACACTATTGCTAATCTTACTATAGATAACACCGGAGGCGTTGTGCTTACTCAAGCCACAACAATAAATGACACCTTGTTTTTAACAAACGGTTTATTCGATAACACTGTCCCGTTTACGGAAGGACCTAAATTCAAATTGGTAACTGTTAATGGAAGTCTTAAAAATCCTGTAACAGGAATAAAGAATGACAATCAGCTTCCGTTATCGTTCAGAGTTGAGCAAAATTATCCTAATCCATTCAACCCTTCAACGACTATTAATTACAGTGTCAAATTTGCAAGCGTGGTTACGATTAAAGTTTATAATTTACTTGGTCAAATAGTAAGGACATTGGTTGATGAAGAAAAGCCTTCCGGCAATTACACTGTAGTGTGGGATGGCAGAGATAATAATGGCACCTCGGTTGCTAGCGGCGCTTATTTCTATAGATATTCTGCGAATAATACTACTCAGATAAAGAAAATGATTCTCATGAAATAACGCCTGCTCTTCTTTTGCTTGCTGATATTTTTTATTCTTTAAATTTTGTAAAGATAAAAAATATCAGCGGCATCTTTAAACTTCTCTCAATAAAATCTATTAAACTTTTCTTGCTGTAATTCTGTTATCGACATTTGTTTGTACTGGATTATTACTGTTATTGCTAATATGACATAGCAGCGTATTAAGAATATTGATACATGTGCCGCTTCTCCATTGACATTATGTGTATTTCAATCGGCTCATTAATATTCTAAATTAATATATTAAATTGAATAAATAACCGACAATAATAATTCCCACCGCTACTACACTGACAAATACTGCTATCAATTGGATCTTTAGCACTTTCTTAAGAATAATTGTTTCCGGCAGCGACAGCCCGATAACGCTCATCATAAACGCCAGCACTGTTCCAAGCGATGCACCTTTTTCCAGCAGCGCTTGAACAATCGGAATTATTCCGGCAGCGTTTGAATACATCGGTACGCCAAGCATAACAGCGATTGGAACCGACCACCAAGCACTTTTTCCCATCAAACCAGCCATAAAATTTTCTGGCACGTATCCATGAATCCCGGCACCGACTGCAATACCAATTACAATATATATCCAGACTTTCCCGACAATCTCTTTTACCGCATCTATACCGGAAGAAATTCTTTCCGAAATTGCCGGTCTTACTTCTTCTATTTCGAACTGAGCAGCTTTGGTTTTATAAACCCAATCCTCAACATACTTTTCTAATTTGAGTATGCCGATTATGTAACCGGAAATCATTGCAATTATTAATCCGGTTGACATATACAATAGTGCTGTCTTCCAGCCAAATAAACCGAACAAAAGAACTACCGCAACTTCATTTATCATCGGCGCGGCAATTAAAAAAGAAAATGTTACGCCAAGTGGAATTCCCGATTCTACAAATCCAAGAAAAAGTGGAATTGCTGAACAAGAACAAAATGGTGTAACTATTCCCAAAAGACTTGCAGAAACATTTCCTGCAAATAGTTTTTTACCGCCAAGCATTTTTCTTGTTCGTTCCGGTGAGAAATAAGTACGGACAATTCCTACCGCAAAAACTATTAATACAAGTAAAAGTAAAACCTTTGGAACTTCAAAAATAAAAAAGCTGATTGCACTAGTAAGGTGAGAATCTCTTGGAAGATTTATTAAATCAAACACCAGCCAATCAGTAAGATTTTGAAGGCTCAAATAAAGAAGCAGCCATAGCGGTAAAAGCAATATTAATAAGTAATATTTATTTTTAAGAGCAATCATTTTTCAGTATACATAGTTATATCTTTTTGTTACACAGAGTTACGCAGAGTACGCACTGAGTTTCACTGAGTTTAAAATATTTTTCAGTGTAACTCTTTGACGCTATGTTTATAAAACAAATCTCCGTATTCCATCCTTTAACGACTTAACATTAAAGTTAATTAATAAACCCACTTTACACTTCGAAAACTTCAAATAAGTAAGCACTTGAGCCTCATGGACATCATTTATTGCTTCAACTGATTTCAATTCAAGAATGACCTTCCCATCAACAATAATATCTGCTCTATAACCGCATTCAAGTTTAATGTTTTTATAAACAACCGGTATTGGAGCTTGTCTTTTTATTTTTATTCCTCTAGTTTCCAATTCAAATGATAAGCACTCTTCATAAGCGGATTCAAGCATTCCTGGTCCAAGATGTGAATGAACTTCCATAGCAGCGGCGATAATTTCTTTTGTTAGATCGGAATAAAGATATTCAGTCATTTTATTTTCCTCTATTATTGTAAAAACATAAGAGAGTGCTCACCAAGTTTTAATTATTTCTCTGTGCAGCTCTGTGTTACTTAATTCTTACACATGGTTTTAAAATTCCTCAGTGTTACTCTGTGCTTCCTCTGCGTAACTCTGTGTAACTGTTTTTAACTTCGCAAACATTATAAACCTAAGCGGTTCCTTCATCAACTGCTTTGAAATATTTTTTCTGAAACCATAACGCCACGTTTACAAGACTTATTAAAACCGGGACTTCAACTAAAGGTCCGATAACTGCCGCAAATGCTTCTCCGGAATTTATTCCGAATACTGCTACCGCCACTGCTATTGCAAGCTCAAAATTGTTGCTTGCTGCAGTGAACGAAAGCGTAGCTGTTTTGGAATAATCCGCACCGATTTTTCTTCCAAGATAAAACGAAACAAAAAACATAATGATGAAATAGAAAACCAGCGGGATAGCAATTCGCACAACATCAAGCGGAATTTTTACAATATACTCGCCTTTAAGCGAGAACATTACTATAATAGTAAACAACAGAGCTATCAAAGTAATTGGGCTAATCTTCGGAATAAATTTGGTCTGATACCATTCTTTATTTTTTATTTTGATGAGACTAAACCGTGTTATTATTCCTGCTAAGAAAGGAATCCCAAGATAAATAAAAACACTTTCGGCAATTTGTCCGATTGTAATATCTACCTTAAATGTTTTTAGTCCCAAAGCTGAAGGAAGAACCGTCAAGAATACATAAGCATAGATTGAGAAAAACAGAACTTGAAAAATTGAATTAAAAGCAACTAATCCGGCAGCGTATTCTGTATCGCCTTTAGCAAGTTCATTCCAGACAATTACCATCGCAATGCAGCGCGCCAGACCAATCATAATCAAGCCAGCCATGTATTCCGGGTAGCCTTGCAAGAAAATTATCGCAAGAAAAAACATCAGCACCGGTCCGATTATCCAATTTTGAATTAGAGAAAGCGATAACATTTTTACATTTCTAAATACATCTCCAAGTTCTTCGTACTTTACCTTTGCAAGCGGCGGATACATCATCAAGATTAGTCCGATTGCGATGGGAATATTTGTTGTCCCGGACTGAAATGAATTCCAAAAATTAACTATGCCAGGGAAAATATAACCGGTGAATACACCAACGAACATTGCCAGAAAAATCCATAGAGTTAAATATCTATCAAGGAAGGATAACCGCTTCGTAGTCGTACTCATTCTTTCATTCTCCATTCCATCCACTAATTATTTTCTTGTGCAACAGCATCCATCATCCAGTGTGTTAATGTTGCTTTTGTCGGCAGCTTCCCGCTCGATACCACTTTGCCGTTCATTACTAACCCGGGAGTGCTCATTATCCCATAACCCATTATTTCTCTTAAGTCGGTTACTTTTTCTATTACCGCATCAATCCGGTTTTCAGATGTTACTTCTCTGCAAAGCTTTTCTAAATTCAAACAATTCGTACACCCTGAACCAAGAACTTTAATATTTAACATTTTGATTTTTCCTCTCTGTGTCACTCTGTGTGGACTCCGTGTAACTCTGTGTTACAATTTTACTTCGGCTCACATCACTAAATTATTTTTATAAAACTCATAAAATTTAATTTTGATTTCATTTCTCACTTTTCTAAACACTGCAAGAATTTCTTCATCCGTTCCTACAGCTTCTGCCGGGTCTTCAAAACCTATGTGAATTTGCTTTCCAACTTTTCCAATAAAAACCGGACATGCTTCCTTTGCATTATCGCAAACCGTAATTACATAATCAAAAGCCGTGTTTAAGAATTGTTCAACATTCTTTGTAACATTTTTGCTTAAATCTATTCCTGTCTCTAACATTACTTGAACTGCCTTTGGATGAACCTGACTTGAAGGATTTGTCCCCGCCGAATAAACTTCTAAATCCGAATCAAATGATTTGAGAAATTCCTCCGCCATTTGACTGCGGCAGCTATTACCTGTACATAAAATTAAAATCCTCATCTGCTTGCCTCCTATATTTTGCCAATTATCGAAATGTTAAACAAAAAATATATTACCTGCCGCATACTTCGTTTCGATCTACCTTTTGAATCTTTTGCTTATCGGAGATAATCAAGTTGTCATCCGAAATCCAGAAGTCGAGAGTTGAAAGGACAGATGATATTCTCGGATCAGAAGGCTTCGGATTGATCATATAGTTAACCCATTTGCCGTCCTTTTCTTCAATAATAAAACCGGTATCTCGTAATATGCTAAGGTGCTTCGAAACAGTAGAAGTTGCTAAGCTAAGAACCTCTGTTATTTCACATACACACAGAGATTTTGATTGCAGCATTTTCAAGATCCTAAGCCTGTTTGGATCCGATAATGCTTTGAACAGTCTTGTATTTTCTTTAATTGAAGTTGTCATCTAAAACCATTTCGTTAACAATCGAAACATAATAATGTATCGATAGAAATACAAACTATTATTTATACCCGACTACTGTAATGCTAAAAATACCTTGTAGTTTTTCCTTATATGCCTTAAGTCCCTGTTCGGAAAGATATTCTTTAAGCATTTCATCGGGCAATTCAATTTGTTTAGTCTTTTTTATTTTTATATTCTTAAATCCGGCACGTTGAATTGTCTTGAGATATTCTTCTTGCCTCAATGCACCTGATACACAGCCGGCATACATCTCTGCCGATTTTTTTAATTCTTCCGGCATTTCTCCTTTAATGACTATGTCCGAAACACAAAAATGCGCTCCCGGCTTGAGTATTCTATAAATCTCCGCAAAAGCTTTTTGTTTATCCGGGACAAGGTTCAAAACACAATTGCTGATTACAACATCCGCCGTATTATTTTCAATAGGCATTGCTTCTATTTCACCGAACTTAAATTCGATGTTCGTATAACCCAATTTTTCTTTATTCTTATTTGCCTTCTCAATCATAGCCTCGGTCATATCCAGACCGATTACTTTTCCTTCGTCTCCAACTATTGCTCTTGAAACAAAGACATCGTTACCGGCTCCGCTTCCAAGGTCTACTACCGTATCGCCTTTATTAATTCCGGCAAATTCTGTCGGCAGCCCGCAGCCGAGCCCGAGGTCCGCATCGGCAACATATCCTTTTAGATTAGAATAATCATCTTGAAAAATCGTGTAATCATTTTTATCCGGCGTACAGCAACTAGTTGGACCACAGCAGCCGGTGCTGCCGGCATTTTTTGCAATCTCGCCATATTTGTTTTTAACTACTAACTTTATTTCTTCAGGCGTGTTCAATGTTTATCCTTTCTTTAGTATTTAACAATTACATAATTTAGAATATAATTTATCCATTTCTTTCTTTGCTTTGGTAAGAGTTTTATTATTGATGCAGTAGCACACTTTGGGTCCGTCTATCTCACCTTCGATTAATCCGACTCGCTTTAATTCTTTAAGGTGCTGTGAGACTGTCGATTGAGACAAAGGAAGCTGCTCTACAATATTCCCCACCATGCAGGCATTCATTGAAGTTAATATCTTCAGAATTCTAATCCTTGCCGGATGAGCCAGTGCCTTGGCAATATCCGCCAGCCACATATCTTCCTTCGTAAATTCTTCTTTCTTTGAAAAAGCCATTTTTATTTTCTCCTCAATCGTTCATCGTAAATATACGATGATATTTCGCTTTATATCAATAGCAATAATTTGGTCTTATGCTGGATGCTAAATATCACTTCTCATATTTTCACCATTTTATCTCTTGACTTTAAAGTTTAATTATATATTTTAGTAAGTAAGTGATTACAAATTTATCTAAGCAAATAAAGTGACTAGAGAATCTACTGACATAAGGCAAGAGCAAATTAAAAAGGCAGTACTCGATATTATTGCCGATGAAGGGCTGCATAATATATCCACCCGGAATCTTGCAAAAAGAATCGGTCTTACTGAAGGCGCTATATTCCGCCACTTCCCTACAAAACGAGATATTGTAAAAGGAATAATGGACGACGTAGCAGAGGATTTGGTCGGCTCTTTAAGAAATATTGTTCTTAAGCCGGATAAAGCTGAGACAAAGCTTTCTAATTATTTATGCCGTAACGTTAAATATCTAAAAGAAAATAGAGGCATTACAATTCTTCTCTTTTCTGAGGCAGCGCACCTTGGCGATAATGAACTAAAAGAAAAACTCAACCAGATCTTATCTGAACAAAAACAGTTCATTATTAAAATTGTAAAGGAAGGTATTGCCGAAGGCGTCTGGGATAAGTCCATAAATCCGGAAGATGTTGCTGTAATATATATGGGCATCCCTATTACTTTTAATATCGAACTCATATTAAATAAAAGCGGTTTCAATACCGATAACTTCTGTAAAAGAATGTACTCTTTAATTTTGAAAGCATTAAAAAAATAAAAAAATTTGCTTACTAATGTAAGTAAATGATTACTTAATATAATAAGATAAGGATAAAGCAATGACTAATAATCTTACCAAACTAAACGAAAAGGAGACTAAGCAATGGATATAAATAGTATGATACTTCTTGCGGTGGTCTTCTCTTTTATTCTCGCTTTTGTATTTTCAATGTTCGGACAAGGAGGAGGCTCTGTATACTCCCCGCTGCTTATACTTCTTAGTTTTTCAGTTTTAAGTTCGACATCAACATCCCTTGTATTAAACCTAATTACTTCAACCTCTGCCGGTTATATTTTTTACAAGAATAAAATGATTGACATGAAAGCCTCTTTCATGTTTGTGCCGGGCATTGTTGTAGGCGCTTTTGCCGGAGGTGTTTTTTCTAAATCGGTAAATCAACATGTGCTGCTTTGGCTGTTCGTTTCTTTTCTCTTAATACTGGGCACTAGAATGATTCTTACATACTGGCAAAAAGGGAACGATACTGATGATGAGCCAATGCCTCACCCTTCAACGGCTATGTACGTGCTTATTGTTGTATTTAGTATTGCCGTTGGAGTTATATCCGGTTTACTCGGTGTTGGCGGGGGCGTGTTAATTGTTCCGTTCATGACGTACGTTCTCAAATACCCAACAAAGTCTGCAGCCGGCTCTTCTCATCTAATTATATCTTTCTCTGCTCTTGCCGGTATTCTTGGTCATGCAACTTCGCACCGTCTTGATTATCCATTGATTGCTATAACCGGAATTGCTGTGCTCATCGGCGGAAACCTTGGCGCAAGATTCAGTCTTAGAGTAAAACCAAAGATGATCAAAGCAGGACTCGGTTTTATTATGTGGGCTCTTGCAGCTCAAATTCTAATTAAATTAGTTTGATAAAGGAGAGGAGTTAATTATGGTTTCTAAAATTTCCCTCCGTGAAACTCTGTGCTGCCTCTGTGGTTCTCTGTGTTACAAAAAAAGTTACACAGAGTTGCACAGAGTACTCACAGAAAAACATAGAGTAACATTCATTTTTACTTTTATATTCTTGCTTGCATTGGGTACAACTTCCTTAGCCCAGCAAAAAATAAATTGGAATGGTTATCTCCAATATCGCTTTTCTGATAATTATCTCAATCAAACAAATTTCTCTGTACGAAGGGCAAAGTTCTGGGTTAATGGCTTGCTGCCCGAAACTAGCGGTAATTGGAGCTATAAGCTTCAAGCAAATTTTCTTCAGCAAGTTAAATATCAGTTCCTGCTTCAAGATGTTTTAGTGAATTATAAAACCAACTCTTTCGAAGTAACTGCCGGTCAGTTTGTTCCGGATTTCAGCTTGCAAAGAAAGCAGCCGGATTATACTATCCCATTTGATGAAAGAGCTGATGTTGTTAATGCCCTTGTCCCCGGCGCCGAAACTATGGCTAGAGATATCGGCATCGAACTAAAGATGGCTAATAATAAAACCGGTTCTATCAGCTTTGGTTTCTTTAACGGGAACGGCGCGAACAATGTATCAAACCAAAGAAACTTTTTATATGTAAATAGAGGAAGCTTACTGCTTCTTGATAATTCCGAATCCAAATTAGAGTTAGGCTATAATCTCTCTTACAGGGATGCTCACGATCTGCAGTTCACCAAAATCTTCGGCAATAATTTTTCCTTTACCGGCAATGATTTCCGTTTCGGCTTTGAAGGGAAATTAAATATTGGAAGCTTTGAGCTGCAGTCGGAATATATTCAAGCAAATCTCGGAGCTGAAAGAGCTCACGGTTATTATGCGCTTGCCGATTATCTATTCGCATCTAAAAATTTACTTGCGCTTTCAATCGAACAATATAACGACTTAAACCCTTCAACAGTCGATAAACCATGGTATGCAATAGGTTATTCATACTTGTTAAAGGGAAACGATATTAAAATTTCTTTAGATAATAAATTCCAGTTTACTACAAATAAAACTAATTCACTAACAACTGTACAAATTCAGTATTTCTTTAATTAAACATAAGGATAAATAATATGTCAACTATAAATCCGCAAGATTGGTTGGAGTTTGGTCAAAAATTCCACGGACACAAATGCCCTGCTATGCCTTTAGGATTACGCACCGGTGCGGCAGCTATGAATGCTCTTGGCGTTGAAAGAGCTAAAGACGGTCAAATACTTGCCTTCGTAGATCTGGGCGAAGACCACTGCGCTACCTGCTATGCCGACGGGCTTCAAGTAATTATGGGCACTACTTTCGGCAAAGGCAACATTAAGAAAACTCATAAAGGTAAATGGGCAGTTACGCTTGTTGATAGAGAATCCGGTAAAGCTGTTCGCGTAACGCCTAAAGCTGAAGCTATGCTTCAGAATAAGCAATCAGATTTTTTCAAAAAGTACAGAGAGAAAGGAATCCCCGCAAGCAAAGTTCCATCGGAAGTTGTCGACCCTTTAATTGTAAAAGTAATGAGCGCTCCTCAAGAAATGCTCTTAAATATTTCCAATGTTTATGATTACAAACTTGAGCCAAAGAAAGACAGCTTTAACGGCTTTGTCTGCGATGAATGCGGCGAGATGACAGTTGAAGAATATGGAAGAATAAAAAGCGGCAAGCATGTCTGCATCGATTGCGCAGCTAAATAATTCCATATACTATAACTTGAACGCTTTAGAAGATATCCAGTAGGCAGTACTTCAAAAGATCGCGCTCATTTTTTCACAACATCTAAAATTTCCTTCTCCCTCTCCGGGAGAAGGAAAAATTATAGGCGGCACTAAAACGTATAAACCTATTTGTCCTGCAATATCTTGTTGATTCGTAATTTCTTTTATTCACCTGAACAAATTAATATTATCTTTAATTATTTCTTATCCAAACCTCAAATTGTTAATTCTGCTGTAATGCCCCTTGTAATTATTTCCTCGATAGATATCGCTCCATCTATTCATTCGCTGTTTTCTTTGTTGCAGTTGTTGCAGCTTTATTAATGATCGGCTCAAACTTCTCATCGAAATGCTGATTAAACCATACATCAATTATAGACCTTTTGAAACGCCACTCCTTCCCTAACTTTGCGGCTGGAATTTTCTTCTCCTGCGCCCAGGTATAAATTGTCTGTGGCTTTACTTTTAGATAATCCGCAACTTCTTCGAGCGTCATAATTTCATTCTCTTGCATTCTATTTCATCGCTTTCGTAGTATCATGGAAAAATTGTAACTGTGAATCATTGTTCTTTGGTCTAACAGTATCATCGTGACTTGCTAATTGCTGAATAGAATAAATAACAGCGGTATAAAAATTTCCCTTATATTTTTTGAACAAATTATATCCTTCGGTTTTTTCAGCAAGGAACGGCTGAATATTCCAGGCAATCTGGATTCCGACAAAGGCAAGTATTATCACCCAGAACCTAAAAACTTCAACACCGGTTCTCGGATATACATTCTTCTGCTCGCATGAATATTTAAGTGCGTCCAGCACCATCTTCATTCCGAAGATTCCAGCTAAAGCAAATACGGCAACATGAAGAAGCTGAAGAAAATAATAATTCCCTCCGGTTAAAACAAAGAGCACTACGATAGGAGCAAATGAAACCATAATTGCTGCAGTTAAAATAAATCCCGACAAAATAATAATGATCATTTGCGGTAGATGCATCTTCGATCCGAGTATAAACTGTATTATGAAAAAAGCAGGGAAGCAAATAAGAAGAGAAAGAAGAAATAAAACCGGAACTTTTATTCCCGCCGTTATAGCCTGGAGAAATCCGCTGTAACACCCCATCACTAATCCGTATATAAACGTTAGAAAAATAAATAGCAGAGTGAGCCGCCAGATACGACCCCATGTTTTTGTCTCGTGAAAGATTTTATCAAAGAATTCATCCTTCTCGTGCAGCCCCGGCAATAAATCAGTTAAAAGGAACCTTGTTTTCATTAAAACGCTCCTTTCTATGGTTAATATAATTTCTATCCGTAAATTATAAAATAATTATTAAATAGTCAAGTTTATTATTGTTTGTAAATGTTTACTAATATATAATCTACTTAAATATGATAGATGAAAAATCGATGTTACTTATCCTGTATTAAAACATTGGCAGCCTTCTTTTCCCCGAAAAAGAATATTCCTATCTATCGCTGGAAAATAGTTGAAGAAGTCTGAAAATATTTGTGAAGCATTTACTCCAGACTAAAAGATTGAAACTTTGAGATCTGAGAAATTTTATTTTACTAATTTAGGGCAGGTATTCTTTTATCCGAATAATCGACTCTCAACAAACGGTCAAACATTCCCTGCTTAATTCCATAAAGCCCCAATTGACACTCGGCAAATTCATTTTAAAAATTAAAATCAGCAGGCTCGCCGTTAAGCAATCTGCCTTCAAGAATTTCATTCTTAAAATCCACAATCAAATCATCTAAATATTTTGTCCTTACCTCGGCTTCGTCATCTTCAAATCCAATACCGGTTCTTAATCGGAACAGGTAATCGGCGTACACCTTTGGCATTTCTTCTATTAATTTTATCTTCTCATAATTATGTGCGGCTTCGAAAATGCCCTCCTTCCAGTTTTTATTATAATAAATCGGCATAATCCTATCTGCGTATTGCAGGGTATCGCGTGCTTCGGCTAAATCATCGTCATGTTCCATTTCTATTATTCTTCTGTAACCTAAATATTTCCGGAATGTATCCTCATCTTCAAACTTTTTGACGAACTCCTGCATAAAGCCGTAATCCAACGGAATATTGTCCTTATATTCATACTTAACTTCAACTTTAGGTATGTCCTTATTTTTTTCTGCCTCTCTCTTCTTTTTATCTTCATAGTAAAGATGAAAATAAAAATCTTCTTTGGTACCTCTAATATCCGGCAGAAGGTATAAAGCGCTAAGCCCGGTCCTTGATTCGTAGAATTCATACCAGGGAGGCGGTTCTTTATAATATTCTTCATGCTTGTCGAGATAAAAATAGAACTTTTTCAATTCTTCGTAATCCTGGTAATCGCTGCTGTAATAATCCCAGTAAAAAATGTCTTCATAAGAACTGTCATTAAGATAAGCCATGTATAGTTCAAATTCGTCTTGAGTGATCGGAGTGATGAAAGGACATGACTTAATATGTTTTTCCCAGTACTCAAACTCAATGCATATTTCGATCTCGGGTATTTTGATTTGCTCCGCTCTCCATTTTATTTGAAGGTCGAAGAGTTTGCGCTGCTGGATATCCCAGATTAGTTCCTCGCCTTTTTCATAATACTTTGTTATATAGTTTTCTTCTTCATCGAGGCTGTAACCGCCGTAAACTAACAGCAATGCTTTATGGTGTGCGAATCTCTCCGCGAAGTGCTCTACGCTTGATTGACTGTATCCTTCAAAGAAATCTGAATATCGGGGATTAGTTTTTAAATCGACTAAAAATTCAGCTTCAAGTTTCTTGAACTTTTCCTCCCTTTCTTTTTTTTCCCTCTCAAACTTTTCAGCATAGCTTTCATTTTGGTTTTTATCTTCTTCCATTTTTCTCTCCGTTAAAAATTAAAATCCTCAGGCTCGCCATTAATTTTCCGCCCGTCCAGGATATTATTTTTTATCATCTTATCTATATCAAAGTGCCACTTGTCCCGCAGAGTTTCCTCTCCTTCATTAAATGGAATCCCGTTTTTAATTCGTAATAGATAATCGGCGTAGGCTTTCGGAAGTTCTTCAATCAGTCTCTTTTTTGTATATTCGTTTGCAGCCTGAATTATTCCTCTCCGCCAGTGGACATTATCTTCTACATCTACTGTTTCATCCGCTGTCTGCAATATTAAAATGGCTTCTTTCAATTCTTCGTCCTGTTCAATATCCTCATATTTCTTATATGTCTCTTCATAATAAATAAGCTCCGGGTTTTCAAACTTCTCCATGAACTTCAAAATGTTTTCTTCGTTGAAAAACAGCAGCGGAAGTTCATTAGTTTTATATTCTGGTTTCTCATGGTTCTTTTCTTCAAACTCTTGTTCCCGCTTTGTTCTTCTAAGGCTAATATAAAAATCCTCCTTATCGCCTCGAATATCGGGAAGAAGATATAACGCTCCCATACCCGTTCTTGACTCGTAAAATTGATACCATCCCGGAATTTCCGGCGCATCGCAATCATACCTATCCCAGTTGGAATTCCAATCTTTATATCCTTCATAATCCTGCCAGTCTTCTACCGGATCAAAAATATCTTCGTATGGACTCATTTGAATGAAAGACATATACATTTCAAATTCTTCCGGTGTAATTGGCGATAGGAAGGGACAGCTTTTGATATGCTCGCCCCATGTTACAAATGAATGACCTATTACTATTTCGGGAATTTTAATTTGTTCCGCTCTCCAGTTGCATTGCATGTCAAATAATTTGCGCTGCTGTATTTCCCAAATTTTTTCCGATGCAATATCATAATACCTGGATGCCATATCATCCTCACTTTGCAGATCATAATCTCCATGCAAAGTGTAAAGTGTCTTGCGGTGAGCAAAGCGATCTTTAAAAGCACCGGCTCCGTTTGGCGTGTATTTATCAAAAAAGACTTTGTATTTCGGATCGGTATTCAGCTCTGATAAAAACTTTGCGTATAAATTATCATACTTTATCTTTCGTTCATCTTCGGGGCTGACTGCCTTCGATGACGATGTTTCATCGTTCACTGTTTTATTCTCTTCTTCATTCATAATCAACTTTCTAAAAATTAAAATCTTCCGGTTCGTTATTCAGCGCCCTGCCCTGCAAAATTATTTTTTTATGGAAGGCAGTTGCATAGTCTAAATTTTCTGAAGAATCGTTTTCTTCAAACTGAAGACCTGCATTTATCCTAAACAAATATTTCTTGTAAGACTTTGACAGTTCCTCGATAAGTCTTTTTTTCTGATACTCATTGGCAGCCTCTATCAATCCCTGCCTCCAGTCTTTATTATACCGGATTTCTATATTAACCGGTTCCGGCTGCAAAACTTTTAACGCCTCATTAAGTTCGCTGTCCGTGTCGCGCTCTTTATCTTTTTCAAATGCCCTGTGTATTCTTAAAAGCCGGTTGTCTTCAAAGAGCTTTATGAATTCTTCGAACTGTTCATTATCATAAGCGCTCAAGTACGGTCTGTCGTCTTGATCATTCTTCACAATATTCTTCTTTTCTTTTCCTTTCTCCTGCTCCTCGAAATAGAGCTTGCTATAGAATTCTTCTTTATCGCCTCGTATGTACGGCAATTTGTAAATGTCCGCCAGACCTCTCTTCTTTTCATTGTACCTGTACCAGTATGGCGTTCCATCTCCATAATATTCCTCCGTTGAACCGGATAAATATTGACTCTTATAGCTCTCTATATCCTGCCATAACGCAGGCTCATATTTTATCTCTTCAAACGTGCTCGATTTTATATAATCCATATATTCATCGAATTCTTCTTGAGTAATTGCCGGAATAAAAGGACATCTTACGATATGAAGCGACCAATAGTCAAAATCCCATGTTGTATCAACTTCTTTAATCTTAATAAGCTCGGCGTTCCATTTAAAATTAAGCCTTAATAATTTTTCCTGCTGTATCTCCCATATCTTTTCGCCAGCCATTTGGGAATACCTGGAAAGGCTTTGATCTTCATTATCAATTGCATTTTTGCCGTATACAATTAGTTCTGCCTTCCTATGGGAATAATACATCTTAAAATTTTCAACCGAGATAATACTAAAAGGTTCGAAAAAGGGAATGTATCTAGGATTAGTTTTTAAATCGACTAAAAATTCAGCTTCAAGTTTCTTGAACTTCTCCTCCCTTTCTTTTTTTTCCCTCTCAAACTTTTCAGCATAGCTTTCATTTTGGTTTTTATCTTCTTCCATTTTTCTCTCCGTTAAAAATTAAAATCCTCAGGCTCGCCATTAATTTTCCTTGCTTCAAGAATTTCTTTCTTCAACAACTTGACCATAGCTGCTTTATGATCACGACTAATTTTGGATGTATCTTCAGGCAGCAGATTTAAGCTTAACCTGAATTTATAATCCTTATAAGTCTTAGGAAGTTCCTGGAGTATTCTTTTTCTCCTATAACCGTTTGCCGCATCGATTATTCCCTGCCGCCAGTTTTCATTATAATCCGCTTCAACTGTTTCATCCGCAGTTTGAAGAGTTTCTATCGCATTATTAAGACCGCGATCCTCGTCCATTCCTTCGCGCCGGTCGTTGGCTTTATGCAGATCCAATAATTTTACGTCTTCAAACCGTTTGATAAACTTTTCATAATCTTCATAATAACTATTAAGGTCAGGACGCTTATCGGTATTATTAGCCGGACTATTCTTTTCATGTTCTTCTCTCTCTTTTCTCCTTCTCTCTCTTATTATATCAAGATAGAAATTTTCTTTTTTCCCGCGAATATCAGGCAGCGTTTGAAATAAATTTTGTCCGGTCCTCGAGTCGTGGAATTTATACCATAGAGAATATTCCTCGCTGTCCCATTCGGCGTTAGCGTCTTTCGTTAAGTGCATTTTGAATTCGTCATAGTCCTGCCAATTTCCAACCCACTCAATTTTTTCATCGTAAGGGAAGGATGAAATGAACTCCATGTACAGATCCAGTTCTTGCTGTGTAATATTGGGAATAAAGGGGCAAATGCTTATATGCTCTTCCCAGTAATGAAATTCTTCGCTGATTACAATCTCCGGAATTTTTATTTCTTCGGCGCGCCAACGGCATTGAAGATCAAATAACTTTTTCTGCTGTATGTCCCAGAATCTCTCCTCCGCTTCTGCACGGTAGAGCATTGCAATTCTTTCTTCATTCCTAATATAATTATTTCCATAGATGGAGATATTCGCTTTTGCGGCGGCGTATCTGGATTTGAAAGAGTCTAATGAATAGGGGTTGTACTTTTCAAACTCTTCCTGGTATTTGGGATTTTTATTTATCTCTTCGAGGCATTCTTTCTTTTTCAACTCAAAGATTTCATCTTCGGTAAGCTTCTTGCTCCCCTCTTTCGACGATTCGCCTTCACCCTTATTGTCCGTATTTTCCTCTTTCATAAACAGCCACCTTAAATATTATACATATTATTTTTTCGCGGCGGACGATAGTAATCTACTGCGTAGTCCATCAACTATTTAAATATAACAAAATTTAAAATTGTAAACCTAAAAAATTTAAAGCCATCATGATATTTATTATAATATATCGCGAAACAATAAAACCATAATTCTAACTCAATGGATAATCTGGGTGATTCCGGCATCCACAATCTTTATTCACCTGGTTATTGTAAATGCTTACAGCCAGATAACCGGTCCCATCTGTTTTATCTGCCTGATATTCTTGTTTTTCGAAACCGCCTTCGGTATATGTTTGGGATGCAAGTTCTATCCTCTGTTTCATAAAGACAAAGTTTTTTTTACCGGCGTCTGATAGCCAATTCTTGCAGTGTTGAAGTTGTCAAATGTTTGATCGGCATTTAAGATATCGGTATTTAGTTTCTTAATTATTATTAAATAGATAACCTTCAAGTCTATCATAATTAATTCAGAGCCCGGCTCTCCTTGCATTATAACCCTTATTGGTTATTTAACGTCATTATAACCCCTAACGGTTATATTTGACAATTATAACCCTATATGTTTATATTATGCGCAGTAAGTTTTAGAAGATAATAACCAGTAGATATTTGAAAAGAGAAACTAAAGAAACAGCAGCTTATTATTCTGTTATAACAGGCGACATAATTGGCTCTTCATCGGTATATGGAAAGAGGAAGCAATTATTATTCGCAATGCAGAAAACCTTTAAAGAATTAACGCTTGAATTTTCGGCAGCTATTGAAAAGCCATTCGAAATTTATAGGGGCGACAGCTTTCAAGCCGTTATTAAGCAGCCAGGCAAAGCATTATTGATAAGCGTATTAATAAGGGCAAAGCTGAGAAGTCTTGCACTTACCAAATCAAAAACAAAAACTTCTGGAAATAAACTGGATGCCAGAGTTGCCATAGGAATAGGCAAAATAGGATTTAACGCAGATAAAGTGATTGAGTCGGACGGAGAAGCATTTAATTTCTCAGGTAAGCTGCTTGACGAAATCAAAAATAGTAATCAAAATTTAAAAATTAAAACCCCCTGGCAAGACGTAAACGGGGAACTGGAAGTTGAATGTTATTTCATCGATACAATAATAAACAAATGGACAATGGAGCAGGCGGAAGCTGTTTATTTAAAATTATTAAAAAATAAGACACAGCAAATGACGGCGAAGAAATTAAAAATTTCACAGCCCGCAGTAAGAAAAAGAATAATCGGCGCAAATTTAAAGAGCATAGAATTATTCCTTAAAAGATTTGAAAAACTGCTGACCTTAAAAATATGAACTTAATTTTGCTAATAAGATTACTAACGGCGCATTTTATTGCCGATTTTATTTTCCAGCCGAACGTTTGGGTAAAAGAAAAGGCGGAAAAGAAAATAAATTCAAAATACCTTTATCTTCACATATTTATAATACTGCTGTTGACTTATTTAGCTGCCTGGTCTTTCTCGTTCTTATGGGGTGTGTTGATAATTACCGTTTCACATTTTTTAATAGACGTGACTAAATCTTACATTAAAAAAAATACGACGGCAATTCTTATTGCAGATCAGTCACTTCATATAATTATAATATTAGTATGCTGGGCGGCATATACTTCCCAGTTCCCAAGCTTAAAAAATGATTTGTATTTTTTATTTAACGAAACAAAATTCTGGCTGCTTTTTTTAGCCTATATAATTGTTACGGTCCCTTCGTCCGTATTAATTAACAAATTTACTTCAAAGTGGACAAATGATATAGACGGCTCCGGCGATAGTTTGAAGAGTGCCGGTATGTGGATAGGAATAATTGAAAGAGTGTTGATTCTTACATTTATTCTTCAAAACCAGTTTGGAGCAATCGGCTTCCTGATTGCAGCTAAATCTATTTTTCGCTTTGGCGAAACAAAAAACAACAATCAGCATAAAGTGGCGGAATATATTCTCATCGGTACCTTGCTTAGTTTTTCCATCGCTATTCTTGTGGGAATTGCCTTAGATGCTGCAAGTAAATTGATAATTTAAAATTTTATTATATCTTATACATCAATATTCATCCTTCAGAGTTTGACGTCTTACATTTAGGCGCCTTATTCATATTATACAAATCTACTTTGGTACATTATGAATTCAATAACTTTATGAAATTAATTTAAGGATAAAAATAAAAAAGCCAGCTGAGTTCTTCACGGATTATAATCGCCGTCAGTCTGCCTTAATAATTTCTGCTTGTTAAGGTTTTTTAACAAAGATAGGATTATCTCATGATCTATCCCCGGGCTTTTTCTAATTTCGTAAAACTTTTTAATCTGCTGCAGACACGCCCTGACGGGCTTAGTCTATGCTTTTGAATCAGCTTCGAGCATCGGGTTTATCGAGGCGGACGATAGTATTCTACTGCGTAGTCCATCAACTATTTAGATATAAAAAAATTTAGAATTGTTAATCTAAAAAA
>JAKAKL010000120.1:10260-11088 GCA_021824565.1 Bacteroidota bacterium | reverse complement strand
GTCATACATACAGATTTACCTCACTGGCAAGTCTGTTAAATGAAGAATATCTGGAAAGCTGCTTTGGCGAATTAAACAAACATAGAGCATCCGGGATTGACGGAGTCAGTCTGGAGGAATATGGCAGTGCACTAAAGGAGAACATTCACAAGCTATGTGAAAAGATGAGGAAGTTTTCCTATCGACCACAGGCAGTACGAAGAGTCGGGATACCGAAAGCAAACGGTAAAATCCGCATACTTGAAATACCAACGGTGGAAGATAAAATAGTGCAGAGAGCCATAGCCGTAATACTGGAGGCGATATACGAACCGGCGTTCTTAGACGTATCCTATGGGTTCCGACCCAAAAGAAGCTGTCACGATGCGCTTGAGAAACTGGATAAAGCAATAGCTACCCAGCCAACGAGCTATATAATCGATGCTGATATTAAAGGGTTCTTTGATAACGTAAAGCATGAATGGATTATAAAATTCTTGGAACACCGGATAGCAGACAGAAACTTTATCAGGTTAATTAAGCGGCTACTGAAATCAGGTATAATGGAAGAAGGTAAATACTATGCAGCGGAGGAAGGCACACCGCAGGGCGGAGTCGTCAGTCCAATACTTAGTAATATATACCTTCACTATGTGCTTGACTTGTGGGTAGAGAAAGTAGTGAAGAAGCAATGCAAAGGATATGTAGAAGAAATCAGATATGCAGATGATTTTGTAATCTGTGTGAAGTACAAAGAGGAGGCAGAAGACATAATCAGGATGCTAAGAGAAAGACTAAAGAAATTTGGTCTGGAACTGTCTGAGGAAAAGACAAGGTTAATACTATTCG
>JAKAKL010000120.1:0-10250 GCA_021824565.1 Bacteroidota bacterium | reverse complement strand
CGGCAGATATGCCAAAGAAAAACAGAAGCGGCCTGATACGTTCGATTTCTTAGGCTTCACACATTATTGTGATACCTCAAGAAGCGGGAAGTTTAAGGTTGGCAGGCAGACAAGCCGGAAGAAACTTATATCGAAGATAAAGGAAATGAATGTATGGCTGAAGAACATTAGGAATGTCTTTCCAATCGAGGATGTCTGGAAAACATTAAAACAAAAACTAAGAGGACATTATATGTACTACGGCATAGGCGGAAATTACCGCAAGATTGCCGGTTACTATTTTAGTGTCATCAAGTTAGTCTTTAAGTGGCTGAACAGACGTAGTCAAAGGAAAAGCTATAACTGGGAGGGATTTATAAAATACCTGACCAAATATCCTTTACCTAAGCCGAAGCTATATCATGCTTATGGAAAATAAAGTCGCAAGTGAATATGATTGAAGAGCCGTGTGAAGGAAAACTTCAAGCACGGTTCTGTGAGGGGAAGCGAATAAATAAATAGAAAAGATGGATCGGAGAGGCGGAACTCGAAGATGAAAATATATTTATTTATCCAGCTTCCTACTCGACAAAATTATGCTTCATTGCACTACAGAAAAATAACTCGTCCCGATAAAATCGGGACTCAAACAGATTTTTCTGTTTAACGTTTCATTTCGCATAATTTTTTAACGGAATTTATTTGAGGTCGGTAAAGAAGCAGAGAATAACTACAGCTTCATTAGTCAGGCGCAATTCTTTTAAGATGCGAAAGCATAAAGGCAAAAACAATAAGTTATTTGATTATGTCGATGCGGGAGAACCAGCCGATGAAGATTTCTTGGGTGTGGTCGCGCTCCATGATTTCGATGTATCGTTTTGCTTGATAGAAATTAAGTGAGAAAGTCAGTAAAAGAATATATCTGCCGGAGGCATAAGATTTTACATAGAATTATTATATTTGTATAAGGCGATGGAGTTCGCCGGTAACCGTCCCTTAAATTTTCATGGACTGATAACTCCTATTAAATATTTCCAACATCTATTTAGGAGAAACATGAAAGAGATTCTTAAAAATAATCCATGGCATGATGTTACACCGGGCATTAATACGCCGGAGATTGTAAATGGAGTTATAGAAATTCCTATGGGTTCTAACGCAAAGTATGAGCTGGATAAGGAAAGCGGTTTGTTAAGACTTGACCGGGTTTTGCTCTCTGCTGTGCATTACCCGGCGAACTACGGATTTATACCACAGACAATTGCAGACGATAATGACCCGCTCGATATACTCGTCATTTCTTCAATTGAAGCCGAGCCTTTAAGCATTATTGAGGCAAAGGTAATAGGAGTAATGCACATGATTGATGATAGCGAAAGGGACGAAAAGATTATTTCTGTGTCTATAAACGATATGGCGGTAAATTATATTAATACATTAGCTGAACTGCCGCCGCATACAATGACCGAGTTAAAAAGATTTTTGGAGGATTATAAGAAGCTGGAACACAAACACGTGGAAGTAAATGAGTTTAGAGAAAAGGAATTTGCTTTCAAAATAATTGAAGAAAGTCTGGACAGATATAATTCAAAATATGGGCATGAAAGGAATAGTTATCAAGGGGATTGAATTTGACATTTGGAGTAATGTAGTAATGGAGTGGTGAAGTAATGGAATAGATTTATACGTACTCTCTATTATAAAAAGAATTCTAATTAAATTCTTTTAGCTTGTCTACGAGGGATAGTAGTTTCTGTACGTAGCTGTCGATAAGCCGACTTTCTTCAGCGGTTAAATCGCCGTAGCGGGAAAGTTTTTTTGAGGTGCTGTCGACTAAAATACTCCAAAGGTAAACTGCTTGCGATTGAACTACACGGCTTTCGTAAGTTATTTGGGGAGTTAAGGAAAGTGTGTCAAACATTTCTTTGTTTACAGATTGTATTTCTTTAATTATCGCATAAATTTTTTCTTTGGTTTCGTTATCATAGGATGTTTCAACTATATGAGTAACACTATGGTTTGAACTGCCGTTCAGTATTGATTCAACTTCGTCTAATCCTTCTTCGATGAACTTGGCTGTTACAGATAAGCTTCTGCGATGGTTTTCGGGAAGTAATTTTTTTGAGTCCATAATTGAGTTCTTGAAAAAATATTTTTGTTACACTGAGAACCACTGA
Organism: Bacteroidota bacterium; assembly: GCA_021824565.1. GTDB lineage: Bacteria > Bacteroidota > Ignavibacteria > Ignavibacteriales > Ignavibacteriaceae > FEN-1297. Next base: position 8,094 of record JAKAKL010000120.1, on the reverse strand, counting down.
GTACCCACAGAGTTCCACAGAGAAATTAAAATGCGCTAGATTAATTATTTTTATAATCTTTATCTTCTATCTCTTTAATGCTGCTTGCGGCTGCTTTAACAAGAAACGGGTCAGTGCTCGTTTTGATTAATTCAGTTAAGTAAGGCAGCGCTTCCCTTGCCTTTAGTTCACCTAATATTTCTGCGGCTCTAACGGGTGTTGATGGCTCCGGATGCTTTAGTGCACGAATCAATTTTTGTATAAATGATTCTTGTTCAAGAGCCGATTGATTAGTACCGCAATGCGGACAGACTTCAATTCCTTTGGTAATTTCGTTCCAGCAATTTGAGCAGTAGTAAGTCATGGACAATTAGAAATTAAAAATTCAAAATTAAAAAAAATAGATACCCGCTTTCGCGGGTATGACAACCTCTCATTATGATTTTGCTTAACCTTAGTTACTTATGTAATAAAACTTTTTTCAAGCCTTCTTTAATATTTTGAGATAGAGGGCTTTTCAATAGGTCGGAAATAGTTTTTTCTACATCGTAGTCAATGCGCTTTAATTGCATTTCGCCGTTTTCGTAAACTGCATAGCAGGCTTGCCCGCCATCCCGCGCAAGACCTACACTGCCCGGGTTTACAATCATTTCGTAATCCATTTTCTTTTTATACTGAACGTGAGTATGACCGACTAAAATATACTCTGCAACAATTCCTTCAAGCTCACCGGCAATTTCATCTTGATTAAGATATTTGAACATATCGCCTTGAGGCGAAGCATGTGCTAAATAGAATGAGGTTTCTTCATAGCCATCTGTAGGACTGTCAAGCTGAAATGAATCTATGGTCGGCATGTCTCTTAAAAAATGTATGTCATCTTTATCAAGCAAAGTCTTATGCCATTCGCGTGTTGCGATAGAATATTCACGGAATGTTCCCATGCAGTTGCAATCGACATCGTAGCCGAGGGCGTTATCGTGATTGCCGCGGACGTAGTAATTAGCATTTTCTTTAATAAATTTTACACATTCCTTTGGATTTGGACCGTAGTCAACAACATCACCGAGAAATAAAAGGTTATTGTAATCTCCGTCTTTATTAAGGACGGCTTGCAGAGCAGGTAAGTTTGCATGAATATCTGAGAGAATTAAAATTTTCATAAATTGTTTTTTCTTTTTGGTAGGAGCATTAAAAAAACTCCTACTTGATTAACCGAACAATTAATAAAGCAGGAGTTATTAATTCCGATTTAATCGGAATGTTAAGCGAACTCCATCGCTGCTGAGGATTATATAAACAAAAATACTAACAGAAAGATAATAAAGATATACAAAATATAAAGTGATATTCTTCCGTTCATTATTATTCTGCCTACTGCTTTGCTGATTGAATCAACGGTCTTGCCGATGTATTCGTATAAATATTCTGCGATGTCTTTATTCTGAACTTCAGTAATGTAGCCTTCTCTTTTTTCTTTCATCCGGAAAACGCTTCTTAAAATATATTCGAGTGTAAATGAATATGCCGGGACTGTGTAGTATTCTTCTTCAGCCAAAGGCAAAGCACCGTTCCATGCATCAACTTTTCTAACTTTCTTTTTTCCGAAAAGGAAAAACAAAACCGGAATAATTATTAAGGCAAGAACTACTAATGTAAGTATGGTAGGCGAGAGTACTCCGAAAATAGGCTGAGCGGAAACAATTAACAGAGGGTCTGGTACAGCTAATAAACCGCTTAGGAATTTACCATAGCCGAGAAGCTGAATTAGGAATGGAGAAAAAATTCCGCCGAGAAATAATAAAGCGATAAGAAATACTTCTGAAATTTTCATTGCGCTTGATGGAAACTTATGTGCTTTCTCTCCATGGTCGGGACCGAGTGCGGTGTAGCCAATCAGTTTTATCATTGCAAAAGTAGCAAGACCGATTGCGAGCGCTACCATGATGCCGGCAAAGGCTGCAATAATTCTGTCAACGTTATTCATAAATTTATATGACTGGAATAATGCTTCAAGAATCATCCACTCGCCAACGAAACCGATTGTTGGCGGAAAGGCGCTGAAGGAGAGACCGGAGGTCATGATTCCAAATGCGGGAAGCTTTCCGACATTACGCCAGATGCCACGGACTAAGTCAATATCTTCTTTTTGCAAAGACTCCTTTGCATGTCCTACAGAAATAAATAAAAGAGTTTTTGCAATTGTGTGAGAGAATGCGATGAACAAAGCGGCAAGGAAAGCAAAGTCTGCAAGAGTTTCTACTCCTTTGTTTGTTGAGTAAAATGCTGCAATTGCGCTTAAGCCAAGCGCAGTTAAAATCATCCCGTTATTTTCAACAGTAGAATACGCAGGAAGCTTTTTAACACTCCGTTCAGCAGATGAAAACATTGCGCCCCAAAAAGCAGACACAGCGCCAAAGACAAGAACAGTTATTCCCCACCATTTTGTGGAGCCGGAAATTGAGATGACACGGACTAAGCCGTAAACTCCCATCAGAGTTAACGGAGCGCTTAACATTGCAGCAGTGTGGGATGGCGCTTTGGAATAAGCTCCTATAATCCAAGTATGAAAGGGAAAAATATCCATTTTGATTATGAAACCAAGCGTAGTTAAAACTAAAAACAAAGCGCTGCCGTGTGAAGCATTTATCAGTGTAAAAGAATTATTAGTAAAATAAAGCGCAGCAAATCCGAGTAGCAAAAACATAGTTGAAACTTCGCCGAAGGCAAGAAACTGAAATGCTTCTGTCATTGAGTTGCGTCTTTCGAGGATTTGGAAAGTGAGAGCGATGGTCATAAGCTCCCAGCCGATAATGAATACTATTGAATCTGCTGCTGACATAACGAGCACCATTCCGAACAGAGCAAGGTTAAAGAACAATCCCATCTTTTTGCTGAAGAGTCTTCCGAAATCGAATGAGTAAAAAGATAGAGCTGCAAATGAGATGGAAGAGACTATGAAAAATAAGCTTGTTGTTCTGTCGATATTTAATCCGATGGAAATGTGAGGCAGCAAATAATAAACGGCTGAGACTTGCGGGTTGTTTAACGATGTAACACCGGCAATGAAAACATAAACTGAACCGGCAAAGGCTGCTAAGTAGCTTAGTCTTCGCGAGAATGTTAAGATAAATCCTAAGATGAAAAAGCCGAGTGCGATAAATAAGTAGTTCATTTAGTATTCCTTAATCTCTGTGGCTCTCTGTGATTCCTCGGCGTTCTCAGTGTAATAAAGGATTTTAGGTTACACAGAGTTTCACAAAGTACACACAGAGTACCACAGAGAAAATTTTATTTATTCATAATCTTTAAAAGAACAGCGATAATCTGTTCGGGATTTTCATAGTTTTTAATTTCCGCTAAGAGATTTTCTTGCAGAATATTTTTTAAATCGATGCCGTTATTTGTTTCGCCGTATTCTATTAAAATTATTCCAAAAGGCTTAGGCAATTGATTTATTGTTTCTTGCAGTGGTGCAATCATTTTTTCTGTTGCCGGACCTAGAACAATTAGAACATCTGCGTGGCGAGGTGTATCCGCAAAGAATATTCCGAAACGGTGAATATTGTATTGAGGAGCTTGCAAGGCTTTTAGCTCAAAACATAAATCGTTTGAATTGCCGACATCGATAATGTAAATGTGCAAAGAGCTTTTGAAAATTCCATCTAAAGTTTTTACATCAATATCGGTTTGATATAATTTTTTTTCTGTTAATCTTTTTTTAAGACCGTATGGGAACCACCAGTTGTTCATTTAGTTACTTCCTAATTTACTTATTGTATAGATTCCCGCTTTCGCGGGAATGACATTCTAACCTTGTTTTTTATCTTGCGGCATCTGCAAAAAAGCTTCCGAAAGAATCGACCGAGAACGGGAAGTCCGTGAATATCATTCCGGGTAAAGAATCTTTAATTGCATTAAAGCCAAACAAAGACGGCGTAGAGATGTATATATTTTTTATCTTTCCATTTTGAAGCTCGACATAATTAGCAATTATACCGCTTGGCGATTCTACTGCACCGATGGAACTTCCGGATATATTTTCCAAAGAAAATTTTGCTTCTTCAAACGGGACGAGGTTTTTAACTTTATCTATAAAATCAATTTTATCGTTAATGATTTTAATTGATTCAGAAATTTCTTCAATTCTTACTTCCAATCTTGCAAGTGAATCACCGAAAGAGATAGTTGGAATATTCAAGTCTTCGTAAAATTTATCATGCAGACGCAAGTCTTCTTTTATACCGCATGCTCTAAGCGAAGGACCGGACAAAGAATTATTCAAAGCATATTCAGAAGAGATAATTGATGTTGCGTGAAGCCGGTCTAAAAAGTTTTTGCTTTCGAGAGTTCTTGCGTAAAGAATTTTTAATTCTGAATTTAATTCGCTCACTCTTTCTTGAATTATGTTTAGAATTTTCTTCTCTGGATAAAAATTAAGCTTGCCAATGCTGTTTAGTTTTTTCAAATATCTTGACCGTGAGAAAATGAAATTTGTTCTCAACGATTCTTCAAATAGAAATTGTACGTGGCTTGTAAGAACTTTTTGCGCCGCCGCGTTTGCAAGCTGGCTGAATACATAAAGATGGTTGTAAATTCTTTCAAGCTCAAGCGCGATAATTTTGTAACTTTTAATTATTGGGTTTAATTCTATTCCTAAAATATTTTCGATTGCATTTGTGAAAGCAAGCGAATGAGAAAACGAAAAGTTGCCGCAGATATTTTCTACAAAAGGAATAGCTTCCAACGGATTTAATCCGATAAGCTTTAGTTCGATGCTTCTCGATTTGTAAGAGACATCTATATTCATTCCCAATATTCTTTCGCCGTATGTGTAGATATGAAAAACTCCGGGCTCAACAATCCATGACGTTACAGGACCATATCTAAAAACAAAAACGCCTTCGCCGAAAAATTCCGATTTTCCGATTACAGAATCTCTATTTTTAATGATGTCATAATTAGGAAATGAATCTAAATTGATTTTATCAGAACAATCGATTGTAAAGTCTTTTCCATCATACATAAGACCTTTGTTCTCAATTCCCGAAGGGACAAGTATTCCGAATAGTCTTTTTAAGCTTGCGTTGAAATTTAAGTTATTATCTCTAACCATTATTTCATTATCGAGTTGATTATTCATTTCCATACTCCGTTATAAAGAATATTATAAATAAATGGTGAAGCGAAGGTAACTGCTAAAGCAAGCAGAAGATTTATTATTGGAATAACCACAATAAAATTTTCTTGCTTCTTTTCAATATTCGGCTCGGAGAAGACCATTCTGAGAGTTTGATAATTTATACCGATAAAGGCCATCGCAAGGAGCAGACCGGCTAATAAAGTAATTACAATACCATAGGCATTAAAGATTGCAATAAGAATTAATAATTCGCCAAGGAAAGTTCCAAACGGCGGAGTGCCGGTAACGGCAAGCGAACCGAAAAATAATGAATAACCAGTTGCGGGCAGAGTTTTCGAAATGCCTTTGACATCATTTATCTTCCAGCTTTTATAATTTATTAAAACATTGCCGGTTAAAAAGAAAGTTGCAGACTTTGCGAATGCATGAGCAATAATAATAAGCACGCTGCCAACAAAAGCGTAGCCTCCAAGCGATAAACCAATCAACGCAATCCCCATATTATCGATTGAAGAATAAGCAAACATTCTTTTGTAATAAACTTGATTGAATGACATAAAAGCGGCAAGAGCTATGCTAAGTAAACCCAAAGTAAATGCAAAAACTTTTACTCCTTCATTTGGAATTGCTTGAAGAATTCTTTCGATAGCGAACAATGCTACGGGCAAAAGCACAGCGGAAAAAACTGCGCTTATCGGCGAAGGAGCTTTGCCGTGTGCATCCGGCAGCCATGTATGCATTGGGAAAATTCCGGCTTTGGTACCGAAACCGATTATTCCTAAAACACCGCCAAAGTACGTTATTCTTTCAAGACCGGGGGAAAGCTTGGGATATAATTTAAGCAAATCCGCAAATGATAAAGTTTGGAATGAGGAATAAATAAATATAACTGCGATAAGAGAAATTATTAATCCGGCTGATACAATAATAACATATCTCCATGTCGCTTCAATTGTAGCTTCATCGTTCTCGGTTGAAATGAGCAGCGCGCTTGTTACCGTGGTGGCTTCAACTGCAACCCATATTAAGCCGAGGTTATTTAGAATTACTGTAAACAGCATTGTTAAAACAAATGTGTTTAACAAGAAAAAATAAAAGTGAGACTGAAACAATTTGTTTTGTATGTGCTCGATATAATAAATAGAAAATATAACCGAGGCTACATAAACAGCGCTTGTCATTACGAGAAAGATTTTTGACAAGCCGTCAATATAAAAGAAATCTGTTGCATAGTTCGGAAGAAATAAAATATAAATTGAGCTGAACAAGGCTCCGAAGGAGACAATAACGGAAATGTCTTCTTCAAACTTTAGGAATGGAAGAATGCAGAGCAGGCTTCCTAAACCGGAAAATAGAATTGGCAGTAAGTAAATGAAGTCAGTCATACAAATACTGTATTAATTGTGAATTAATAATTTTCTCACTTAGAACATCACTTTGGAATATTGGAGTAGTGGAATAATGGAGTAATGGTGTATTGGAGTAATATTTTTCATAATTCATCTTTGGGTCTTGAATTATAGGTTTACTCGTTTGCGGGAATGACATTCTGAAGTGGCTGTCATACCCGCGAAAGCGGGTATCCATGTTTTTATAATAACTCTTCATATAAGTCTTTCCATTCTGGATTTGATTTTTCTATTAACTCAACTTTCCATTTACGATACCATTTCTTCAAAGCTTTTTCTCTTTTAATGGCTTCATTTATATCATTATGCACTTCATAATAAACAAGTAATTTAACATTGTATTTTTTAGTAAACCCATCAATAATACCTTCTCTATGCTCGTATACTCTTCTATTTAAATCATTGGTTACACAGATGCATAATGTTCCATTTTTCTTGCTTGCTAATATGTAAACGTAATATTGTTTCATCCGTTCTTTTGGATTCCCGCGTTCGCGGGAATGACATTCTGATTTAATTAGATTCCCACTCTGACTTTCGTGAGGACAAGTTTCGCGGGAATGACAGTCTCAATATTATTATCCTTTCAGTTCTTTGTAATCTTCCGTACCGCTTTGAACAACGTCTTCTCTTAAGCGGATTATTGCGCCGGAAATCATAACAACGCCGAGAAGGTCGAGTACAATGCCGGCTTCAACTATAAACGGAAGCTCGGGGAAAATGTAGCCGAACATGTACATTGCATTCTCCATAATTAGATACCCGATTAATTGTGTAAAAGTGCTGCTTCTGGAAATAATTAAAAACATACCTTGAAGCATAAGTGTAATCGGAATAGAGCCAAGACTCGATTTAATATAATTTGAAAGAGTAAGGCTATATAGCAAGTAACCGACCACGGCAATAAGCAATGAAATTAATATCGAACTTGATATACCGACAAGCGGGCTTGTTTCTCTTGCGCGCCATTTATCTTTTCTTAAAATTCTGTTAAGGTAAAAAGGAATCAGCCAGCCTCTTGTAAGTGCAGTTAAAGCAGCAAGAATCAAAATGTAATTCTCTTTGTTTATGAATCCAACAATTATAAAAAGCACGGCAATTAAATATGAGCTGATTGAGAAAGTCTTAATGATGTTGGTAATGTAAACTTCCCACTGCATAAACATGACCATTGCAATTTCAAGAAAGCCGACGAGCAAAAATGCGTTGTCAAGATGGTTCATCAAACGGTTCCTCCGGTTGTGTAAAATACAAGCGCAGCTAAAAAGGCAAGAACAAGCGCGACTGCAACGAAATCGAAAATCTTAAACAGTCTGTACTTTGAAAATGTTTCTTGAATGATAACAAATAGTACTGCGAGCAAAATTATCTTTAGGTAGTTGATAAGCAAATAGATTAAAATGCTATTTAAATCCGGCTGCATAGGAACATAATAAGGGAAAGCGTACACGTTCATAAAAACATTCATCAAGAGAAAGTGCTTCATGTACCCGCCCCACTTGTAGAGAGCTAATTCCTTGCCGGAGTATTCCATTTCCATCGACTGGTCAATCATGCCAAGTT
>JAKAKL010000135.1 GCA_021824565.1 Bacteroidota bacterium | reverse complement strand
CTTCTTTTTGACTCATTGTCAGTATTCCTTCCATTGCGAGAACTCCTTTTTTCTGAGTTCTCTAATTTAATTTTTACTGACATTTCTACTGAGTCCAATCTATGACATTTCTATGGAGTTATTACAATTTTTAAAGAATCCATCTACTAAACTTGACAGTTTAACTTATTTAATATAAGTTGGTTTAGAACAAAAATTTTAACAGGAGTATGTTTAAAGGCAATTTGAAATATTACTTTTTACTTTTCTTGTTTTCGTCTTTATTCTTAGTTGTCTTAGCTGATATATCTATAAAGGGAAATGATACACTAACAGATGCATTTCTTGATGATTCCCAAAGCCAGCAACTTGATAATCAACATATAGAGTTCTTATGCTCTAACTTTTCCTCTTCGTCTGCCTTTAACATAGTTCCCTCACAAGAAGCGACTTCCAATGTCAAATTTGTAATGCGGAAACGCAAGCAGCAAAATAAGCTTAAGCTGGTTGATAAGCATGTACCTATATTATTAACAGCAGACAATTCTAATACATTTCTAATAGAAAATTCCCAAACAAAACAAATCGATAAATCCAATCACGAAGTCTTTCTGATTTAAAATATTAACCATTTCAAGTTCTTACAGATCGGACATAAAATAATTCAATCTTCTCAATTTAAAAAGAATTATTTCATGATAAGATTTGCAGCTGTACAAGTGCTTTGCAAAACAACAATAGAGCTGAACAATAATTAGGTAAAAGAATATGGTTATAAAACGAAAAAAGGATAACTCAATAATACCAGGGGAGTAAAAGATGAAAACATTTTTTATAGTGATTTATTTGGTGATGGCAGGAATTTTAATATTTCCACAGGAGATAATAAAGGAGAAAGTGGAAATCGGTCCAAAGAAAAAGGCTATTGATAAATCTTTAGATGTGCCTTCTCTTAATAATTCTATATCAATGCCATTTTACGGCGATGCGGTAATAACGCTTTATTGGCACTTTTTAATTCCGAAGACCACAGTAATTTTATATACAAGCGATGACCCAAACTTCAATTTACCTCATGGAGGGACGACACTTGCGGAATGCACAACACAATATTGGGCGCTAATTGGAGGACCTAATATATACCCGTATAATAATCTGAGAGCAGGAACTAAGATTTATATAGACTATGTAAGCTGTCAATGCACCGGAGAGGGTGATTGTCAATGGTATGATCTGCCGGTGAATTTTGTCCAGGACGGAAGTAATCCTAATAAATACAGCATTCAGGTAGATGTTGGCTATCCATGGACTGCTCCCGAATGGAGATATGGAGGTGATCTTACCTTTACACAAAAACAATATCATTGTCAGGATGCGCCGCAATGTACTTCGCAGCCGCAGGCGCCAAAACTCGATTTTTATGAAGCACACGATGGTTGGTGTGAAGATGATCCTAACATGGAAGGGTATTTAGAATGGGAGAAGTGGGATAATTACGGGCTTTGGTTTACTCCCAATCGAAATTATCCCAAACTTATATCTCCCTTCAATTTAGAAATTTGTTACAATCCAAACATTGATAGATGGCAAATTAAATTTGATGATAACAATTTATTGACAGTGCAGTATGAACTGAATTGGTGCGAAGAAAATATGAAAAATCAGACAAAGACCCCTCTTTATTACGCAGACATTAATTACATAAAATCTCAAGTTCCGCCAGAAGATTATTGTTTGGCAATCAAGGAAATTATTATGCAAGCTAAATACGGTAAACAGGGAGCACATTATTGTGTAGTTGACGTTATTAAACAACATGAGATCAAGCATAAAATAGATTTTATTAACAGAGTAACTGAATTTTACAAAGGATCAAAGTTTGGAAGTAATTATTATTCATTTAATAAAAATTGTTCACCAGATGAAGATTTTAATAAAATAAAAAATGATGCTCAAGATTTTGTCAATAATCTAATTGATAATTTTAAGAAAGGGCTTAGAGAATTTCTAAACACAAAATTTAGTATCCCAGCACTTGAGCAAGAAACTCAAAACTATGCATTTCAATATGCTGCACCTTATTTGGCTATATTAAAAAGTTTAGCTCCTAATTGTAAATGAAAAGGAGAATGATATGAAAAACAAATTAAACCTTAAAACATTCCTTTTAATAATATTTTTTCCTTTGCAAATTTCGATTTCCCAAGAAATATCGCCTGAACAAATACAAATGCTGAATAATTTTTTGGCAAATGGCGATGAAAGTCAAGTTCTGTTCGCCGTGGAGAAAATCCAACAGAATAATCTCGTTGAGTTCGTTCCCCAATTGACAACTAATTTTTGGAAATATCGCCCATTTACTGAATTTAAAATATTATTTACACTGCAATCTTTACATTATTCAGGGATTTATCCTTTAACTCTTTCTTACCTTGACTCACTTGATCATTATGATTATTCAGATTCAGTTATTTCATCTCAAGAATTAAAATCTTTAACTAATATGATCCTATTTGAATTAAATGATTATACTAAAAAAGAAAATACTTTTAATTACGTGGATGAAATTTCTCCCGTGTTAAGTAAAACTGAAATTTATTTATTAGAAAAGATACTTATGAATGTTCCAAGTGATTCTGCGCGAGTAAAAGAAGATTTAATAAAAGCAGCTAGTGAGAGTCCTGATGAATTAATCCGATATATAGCAATAAGCATTTTACACGACCATTATGGAATACAGATATTGCCTTTTGCTATAACTCGGTTTAAGGAAGAAACGGATTATATTACTAGAGATCTCATACTTACAGAAATTCTTGCTCATTATCATAATACAGATGTTCATAATCTATTAAGAGAACAATCCGTAATTGATACTAATGCTCAGGTAAAGTCGGGGATAATCGAACAGTTACTGAATAATTATGGAACTATATCAGACTATAAATTAGCAATCTATACAAAGGAACAACTGACAGATGAAATATTTAGACCATACTTAAATGTATTTCTTGAATATTATAAACCTATAAAGCCCGATAGCAGCATATCTATTTTGACATTGAAAGACACGTTAACTTCGTACATTGATCAATGCTACGCCTACTCATGGCTACGAGATAATAATTATTTAAATGATCTATCTAATAAGATTATTTCCGCAAAAAATTATTTAATGCAATCGGATTCTATCGACTGCGCAAAGGAAATAAAATCATTTCAAACAAGCATTAGGCAAGTGTATTCAGATTCTGCGGGAAGCTACCCCAAATATGTTAGCAGCGACGGATATAAATTTCTATATTATTATTCTCAATATATACTTGATAGATTACCTTCAGTGCCCACCGGATTACCAGTCAAACTTGTTAGCAGTACCGGCACAAACCTTACCGGCAGCTCACTTCAATACTATGACGGCACATGGAAAGATGCTGTTAACAATAACGACGGTACTTTCTCAGTTGATACTAAGCTAACAAAAGTAAGTTTAAGAATGACGTACGAATATGGCAGCCAAACATTATCCAACGTTGCTGTTGGACGGGATACAATAATTTTCCGCACTGTTAATACACAAATAAAAATACAAAACAGCAGCGGAGTTGCAATAGATACCGGAAAGGTTCAATACTATGCCGGCGCATGGAGGGACTTTGGCACAACCACAAACGGAGTTGCAACTAAAGAGCTTCTTCCAAACAATTACTCATTTAGAATGACTTATGCTTACGCAAGCAACGATAAGCAGCAAAACATCGGCACTGACCCAAACGTAATCTTCCAAACAGTTAATGCAAATGTTCAATTAAAAAATAGTCTTGGCAATTTAATTGATCAAGGCACAGTTCAATATTACGCCGGCGCATGGAGAGACTTTGGCACAACAACAAACGGAGTTGCAACAAAAGAACTTCTTCCAAACAATTACTCATTTAGAATGACTTATGAATTTGTTTCAAAAGATATTGCGCAAAACATCGGTACTAACAGTGTAGTTTCGTTCTCAACTGTTTTGTGTACTGTAAGAGTAAAGGATATTCAGGGACAGTCGTTAAGCGATGCAGATACAAAATATTATTCGGGCGCATGGAGGGAGATAGGAATGACATCTGCAAACGGTGAAGTTAGTAAAGAATTACTTCCTGCCAATCTGACTTTCCGTGTTAATTATGGAACATTACATCAAGACAAAACCCAGAATCTGTCGGCAAACAATATAGTTGATTTTACAGTTACCACAGGTCAGTAAATAAAAGAGAGAAGAAAAAATGAAAGCCATAATATTATTAACATTATTTACAATATTATTTAGAAACGAAATATTTCCACAGACTATTTACAAGCTGCCATTTGGCGGTAAAGATAATCGCATTGAACTGACGGTATCAAACACGTCAACATTGGCGGCTGAGGGAGTGAACATTAAAGTCAGCTCATGTCCGTCATGGATAAAGATGAAAAGTGTTGAGACGGCAATAGGAGAGATAGAAGCCGGAAAAGAAAAGACATTTACATTTGACTTTGATGTTCTGAAGACAGCCCTGATTGACAATGAAGCGAGCATTAACTTCGCTATCACCAACAGCATGAAAGAATCATGGACGAAAGAAATAAAGATCATAGTCAGCGCTCCCGTTAAATACGAATTATTTCAAAACTACCCTAACCCTTTCAACCCGGTTACAAAGATAAGTTACCAATTGCCTGTTGGCAGCAGAGTAACGATAAAGATATATGATATGATAGGAAGAGAGTTATTGACTATACTTGATAATGAAGAAAAGAGCGCCGGGTATTATGAAAATAACTTTAATGCAAGTAATCTTTCCAGCGGAGTTTACTTCTATCAGCTTCACGCGGGTAATTATGTTTCAACTAAAAAGATGATTCTAACAAAATAAATATTTAACTGGAATACACCGCACAAATTAATTGTAGTGCGGTATTCCCCTATTTAAATAAAAATATAAATCGGAGGTTACTATGGTACCCAATAAAGTCAGCGCAGCACTTGAGCAAACGGTTGCAGACGAAATGATAGCTGATGTAATCAATCAAGAGGCAAAGCTTCCCTTTCTGATTACTCTTACCCAAAAGCAAAAATCCGCATTGCCCCGGTTCGATGACCAGCACGCAGAGTATTTCACACAGGCTTTACAAACTGCTTTGCAAAACCCCGGCATGATGCCGCGCGAATTTGATGTAACGGAAATGAGAAAAGACGTTGAGCTATACAATGTATTTTATCCTGTAGTAAAACGTTATATTACTTTCACCGAAAAATTAACCGATACTCTAAAAGAGATCGGCGCAGAGGCTTACAGCGCATCCCTTTTAGTCTATACAATGGCAAAAGTGAAAGGTCAGAACGTAGGCGGAATGGAAGCCGCAGTTGACGAGCTTGGAAAAAGGTTCGCAAGAAAAACCGGCGGCAGCACTCCAACTCCTCCTCCTACCCCGGCTCAATAAATAACGATTCTTAAACCCGTCATAATCGAAAATACCCGGTCTTTGCTAAATCAAAGCCGGGTATTTTTTTATACTTAAACTTGAACTTGGTAACTCACCTTACGCATGTTTGCAAAAACTCAACCCCCCGTCCCCCTTTTCTTGGTAAGAGAAGGGGGTGAGGAGGATGAGTTCAAAAGCATTGTGTAAAGTGAATTAGTAAAAGTTCATGTTTAAGTTCAAGATGAAAATTGTGCATTATAAGATTGCTCATAAATCACAAATGAAAGCTTGAAATCTAAAAACACATTTACACTCAAGAATTTTCATTCAAAATTGTTAAGAATAATTACTATATAAAAAACGATTAAAGCTGCGAAAATAAGCTAAAATCCCTTCCGCTGAAGCATCTTCCCTTATTTTGAAGCATTAATCCTTCCGGCGAAGCACCATTCCTTCACTCCGCAGCATTAATGCTGGCATCGGAAGCATTAATCCTTCCTCTCGAAGGAATTTTCTTGCCTTGTGTAGAAAAATTGCTGCCAGTGGAAGGATTAACCCTTCGGCGGGTAGGAACTTTCCTTGCAGCGGAAGGAACATTGCTCCGGCGGGAAGGAATGTTACTTGTTAATGAAGGAATGTTCCTTCGGATCGAAGGAATTTCCCTTCCTGAGAAGCATTAATGCTTCCGGCGAAGCATTATTCCTTAAAATTTAGCATTAATCCTTAAATTTAAGCAATGATGCTTCTTAATATAAAGAATAGACAACAGATGATAAGATTAACATAGGCAGATTTATTTATATCTTTATGGATACTTTGATCTATGGTTAAGTTCATGAATATTTATTGTAAAAAAAATCGTTCTGTTCCCATAAAGAATTTTCTTTTAAATAAACAAAACTATTTTTAACTTTCGGCAAAGATTTTTACGGGAAAGAAAAATGAAAGATAAAAATAAACTTTTCGATGTTCCTGAAATATCTTCGGTTCAGGACATGCTACTAAAATCGGCGGAGAGATACCAGGGCAAAACTGCTCTTGAGGACATATCATCTACTCCTATTTCTAAAGTAACATACATTCAGCTTCTCGATAATGTTTTAAAGTTCGGCGGCGCGCTGCAAAAGCTTGGCATTAAAGAGCGGACGCACATCGCTGTCATCGGCGAGAACAGGGTTCAATGGGGAATTACTTATTTGACCGCTATGGTTTTTAATCTTGTCATTGTGCCTATCGATAAAAATCTTACCACGAATGAGATCTTAAATATCATTCATGAGTCCGACTCAGAGGCGATTGTATTCTCCGGGAATTTCCATTCGATGATGAGAGAGAATATGCACCTTACAAAAAAGCTGAAGCACTTTATCAGCATGGATTTGCTTTCTGCCAAAGACGGATTCGTGTCGATGCCGGAGCTTATTAATTCAAACAAAGCAGTAAGTATATCAGAACTTCCTAAAATTAATAATGACGAAGTAGCGGAAATTATTTTTACATCCGGCTCGCTTGGAAGAGCGAAGGGAGTGATGCTCAGCCAGGGAAATCTCAAATCAAATTTGATGAGCATGGTAAGCATGCTTTTCATTTATCCGGAAGACAGGTTTTTATCGGTGCTCCCGATGCACCATACTTACGAGTGCACGTGCGGATTTTTGTGCCCGCTTTACTGCGGCTCATCGGCGCATTATGCGCAGTCGCTTAAAACTGTTGTTGACGATCTTCAAAAAGTTAAAGCGACAATGCTTCTCGGCGTTCCTTTGTTGTTCGATAAAATGTTCAAGAGAATTTATAAATCGATTAATGAAGATAAAACGAAATCGAAGATCATAAAGCCATTAATAAAGATTACTGACGTTGCGGAAAAAGCCGGATGGAAAAGTTTCAAGAAAATTGTATTTAAAGAGCTTCACGAAAAGTTCGGCGGCTCGATCAGAATTTTTATTGCAGGCGGCGCCGCGCCCGATCCAAAGGTTGCGAAAGGATTGCGCGAATTTGGATTTAATTTTGTTCAAGGCTACGGGTTGACGGAAACATCCCCGATATTGACCTTGAATAGATTAAATAATTTTAAAGACAATGCGGCGGGAATTCCTTTGCCGGGTGTTCAATTAAAGATTAATCATCCGGATGCTAAAGGAGTCGGTGAAATCTTCGCAAAGGCACCGAACGTTATGCTTGGCTATTACAAGAATGAAAAATTAACTTCCGATTCGTTTGAGGACGGCTGGTTTAAGACCGGCGATGTGGGTTCATTTGACGAAGATGGTTTTCTTCATATAAGCGGAAGAAAGAAAAACGTGATCATCGCGAGGAACGGAGAAAATGTTTTTCCCGAAGAGATTGAAGATATTTTAAACCGCAATCCTTATGTGCTCGAAAGTTTGGTCTACGGCGAAAAAGATCAGAAGCAAGATGAAATAATTGCGGTGCAGCTTGTAACAGATGCGGAAGCGTTCATAGAATATTCTGAAAATAATAATGTTCCGATTACTGAGGAATTGGTTCAGCAGACGATTGCGCAGGTAATTAAAGAAGTCAATAAAGAGCTTCCGGTTTACAAGCAGATAAAAAAATTCTATGTCCGCCAGGCTGAGTTTGAAAAGACAACGACCCAGAAGATTAAAAGATATCTGGTAAGCAACGAAAACGGGAATGTATGAAAAAGCGAGATGAGAAAAGTTAGACGCGAGAAGTGAAAAGTAAAAAATTTATTGAAGATTTTTCTTCCTGCGATTAGAAATTAATTTTAGAATAAAGATTATTATCAGGAAAATAATAATTACGATTGAGACGGCTAAAATATTTCGTTGAACTATAATTAAAATTCTTTCCCAGTGCTCTCCGAAGAAATATCCGATTGATAAAAAAGTTACAGTCCATAGTAAGCCGCCTGAATAAGCAAACAGTCCAAACTCCCACATTTCCAATTCAGAAATGCCCGCGAAAATCGCGGTCAAATGCCTAACGCCGGGAATAAAATATCCGACGAATAAAGTCCACCTTCCAATTTTTTCAAACCAGCGGTGAGCTTTGTCCAGCCCAGCTTCATTGATGTGAAAATATTTTCCATACTTAATTAGGAACGGACGTCCGAAAGTTTTGCCGATTGAATAGCTGATAGAAATTCCGCAGATGCTTCCCAGGTAAGCGGCTAAAAATGTCGGTACAAGATGCAGGTGACCTTTGTAAATTAGGTAGCCGGAGAGAGTCAATAAAGTTTCGTCAGGCACCGGCAATCCAACAATTCCGAAAACGAGCAGAGAGAAAATTCCAATGTAGCCGTAATGGTGAATTATTATATAAAGATTATCTATAAAAGATAAAACGGGATGACTCATTATTCCTGATAAGTATTTGTAAATTTTATAAAGGCTAAACTAACGATTTATTTTTAGATAAAATAGTTTGATAAAATAAATCTAACATTCGGAGATTGAATCTGGCTTTAATATATTTGTTGAGTTCTAAAAATTTATTATTGAAAACAAACGGCAATTTTATGAGACGCTTAATTTTATTTTTATCAGTATTAACATTAATAACTTTCACTTCATGTTCGAAGAAAAACAATCAGCCGGTCCAGAATCTTCCGGCAGGAACTCACGCAGTAAAAATTATAGATAAGATTGATGCCGCAGGTTATACATATTTGCAGGTGGATGAAAACGGAAATCAATATTGGCTCGCAGCTCCCCAAACCCAGGTTGATAAAGGAGAAACGGTTTATTATTCGCAGGGAATGGAAATGAAAAATTTCCACAGTAATACTTTAAACAAAACTTTTGATTCGATTTTATTTGTTCAAAGCGTATCAAAGCAGCCGGCAAATAATTCGGTTACGGAAGCACATTCGCAGACGCTGAATATTCCCAAAGAAGAAATTTCTTTAACGCCGTTAAAAGACGGAAAGACTGTTGCTGAAATTTATGCTCAAAGAGAATCGCTTGCTGGCAAGACAATAAAAGTAAAGGGCAAGGTTGTAAAATATAACGGCGACATTATGAACCGTAACTGGATTCACATTCAAGACGGTACTTCTAATAATAATCAATTTGATTTATTAGTAACATCGAAAGACCAGGCTCAGGTAGGCGATGTAATAATTGTTGAAGGCACAGTTGCGATCAATCAGGATTTTGGTGCGGGTTATTCTTACAGCGTGATGCTTGAGAATGCAAAAATAAAATCCGGCACAGCTAATTACTAAGCAATATTCAATGCTGTTTTACAGCATATCGGTTGTTGACTTTGAATAAGTTTCTTAACACGTTAATAACAAAATTATATAATGTGTTAATGATCTGTAAAGAAATTTTTGATCAGTAATATTAATAGATATATCTGGTCGGCAAATTTTTTATGACTTGAGATATATTCCCGGAGAGAGAGATAGTGGAGATTCTTCATAGTTGTCAGCAAAAATAAAGTGCGGTTGAATCGATCCAGCATATGAACAAGCACTATAAAAATATTATTCTATTATTACTCATCGTTATTCTCCTGCCCGTCTTTTTATTATCATTTTACCAAATCAGTTCACTCGACAACACAGAAAAAAATATTGAAGAGGTATATAACAACGAATTAAAGGCAATCCTATTATCAATAAATGACTATGCAAATGATTATGTAGCAGACCTTGCAAGAGAAATAAGACTGATCGCATCTGAACAAAGCTTCAGTAATCAGAAAAAATTTTTAAAGTCATGCAGACAATTTCTTGGACTAAATAATTCGATTAGTTCATTAATTATTGCTGACACTAATACCAGCAGACAGCAAAGGGCAATAATTATATATAACGACTCGACTTCAATAACATCTGCCGGAAGCTTAGAAGGGCTTTTATATAATAATAAGGATAAAATTAATAACGTATTAAAACGCGGAGAAAAAAGTCTTAAAAGCATAGAATATATTCCCGGGGATAGTATAAACAGTAAAACGCTTGTAATCTTTCTTATTAAATTTAATGACGGCGAAGATAAAATATGCGGGATGTTAATTGATCCGGGAAAATTTATTAATAATATCCTTTCGTATAAAATAACTCAAGTTGCACATGAGGACTTCACCATAAATATTTCAAAAGCAGATTATAAAGAAAAAAATTTTCAACCGGATAATAATGACATCTCAACAGCGGAACACCAATCCGCAATAGATTTATTTCCCCGGTATATGCTTTCTATAGAACTAAAAGGACAAGATATAAAAAGCCTTGTAAAGAGCAGAACATTAAAAAACCTTACTCTGGTTTTAGCAATTAATATTTTTATTATACTTGGAATTTTGTTCGTCTTAAGAAATTTTAAGAAAGAGAATGAACTCATGAAATTACAGACGGATTTTGTGTCTGTAGTTTCTCATGAATTGCGAACCCCGCTCTCTTTGATCAGCTTATTCTCCGAAACGCTGATGATCGGAAAAATAAATGATGAGGAAAAGAAAGCAGAGTACTACAAAATTATTAATGAAGAGAGCAGCCGCTTGAGCAGAATAGTGGATAAAATATTAAATTTTTATACGGTTGAATCCAAAGGTAAAAAATATAACTTCAAATTGGAAAATCTAAATATAATAGTAGAGAATGTTTTACTTAATTATAAAAACCAGTTTGATAATAGCAAGTTTACTGTTACATTTAATCATCCTGATTTTCTTCCTGAAGTTTTGGTTGATAAAGATACCGTAGCAGAAGCAGTAATAAATTTGATTGATAACGCAATGAAGTATAGCGGCGACAGGAAAGAAATCGATATAAGTACTGGCATAGAGAAAAATTATGTTTTCATTAAAATAAAAGATTATGGCATAGGTATCTCATCGTCAAATCAGAAAAAAATTTTTAACAAATTTTTTAGAATAAAAAACACATCCGATAAGGATATTAAAGGTACCGGACTTGGGCTTGCAATTGTTAAAGACGTTATGAATGCTCATAAAGGTAAAGTGTTTCTTGAAAGCTCTGAGGGAAAAGGTAGTTGTTTTACCTTAAAATTTTTTAGCAGAAATCTTGATTAGAAATAAATATAAATGCTATCTTTGAAATAGTAAAATTTAAGGAAAGTATATGGCACACATTTTAATTATTGAAGATGACCCGAATATGATAATTGGATTGAAGGATAACTTTGAGACAGAAGGGTTTACTACAGATTCTTCTCGCGATGGCGAAGACGGCTTGAAGAAAATTATGGAGAACAATTATGATCTAATAATTCTTGATGTAATACTTCCGCATATTTCCGGTTTTGAAATTTGTAAAACAGTA
This sequence comes from Bacteroidota bacterium, assembly GCA_021824565.1. GTDB lineage: Bacteria > Bacteroidota > Ignavibacteria > Ignavibacteriales > Ignavibacteriaceae > FEN-1297. The sequence goes on along the minus strand of JAKAKL010000135.1, from coordinate 39,102 downwards.
AGGAAAAATGAGATTGATACTCCTATAATTTTACTGACTGCTAAAAGCGATGAAATAGATCGCGTGCTGGGATTAGAATTAGGCGCTGATGATTATGTAATAAAACCGTTCAGCATAAGAGAATTAATTGCACGCGTAAAAGCAGTGCTAAGAAGAAAAGAAAGACCGCTGCCGGCAAAAGATAATAATAAAGATATACAGGTGGGAAAAGTAATAGTAAACTTTGCAACATATAATGCTTTCGATAGCACCGGTCCCGTCCAGATGTCGCATAAAGAATTCGAGATATTACATTTGCTTTGGGATAAAAGAAACTTCACAGTTAGCAGAGATGAAATATTGAAAATAGTTTGGGGTTTCGAAGAAAGTCCTACAACTCGTACGATAGATAATTTTATAGTTAAGCTGCGACAAAAAATTGAAGAAAACCCAGATCGCCCAAAAACAATTTTAACAGTACATGGCATTGGCTATAAAGCAATTGGTTAATTTTAAAATAAATTTATACTCAAATAAATTTTAACAGTAGATGTTTAAACCGTTTATCATAAAATTTTTTAATTGAAATAGAGAAAAACTTGGAAAAATCGGTCAAAAATAAGTCCGTTATGACAACTATTTACAATTCTTTACTAAGAAATGGCACTGTTTTCCGATTAACTTTCTATTTTTTTCCCCACTAGTTACAATTAAATAATCAACCAGTAACAAAACAATTCATTATATAGGAGAAGCGATATGAAGCCAAAGATTACCGTCGTTTTTTTCCTGTTGTTATTACCTGTGATGCTATTCGCTGGTACAACTGGAAGAATCAAAGGTAAAGTTGTAGATCTCCAAACTGGAGAACCATTAATAGGTGCCAACGTACTTGTTGTTGGTACTTCTTTGGGCGCAGCTACAGATGTTAATGGAGACTATACCATTAACTTCCTTGATGCAGGCGTTTATACAGTTAAAGCCACTTACCTTGGCTATAAGACTGTTACTATTTCTAATGTTCGTGTTAATGCTGACCTTGCAACAGATCTGAATTTTAAATTACCTCCTACCGGCGTAACAGTTGGTGAAGTACAGATTGTTGCACAGAGACCGTTGGTTAATACGAGTAACACAAATGCTATTCGTACTACCACCAACGAAGTAATTGATGCTTTGCCTGTCAGAGGTATCGATAATATTATTGCTCTTACGCCTGGTATAGTTCTACAGAACAATAACATTTATGTTAGAGGCGGGCGTATAGATGAAGTAGGTTACTACCTTGAAGGAACAAATGTTACTAATGCTATCTCATCTTATACTGCAAACGCTACTACCGGTCATGGTGCTGCAAGCAATGTTACTATACCGCAGGATGCTTTGGAAGAAATTCAAGTGCAAGCCGGTGGTTATACTGCTGAATACGGCGGGGCTAATGCCGGTATTATCAGCACTCAATTAAAATCAGGCGGTCCAACCTTGAAAGCAAACCTACAATATATAACTGATAACTGGACATTCAAGGGAAGCAAAAACAGATACGATGGTACACAACACCTTGGTACTTATTCTTACGGTTATAACGATATTACCGGTAGTATCAGCGGTCCTTTAGTTGGTGATCATATTAAGTTTTTTGCATTGTTAGATAATTTGTCTCAAGCAGATAGAAATCCCCAGCAAGTGAACGGATTTAATTTAGGTACTCTCGGAGACGCAATTACGCCTCCTTACGATACATTAACCTTAAAATATCCGGGCGGACCTCAGCCAGGTAATAACTCAAATCAATATACCGGCGTTGCAACTGTAACTTTTGATTACAACCCAACAATTGTTCGATTGCTCGGCACATATACATCATTAAGACAGCGTGTTGGTGCAGGCATTTTTACTATGTTTGATAATAACCGTCTTCCTATCCAGGACGTTTATAATGGAGATTTCGGCATTAAGTTAACCCATATCTTAAGCTCGCAAGCTTATTTTGAAGTTAATGCAAGTTATGTTTTTAATACTGGAAAAACTTATGATCCGCAATTAGGCGACAATTTTATTGCATACGGAGACAGCGTTGCAAACGCAAAAGCTGGAGTTCCGTGGTATCGCAGATCTCAGGAAACACAGTACGGCAGATATCAGTTGCCATTACCGTATGATATTTACTCCACATTCCAATTTGCGTCTCCAAACTATCCTCTTATAGGTGCTGGATCCGCTTCTGGAATTAACTTTAATAAATATGAAAATGATAATTTAGATTTAAATGCATCTTTTTCGGATGAGTTGAATAAACAAAACTCTTTGAAAATCGGCGGCGAAATACAAATTATGACTTTCAGAAGTTATACTCCTCCGGCTGTTAATCTTGCCGCACAATTACAAGGCGCAAATACCCAGCAAATACAGGCTGCAATGATTAAGCTGGGAGTTAACAATTATGGCTATGATGTAATGGGAAATTCATATTCCGGATCATCTAATTATTCTAACGGTTCAATTGCGCCAAAAAGACCTATCTTTGCCGGTGCATATATTGAAGACAGAATGGAATATAAAAATTTAATTGTTAACGCAGGTTTGAGGTATGACTATATTAATACTGATAATCAAACTTTTGCGGACCCTTCGCAGCCAAATTTGGTATTTAACGGCAGTACAAATAATATTACTGGTGCTCAGTTGAAAAAAGTTTCTGCTTTTAATGCCCTTAGCCCGAGACTTGGTTTCTCTTTCCCGATTACAGATCAAACTGTATTCCATGCTCAGTGGGGAAAGTTTGTTCAGCAGCCAAGTTTAACAACTATGTACTTAGGTCCTTATCAAGAAGGATTTGAACTGAATCCAAACAGCGGTTTCTTCTTTTCAACACCTGTTGGTTTAGATGTAAGACCTACAAGAACCACCCAGTATGAAATCGGATTCACACAGCAAATAGGATCTTTTGCATCGTTCGATATTACTGCGTATTATAAAAATATTGCAGACCAGGTTGTATTTGGAGTCCAGAGTGTTGCCCCGACAACCGGCTGGCGGCCATATTCTGTGCTTGTTAACGGAGACTTTTCTACAACAGACGGTGTTGAACTATCCTTTAACATGAGAAGAACGGAAAGGTTCCTTGTTAATGGCTCAATATCATTCGAGAATGCGCAAGGTACCGGTAACAACCCGTATTCAAATGCTGGTGAATTCGGAGCGCCTATAGATCCAAGTTATGTTTTTGTCCCTCACTTTATTGCTCCTCTTGCTCAAGACCATGCAATTACTGGTAACTTAAACATAGACTATAGGTTTGGCAAGGATGACGGTCCCGAAGTGCTTCATCAATTTGGAGCGTCACTTCTATTTACCTTTGCGAGCGGTCATGCTTATACTCTTGGTGATGCCAAGACTCCTGGAAATAGTGATCCGAATGCTCCTGTTGCTGTTGATCCCAGAAATAGATTAGCTATCGAAGCTCTCGGCGCATCAACGACCCCGTCTACTTTCCAGCTTGACCTTCGTTTGGACAAGACGGTTCAGTTGATGGATCAATTATCTGCAAACATTTTTATTCAAGTAGTTAATCTCTTGAATACGAAAAATGTTGAAGATGTATTTTCAAACACCGGCTCTGCTGTTACTAACGGTTACTTAACTAATCCTGATTTAACCGGCTATAAGCAAGTTCAAACCTATGGGCCGCAATTTGCAAGTGCTTATCAAGCTATGGCTCTTGATTATGCTGGTCTATATGGAACTCCGCGTCAAATCAGACTTGGAATTCGTTTGGAATACTAATTGAAAATTTGGCAGAAAATATAAATTATACAGGAGTTTAAAATGACTTATAAAAAAATCAAATACTTACTGATAGCACTTGTCGGTATTTTGTTTATGATACCCCAGGAAGCAAGCGCTATTGGTAATGGTAAAGAAAAACAAAAACTGGCGAAGACCACAGGCACTAGCCAAGTTGCTGTAACAAGAATGGATATTAATAACCTCAATGCCCTTGAATCAAATGTAGGCTTTGCAGATTATAACCTTAACAGTAATCTTGAAGGCACTGAATTTCCTAAAGGCAGCGGTAAAAATGCAGTATTCGAGGGTGGATTTCTTTGGGGCGGGTTTGTCCCCGGTGATCCTCAGGTAAGAGTAGGCGGTTCAGCTTATATTTCAGGGTTGCAGCCAGGACCTATTATGTCTGACGGTTCGCCTGCACCAAACCCCAATACTGATCCTCGCTGGTCAATCTATCGTGTCCGTCCGGATGTATATCCAGGTGGGCCTTCAGTAGATCTGAGTTCCGAAGTTTCTTCTTATGCAGAAGGAGGTCAATCGTTGACTGCAGCGCAGATAAGGGCGCAGTATGAATCAGATTGGACAAACTGGCCTGCTGCTGGTACGGCAAACAACCTTGGAGCGCCTTTCACAGACGTTAATGGTGATGGGAAATATGAACCCAATATTGATATTCCTGGTGTGCCTGGCGCAGATCAAACTATTTATTTTGTAGCTAATGATCAAGATTCGAGCGCTACAAAATTATTGTATGGAACTAATCCCATGGGTATGGAGATTCATGTTACTTATTGGGCTTATGCACAACAAGGAGCCTTAGGAAATATGTATTTTAAGAAGTGGGATATTATTCATAAAGGCAAAATAGGAGGAACTACTCCGATAGACAGTATGTTTGTGTCATACTGGACAGATGTTGACCTTGGTAATGCCAATGACGACTTGGTCGGTTGTGATACTACTTTAAGTTTGCAGTTTACGTATAACGGTCAGGCTGTTGATCAAGTTTATGCCCCATTACCGCCACCGGCAGACGGCTTTGACTTTTTCCAGGGTCCATTAGTTGCCGGCGCTCCTACTGATTCCGGTATCTTTATGGGCAAAGTAGTTCATGGTAAGAAAAACTTGCCTATGACTGCTGCATATTTCTTTATCAATGGAGATGCTAACTTCGGCGATCCGCCGCAGGGAGACGTTGCAGGATCAACCCAGTTCTATAACTTCTTCAATGGTGAATATGGCTTAACCGGAAAAGAGTTTTCTGATCCAAATGGTAATCTTACAAGATTCGCTTTCCCTGGTGATCCGGTAGCCGGTACAGGATGGCTTGATGGTGTTACCAATCCACCGGCAGATAGAAGACAAGGTATGGCTTCCGGTCCATTTACAATGGCACCAGGCGACACACAGGAAGTAGTAGTTGCAGAAATGTTCGGCGGCGCTATTCCGGGTGTTGATAGATTGTCAGCTATCAATTTAGTAAAATTCTATGATCAAACCGCGCAAGCGTCTTATAATAATTTCTTTAATATTCCTGTTCCTCCGGCTGCACCAAAGGTTAATGCGATTGCGTTGTCTAATAAAATAGTGCTTGACTGGGGAGAAGATCCAGTCAGTGTTGCTAAGACAGAAAATTCAAACAGCCTTGGTTACAAATTTGAAGGATATAATGTTTATCAATTGCCTTATGCATCGGCAGCAGTAGAACAAGGGAAATTACTTGCTACTTATGACTTAGTTGATAAAGTAGGCAAAATATATGATGAATATTTTGATCCAAACCAGGGTACTGTTTTAACACACGTTTCAGAATTTGGAAACGATAACGGCATTCAGAGATCGTTTGTTGATTCTACGGATTTCTTTAGCGCCGGTAAGACTTTAGTTAATGGCATCCCGTATTATTTTGCTGTTACAGCCTATGGTTATAACGCAGAGGGATTCCCCCATGCAATTGAAAATCCAATCTCAGTTATAACGGTTACTCCGCACGCTCCGGATCCTGGAATCTCTTATCAGAGTCAAGGAGCTTATTCTAATGTTACCCATAGCGGAACTGCTGACGCGTCCGTTAACGTAACTGTTGTTGATCCTACTAAGACTACAGGTGATCAATACCAGGTTTCTTTTCATAATGAAATGTATTCTCTCGGGTCAGATGGAAAATGGACTGATATTACTCCCCCAAGTAAAAGAATGAGCAAGATTGATTCCTTAAATGGATCATCTATAACTTCGGTAGGTTCATGGACCGAAAACCCAGGCCATTTTGAGCTTCATTATATAGCAAATGTAGTTTCATCAGATTTTGATTGGTGTGATGGAATCATGATTAAATTACCGGCTAGTTTTGTACCCGATTCTATTTTTGAACCAATTAGTAACAATACTGGTAATCCAATCAGCTATACGTATGATAAAGCCACAAACACCATATTCTTTGGTGATAGCTCTCGATCTGCAAACGGTGTTTTTGCCGGAGGAGAAGACATAAAAATATTATCTCATACTTCTGCTTTACCAATAATAGCAAGTTATAGGATGTTTGATGACGGCTACGGAGGGCATATAGTTGATGTTAGCAGTACTGATACTTTAAAAACCATATCTAAGGTCATTACCCAGCATCAATGGAATGTTAATGATTTGACAACTGGTAATATCGTATTAAAGAACCAAACCATTTATGGCGGACAGGATATTTATGCGCCTGATGTGTACTACAATAGCACTGGCTTTCATGGACCTGGCGGTTCAAGCGGAAGCCCTATTGCCGCTATTGGCGCCGGAGCTAATGTAATATTTGCAGGTTTACAGGCGGCTGTTAATGGTAATTTTACTGCCCCTACTACAATCAGCAAACTCTTTCTAAATGGGAAACCTTTAGCTATAAATTCATCGTCTGCTGCTTTTAACATAACTGACTTTACAGCTTTTGGAACAGCAGATGGTACAACAAAAAGCTCGTTATTAAATTATAATGGAAATGTAGCAATCGGTGCGACCGATATTAATAGTCTACAACAGGATTACGAATTAAAATGGACAGGAGTTTTAGGAGACACTGTAATAAGTGGAGATACTGTTCAAATAACCAAATCCGGAGGCTCTTTTGCTACACTAATTGGTGCCCATAATTATAAATTGGCAGTTCATCCGTTAAATCCAAATCCTGGGAACAATGCTCCATTCATGATCAGGATACCTTTTGAGGTTTGGAATATTACAAAAAATGAACAGGTTAACCTTTTAGTTTATGACAGACTAGGCAACTATCCTTCTCAGAATTTTCAAGTTTGGAATACCATTAATAGGATGTATACGTGGGTTGTAAATACTAAATACAATAAAGCCGTAATAAGTCCAACCTCTGCTGTCGTTGCAGACAGTTCAACGTGGAATTGGGTATTCTTTGCTTCCGAATTTAAGACCGGAGATGATATAAAGATAATTTATAACAATCCGCTTCAGATTGGAAAAGATACATTCACATTTACTGTACCAAAGCAGTCATATAACTCTGGTACTGCTAAGAGTGATGTAAATGCAATTAATGTATTCCCGAATCCATATTACGGTGTCAACTCCCAAGAGTTAAACAAATACGCAAGATTTGTTACATTCTCCCATTTACCGGCAAGCGGTTCAGTAACAATACACATATTCAATCTTGCTGGCGTAATGGTGAAGACAATAAATCATCCGGCTGGAAGTCAATTCCAGACATGGGATTTGACGAATGATTCCGGCTTACCTGTAGCAAGCGGTTTGTATATTGCTTATGTCGATATGCCGACGCTAGGAACTACGAAGATACTTAAGCTGGCAATTATTCAAGAACAACAATTCCCAGATCATTTTTAATGAAGCTAAAAACTCAAGGAGTAAAAATGAAAATAGCAATAAGAATTTTAGTAATGATGGCTATCCTCCTTATAGGAGTAGATAGCGCATTTGCCGGCGGCGGTTCGAGAAATGGAACCGGCGGCGCAAACGAATTGGCAATCCCGGTTGGAGCACGCGGAATCGCTTTAGGCGGATCCTCTGTGTCCACAGAATCAGGTCTTGATGCTTTATTCTGGAATCCGGCTGGAGTAGCTAATATGACAAATTCAGCCACAGCATCTTTTTCACACATGAGCTACATAGCAAACATTGGTGTTGAATACGGTGCAGTAGCTGCAAACTTTGAAGGCTTTGGTGTTGTTTCATTGGACGTAAAATCATTAAATATCGGAGACATTCCGATAACTACTAATGATCAGCCTGATGGAACCGGTCAGACCTACAATCCTCAGTTCTTAACTGCAGGAGCAACTTACTCACGTGCATTAACTGATCGTATTTCTATTGGACTAACAGTTAATTATATATCTGAAACAATCGCTCAGGTAAGCGCATCAGGTTTCGGAGTTAATGCTGGCGTTCAATATAAAGATTTAGGAGATGTACCGGGGCTAAGTTTCGGCTTAGTAGTGAAAAACATTGGTCCTCAAATGACCTTCGGCGGTCCTGGTCTTTTGGTTAAGGCATCGCCGACAGGATCAACTTCTACACCTTCAGATCCGTTTAATAGAGCGCCCAGCTTTTATTCGATAGATGCTGCTCCGTTTGATCTTCCATCAGCATTTGATATCGGATTTGGATATACTCCAAAGCTGGATGATCTTAACTCGCTTCAAGTATCCTTCGTATTTGAGAACAATAACTTCTCTGGCGATGTATACAATATTGGCGCAGAATACGGTTACAATAAAATGTTTTTCGCAAGACTGGGTTACACAATGTCCCCAACAAACCAGGATCCGAATTACATATACGGATTTACTGCCGGTGCCGGAATCAATTATGATTTAGGCGGTATCTCTGTAAAGGTAGACTATGCGTATAGAAGCGTGAAGTATTTCACTTCTAATAACGTTTTCGAGATATCATTAGGATTTTAATCTGAAGATTTAATTCCTCCTCATATCTCTCTCTCCTGTTCCGTGCGGTTACGGTAAGCTGCACGGAACTTTTTATTTTAAACAAACTTATTTGACCTTGCTTGTTTGCAAAGATTAATCTACGCTGATTATTTTTAGAGGCGTAATTATTGATTGCAGGAAGAGCATGACAATACTCATTGTCCGATAATTAGTTTGCAATGTTTAACAATTAACTCAGAATCTTGTTTAGAGAGCTTTGTAGGTTCTTCGGACAACCCTAAGTAGTCCAAAGAGATTAAGAGGTTCTTTCAATAGGTTTGGCGTGTGTTATGTAGTTTTTCTAACCCGTATTTCTGACGCCTGATGCTATGCCGTTTACTGTTGACCTTAACAGCATAAGAAGGTTTTCATCTTTGTCTTTAGGAAGTTTCTTTTTTCTAAACTGTTTTACGAATTTTACCTGAATAAAGCTAATCGGATCAATGTACGGGTTTCGTAATAAAATAGATTGTCTAAGGGATTCGTTATTATCGAGCAGTTTATTTTCCCCTGTGATGCTTAAAATAGTGCTGCATGATTTATTGTACTCGCCCTCTATCATTTGAAAAATTTCTTCCGAGCCGGCATGTTTTTTTGTTAAAGATAAATACTCTCTGCCAATTATCATATCTGTCTTCAATAATACCATCTCAATGTTATCTACGAGCGTTCTAAAAAATTCCCAGTCTGAATACATTTCGATAACTTCTTCCCAGTCAGTCAAATTTTCAGAAACACATTTATGTATAGAAGAGCCGAAGCCGTACCATCCGGAAATAGTTTGGCGGTTTTGAGTCCAGGCGAAAACCCAGGGTATCGCGCGTAAAGAACGTATGTCTTTGCTTTTGTTTCGTGAAGCCGGGCGCGAACCGATTTCTATATGCTCTATAATATCAATCGGAGTTGTGTTCCTAAAATAGAAATGAAATTTCGGATGAAGAATTAGTTCTCTGTAAAATTTAAAAGCATACTCTGAGATAGATTCAAAAATCTGATGATATATCTGAAACTTTTCATGCTTTTTGCGATATTTCGTTTTTGCCGATGCCGTAATAACCGCTGATGTCATAAGTTCAAGGCTCGTCTCAGCTATTTGAGGCACCAGATATTTTGAAGAGATCATTTCTCCTTGTTCTGTAATTTTTATTTTGCCTTCAATAGTGCCGTATGGCTGCGCGAGAATAGATTGATTGACGGGACCGCCTCCTCTTGAAATGCTGCCGCCTCTGCCGTGAAATAATAAAAGACTAATTTTCTTTTTATCGCATAAGTTTTTTAAATTTATTTGCGCTTTGTAGAGTTCATAGTTTGACGTTATAATCCCGCCGTCCTTGTTGCTGTCGGAATAACCGATCATAATTTTTTGTTTATTGGCTCTAAGTTCGATATGTTTTTTGTATGCTTCGTTATTAAAAAGAGTCTCCATAATAACATTGCAATTACGCAGATCGGCGATTGTCTCAAAAAGCGGGAGAATATCAAAATCCGATTTGATTATTTGTCTTTTAAAAACTTTTATCAGTCCGGCTTCTTTCGCTAACAGAAGGACGCTTAACACCTCGCTGACATTTGAACAATTGCTGATTATATAATCATTGCATGACTTCGGAGAGATATTCTCTTTTCCCCATTTTATAACTGCGATCTCATCAATAACTTGTTTGGTTATAGGATTAAGCTCGCTGTAATTATTTTTTAGCGGTCTAGAACTTAATATTTCAGTAGTAAGCAGAGAGATTTTATCATCTTCATTTAGATCAAGAAAATTTTCTTCTACTTCAGAGTAAGCCAATAAATCCTTTACGGCAAAATTTATTAGCGAAGAATTTTGCCTGATGTCTAAAGCGACAAGTCTAAAGCCGTATGTTTTCACTTTGTAAATTAACGGAAGCACCAATGAATCGGCAATTATTTTGCTTTTGTTAGAGAGCAGACTTTGGTAAATAATATTTAAATCGTCTACAAATTCAGCCGACGTATTATAACGACCTTCAAGGTACGAGGTTGTTTTTTCAAGCTTGTTGGAAATTAAATACAACTTTGTTCTGTATATCTCGGTCGGATCGCGAAGAATTCCGTCCGATCTTTTTATTTGTAAGACTTCGCAGTCGTGTTCAATTGATTCTAAAAGCTTTCGATCAACAGATACAATGTTTAACGAAGGACTAAGCGCAGTATAAAGCGAGTCTAAATCCTTCTGATAAAGAATGATTATTTGTTTGCGGTTGTTGAGCAATGTTTCTCTTGTTATATCTACGGTGACGAAAGGATGCCCGTCTCTGTCTCCGCCCATCCATGAACCAAAATTAATAATCGCCGGTGTTGGCGCTTTGACTCCCAAAATATTTTTTAAATTTTGATTAAGGGTTAAATAAAAAGCTGGAATAACGTCATACATAATTTCTTTGAAGAAAAACATTCCTCTTTGAATTTCATCCTGTACGGTAACTTTGTGGAATCGGATTTCATTTGACTGCCAGAGCAAAGTAATTTCAGTCTGAAGCTGAAAGTTCAATTCCTCTCTTTCTAAAGCGGTAAGCGTGCTTATTTCGCGCTGGATTAAAAGCTGGCTAATTCTCAAAATTTTTCTTAGAGTAGTTTGTCGCGTGGCTTCAGTCGGATGCGCGGTAAAGACAGGGATTATCTCAACAGAATTTAAAATTTCTCTTACAGCTTTTTCAGAAAAGTTCTCCTTTTTTAATTGAAGAAGAGCCTCTTCAATAGAACCGGCGGCTGGAGTATTGTATTTAATTGAATTAGTCCTTTGCTTTCTAATTCTATGCACTTCGTCTGCCGCATTTACTAGAACAAAATAAATAGAAAATGCACGTACCACTTTATAAGCTTTTTCGATGGAAAGGGAGTTTATTAAAGAAATAATTTCATCGCGGATTTTTTTGTTATACGAGCTGCGAAGTTGTTTTGTCAGAGCTCGAAGATTTTCAACCGTTTCATAAAGTGCGTAATCTTCCTGTTCAATTAGAACTTTACCTAAAATAATTCCAAGCTCTTTTATATCTCGTTTAAGTGGTTCATCCTGCGCCGAGTCCACCTCATATTTATTATTTGTTGCCATAAACTTTAAAATGTTTTTGCTTTGCTTTCCTGAGGACAAAATTCTTCGAGCGTATTATACAAAAGTTCGGCGAGAAAAGTTTTACACCAGATCATGTAAACATCGATTTATTTTTTTATTTTAAAGCATCAATAAATATTTTGTATAAGCCTGTCGAAAATGAAACATGGTTTACGGTTACTATATTTTATTTTGATAATTTTAACTTTTCTTTACGGCTGTTCTTCCGGTAAAGTGGAGCGCCTACAGCAGCCCATCAAAAAAAAGTTTTTTATAGCAAAAAAAAATATAATACAACCTCCAAAAGAACTGCCTAAAAAAAGTTTGTCCTTCGGAATGCCCCAGGATGTAAAAATAGAATCTACCATTATTGATACAATCAACAAAATAATTATTGTGAATTTTAATAAAGACCTTTCCTACATTCCTTTCCGTGAAGACAATGTAAGGGAAATTTATTCGGAAGTAAAAAGCGAATTTGATCCTGTTTATAAAGATTATACATTTTCTATACGGACACTCGGGTATCCGATTGAAAATTTAATTCCGAATTACTATAGAAGCGCTCATTCAAAATACGACTTATCGAGAATTCCGCCTAAAACAATTCGTCCTAATCCTGTTGTGGAAAATGCAAGTAAAAAATTTATTCCGACTAACGGATTGTACAAAAAGAATATTGTTGTTTGGCAAAGCCACGGCTGGTATTATAACAATTCTAAGGACAGATGGGAATGGCAGAGACCAAGATTGTTTCAGAGCGTTGAGGACAAACTGTCCCTTTCGATAGTTGTACCTTATTTAATTCCAATGCTTGAAAAAGCGGGCGCAAACGTCTTTGATCCGAGAGAGAGGGACTATCAAACAAACGAAGTTATTGTTGACAACGATACTCATTCAGATATAAGGCTGAAATACTATGTTGAAAAAAACAAATGGAGAAAAGGCGAAGGAAAAGGTTTTTCTGCAGGAACAATTCCTTATCAAGCAGATTATAATCCTTTCGCCCATGGAAGTTTTAGAGAAATTAATTCTGACAGTATGGCGAGCGCATCGGTAAGCTGGATTCCAAATATTCCTAAAGCAGGATATTATTCGGTTTATATTTCATACTCGGCTTCAGACCAAAATGCAGATGATGCTCATTATTCTGTTTATCATGAAGGAATAAAAACCGACTTTATTGTGAATCAGCAAATTGGCGGCAGCACATGGGAATATTTAGGAGAATTTAAATTCGATAAAGGTTATAATCCTGCAAAAGATAAAGTTGTGTTGACAAATCAAAGTAAGGAAGCGGGAAAAATAATTACGGCAGACGCAGTAAGATTTGGCGGAGGCGTCGGCGTGATTGAAAGAAACGGCAGAACAAGCGGCAGACCCAAAATTTTAGAAGCTGCCCGCTACTATCAACAGTTTCTTGGCATGCCCGATACTCTTGTTTATAATCTTAGCGATGGTAAAGACGACTACATGGATGATTATAAAAGCCGCGGAGAATATGTTAATTATCTTTATGGAAATCCCTTCGGACCAAATAAAGACCGCAGCGTTAAAGGATTAGGAATTCCAATCGATCTTTCGCTGGCTCTTCATACTGATGCCGGAACATCCGCCAGCGACACTACTATCGGTACGCTGGCAATTTACAGCTCGACAGATATGGATTCGCAAAAGGTATTTCCTAACGGAGTCTCGCGCCTCGCAAACCGCGATCTCGCAGACTTAATACAAACGCAAATCGTTAATGATATTAGATCGAAGTACGATCCCATCTGGAACCGGAGAATGCTTGAGGATTCTCGTTACAGCGAAGTTGTTAGACCCAATGTTCCATCATGTTTAATTGAGCTTCTTGCGCATCAAAATTTTCTTGATATGAAATTTGCTCTTGATCCTCAGTTTAGGTTCGATGCTGCCAGATCTATTTATATTGGCATGTTAAAGTTTCTGTCTGTTCAGGACAATTTTAAATATATAGTTGAACCTCTGCCGGTAAAAAATTTTTGCGCCGAGTTCGGTGCGGAAAATAATGTCGTACTAAAATGGCAGCCTGCTGTCGATCCGCTGGAGCCTTCTGCTGAGGCAAAAAAATATATTGTCTATACTAGAATTAACGGCGGAGATTTTGACAACGGGATTTTAACGAATAAGCCTTCCGCCGTAATTAAAAATATAAACGAAGGGGAAATCTACAGCTTCAAAGTTACAGCAGTAAATGAAGGCGGAGAAAGTTTTCCATCAGAGATTTTATCTGTCTGCAAAATGCCGAAATCAAAAAAGACAATATTAATTATAAATGGCTTTGACAGAATTTCTGCTCCCGCTTCAATTGATGATAAAAATTATGCCGGCTTTCAAAATAAAATTGACGGCGGTGTTCCGTACAAATATGATCTCAGCTTTACCGGCGCTCAATATAATTTTGATCCTTCATCTAAATATATTTCCAATGATGATCCGGGCTGGGGGGCAAGCAGCTCTGATTACGAAACAAAAGTAATTGCAGGAAACACTTTTGACTACCCTTATGTTCACGGGCTTTCTATTAAAGCATGCGGCTGCTCTTTTGTATCTTCCAGTGAAGGTGCGGTAATAAACGATCAAATAAAAATGAACCGCTATAAAATAGTTGATTTAATTTTAGGCGAACAGAAAAAGACCCACTGGCAAAAAGCCGTTGAGGATTCTTTGCGCGGAATTAGATACGCGGCGTTTCCCCAAAAGCTTCAAAAAATTATTAAAGACTATTGCAGCACCGGCGGTAATATATTTGTAAGCGGCTCTTACGTTGCTTCTGATTTATTTAAATCAAACGGAAGCAAAAGCGACATTGCATTTGCTCATAATGTTTTAAAATTTACTTTTGATGCGGACCATGCGGCAAAGAAGGGAAAAGTTTATTCTGTTGATGAAAAGATATTATCTAAATATTTTGAGCTAAAATTTAATCAGCGCCTAAGCCAGGAGGTATATGATGTCTGGGCGCCGGATGCGGTGGAAAAATATGGAGGAAGCAGGGTTATTATGAGATATAAAGAGAATAGATTTCCAGCGTGCGTTGCTTATAAGAAAAAATACGGCGTTGTAGTTGCCGGATTCCCTTTTGAAACTATCGACACGCAGAATGAAAGAGATTTTCTTATGAAAGGAATTTTGAATTTCTTTTCGAAATAAAATTTATTGGTTTAAATAAAACTTTAAGGAGCTAATATGAAAAAATATTTTGTACAAAATATAAGGTTAATTCTTGTCGCTCTTTCATCTTTTTTAATTGGCGCGGTAATCGTGTCGAAGACCGGCGATAAAACTATAAATAATGAAGTAATAACCAACGCAGAAAAAATATTCGGAATTAATTTTTCAGAAGCGCAGCAGGATTCGATGATCGATCTTCTGAACCAGAGATTGGAAAGCTATCAGAACATTAGAAAAATAGATCTTGCAAACAGCGTCCCGCCGGCTATAATTTTTAATCCTATCCCGGAAGGAATAAAATTCAGCACGAAACAATTGCCTGTTAGATTCAGTGATTATTCTAAAACTATAATGCCGAAGAATATGAATGACCTTGCGTATTATTCAATCGGACAGCTTGGTTATTTGCTGAGAACAAGAAAAATTTCTTCGGTACAACTAACAAAATTCTTTTTGGACAGACTTAAAAAGTATGGACCGGAACTTCACTGTGTAATTACTTTTACTGAAGACCTTGCAATGAAGCAGGCTAAGAAAGCCGACGAAGAAATTGCCGCCGGAAAATACAAAAGTCCGCTTATGGGAATTCCTTTCGGCGTGAAAGATTTATTGGCGCTGAAGGGTTATAAAACTACGTGGGGCGCGGCGCCGTATAAAGATCAGGAAATAAATACTACTTCAACAGTGATTAAAAGACTTGAAGACGCAGGCGCAGTTTTAATCGCAAAGCTTTCAATGGGAGAATTGGCGATGGATGATGTTTGGTTCGGCGGGCTGACAAGAAATCCGTGGGATACAACTCAAGGCTCAAGCGGATCGTCGGCGGGCTCTGCTGCGGCTGTTTCCGCGGGGCTTGTTCCTTTTGCAATCGGCACTGAAACCTGGGGCTCGATTGTTTCGCCTTCTACGAGATGCGGTGTTTCGGGTTTGCGACCGACTTACGGCAGAGTCAGTCGCTACGGTGCAATGTCGCTTAGCTGGTCAATGGATAAGATTGGTCCTATCTGCCGCAACGTTGAAGACTGCGCTTTTGTTTTCAAAGCCATTTACGGTCCCGATGGATTAGATCAAACTTTATATAATTATCCTTTCAATTATACTCCTAAGATTAATTTGAAAGGATTAAGGATTGGTTATTTAGCCGGCGATTTTAATCATAAGTACGCATTTAAAACAAACGATTCATTAACCATAGAAGAAATGAAAAAGCTCGGCGCAAAATTAATTCCGATTAAACTGCCTGATCTTCCGGTAAACGATATTTCATTTATACTCGATGCAGAAGCAGGCGCGGCGTTTGATGTCATTACAAGAAACGGCAAAGTTGATTTGCTTGCGCGTCAAGGAAAGGATAACTGGCCGAATATTTTCCGCGCATCGCGCTTTATTCCGGCGGTAGAATATGTAAATGCCAACCGCGTTAGATATCTGCTCATTCAGCAGATGGAAAAAATGTTTGACGATAATAAAATTGATCTTTACCTCGCGCCGTCTGACGAAGGCGACAATTCTCTTGTAACTAATCTAACCGGGCATCCGCTCGTTGTCGTTCCAAATGGCTTTTTAAACGGCAATCATCCTACGAGTATAACTTTTGTAGGAAGATTGTTCGATGAAGGAAAAATTCTTGAAGTAGCAAAAGCTTACCAGGACGCCACGGGCTACCAGTTGAAGCATCCGCCGATGTTCAGCGCAGGTTTTTAATTGAGCAATTAAAGCGAAAATTAAGTCATGGAAGACGCCGCGCTTTATATTCATATTCCTTTTTGCGATCATAAATGTATTTATTGTGATTTTTATTCTATAATTACTTCCGATAATGTTTCGGCTTTTCTTGTGTCGCTGAAAAAAGAAATTAATTTTTATTCGCAGAAATATTCTAAGGGTAGAAATTTCACTTCGATCTTTTTCGGCGGAGGTACGCCTTCTTTAATGCAGCCGGATTATATCGATCAAATAATTCACTGCTTGAAGAATAACTTCGCCGTAAGTGAAGATGTTGAGATAACCCTGGAGACTAACCCCGGAACAGTTAATAGAAAAAAATTGGAATCGTTCAGGCAGATCGGAATCAACAGGATCAGCATCGGGGTGCAATCGTTTCATGAAGATGAGCTGAAATTTTTAACGAGGATCCATGATAAACAAACCGCCGTTCAAACAGTTTACGACGCAAAAGAATCAGGCTTTAATAATATTAATATTGATCTGATCTTTAATCTTCCAAAACAAACAAAAGATATGTGGAAGCAAAACCTTGAAACAGCCGTAACGCTTCCGCTTCAGCATATATCTGCTTACAGCTTGATATTAGAGCGCGGCACTATTTTAAATAAAATGGTCATCGACGGCAAAATAAAATTGCAGGATGATGATCACGATGCCGATCTTTATGAAATGACTATTGATTATCTAACATCATCCGGGTTTATGCAGTATGAAGTTTCCAATTTCGCTCTGCCCGGCTTTGAATGCCGTCATAACAATGCTTACTGGAGATATAAAAATTATCTTGGCTTCGGTCCGTCTGCACATTCTTTTTTTAACAAAAAGAGATGGTGGAATTTTTCAAGCCTGAAACATTATATAAATGCGATTGAAGAAAATAATAATGCCGAAGCAAATCATGAAGTAATAACCGGCGAACAAAAGCTTGACGAATATGTAATGCTCGCTTTGAGGAGCAAGGGTATTGATGTAAAAGAATTTCAAAAAAAATTCGGCGAGGGTTGGCTTGTGAAGAATAAAAATATTTTTCAGAATCTTGTGGATGAAAAATATGTCAAGCTCGAAGATGATTATATCGAACTTACTAAAAAGGGTTATGCGATCTGCGATGAAATTTTAGCGAAGCTTCTTTAAATAATCTAATAGTTATTTTCTTCGCCGACTATTTTCATTATCTCTTCGATTGAGCCGATTAAATAGTCCGGGTTTTCTTCCTGCAGAATAATTTTAGAACGGTAGCCGTAGAAGCAGCCGCATGTTTTAGCGCCGGCATTTTTACCGCAGCGGATATCTAATTCAGTGTCTCCCGCCATCAGAATATTCCCGGGGCTTACGTTTAGTTGATTTGATATGATCAGCAGAGGCTCGGCGGCGGGCTTATCTGCAACGCCGTTCCTTCTTCCCATAACAACTGAAAAATATTTCCTGAGATTGAAATGGTCGATTATCTTATCCGCCTGATCCTGCGCCTTGGTTGTCAGCAGGGAAACATAAATATTCTTTTCCTTTAAACTTTCGAGGACGCCGATAAGACCGTTAAAAATGACGGAATCATCTATGTAATCGAAATAAAATTTTTTATAGACGGAAATAAATTCATTAAAATCATTAACCGGAATATGAAGCCGCTTAAATATGTCGATGAAATGATAGCCGATAAGCTTGTAAAATTCATTCTCATCCACTTCGCTGAAAATATTAAGATACTCCAGCGATCTTACGGTAGTCTTGTAAATTGTTTTGAAGGAATCGACCAAAGTTCCGTCAAGATCGAATGTAATATTATTTATCATCTTTAATTTTTTTTGTGGTGTTTTTATCCGGCGTTTCCTCTTTTAAATGAATCTCACACTGTTCGCCGCGGCAGCATTCATCTACATTGATACCGCAAACGGAGCATTGACCGTGACCATGCACCCAGATTATCCAGCCCGGCTGTCCGCACCAGTTGCAAATAATATTTTCTTTATGATCTTGTGAGTTCATTGGTTTTTAATCGACGGTGAAAAATTAAGTATAATTTTATCTTTAAACAATTTTTTCCAGGAAAAAATATGCGGAAAAATATTTTTCTCTCTGCTATTGAAAATTAATATTTGAGTTTATAAATTCTTGTACAAAATTGTCCTATACTTTTATATAAACAATTATAAAGGAGTAAATATGAAAAGCTTCAGGATCGTTTCGGTGTTATTGTTCATTCTAATAATTTCGGGAATGAAGACAATTACACTTGCACAAAGTTCTCCGGTCATGTATTTCTGTGAAAGGTACGATGACCAATACGGAGAGGTCAATATCAGCGATAGATTCACAACAGGATATCTTACTGTTATGGTCAAGTCAAGCCACGCGCTTGGATTAAAAGACTGCTATATTCAGTTTGATAAGTATAACCCCGACACTCACAAATTCGAGTACTACAAAAAGTTCAATTATACGATTGAACCGGATATGAAGTACGTATTCTTTTCTAAAAATGAAGACAGCGATCTTAAATTTGCCGAGCCCGGGTTTTACAGGGTATTCCTCTTGAATGATCAAAGCGAAACGGTGGCAAGCGCCTTGATCGAAATAATTCCTTAGAGTTTATTTAAAAGCGGCATTCTCATAATGCCGCTTTTTTCATTTTCTCATTTACCTTCGATCAAAATATTTTGTGAAAAATCTCTTAAAGAATTTGATTGATTTTAAAAATTAATATAATTAGTCTTTTTGCTGAACTTAAAACTATATCGCGCAAAGGAGTTTTTTAATGAGAGTTCATCTTATAATTACAAACTGCAAAAATAAATTCGACTGACTTAAAGAATTAATTGCAAAGCGGAGATCTTTATACAGGGGCAATTAATTCTTAATAGCGGGACCTTCCCAAAAATTATTTAGTGTTTCCTATTTATTTGAAAATTTTGATTTGACGTTTCAGGCTTAGAAGAAACAGATTTGATGTGCTAAGATTCGATTTGCAAAGATGAAATAAAAATTCTTGTTCTTTGATAAATTGAGCCGGAAAAAATAAGTCGATCATATTTATAATAACTTCCGGCGTAAATAATATTATTACACATGCCGGAATAGATAATATAAATTCTTAGAAAGATATTATTAATCCCGGAAAAGATAATGTCTATTTGCGAAAACATATTATTAATTCGACTAAAGATAATAATTATTATAAAATAGTTAATTAAAATAGGCGAATGAATAATTAAAATATGCCTATATATAATAACCATTTCCGTATAGATATTATGAATTTGCGAATAAAAAATATTATTAGAAGAATTTATAATATCATTATTTAAAAAGATATTATAAATATGGAAGAAGATAATATTATTATTCAAAAAGATATTATCAATTTGCAAATAGATAATAATATTATTCAAAAAGATAATATTAATTCATAAATAGATAATAATAATATCTAAATAAATATTATAAATATGGATATTTTAGATAAAAATATGCTTGTTTGATGAAAATTTAGACAAATTAACAGCAGCATGGACAATAGTCTATGTGAAAATATTGACATGCTAAGACTAATTACTTAAACAACAAAAATTACAACATACAAAAAGAAAGGAAGAGGATAGATAAATGGTGAAATACCTCTCAGACGCAATATTCCGCTTAAAAGATTTACTTAACGGGATGTTAAAAAATCCGGAAAAATGGACGAAGCCGGATGAAACGCCGGAAACGGTGCAGGCGCAGATAACAATTTTAGAAAATTCTTCCAAAGCAATAGACGAAGCGAAGGAAACATTATCAATAGTGCAAGTAAATGCGAGGAGAGCGCTGGCGGCTTCGGGAAAGTTTGCAGACGATATGGAGAACTCGGCGATCGCATATCATAAAAGCGACGCGGTGCAGCTCAACGCATACGGGATTCGGCTCCGCAAGCCGAGATCGAAAAGAACAAGCCCGGTCGAAGCGCTTCATGTAAGGCTGCAGGATGATATTGACGGGCAGGGTTTTATTGTTTCGACTACGCCGGATTCTAACGCTGACCAGTACGAGTGGTATAAAGGCGCGGGCGCAGATGCTTCAACGACGAATATAGTTCCCGAGCTGAAATTATTTAAAACAACGACCAGGTTAACCTTTGTGGACGACAATGTTCAAAAAGGCGTGAGGTATTTTTACCGGGTGCGCGCTGTAAACACAGCGGGCGAAGGTCCGTGGAGCGAAGCCGCAAGCAGAGTGCAGTGATTGGGTGTTGTATTGTTGGGGGTTGGATGTTGGCGGTAGAGATGGCATCGTATTGAAAAGGTTTCATCTCTATCTCCTAGATAAGTAAGTACAGTTTGCTTCATATTAGGCATTTAGTATTTTACCATAGTGCATTAATAAAGAAAGGATATAAAAATGTTAACGCCAATAATATGTACACCAGAAGAACTAATGGAGCTATAATATGTGGACAGACCCAATCGTAGAAGAAGTAAGGAAAAATCGTCGAGAGATAGAAAAGGAATGCAATGGAGACCTTTCGCTGCTATTTGCCAAAGCAAAAGAGATAGAGAAAACTTTGAAAGGTCGATTAGTTTCAAAGGTTTTAAAAAAAACGATAAGGAAATCAAAAATATCCGCCTGACCTGCTCCTTAATTGAAATTATTCCTTAAAGATTTTTTTTAAAGATACATTTTTGATAACTCAGCTTTTCCTCCGCCACATTTAACACAGATCAAATTTCTTATTTGCCTAATTGATTAAATTTCCTTTATGATTTTTTAGCTTAAGGAAATTTATGTCTGAAAATATTTTTGATGTTGTAATAATCGGCGCCGGACCTATCGGTATTACATGCGGGATAGAGGCTGTGAAAAGAAACTATTCTCATTTAATAATTGAAAAAGGCTGCCTTGTAAATTCTATTTTCCATTATCCGACAAATATGACTTTCTTTTCAACATCGGAAAGATTGGAGATCGGCGAAGTTCCATTTGTATCTCACGGCGATAAGCCGACTCGAAGAGAAGCTCTTGAATATTTCCGCCGCGTAAAACAATCATGGAATTTAAGTGTTAACAATTATGAAAAAGTTCTTGATATAAAAAAGGAGAATGAATTTTTTCATATCATCTCAGATAAAAGAAAATATTCAAGCAGGAAAGTAATTATCGCTACTGGTTTCTACGATGAACCCAATTATATAAAAGTTCCCGGAGAGAATCTTTCCAAGGTAAAACATTATTTTGATGAAGCCCATCCGTATGCATATCTAAAAGTAATAGTAGTCGGCGCTGCAAATTCTGCAGTTGATGTTGCATTGGAAACTTACCGCCGCGGCTCGGATGTTACAATGGTAATTCGCGAGGATAGAATTAAAGACAATGTTAAATACTGGGTTAAGCCTGATATTGACAACCGGATAAAAGAAGGAAGCATTAAAGCATATTTCAATTCAAAGATTATAAATATCAAAGAAGATGAAGTTGAAATTAAGACACCGGATGGGAATGTTATTTTGAAAAACGATTTTGTTTTTGCCATGACAGGATATCACTCAGATTTTAATTTATTGGAGAAAGCCGGAGTTCAAATTCTTAACGATGAGCAGCGCACTCCCTGCTTTGATGAGAATACATTTGAAACAAATGTGCCCGGATTGTTTCTGGCAGGAGTTGTCTGCGGCGGAATGGATAACGGCAAGTGGTTCATTGAAAATTCCCGTTACCATGCTAAAAATATTTTTGATTCATTTGAGAAAAAGTAATAGAACTTTTTAATGTGTTAGAAATCAAAGCGATAACAAGGCTGTATTGAAAGTTAAAAAAGATACTATTTATATTTGCCTATAACTTATTGGAAGGCATCGCGTATAAAAATTTGTTAAAAGTTTTTTCTTTTGTGCGGAGAAGAATGACTTTTAACGTTTTTATCGCGGTGCTTTTATTTTTTTAAACTAATAAACGGAGATCCATGGTTCATACTGTAAGCCGGATTCAAGCTAAAATAAATCAGCTTGTAATCAAAAGGAAACTTGCTGTGGCAATGACACTTGTGTTATTCACAAATTTTTTGCCGGCTCAAGTTCCTTCTAACTATGAAACGAAACAACTTCCCGGTCCCGATTTCGTTTCTTTTTTACCCGGTAATGATTTAGCAGAAAATATTTCTGCCGCACAAGTCGAGCTGAAAGAAAACAAAATTAGAAGTTTAGCTTTTATGCCCGACTCATCCATTTCCGGAGACACAGCAGGCGCATTAAGTTTCAGCAGCGCCGATTCACTTTTCGCGCAGCCAAAACCTCTATTGCTTCCAACAAAAATCAGCTTTATGGAAAATTTCTTGTGGGGAGAAAAAGGCTTTGTTAGAACAATAGGTATTGAGCCTCCGCTAACGCCGGAAGTTCGCGAAAGAGAAATTAAAATTAGAAGAGCAATGCTTATCGCTCATCAGATCGGAGGATTTACCACATTAGCTTTAATGTGGTCAGCCGCATACTTCGGTCAGCGCGTTATTGATGGGCATCGAAACCAGGGAGATATTCATCAAGCATTAGTCTCAGCTACAATATTTTCATATACCGCCACGGGTCTGCTTGCAATATTATCTCCGCCGCCGATAATTAGAACCGGCGAAGGCGGAACCACAGGCATTCATAAAATATTAGCGTGGGTGCATTTTGCCGGGATGATTATTACTCCTATCCTTGGTTCATCTATAAGGCACAAACGCATCTTTAATATGGATCAAGCACATTATCATCAAATTGCAGGCTATTTAACTACCGCGGTATTTACCGCTTCTATGCTTGTAATAACTTTTTAATATGGAGTATAAAATGAAAATCAAAATAATCCTTCTTTTACTTAGCGTGATTATTCCTTTGTCAACATTACGTCCGCAGGTAAAAAGATATCAAGCCGAAGAACAGTATTCATGGATTACATATAAAATAACTCACCCGCTTCATGAAGTGGAAGCAACGAGCAAGAGTTCACTTTGTTTAATCAATGCAGACGTTAAGACAAAAGAAATCAAGCAGGCTCTGGTGATGGTTGCTGTTACTTCATTTAACAGCGAAAATTCAAACCGCGATTCGCACGCAATGGAAGTCGTAAACGCTCTCACTTACCCTGACGCAAAATTCTTAAGCTCTTCGATAACACAAAACGGAGACAGTTTAAAAATTTACGGCAAGCTTACATTTCACGGTGTTACTAAAAATGTTATAATCGACGCCTATTCACAATGGACGCAGTATAATCTTACCATTACGGGGACATTTAGTATAAGCCTTACTGAATTCAAGATTGAGAGACCGTCGCTGTTTATGGTACCGGTGAACGATAAGCTTACATTCACTTTTAAACAATTTTTTAATATTTAATTTTTCTGAATTTCGATTTCTTATTGGAGTACATGACAATGAAAGTTTCACGTAGAGATTTTTTTATAAAAACTATACAAGGGGGAATCATCCTGGCGCTGCCTGGTGCGTTAGGTCCTTTTCTAGAAAGCTGCAAGAATAATATTACGGGACCTGCGGGTTCCAATCTGTCTACAGTTCAGGGAACGACATCGGGAACTAATGTGGTAGTAAGTATTGGTTCGTCTTCGCCAATAGCAAATACGGGCACAGCGGCTTTGGTTAATTTTTCAAACGGATCGGTTTTAGTCGATCATCCTTCGACAAGCGTGTACAACGCGTTGTCGTCGATATGTACACATCAAGGCTGCCAGATTACAAACTTTGATTCGGGAAGCAACCAGTTTGTTTGTCCCTGTCACGGCTCGCGCTTTGATTTAAACGGGAATGTAACTCAAGGTCCTGCCGGCGCACCGCTTCAAAAGTTTCAGACAACAGTTTCCGGCTCGCAATTAATTATCAAAATAGGATAGAATTCCCGTTGTAATTAATTTAAAATATTTTTATTAGTTTATATCTTGAATAATGCATGAGGAAAATCTTATGAAAATTAATTCTGAAATGATCTCGTTAAATATATCCGACGGAACGAAGATGAGCGCTTTTACTGCTCGTCCTGATGACGGTAAGAAATATCCGGGTCTTCTTCTTTTCCAGGAAGCTTTTGGTGTGAATGATCATATTAAGGATTTGGCAAAAAGATTTGCGAATGAAGGTTATGTTGCTGTCGCTCCGGAACTGTTTCACCGCACCGCTCCAGGATTCCAGGGAGATTACAACAATTTTCCTTCTGTGATGCCTCATATTCAAGCATTGAACCAAAGCGATTTGACGGCTGATATTACGGCTTCATACGAATGGCTGACTGGAAATTCGCATGTAAAAAAAGATCAGATTGTATCGACCGGATATTGTATGGGCGGAAGAGTTTCTGTGCTTGCTAACTTAAAAGTACATCTAAAAGCTTCCGTTTCTTACTACGGCAGCGCGATCGCAAAAACTATGGGAGATCAGCTTCAAAACTCTTCAGGTCCGCTGCTTTTATTTTGGGGCGGGCTTGATAAAAATATAGGCAAGGACCAGATCGATGACTTAACCAGCCGGTTGACAGAACACGGAAAAGTATTTACAAATGTTATTTTCTCTAATGCAGGTCACGCATTCTTCTGCGATGCACGTTCAAGCTATAATCCCGATGCAGCGAAACAGGCATGGGTTTTAACGCTTGAATTTTTTAAGCAGCATTTGCCGGCATGAAATCTTTGTTTTAAATTTTACAAATAAAAATTCTTTTCCCAGTGATGCACTTTTAATTTTTCGAGAATTTTTGGAGGAAGGGGTCCTTTTTCAATACTGTTAATATTAGCCAGAAGATTTTTTTCTTTTCGCATTCCGGGTATTACAGAAGTTACTGCCTGGAAGCTTATAATATATCTTAGAGCAGCTTCAGCCATTGAAGCCGCTTCAGTTTTCACATCATTCCATATTTTATCAACGCGAAGTTTCACGTCAACTTTGCGCTTGTCTTTAAAATAATTATTACGAAAATCGCCTACAGGAAATTCGGTTGAAGGATCAATATTCCCGGTAAGTGCGCCTTCATCGAACGGCACTCTTGCGAGGATGCTTATTCCGTTCTCAAGACAAAAAGGAAATAGTTTTTCTGCGGGTTTTTGATCGAAGATATTAAATATAACCTGGAAGCAGTCAATAAGCCCAGTCTTACCGGCTTCAATTCCGTTATTAGGCTGATGATCGTTAATTGAGATTCCGAAGAATCTCACCTTGCCGTCTTTCTTTAATTTATGAATCGCTTCTTTCCAATCATCTTCCTTCGACCATTTATCATTCCAAACATGGAACTGCATAAGGTCGACATAATCTCTTCTTAGATTCTTTAAGCTTTCCTCGGTTTTACTAATAATATATTTTGCAGGGAATGATTCTTTGAGAGTAGAATTATCAGATGCAGGCCACTCCATTTTTTTTGAAGGGATCTTAGATGCAATAAATAACTGTCGACCGGATTCTTTTTCAGCTTCTCCCACAAGCCTCTCGCTGTGCCCGTTGCCATATACAAGTGCCGTATCAAAAAAATTGATTCCTTTTTCAATAGCTTTGACTAAAGCTTTTTTCGACTCCATATCGTCTGCACCGATCCACATTGACTTTCCAATTCCCCAGCAGCCGAATCCAAGCTGCGATATTTTGTATTTCGATTTAGCAAACTGTTTCATTAGCATAATTTTTATTCTTCCTTTTCATCTATGCGGAAATAAGATATAAATTAAAATAATACATTAATCGAAATATGCAAACACTATTGTGATGCTGATGAACAAATAGAAATTCAACCTTTAAATATTAAGAAGCTGATTTGCACTTTCAATTTTATTCACTTAAGTTTTTCATGAAAAAATATTTGATTGATAGATTATAATTTTAGCTCTGCTTAAATGCTTATAAAAAAGATTGAACATATTGCAATCGCAGTTAGAAACCTTGATGAAGCGATAAAGCTTTACGAGAATATTTTCGGACTAAAATGCTATTTGATTGAAGAAGTGAATGAACAGAAAGTTAAGACTGCATTCTTTAAAATAGGAGAAGTTAAAATAGAACTTCTTGAAAGTACCGGGACAGGCGGACCGGTAGAAAAATTTATTGAAAAGCGCGGCGAAGGAATTCATCATATAGCATTTGCTGTTGACGACGTGAATAGTTCGTTAAAGGAACTTGAAGCTAATGGAATACAATTGATCGATAAATCTAAACGAGCAGGCGCAGAGGAGTTTGATATTGCTTTTATTAATCCGAAATCTACACACGGTGTACTTACCGAACTCTGTGAAAAAAAATCTACCGGGAAATAAGTTATTATGAGCTGGCGGGAATTTTTTGACAATAAGAAATTATTAATAGAATTTATCGTTACGGTAATACTTCTCATCTTTGTTCTGCATTTCTTAACACAAATCTTAAATTATGCTGAACAGCGCAAAGGTGTGGTACTCGATGATCCGGTTCTTAAAACTTTTGGCGCAATTAACCTTACGTGGCTTGTTTTTACCTTAATATATTTTTCAATAATTATTTTTTTTCTCCTTTTAGTAAGGCATCCGCAGAAATTAATGTTCGCGATACAGGCGTACGCGCTGATGATTATAATTAGAATTATTGCGATGTATTTAATGCCGCTCAATCCGCCGGCAGGTATGATCCAGCTCAATGATCCTTTTGTGCAGTATTTTGGTACTGGAAAAGTTCTTACGAAAGATTTATTTTTTTCTGGGCATACTGCTACACTTTTTCTGTTCTTCCTTATTACAGAAAATAAATTCTTTAAGAATTTGTTTTTAATATTTACTGCTCTTGTAGCCGCATCTGTTCTTTTGCAGCATGTTCATTATTCGATAGATGTATTTGCTGCTCCATTTTTTTCTTACGCTTCGTATAAAATTGTTGGATCGATTCATAAAGCCTAAATACAATCTATTTTTTCAGAGCACTAATTAATAAAAATAATTGAAGTTATTTTTTCCCTTTTGCTGTTCCCGTGTAATGGTTTTGTTTAATAAATTATTAGGATAACGAGTTGTCGGAAGAAGAACCTACGAATGTTTTTGCCGTTTCCAATCTTATCTCAAGCACAATGAGGCAGAGCGGATATGATATTGAGCTCAACAATGAGAATATCAAGACGCTGAATGACTTTAAAATATATCTTACCAAAAAGCTATCAGATATGATGGACCGGGATTATGACGGCGTAATAAATCTTCTTTACCGCATTGATGTCGGTGAAGAAGAACTGCACGAATTATTTTCTCCCCAAAACAAAGAATACATTCCCTCGGCACTTGCAGATCTTATAATCAACCGGCAAATTCAAAAGATCAGATGGCGGATGAAAATTAAAAACGGCGAAGCCTGAAACTATTTTAGCCCCTTCCAATAATCTAATAATAATATCCGGCTTAATTCCAAAGATATGAAACAACAATTTTTAATTGAAAATTATAGAAGTATTAATTATGTTGATGTCTGTAATTATTCGACAAGTATTTTATTAATTCATGTTAAGGTATTTGCATGGGACTTTTTAGCTCAAAAGAATTAGAACAACTCCGTTATGAAAATGAAGAATTAAAAACGAAGCTTCATTTTATTAACGAGAAGCAGGAGAATGTAAGGTATCTTGAAGAATTATTAGTAAGGCTTCGAAAGGAAGTTGTTGAGTTAAATAAAAATAAATCTTCAATCCAGGAAAATATTAATTCTTTTAAGATTGAAGAAGAACAAAAAAGGAATCAGATTGTAGAGCTTCAAAAAAGAATTGACAGCTTGAATGAGATGAAGGATGAACTACAGAATACCATTCTTTCATATACCGGTCATGTTGACAACCTTGAAAGCCTCACTTCAAACGAAAATACGTTAAGCGAAACCGAAGAGCCAATTCCATCTGGCGAAAACGAAAGTCAGAAAGCCGAGCTAGATAGATATGTTGCAGAAGCAAATCAAAGGATCAAAGAATTAACCGAGCAGGAAGCCGAGCTTCAGCGGCTTGTAGAATTGCGTAAGGAAGAGTTGAGTCAAATCGATGATCAAAAGTTTGAGCTTTTATCAAAGCAGAATGAAATTCAAAATGAGCTGGATGATTCCAGCGGCAAGATTCTTTCCTACGAAGAAAAACAAAGCCGGCTTCAAACTGAAATAGACGCAAAAAACCGCGAGATAGAAGAATCGACGAAAAAATTAGAGTCAATTAAGTTTGAATATGAAACTGTTATACAAAACTTATCGGAGCTGCATGAAAAAGAAAAGAGCATCCGCAATAGGCTTGAAAAACTTTTAGCTGAAGAAAAAGAGAAAAGCCAATCTGTAAAAGAAATTGAAGAATTCCAGCGGGAGCTTGATAAAAAAAGAAATCTTATAAACGAGCTTGAAGAAAAATCTAAAAAGCTTAATGAAGAAAACGGGTTCAAAGAAAAAGAACTTTATGCCATAGACCAAACGTTAACGATAAAAGCTGGACGTCTTTCAAAGCTGAACCTTGAAATCCTCACACTTGAAAAAAGATCGAACGAACTGAAAGACGAAACGAAAAAATATGAGGATCTAAAGAGCGAAATACAACAGAAGTTTGCTCAGGAAAGAGAAGTTATAGACAAGCTTTCCGAACAAAAAATCAAGATGCAGGAAATAGTTCCCCTCCTCGAAAAAAGGAAAAAGGAAATTGAGCAAAGCAATTTTGAGCTTGAAGAGCGGTTTACCAAAATGTTCCAGAAGTTTAACATGGAACTGAATGAGATTAATAAGAAGCGAAATGTTCTTGAGCAGATAGTATTGAAGAAAGAAAAAGATCTTGATGAAAAAGATCAGCTGCTGTTTGAAAAAATTGCTTCGCTTGAAGAGAGTGAAAAAGTACTAAATATTCGTCATGCAGAAGTAGAATCAATTGAGGAATCGCTGCGCAGGTTTTCAGAACAGCGCGACAGTGTAAAGAACGAGCTACTAAAATTAGACGAGTCTGCTATCGAAAAGAAAAATTTTAATTCTGATCTGCGTCTAGAAACTGAATTGCTGCTTAAAAAGAAAATTCTTTTAGAAAAAAGTCTGCAGGAGCTTTTAAAAATTTATAACGAAAGCTTTACAAAAATAGAGGATAAAAAGGAAAAGCAGTTTGATGATATTAAAGAATACGAAGAAAAGCTTCAGAGTTACCGCGAAGAAATAGATGAAGCGATGAAAGAGCTTGCACAGCTTCAGGCGAGCATAGGGGCTATTAAAGTAGAACACGAAGAATATAAAGGCAGTCTTGCGAAAATGGTAAGTATGAGAAAGCGTCTTCACGAAGAAATTCTAAAACAGCAGACTGCTTTACAAAAATATCAGAAGGTAAGAGAAAAGCTAATGATTGAGAAGGTGCTTGAACCTAATAAAAAAGTCGGAGGACCATATCAAGGCGATCAGCCAAAGGCGTCCGAAATAAAAAATGCTGATCAAAAAAACCCGCAGATTTTCAAGATATAATTTTCACAAACTGTTTTTCTGCAAATGCGCAACTTACCTGAAAGGTCTAAGAAATTATTATTTGTTAAATCACATTTTAGTAAACGAGAAGATAAATTATGTTCATTTCAAAAAGCAGAAGCGAAGAAATTCGCATTTCTAAAATTGCATCAATTATTTTAATTATGGTATTCATATTAAGCAATTCATTTTACAAAGCAGCCGCGCAGGTAAAGTCTGAAGTGCATCATCCATCGTGGAGTTATAGTCAAACGATCTACGAAGTCAATCTAAGACAATATTCGCAGAGCGGGAGCTTCGCAGATTTTGCAAAGCATCTTCCGGAGTTAAAAAAAATGGGCATAGGAATTCTCTGGTTTATGCCGATAAATCCTATAGGTGAGAAGAACCGTAAAGGAAAGCTTGGCAGCTATTACTCTGTCCAAAATTATGAAGCAGTTAACCCTGAATTTGGAACATTAAAAGAGTTTAAGTCTCTTGTTGCGGAAATTCATAAAATGGGAATGTATGCTATTATTGATTGGGTGGCGAATCATACTTCGTGGGACAATGTATGGACGAAGGAACATCCTGACTATTATAAAAAAGACTCCGCTGGAAATTTTGTTCCTCCTGTAAAAGATTGGACGGACGTTATTGCTCTAAATTATTCTAATAAAAAATTGTGGACCGCTATGATCAATGCTATGGAATTTTGGGTAAAAAACTGCGACATAGATGGATTTCGCTGCGACGTTGCAGATATGGTTCCAACACCTTTTTGGGATGAAGCTCGAAATCAATTAGAAAAAATCAAACCGGTTTTTATGCTTGCAGAAGCCGAGAAGCCCGGATTGCAGCTAAAAGCATTTGACATGACTTATTCCTGGACCTTGTACGATTTAATGCACGAGGTTTACATCGGTAAAAAAGATGCCGCTGACGTTGCAAATTATTTTGTCAAAGACGCAAAAAAATTTCCAGATAATTCTTTTAGAATGAGATTCACTTCCAACCATGATGAGAATAGCTGGAATGGAACTGAGTTTGAAAAGTTCGGCGATGCCGCCAAAACATTTGCAGCGCTTACTGTTGTCGTTCCGGGAATGCCGCTGATGTATAACGGGCAGGAAATCGGGATGCACAAGAGATTGAAATTCTTTGACAAAGATCCTATAAACTGGAAACCTTCTCCGTACCGCGAATTCTATACAAAACTTTTTAATTTAAGAATGACTAACAAAGCTTTGTTTGAGGGTGAAGAAGGCGGCAAGCTTAAACTTGTCTCTTCGCCGGAGGATAAATCTGTTTATTCTTTTGTCAGAGAAAAAGACGGCAGCAAAATTTTTGCAATTTTTAATTTATCCGGTAAAACAGTTGAAAGAGATCTTAGCAGCGGTTTAATTAACGGTGATTATACCGATCTATTTTCGGGCATTAAAGTTTCGCTTTCATCGTCAAAAAAAATTGAATTAAAGCCATGGGAATATAAAATTTATTTCAAATAGATTTCCTTAAGATAAAATATAGCGGCAGTACTTGTTTCTATATTGAAGCGGAGAGATGCCGGTGATTTTTCTGAAGGCTTCGCGGAATGCTTTTTCATCTGAATAAGCAACTTCATACATTACTTCATTTATTGTCTGAAGCTTGCCAAATACCTGTTTAGCTTATTCTATTTTAACAACACTGCAAAGGGACAGCCCGGTTTCCTAAATTATAAAAAATTCCTCACATAGCTTTTGAAGTTGATGATCTGGATTCGGCTATCAAAGGCAAAGAACTGCTCGGCGAAGTAAGCGTTCCATCGAGTGGTGTGAAACTGCGATGATAATCGAAAACGGCGCGCCCGTCGAATTTATAGAGTTTACAAGAATAAAATAATTTGTGATTATTATAGATGCAACCTTAACTCTTTGCGGGATGAACTACACCGCAGCCTGTCGATTATATTTATTTCTGTATTGAACCGGCGACAAGCCAGTAATTCTTTTAAAAGTTACGCGAAAAGCTTTCGGATCCGCATAGCCGACTTTGTACATCACCTCGTTCACATTATTTCGCGAAGATTCAAGACTCATCTTTGCAGCTTCAATTTTTACTCTGTGAATGTATTCCGTAACGGTATTGCATGTAGCTTTTTTAAATCTCCGCTCAAGGCTGCGGCGGCTTAAGGCAAGCATGTCTGCTAATTGATCGACAGTTATTTTTTCGTTAAAATTTTTCTCAATAAATTCCTGCGCTTTTATTACTTCGAGGTCATCGTGTTCTTTTTGTCCCTTAAAGATTATAAACTGCGACTGGTTGTCTTTATCAATATCAATCATAAACGCTTTTGAAATTATCAGCGCTACATCTCTTCCGGCATATTTTTCAATTAGGTAAAGAAGAAGATTCAAATAAGAATAAGCGCCGCCGCTTGTGTAAATGCCGTCTTGAGCTGTCATAATTTTGTCGTCAAGAAGAATAACATCCGGGAACATGTTTCTAAATTCATTTGCAGACAGCCAATGAGTCGTACACTGTTTTCCTTTAAGCAGCCCGGTAGATGCAAGGAAGAAAGAGCCGATGCAGAAGCTCGCAATCTCAGCGCCGTTTTTATATTGATTGATTATCCACGGAATAAATTCTTTGTTCATCTCGCGGGCTTTAACTTGATCGCCGTGCAAAGCTGGAATAAAAATTAAATCGGTTTTCTTAACTTCTTTAATTAGTTCATCCGGATTAACTGTGAACAATCCGGAAGTTTGCGTTGTTACTCTGGAAAGTCCAACAAGCTTCACATTGAAAATCGGATCACGTCCCATCTCTGATAGAATATTATTTACTTCGCCAAGTATTTGATGGGTGCCTTCAATATTTACTAAACTTGTGTGTCCCTTTGGTATTAGAATCGATACGTGTTTCATACAATTCACTAAATAAGTTTGAAATAAAATCTTTGTTAAATGGATTAACCGCACCAAAAAGTTAAAAAAAAATTATGATAGAATTTTGGTAGTCGTCGTAGTACATAATTGAATGTGTTTCAATTCACAATACTTAGGCGCCTATAGCGAAGCTAATTTTAAAATAGTATTCCAGTTTCGTGTAGTTACTTCTTTACCAAATTCTTTTTCAAGCGCGCTCATTGCTTCGGGAGTACCGGTTATCGAAAGATCAAGGACAGAAAAAACTTCTGATTTTCTTTTTGAAAGAATCGTAAATGATTTATCCGGCGAAACTTTGTTTGAAGAAGCTTTATCTTTAACTTTTTCAGTAAGGAATGTAACGTACAACCTTGTTTGCGGTGTTACAGTTATATTATTAAAAGGATCCAGAGCAATAATTTTTTTAATTTCATCGAATGTTCTAAGCAATACCGGAACGGGGAACTTAAATGCTTTCTCAATTGCAGTGGAAATTGTAGCTTGTAATTCATCAATTTTATTTGAATCTGCTTCAAACACAACATTCCCCGATGCCAATAAAGTTTTTACATTTTTAATACCGATTTTCTCAAGAACTTTTTTGAGTTCAACCATCGGAACTTTTTTGTTCCCGCCGACATTTATACCGCGAAGAAATGCTGCATACTTCTGCATATACTTTTTAAATTTACTGTTAAATTAATTTAATGAAACTTTTCACCTTTAGAAAGCATTTCTATAATCTGCGTCATCCGTTTTTCTCTTGTCTCCGGCTTTTTAGCAGTCTGCAAACGCCAGGCGATTGCATAAAGATTAGCGCGGTTAAGTGTTTCAAAAAACTTAAGAGCTTTTTTCTGTTTGGAAATTTCTTTCAGAAAATCATCCGGGATTTTCATGTCGGCTGGAGAATCATAAGCTTTCTCCCATCTTCCGTCGTCTTTTGCTAATTTAATTTCTTTCAAGCCGGACGGCTGCATCTTTCCAAGTTTAATTAATTTTTCCGCTCGCTCTGCGTTTTTCTTGGACCAAATACTCTTTGGTCTTCTTGGAGTAAATTTTTGTAACCATGATTTATCATCAGACTTTTTTAACTGCCCGTCAATCCATCCGAAACAAATTGCTTCGTCCAGTGCTTCGTCATGACTAACTGAAGATTCGCCGGAATCTTTTTTATAAAACTTCAGCCAAATTCCGGTTGAAGAATCAAAATTCTTTTCAAGCCATTCCCGAAATAATTTTTGCGACTTAAATGAAAATGCCGGCATTGTATCAGTATTCTTTTTCACTTAACCTTTTCTCCTTTTGTTCAAGAGCCAGTTGGTATGATTTTTTTAACAGAGAAATTGCTCTGTCAATGTCTTGTTCGTCCTTTAAGTAAATACTTACCCATCCGCTTTCCGGCAGAATATGATGAGGCTCAGCTTCACCTCTCTCTACAATCTCGTTTCGCACTTTCATCGGGAAAGGAATATCGACAAGAAAATTTCCGTGTACGTGTCCGATCTCTCTTTTACCAAGCTTGTATTCAGTTCCACCATAACGGTGACTGTTTGAAGTTATTCCTTCGAAGTTGATCATAGCTTGATGAATTTTTTCATCGGCACCGTGCAGATTTAAATTATTCATATCTCAATCTTCATTTGATTTTGCTAATATAATTCTTTCTTTTCAAACACAATGCTTCTGCAGTCTCATCGTTAATCGAAATTGCAGAAACTCTTTTGGGCTTTAACTGCCTGTGGCGGATTAAAAATAGGGTTGCCGCAAATGACCACCCAAACTGTCGTATTTGCACCTTTTGTTTAGAAAGCGCGTGGAGTAAGTTTGTAACAGAAACCAAGTGATGTACAATTAAAATACTTGGAGATCAGAATGGAAAAATATTTTTTGAAAGATGATTTAAATCTTATATGTGTGCCGGCAAAAACTTTTAAAAACCAAAAAACAACGAAATATCAAAAATGAAATCTGTTTTAGACGAGGAAATCAGAGCCGGATTAATCAATAGAATTAATTTATTAAGAGAAAATTCTAAACCTAAATGGGGAAAGATGAATGTTGATCAAATGATAAGGCATTGTATTTTATGGAATGAGCTTTCGATGGGAAGAATAAAGTCCAAACAAACATTCCTAGGAATTCTTTTTGGAAAACTGGCTTTAAGAAGACTTCTAAAGGATGAAAAACCGGTGCCTCAAAACATGCCTACATTACCGTTCTTAATTATAAAAGACCATGCCGGTAATTTGGAATCCAGCAAACAAAAGTTGATTGAACAATTAAATGAATACGGGCAGCCGGATGATCATTCAATAATACATCCTTTTTTCGGTAAGATGGATAAAGATCAGATTGGTAAATTAGCCTATAAACATACCGATCATCATTTAAGACAATTTAATGTTTAATAGTAAAGTATGAAGAAAGATTTAGCCAGATATAGCGTTTAGAATTCTTAATGTCGCAAACAGCCATCTAATTTGTCGTACTCAAGCCTTTCGCTTTGCAGATTGCGGAAGTAAATTTGCACCAGCAATTCAATAACGCGGATAATCGAAATAAAATATTTTTAGGAGGGACACTCAAATGAAAAATATAAATCCTTTTTTATGGTTTGATGATGGTGTGGAAGAAGCGGTCAACTTTTATGTTTCTTCTTTCGCTTCTGCGTTCGAAACTTCCAGAAAAGAAAAAGAAACCAATATCTCAGCCACCAGCAGATACGGCGATGCAATGCCTCATCTTAAAGGCAAAGTAATGACGGTTAATTTTAAACTTCTCGGCGAAGAATTCATCGCATTAAACGGCGGACCGGTAAAAGACTTTACATTTAATCCTTCATTTTCATTCTTCGTCTCTTGTAAAACTGAAGACGAAGTTAATAAACTGTTTAAGAAAATTTCCGACGGCGGTGAAATCAGAATGCCTCTGGACAAATATCCTTTCAGCGAAAGATTTGCCTGGCTGGACGACAAGTACGGAATATCATGGCAGATTAATTTATCCGGAGATGCACCAAAAATTAATCCTTTCCTATGGTTTGATAATAAAGCTGAAGAAGCAATGAATTATTACACTTCATTATTTTCTTCCTTAGGGAATAAGTCTTCCGAGATAAAAAAGTTAAGCCGGTTTGGTGTGAATGAAAACGGTCCGATGGGAAAAGTACAGCACGCTGTTTTTTCTTTGAACGGACAGGAGTATATGGCAATGGACAGCAGCCCATTTAAATTTTCTCCGGCAGCTTCATTATTCATTAATTGCGATACACAAAAAGAGGTAGACATACTTTGGGATAAGCTGCTTGATGGCGGAAATCCAATGCAGTGCGGCTGGCTTACGGATAAGTTCGGTGTAACCTGGCAAGTCGTTCCTACAATATTGATGAAATTGATGAGCGATCAGGATAAGAAAAAAGCAACTCGTGTAATGCAGGAAATGATGAAGATGGTAAAGATTGAAAGCAATGACTTAATCAAAGCCTACGAAGAAGTATAATTTGTTTAAAACATTTTAATTAGGAAGGAAAAATCAAATGTCCGCGAATGGAAAGAGGAAATTGAAACTTCAGGTTCAGATGACGATTGACGGATTTGTCGGTGGACCAAACGGAGAACAGGATTGGATGAATATGAATTGGGACAATAGGAATATGAATTACATAAATGAGCTTACAGATTCTGTCGACACGATTCTTCTGGGAAGAAAAATGACTGAAGGATTTGTGTCATACTGGACGAGTGTAAAGCCGGATAGCCCCGAATATGCGTTTGCGCGGAAGATGGTTGATAAGCCGAAATTTGTTTTCACAAAAACTCTTGATAAAAGTGATTGGATAAATACAAAATTGGCAAAAGGAAATTTAGTCGAAGAAGTAAATAACTTAAAGCAGCAGCCGGGAAAAGGAATAATTGTTTACGGCGGCGCAACTTTTGTTTCTTCATTAATAAAATATAATTTGATAGATGAGTATCATCTTTTCATCAACCCGGCTGCGATTGGAAAAGGCATATCGATATTCAAAGAGATAAATAAAAACTTCAACTTGAAGCTTGTTAATAGTGTAAGCTTCGATTGCGGAATTGTAATGAACCATTACGAACCGGTAAAAAATAATTAGTCATTAATGAAAGGAATCATAAAATGAAAGCGATCAATCCTTACTTGAACTTTCCCGGAAACACCGAGGAAGCATTTAATTTTTACAAATCCATTTTCGGCGGAGAGCTTGTCGGCTTAACGCGCTTTAGCGATACACCGGAAGGCGGTAAGCTGAAGCCGAATGAAAAAGAAAAGCTGATGCACGTTTCGCTGCCCATCGGTAAAAACAATACGCTGATGGCTACCGATGCACTCGAATCAATGGGGCATAAAGTTACTCCTGGTACAAATTTCCATATAAGCATAACTACTGATTCTAAAGAAGAAGCGACAAAATTTTTTAACGGACTTTCGAAAGGCGGAAAAGTAACAATGCCTTTAGCTGATACTTTCTGGGGCGATTATTTCGGAATGCTGACAGATAAGTTCGGCATCCAATGGATGATAAATTATACTTATCCGAAGGCTTAATAAAAGTAAAGATGTCATCTTTTTCTAAAGATGACATCATTAAAAACTAAAATAAAAAATATATGAGGAAAAAATTATGAAAACCGATGCACAAGCAATCAACGCGGGAGAGATAAGCGCGCAAAGAACCGGCGCAAAAATTTGGATTGGAAGAATTATGAGCGGCTTTGCTGTTCTATTCTTACTTTTCGACAGTATTACAAAAATTCTGAAGGCTCCGTATGTAATGCAGGCATCCGCAAAGTTTGGGTATCCGACGCAATATATACCGGCAATAGGCGCTACTCTTTTGGTACTTACAATTCTTTATGTAATTCCGAGGACTTCGATATTTGCAGCTATCTTACTCACCGGTTATCTTGGCGGAGCCGTGGAAGCGAATCTGCGTACATTTGGTCCGTTCTTCAGCAACACTTTATTTCCGGTTTATTTTGCGGTATTTGTTTGGGGCGGAATTTATCTGCGCGACGATTTAATAAAACAATTTATTCCATTTAGAAAAAAGAATTAGCAATGGCAAAGTTAATTGTATTCAATTTGGCTACACTTGACGGCTTCTTCGAAGGTCCAAACCACGATTTAAGCTGGCATAATGTTGACAAAGAGTTTAATGAGTTTGCAATTGAAAATTTAAATTCAATCTGCGGACTTGTGTTCGGAAGAGTAACGTACCAGTTGATGGCAAGCTACTGGCAGACAAAACAAGCTTTGGAAAATGATCCGATAGTTGCGGCTA
This sequence comes from Bacteroidota bacterium, assembly GCA_021824565.1. Taxonomy (GTDB): domain Bacteria; phylum Bacteroidota; class Ignavibacteria; order Ignavibacteriales; family Ignavibacteriaceae; genus FEN-1297. Next base: position 748 of record JAKAKL010000135.1, on the reverse strand, counting down.
AAATGAATTCGCTTCCCAAATATGTTATTTCAAAAACGCTGGACAAAGTCGAGTGGAATAATTCAAAATTGATTAAAGGCAATGCGGCGGATGAAATTCGGAAATTAAAACGCAGTTCAAATTATGATCTGGACATTTTCGGAAGTGGTAAATTAATCTCTTCTCTGATGGGAACTGATCTGATTGATGAATTCAGAATAATGATAAATCCGATAATCCTTAGAAAAGGAACTCCGTTGTTCACCAATATAAATGAAAAACTTAAACTTGAATTGATCAATACGAGATCTTTTAAGAATGGAAATCTTTTACTTTCTTATAAGCCTGCCTACGGGAAATAATTTTAAAGAATATTTAACGTGAATGATTTGAATCACGATAATCATAAAAACGACGGCAGGATTTAAAATTTTACTTGCGCAACCAAATGGTTTCATTTATATTGGCAACCGAAAGGTTTCATATTATGAGAAGAGATGTTTTTCAAGCTATAGCGGATCCCACAAGAAGAGAAATATTAAGCATGCTTGTAGCGCAGCCGATGAATATAAATTCTGTAACTCAGAATTTTAAGGTAAGTCGTGCAGCCATTTACAAGCACTTAAAAATTCTTTCTGAGTGTGGACTTGTTGTAGTTAAGCAGCAAGGACGTGAGCGCTACTGCGAAGCTAAAATGGAAAAGCTAAGCGAAGTGTCACAGTGGATTGATCAGTATAAAAAATTCTGGGAAGAAAAATTGGATGCTTTA
>JAKAKL010000060.1 GCA_021824565.1 Bacteroidota bacterium | reverse complement strand
TTTGAACTCTGCGCTGTGTTTTCTTTTTTCTGACGGCATTTTGATACTCCTGAAGTTTTGTTATACATAAGTTAATTTTTCAAAAGTATCTTTCCAACTTAAGCATTATATAATATTGCAGATTATACTGAAGACATACAATCAAGTCAGCAAAAAAATGTATTTGTTCAAATAGATTATTCTTCAGACTTTATTAGAAGTTCTGACTTGGACAATATTATAAATGAGGTTAAGAGTATCTGGAGTACGTATGGTGTTTATTTAACGATTGTCAAAGGAAGCCCTATTAACTCAAGTGGAATTCCTGCAAGTCTTAACTTGCATCAAGCTGAAGATTTGCTTAGTTCTGTTAACAAACCAGCTAACTATATTCATGTTTTTATAGCAAAATCTGCAGATGCTTCTTTGGGTACAGATGGGCTCTACGGTATTAATATACATTATGGCTATGGAGGTGAGGGGTACGGATTCTTTGATTGTGCGAATTTGGCATCTGGTGATCCTTCTTGGCGAACTGGCGAAAGCAGTTCTTATTATTTAAATAGAACAGGTTGCATTATTTTTAGCAATAATATAGAAAATGAAATACCAAACGCTCAGGGTTGGACTTCAACGTGGGTTTATGCATGGGTAATTGCACATGAACTAGGACATTCTATGGGCATATACAAGCACTCTGATAGTGTACCAAATTTGATGCATGAACCACTTTTTGATAATTCGTACTCAGTTTACAAGGAAGTGCTTCAAGAATCGTTAGATTTTTTAAATACTCGTGATTTATTAGGAGTTAAAACAGTATCAGTAGGAAATAATATTGGACAATAATTGAGGTCAAAATGAAAACTCAAATTATAAATTCTTTTTTAAGAAAAGTATTGTTTATGTCTATAATGATTATTTCATTATGTGAAGGGATGAACAAAATAAATATTATCGATAATTTTGTAAAATCTAAGGACATATTAAAATTCGATGCGTTGGTTGACATAGAAGGCAAAGTTCACATAGTATATTCTAAACAAGAGATGGTCAAAGATGATTATCAACATGTTTATTATGATGTATTAGACTCTACTGGTATAGTGCTTTCAGAGCAGGAATTGGGTAAATACTTAGGTAATCCCAGAGACTTTGCTATAGGAATTAATTCTAATAATAATGCTTTTGTTTTTTTTCTCAATGGATTTCCTGATGGGAATTTACAATTTTTCCAATTTAAAAATAATGGTATATTAAAAAAGAATATTAATGATTTGGAGGTTGCTAACGGATATTCTTCTTGCTTAGATTCAATAAATAATATTTATATTATATCATGGGCAGGAAAAATTTCTTATACAGTAATCGATTCAAATGGAAATGTTATTTTAAATCAAAATATATCTAAGACAGCAAACAAAATATATAAGAACCTGATTTATTTCAATAAATTAGAAACTTTAGATGAAAATCATTTATTGTTTTTAGGAACGCCACTAGATTATAACAATCCAAACAAAATAATTTGGCCGCAGGCAGACAGTTTGGCTTATTGTGTTTTTGACAAAACAAATTTGGAATTTTCAACGCCTCACAGAATTAAATTGAAAGAAGAAGCTAATTCCACATTTGATAACAACATATTGCTCCTAGCAAAAGAACCAGGATTACCTCCGCCATTGTTAACATTTAAAAATAGAAATGGTGTTTCTATAATCGCAACGGAAAGGGTAGGAGCAAAAATAGGGAGCACTTACGAGATTCATATTAACTCAGAAGGTAAGATTGTTAAAGACTCTAACAAAAGCCTAAAGAAAATTACTTCGTATACATCAACTGATAAATTTGTTCTTCATTACATTGAAAACGTAAGTGGTAAAGGGAAAATAACAAATAAGCAACAATATCTTTTTGGAATAGACCCTAAATCAAATCACTATTATTTGGATAAGAAATAAAAATATTAAAGAGATATTTAAATGAAAATATTATATGTTATTTTGATATTATTTATCACTAATATTAACTACGCACAATTGATAAATAAAAAACCTATTGAAAGAATTAAAAATACATATGTTGATGATCTTAAAATGATTACAAGAGATATAATTAATGCAGTTTCAAGCGGCAATATAGATATGATTGCAAAATATCTTTCAAATGGAATTGATACTAGCTATGAAGCAACTTCGGACACAACCCAAATTTTCACACCATTTATCGATATTGATAGTGTTAAAACTTCTATAATAGGAGATAAAGCTACGATTCAATGTGGTGTGTTTGATGAGTTTACTCATTACCATAGCAATGAAACAATAATTCTCTCATATTCTAAAAATAAATGGAAGATAATAAGTTCAAGACTGCTAATTAAAATTATAGTTAACAAACATAGGGATTTTGCCCAAGTGATCAAAAAGAATTATGATAATATAAAACAAACTGTAATTAAATCTAAAGATAGTGGCCGAATATTAAGTACACAATCAAGTTTTCTATTTTCAAATTCTGCACTTATACAGGAAGATGCTATAGGCACATATTTAACTACAATAAACAAGGCAGTAACTCAACAATATGTAAATAAAGCAGTGTTTAACTCCCCATATGACGGGAGAGTAGTATGGACGAACGGTCATGATTTCTTTTCGGTAATTACGGACAATCAATGGGACCGAATAATATATGCAAGCTACAATGGAGGATGGATTAAATCTTATGGTGATAACCCTGGTGATCAAAGTCTTATGTTTGCATCTAGTATCGGACTAGATAAGTTTGGAAATATTTTTGTGCTGGAGGGAGGTCACAACACTGAAGTTATTAGGCTTAAATATGACGAATCTTCTTCAAAAATAATTTCTCCTCAGTATATTCCAACTCAGAATGTTATTGATGCAGCTGATATCAGTTTAGATGATAACTCAACACCAGATGATATTTCAGATGATTCATTTTGGATAGCTGACAGAGCAGGGAATTCAATACAGCAATATAACTGGAGCGGGGGATTCTTAAATAAATTTACTCGTGTAATAAATCCTTCTTCTGGTATGGAGACAGATTTTTCGGGCCCTTCCAAGATATTGATTTATTATCACAATGGCAGAGAGATTGCATTGATTGATAATAACCAGAAAAGGGTTATAATTATAAATAATATCGCAAGTTTTCAAGGTGATGCAATTATTGGTAGCTATGTTTCATATACTTTTCAGGATCCTGTAAAATTAAATTCACTAGGCATTTTCCAAGGTATTGAGAATGGTTTATTCGTTTCGGATCAAACGAATGGAATGTTTCACATTTTTGATGGTATTGGAGTCTCTGGATATTTAGCTTCTGTAAGATATACTGCTGATGGGCAACAGCAATGGGTTAAGCCACAAGGTATTTTTTCCACTTATATGTCAAACAGCAATGGTGATGATTATTTAGACGGATTTACTTTAGATACTTGGGATAATTATCATGGAATAAATACTTATTTAGCAGGTTGTGATTTCATAAACCCATATCTCGTTAGTCAGATTTGGCATGGGTGGTTACCTATGATTGGAATTTTTGCAACTATCCCTACGTATTCTAATGCTACTGTAGATTTATATAGACAAGATGGTACTTTTATTGAGCATTATGAAGGAGGCTATCAATTTTCATGGCCTGCTGGAGTCCAAGGTGGTTATGCAATTGGCCCATGGGATGTTACTAATGGGACAAATGCTATTGGAATATTTTATGCGAAAATAGGTATTACGCCATACTGGAATCTTAATTACCCAATCAATTATCAGCTTCCGCCATTGTATAAATATGTTTATTTTGCCCTTCCGGTTATTGGTAGTATCACTGGACCCACTTCGGGTTTTAATGGAGCTTATTTACTCTGGAACTGCGTCCCTACTACCGGTTCAGGGAATTTTACCTACTCATGGTATAGACAGGATTTTGGAAATAGTACCTGGTATCCGATTCAATCTGGTTCTTCGTCATCTTGTTCGCAGCAAATAACTAATAAAAGTTTTACTATCCGTTGCGATGTAAAAGATAATTATAATGGGAATGTATCAACCTTTACTAAGTATGTTAGCAGTATTACCACTTCTGGAACTCTTGTCTCAAATGAAATATGGTCCGGTAATATAACCTTGACAGGAACAGTATACGTTCCAAGCGGATTAACTCTTACAATTCAACCCGGTACAAATATAAATATAAATAGCAACGTGAATTTAACTGTATCAGGTACTTTAACAGCAACTGGAACACCATCTTCTTTAATAAACTTTAATGCAGTATCTGGAAATTGGGGTACGTTGACATTTAGTGGCTCGGGTGCTAATGGTTCTTCTCTTAGTTACGCTAATCTATTGTTTGGAACAGAGATAGATATAACTAACACTAATAATGTAAGTATTCAAAGCTGTAATATCACAAACTCTTCCATGAGTGGATTAAGTTTTTCAGGCGGCACAGGATGTTCAGCAACTAATAATAAAATAGAAAATTCTAATACAGCGCATGGCATTGTAGTACAGAATGGGGCTAATGTAACATGCACCGGAAACATTCTAAAAAAAATAAATTTAAATCACCACGGTGTTGGAATATACTTTGGGGGGGGAGGTACTGGCATAGCCGCACAAAATGATATAGAAGGATTTAGTTGGGGTATATGCGCCATTTGGGGTTCTTCGCCTACTTCGCATAATGTTTACTATCCCGCAAAGAATAACCGTATTACTAATTGTTATGCCGGACTCGAAGTTTATTATAGCAGTTACCCAACTTTCGGAATCCCTACTGCTGGAGATACTTATGGATACAATAGTATTTATAGTAATTCAGTTAATACTGCAGTTGGTCTTTCATATTCGAGTAATCCGAGTACTTTATACGGATGCTATAATTGGTGGGGGAATTATCCTCCCAATACATCATTGTTTTCATTAGGCTCCGGATCTACTTTTAACTATTCTCCCTATCAACAAACAGACCCATGGTCGGGTTATCCTTTGCCTTCGACAAAGCAGCAAACACCAATTATGTCTCCAGGTGATAAGATTGAAAGTCATATTGCAAGTACTCAGAACGCAGTTAATCCTACAAGCTCACCTGCCGGTGTGCAAGATGTAGATGATTCTCTTTTCACAGGAATCGATTTGAGGAGCAACAACAAGCTTAAAGAGGCAAAGGATTACTTTATTTCATACATAAAGAATCACCCGGATAAACAAGCTGCTTATACCTATCTTTATGATTGTGCAGACAGCAGCACCACGCCGGATATAATAAACTTTTTCAGCTCGTTGCCTTCTAAGGCATCAAAGGAGCAAAAGCTGCTGCTTTCATATTTATACTTAAAAGAGGGTAACATTGACTTAGCTAAAAAAGTCAATGATGAAATAATTAAGAAGAATCCTAATTCTCCGCTTGGAATAAGAGCGGAACTAAATAACTTCTATATAGCATTGTACAATGAGAATGATGTAAATACTGCATCAACTTTATTAAATGAAATAGAGAATCAGTCAAGCCTATCAACGCCTGTAGAGCTGACAACTGCCGAAGATGATTACAATGTATATGGTAGTATGCTTGCCTCAAAGAATGGCTCTTCACTTCCAAAGATAGAACAAATGACGGCAGCAATAGAAAAGCCAACATCATATTCGCTTGATCAAAACTATCCCAACCCTTTCAATCCATCAACAATGATAACGTATCAAATGCCAAATGATGGCTTTGTTACACTAAAGATATATGATATGCTCGGCAGAGAAGTAAGAACTCTTGTTAACGGATATAAATCTCAAGGCAGATACTCTGTTACTTTCGATGCTAGTAATCTTGCAAGCGGAATTTATTTCTATCAATTAAAAGCTGGAGATTATTCTTCAATAAAGAAGATGGTCCTGCTGAAATAAATTTATAGATGATCATGCGTAAAGACGTCTCACCGGGGCGTCTTTACCTTTATCATAATAAAATTCTATTTGTAGGAATTTGATTAATCAAATTCCTACTGTATAAAATATTTTTTATGCTTTACTTGACTTTAACCATATAATTAACAAATTTTATTTCGTCGAATTTCAATAAGGTGTATGTTTAATAGGAACTATAAATATTACTTCTTATTCTTAGGGATTGCGTCTTTCTTCCTCCTCCTACTCAACTCTAATCCTATTCCCGCAAATAATAATTCCAAAACAAATTTTAATAATCGTCAAAATAAGTGCGGCATTATCCCGGTTAATATTATTCATCATAGTTATTCTGAAGTTGCAAAACACAGCCGAAGAATAGCAATACTTGGCAGCAGAGCAGGAGTAAGAAGCGGAAAGCATGGAAGAAACGGCAAGCCGGATATTGTTCATGCAAATCTATTAACAAGCAATTATAAAAATTCTAATCTACGAGAGTTCTCTCACTCCAAACAAATCGACAAGACCAACCACGAAGTATTTCTGAATTGAAAAAAGCCTGAAAGAGGCACAACGAAAAGTACAAAGCTCAAAGCTGAAAAATAACAATGATTCCCTTTGAGTTTATCCAGTTGTAAATCGAAGAAGAAATACAAATTAAAAAGTAATCTGTTTTTTTAAGTTTAATACAATACTTATAACTGAATATGGATAAAGTGAAGATTTTATTCAAAGTCCCGAACGCGAATATCAATAAATTGAAGAATTTATTCTTATTCTCAAATGCGAAGCTCAGTGTATTTTATAATTTATTCATATACACGTACGTGAAGGACAATAAATACAGTAACTTATTCATATGCACGTACGTGAAGGACAATAAATACGATAATTTATTGATATGCACGAACGTGAGAGGCAATAAATACGAAAATTTATTCATATGCACGTACGTGAGAGGCAATAAATACGAAAATTTACTCTTATGCACGTACGTGAAGGGCAATAAATACGATAATTTACTCTTATGCACGTACGTGAAGGGCAATAAATACGAAAATTTATTGATATGCACGAACGTGAGAGGCAATAAATACGAAAATTTACTCTTATGCACGAACGTGAGAGGCAATAAATACGAAAATTTATTGATATGCACGTACGTGAAGAATAATAAATCAAAAGTTCATCCCGCTTCAACAAGCGAGGCGAGCTAACTAATTTTTGTTTAAAATTATATAATCCTCGAAAAGGAGGCTCATTATGTTCGAGAAACATTTAACAAACCCGTTTTTAACATCAAGACTTAGCGATGATAAGTTCAGTAAGCTTACACAAGGACATATCGAAACAGCAAAGCTGCTGAATACAAACGGAAGTCCTTACGCCGCACTGTTTGCAGATAATCTTACTTCAACGCAGACAATTTTTAAATCTTATAATGATAGTCTTTCCGGCAAAGCTTTGAACAAGGCGCAAAGGGAAGGCAAAACTATTGTTGTATATACAGGCATTCAAAGTATAAAAAAATTCATATCTTCAAAAGAGGGCGTGATTAAAGATAAATTTCCCAAAGGCAGCCCGGTATATGAAGAACTTTATCCAAAAGGCATTGGTGAATATTCAAAGGCGAATGTTGAAAATATGGCTCGTCTTCTAAAAAGATTTATCGATGCGCTTACGGCTCACCAGGGTGAAATTGATAAATCAATATTAGATCAAGCGCAGGCATATTATGACAGCTTTACTCAAACCAGGCAGGCGCAGCTTAGTAAGAAAGGTGAAGTAAAAGACGGCAGTACAGCAAGTGAAACGTTAAGAAAACAATTATCGGTACAGTTATTTAAGAATATGCTCCTTCTACTTTTAATTTATGTTGATAACCCGGAAAAAGTAAAGGATTATTTTGATGAGGCTTTCATAAAGAAAAGCTCGCCGCACGTCGATGCTGGCTCAAATAATGTTCAGTCAGCAGTTGCACCGGCTAAATAAAAATAATATACACACCGATTAAAAAGCCTCGAAGTCTTTAATGATTTTGGGGCTTTTTTAAAGAAAGCCAAAACAATTATAAAAAAAATTATCTGGCAGAAATAAATTAAATCTTATTATCTTTGCATACTAAATACTTGCGCCCATAGTTCAACTGGATAGAACGTTGGATTCCGGTTCCAAAGGTTGAGGGTTCGATTCCTTCTGGGCGCACGAATAAACGGATTTCGCTCGCTTGGCTATATATTTAGATATAAAAAATTCCGCAAAATTATTTTGAAGAAAGCCAATGGAAATTCTAAATTTATTATTAAATTCGCAGAACAATTTTTTAATACTTGGTGAAGTGCCCAAATTTATGAGGATTGGATTTTATAATGTTAACTAAAAAGAAAAAACTTTCTAAAAAAGAAATAAAAGAAGACAAGCTCGTTTCGCTGTATTATAAAGCCTACGGCTATTATGATGAGAATAAATCTAGAATTCTATATTATGCTGCCGGCATTGTGGTAGTTATCGCTGCGATTGCATTTTATCTTTATCGTCATAACCAGCAGAATATTCAGGCTGGAATAGAACTTTCCCGTGTTATCCCCGTTTATGACTCCGGTTCTTTTCTCGAAGCTATTGAAGGACAGGCAGGAACTAATAACGTAGGATTACGAAAAATAGTTGAAGATTTTGGAAGTACCGAAAATGGAGAGACAGCTAAAATTTATCTTGCCAACTCATATAATATGTTAGGCAAATACGATGACGCATTTAAATATTATAAAGATTATTCGGGCAGTTTAGATATGTACAAAGCAACTGCTCTCGGCGGTCAAGCGGACTATTATTCTTCCAAAGGTGAATACGAGAAAGCCGCTGATCTATACAGCAAAGCTTCGCGTGTATCAAAAAATGATATGCTTAATCCGGATTATCTTCTTCAAGCCGGAATAAATTATCTTCAGGCGGGCAAATCATCAGAAGCAAAGGAAATGTTTAAGACTATTGCAAAGGATTATACCACAACTCCGGCAAACCGTGAAGCAAATAAATATTTAACGGAATTAGAATAACTCCTTCTTACAGCAAAAAATAATTTGGTCAATACAATGCCGCAGAATTTCAGTTTTGCGGCATTTTTGCTAAATAATAAGCATTATTCAATAAAAATCGGTCAATTTTGACAAAAAAACGTTGATTTTAAAAAACATATTTCCTTGACTTTCTATCCTTATATATCTATTTTTTTGACCTTATTTCGCAACAATTATATTTGAGTTTATGGCAGATACTTCAGACTTCAGAAATGGACTAATCATAAAATTTAAAAATGATCTATACTCTATAATAGAATTCCAGCATGTAAAGCCTGGAAAAGGCGGCGCGTTTGTTCGCAGTATGTTAAAAAATTTAAAGACAGGCAAAGTTCTAGATAATACTTTCCGTGCAGGTGAATCGGTAGAGGTTGTCAGGGTTGAAAGAAGAAAATATCAATACCTTTACCGTGAAGGCGAATTTCTCGTTTGTATGGATAACGATACCTATGAACAAATCAATGTTCCGATAGGATTATTTGGAGACGGCGTTGTATACCTAAAGGAAAGCGAAGAAATAGAAATTCTCTTTAACGGGGAAGAAATAATTAATGTGGAAATTCCAATCTTTGTAAATTTAAAAGTAGTTGAAACGGAACCGGGTTTTAGAGGCGATACCGCTACCGGCGCAAATAAGCCTGCTAAACTTGAAACCGGCGCTACGATAAACGTACCTTTGTTCATCAATATTGGTGATTATTTAAGAGTAGATACAAGAACCGGCGGATACGTCGAAAGAGTTAAATCTTAAAAAGGAAATAACATGGATTTAAATCTTATAAAAAAATTAGTAAAGATAGTTGATACGAGTGAAATAACTGATCTCGAAGTAGAAGAAAACGGGTTGCGTGTAAAGGTTGCTAAAAAGATCAGAGGATTTAAAACTTTTGAGCAGCCGCAGGTTATAATGAGCCCTTCACCGGTTCATGAAAACACTGCATTTAAAGCAAGCGAAGAAAAAGTTATTACCGAAGAAGAAAAACCAGCCAATGTTCATGAAATACGGTCTCCAATAGTCGGTACGTTCTATCGTTCGCCGGCGCCTGATGCGGATCCGTATGTTCAAGTTGGCGATATGATTTCGCAAGGTTCTGTTTTGTGTATAGTAGAAGCGATGAAGCTGATGAACGAAATTGAATCCGATGTCAGCGGAAAAATTATTAAGATAATAGCGGAAAACGGAAAGCCGGTTGAATATAACCAGCCGCTATTTTTAGTTCAGACCAGCTAATTCATTTCCTAAAAGACTGAGGAAATTTTGTTTAATAAAATTTTGATCGCTAATAGAGGCGAAATAGCCTTAAGAATTATCCGGACTTGCAAAGAATTAGGCATCAAGACCGTTGCAATTTATTCTGAAGCCGACCGGGATTCACTCCACGTTACATTCGCAGATGAAGCAGTCTGCATTGGACCTCCGCCCAGCAAAGAAAGTTATTTAAAAATTCCGCTTATTATTTCTGCCGCACATATAACCGGCGCAGATGCAATTCATCCCGGTTACGGGTTTCTTGCAGAGAACGCAAGTTTTTCGGAAATATGCGCGGAGTCTGATATTAAATTTATCGGACCCACACCGCAAATGATTAATGCAATGGGTGATAAAGCATTTGCAAAAGATACAATGAGAAAAACAGGAGTTCCTGTTGTCCCAGGGAGCGACGGTGTTGTAAAAGATATTGCTGAAGGGAAATCTATCGCAGAAGAAATCGGCTACCCTGTTATAATAAAAGCATCGGCAGGCGGCGGCGGAAAAGGAATGCGCGTAGTTTGGGACAAATCAGAATTTGATAATGCATTCCAGATGGCGCAGAATGAAGCCGGCTCGGCGTTCGGTAATTCCGATGTTTATATTGAAAAGTTCGTAGAAAATCCCCGCCATGTTGAAATTCAAGTTCTTGGTGATTCATTCGGTAATGTTTATCATTACGGCGAAAGAGATTGTTCAGTTCAAAGGCGGCATCAAAAATTAATTGAAGAATCGCCGTCCCCGGCGCTTGATCAAAGTCTTCGTGAAAAGATGGGAGAAGCTGCAAAGCTCGGCGCCCACTCTGTTAATTATGAAGGCGCAGGCACTATTGAATTTCTTCTTGATAAGAATAAAAATTTTTATTTCATGGAAATGAACACCCGTATCCAGGTTGAACATCCGGTTACGGAATATGTTTACGGCGTGGACTTAGTAAGACAGCAAATTCTTGTCGCTGCCGGAGAGAAAGTAGAAACACTTCCGCGTCAGCCGAATGGTCACAGTATAGAATTTAGAATTAATGCTGAAGATCCGGCAAAAGGATTTAGACCGTCGCCAGGGAAAATTACTTCGGTTCATTTTCCGGGCGGTTTCGGCGTTCGGGTAGATTCACATATATACGGTTCATATTCTATTCCCCCGTTTTATGATTCTCTGATAGCAAAGTTGATTGTGTGGGGTCAGGATAGAAACCATGCTATAGCACGCGCTCGAAGGGCGCTTGAAGAATTTGTTGTGGAAGGTATTAAAACAACAATCCCGTTTCATCTTCAAGTTTTGCAGGATGAAAGATTTCTCAGCGGGAACTTTGATACAGGATTTTTAGATAATTTTTTTAAAGAATAAAAACAGCACAAAAATTTGTTGAGGTTAAAATGAACTTTCCGGAAAATTTAAAATATACAAAGGAGCATGAATGGCTCCTCGTAGAAGGTAAAACCGGCACAATCGGAATTACCGAATACGCACAGGGCGAGCTTGGGGATGTTGTCTTCGTTGATATTGATCCGAATACAAGCGAAATAAAAAGCGGAGTTTCTTTTGGTACAATCGAAGCCGTTAAGACTGTCAGCGACATTTATGCGCCAGTGAACGGCAAAGTAATTGAAATCAACAAAGCTCTTGCTGATTCGCCTGAACTTATAAACAGCGATCCATACGGAGCGGGCTGGATGGTAAAAATTGAAATTGCTGATCCTTCCGAAGCTAATACTTTGCTCGACAGCCAGGCTTACAAAAGCCTGATCGGACAATAACAGCTTACGATCAAATCAAAGCAAGGGGAGATAGTAAGTTCACAACAAATGAACATTAATTTTGATAAATTGATGTCCAGTAATAAATTAATTTAGGAACAAAATCTTGCAGAGGATTTTGTTCCTTTTTTAAATTCATCTAACAAATTTATCTTTTTAAAATGAAAAACAGAGAAAAAATATTAATTATAGATTTTGGTTCGCAATATACGCAGTTGATTACAAGAAGGGTTAGAGAGGCTCATGTTTATTCCGAAATTTTTCCTCATTCAATTACGCTTGAAGAAGTAATTAAAATTAAGCCGTCGGGGATAATACTCAGCGGCGGTCCTATGAGCGTTTATGATGCAGGCTCTCCGCAGATAGATCCTGAAATTTTGAAATTGGGAATTCCTGTCTTAGGAATTTGTTACGGGCTTCAAATAATTTGCAAGGACTTTGGCGGAGTCGTCGAGCCGGCAAAAGACCGCGAGTATGGAAAAACAGTTTTAAGAATTTCGGAAGATTCTAAAATATTTGAGAATGTTATTCGGAATTCGATAGTCTGGATGAGTCATGGAGACTATTTGTCAAAAGTTCCCGAAGGATTTCAAATAGTTGGGCAGTCGGATCATTCGCCTATCTGCGCCATTGCTAACGAAGAAAAGAATATTTTCGGCGTTCAATTTCATCCCGAAGTAGTTCATTCTGTCGAAGGAAGAAAAATTATAAATAACTTTCTCTACAGAGTCTGTCAGTGCAAGGGCGATTGGACTCCGAAGAATTTTATTGAAGACAATATTGAAAGAGTTAAAGAGAAAGTCGGAGACTCAAAAGTTATATGCGCATTAAGCGGCGGTGTTGACTCGACAGTGGCTGCCGTACTTGTTAGAAAAGCTATCGGCGAAAATCTCATAAGCATTCACATAGATACCGGGCTGATGAGAAAAAATGAAAGTGAAAAAATCGGGAAGTTGTTTGATGAAAAATTAGACCTGCATCATATTCATATCGATGCTTCTCAACGGTTCTTAAAAAATCTAAAAGGTGTTGTGGATCCGGAACAAAAAAGAAAAATTATCGGGAATACTTTTATAGAAGTTTTTGAAGAAGAAGCTAAGAAACACGGCGACGCAAAATTTTTGGCTCAAGGAACTCTATATCCTGATGTTATAGAATCCATGCCGGTCAAAGGAGCTTCTGTTACAATTAAAACTCATCATAATGTAGGCGGATTACCGGAAAAGATGAATCTGCAATTGATCGAACCGTTTAGAGAATTATTTAAGGATGAGGTTAGAAGTGTCGGGCGTGAGCTGAATATTCCTGAGGAATTTATTGAAAGGCATCCTTTCCCTGGACCTGGTTTGGCGGTTAGAGTTATTGGCGAGGTAACAAAAGAAAAGCTTGACATTTTAAGAGAAGCTGACGATATTTTTATTGGTGAAATAAAAAGTGCGGTTTTGTATAACCAGATCTGGCAAGCTTTTGCGATACTTCTACCGGTTCAGTCTGTCGGTGTGATGGGCGATTTGCGCACTTATGAATATGTTCTTGCTTTAAGGGCTGTAACTTCTGTTGATGGAATGACAGCCGACTGGTTTAGGTTCGATCATAATTTCCTTGAAAATGTTTCAAATAAGATTATAAACAAAGTTCGTGGAATAAATAGAGTAGTCTATGATATCAGCTCGAAGCCGCCGTCAACGATTGAATGGGAATAAGCCGGCGTGGAAATGAAGCTCCAACTTGATCATAAAATCAAAACCGCGCTTGCTTTCGAGAGCGAGGGAAAGCATCTTCATGCCATTCAAATTTATACTGCGATAATTGATGAGCATCCTGATTTTAAGGATGCATATTACAACCTTGTGCGATTATACGAAAAAACAGATAATATTTTTTCTGCAAAAGAGCTTCTTACGTCGCTGCTCGAAGCCGACAAAGAAGATATTGAAACGAGACTTTTTCTTGGACAGCTTTTGCTGCGAAATTCTCGATGGGAAGAAGCTATTGATGTACTAAGTTTTGTCGCGCCAGAAGAGGAACCCGCTGTTGCATTCTTCCTTGGGTATTCTCATTTTATGCTTGGCGAATATGAAATTGCAAAAATTAATTTTCTGAATTTTATTTCTTCAGGAAAGAATGAAGAGCTTGCATACGAAGCTTTTATTTATCTTGCTAAAGTTGAAATCAAACTTACTAATTATAAATCTGCTCTTGAGTATGCAAAGAAAGCAGAAGTTCTTTACTCAAATTTCTGGGAGCTGAATCAAATTTATTCCGAGATTTATTTAAACCTCGGCATGTTTGCGCACGCTGTTGGACCAATTGAAAAGGCAATTAAATTAAATCAAACTGAACCTTCAAATTATCAGCTTGGGGGAAGGATATATCTAAAACTTGGCGACTATCAGAAAGCGGAAAAATATTTTTTGAAATATATTGAGCTTATGGATGAAGCTTCGTCGGAAGTTTATGAAAAGCTTGCCGAGGCTTGCTTCAAATCGAACAAGTTTATAGATGCACTGGCTTACTATGAAATTGCAATCAAGCTTGATCCGAAAAATATGAGCGCAATTGAAGGAAGAAAAAGTGCTGAAGATTTTATGAATAACAATGTGGCATCTGATGGTTAAAGGAAAAATTCTCGCTGTTGTTTTATTGTTATTCGCTTCGGCAAATATTTTTGCGCAGACAAGTTCCGATACTGTAAAAACCAATTCTGAATTTAATACTGCTCTCAAGTTGTATAATGAGGGACAATATGAAAAGGCTCAAAAGTCATTTGAAAAGATCGTTCTTTCCACTTTCAATTCTGAAACGACGATCTCTTATATATTTGATGCAAAGTCGCTTATTCAAATAGGACAAAATACCGAAGCAAAAAAAGTTCTCAATGATTTTTTTAGTTTGTTCCGTGATAGTAAATATGCAGCAGAAGCGCGGCTTATGTTTGCGCAAATATATTTGGAAGAACAAAATTACGATTCCGCTTTTATCTTTCTTGAAGAAATAATAAAGTCGAGTGCGACAGAAAACTATTTGCTCTATGCAAAATCTTCCGGCGAAAAATTAGCTTTGAGTTATTTACCTTTATATCAAGTAAAACAAAGCTATAATGCCTCCACAAACAAAGTTTTGAAGCCGTATTTGCTGTCGCTTATTGCGGAAAATTATTATTACAACGGGGAACAGGACAGCGCTAAATCATATTATGAGAGGCTTATAAAAATTTTCCCGGAGAGTTATGAAGCTGTAAAAGCGGAAGTCTTCATAGAAAAATTTTCAGGTGGAAAATTAAATAAAATTTCT
Organism: Bacteroidota bacterium; assembly: GCA_021824565.1. GTDB lineage: Bacteria > Bacteroidota > Ignavibacteria > Ignavibacteriales > Ignavibacteriaceae > FEN-1297. Next base: position 36,902 of record JAKAKL010000060.1, on the reverse strand, counting down.
TCGCCGATAATTGCCGTAATGCTTCCTTTGACTAACTCAAAAGAAAGTTCAGGCGAATCTACAGCAAGCCGTGAAATCTTAGAAGGAATAAAGTATGCTGTTTCTGAGTTCAATAATGAGAATTCTTTTAAGATAGGGCTTCTAATAAAAAATACCGGCAGAAATAAAGCAAAGATTGATTCTATAAAAAATGAAGTTGATAGTCTTTCTTCTCTTAAAGCGATTATAGGACCGATATACAGCGACGAAGTGAAAGAAGCTCTTGATACTTTCAAGGATATGGACATCCCGGTAATTTCACCGACCGCCACAGATGAGGGGCTGACAGAGTTATATCCGGATTTTTTCCAGGCAAACCCATCTTTTTCGGTCCGCGGCAAAATCATGGCAGAATATATTTATTTTGTTGAGAATAAAAAGAAGATGGCAATCCTTAGTTCTGCTGGTAGCTATTCAGCGGTGCTGGCAAACTCTTTTGCTAAAGAATTTGAAAGACTTGGCGGAAAAATAATTACTTGGCAAAAATTTAACTCCGGAAGCATAAACCTTTCGGAACAGGTAAATAAAATTGCCATGGATTCGTTAAAGGTGCAAGGTGTTTACATCCCTTTGAATAATAATCACGATGTCACTTCAATATTATCTCAATTTGTTTTATCAAACTTGAACTTAACAATATACGCCAATCAGGATTGGCTTCTTGCAAAAGGATTGGAAACTTCATCTGATTTAAGCGATAAGCTTGTAATATCATCAGATTACTTTCTCGATTATAATGATTCTACGTTTCAGCAATTTGATAAAAATTTTTACGCCCGCACTGGAATTAATGTAAATAGAAACGTACTTTATGGCTATGATATTTCAAAATATCTTTTGAGCTTCATTCATGACCCGGATATTAGCCGGAGTAAATTAAAAACGGACCTGGAATCAGGTTCTGTTTATGTCGGATTACATAATAATATTTATTTTGCAAAAGATAGAATAAATAAATTTATTAATATAATTCGTTATAGAAATGGTAAATTTGAACTGGTAGATAAGTTCAAGGCAGGAAACTAAAATTTAAAGGGACAAATATTTTAAAGGTAAAAGAACTTCCGTTTGACGATCGCCCGCGCGAGAAATTAGTCTTGAGGGGCGCACAAAACTTGACTGACGCCGAGTTGCTTGCAGTAATTCTACGTACAGGTAAAGTTGGAAAGTCTGTAGTTGCAGTGGCGCAAGAGCTTTTAAGTAAGCACGGCACATTGGCAGTGCTTGCATCCAAAACGATTTCAGACCTAATTAAGACGGACGGAATTGGCAAAGATAAAGCGGCTTCACTTCAAGCTGCCTTTGAGATAAGCCGGAGAATCCAGTCGCAATCAAAGTGGTTTGCCGAAAATAAGATAACTTCTCCCAAAGATGTCGCAGACGTTTTTATTCCTCTTATGGTTGATGAGCTAAAAGAAAAATTTGTAGTGGTTTGCTTGAACTCCGCAAACAAAATAATCAAATATGAAGTTATTTCTGTCGGGAATTTAAATTCAAGTGTTGTACATCCTAGAGAAATATTTAAAGTGGCAATAGAGAACAATTCAGCGAGCATAATTTTACTTCATAACCATCCGAGCGGAAATCCAGAGCCGAGCAATGAGGACGTACAAATAACTAAAAAAGTTTCGGAATCCGGCAAGATTTTGGATATTCCTGTGTTTGATCACATAATTATTGCCGGATCGTCCTATTCTAGTTTTGTAGAAAGACGTTTAATGTAATTTAGCGCAACTATGGAGAAAAAAAGCGCATATATATTTGATATAAAAAAATCTGTTTTATTTTACAGTTAAATTATTTATAATATGGTGAGTTTTTGATTTTTTTTTTGCATATTTAGAATAGTGATTTGGCTCGAAATATATTTATATAACTAAATTTAATTTATTAATAATTTATAACGGAGGTTACAAATGAAGATAGCAAAGGTTCTAAGAAACACTGCTATTATTGCTGCTTTTGGAATTACAACGGCAGTATTAAGCGGTTGCGGCGGCGTTAGCGATGCAGAAATGGCTCAGCTAAACAACCTGCAAAGCGAAGTTAATTCTTTACAGTCCACTACAAATTCACTGAAAGATGAAAGAGCTAGCCTGGAAAAAGAAATAGCGGCTAAGAACGATAAACTTGCACAGTGCACAAAAGAAAAAGAAGAGACTAAGGCTAACTTAGATAAAATGTCTTCTAATAAGTAATTTTTAACAAATTGAAAACGGAGTAAAGTTTTATGAAAATAAATAGAAGTTTAATCGGATTACTTGCTCTCTTATTTTTCTTCTCGATTGCCGCTTATGCGCAGGAAGAAAAGAAGATGACCAAAGATGAATGGAATGCTGAAATGGCTCGTCTTACAACTGAAAAGGAAAGCCTTACTAAAGAAGACAGCTCGCTTCAAGCTGACATTAACAACTTAAAGGATCAATCGTCTAAGATTCAAAGTTATGACGACTGCATGAATGAACTTTATCAGATGGTTGGCGCTACAAAAGCAGACGTTGATAATTTTAGAAATGCAGTTGCTGAATTGAACGGTAAAATTCAAAGACACGAAGGTCCTAAAGCAGACAGACAGAAAGATCTTGACGCTTTAAAAGCCAACAAAATAAGCGCACTTCCTGAATTTTATGATGAAGTACACAATCAAATGCAAGCCGCTCTTGACGCATGGGTTGAAGCGCCAAAAGAAATTACCTATACGGTTGTAAAAGGTGATTGCTTATGGAACATAGCTAAGAAAAAAGATATCTATAATAATCCTTTCGCTTGGCCAAATATTTACAAAGCTAATCGCGATCAAATTAAAAACCCAAATTTGATTTATCCAAAACAGAATTTCAAAATTCCTAAGTTGACGGATGAAGAAATGGCAAAGTACGATAAAATTAGAAAGAATTATAAACCGGCTCCGGCTAAATAAGGTTCGATAATTGTCCCTATTTTTTATGCGTGTTGAAAGCCCTTATCATCTTTTTGATGAGAAGGGCTTTTTATATTTAATGGTGAGGTAATGACGGCAGTAGAAAAAAAATTTACGTTGGAAAATGTTGATATGCTCTCTCTTTTGGGCATGAATGACAGCAACCTAAGATTAATAGAAGATAAATTTAATGCCTCTATTGTGGTGCGCGGCGAAAATGTGGTTGTCAAGGGAGTGATGGAAGAAGTTGACACCATGGAAAAGATAATTAAAGAGATGGTTTACGTACTAAATACTAGCGGTACGCTTCGCAGCACGGACGTTGAAGCGATTCTCGACCTTACACTTCACGGCAAAGAAATCATAAGTGAAAAAGAAATTGATTCGGTAGTCCTATATACTAAAAACGATGCAATCAAAGCTAAAACACCCGGGCAGTTGAATTATTTGCAAACTGCCTTGAGGAACGATATATGCTTTGCTATTGGTCCTGCGGGTACAGGGAAAACATATCTTGCGGTTGCACTTGCAGTATCAGCGTTGAAGAAAGGGAACGTAAGCAAAATTGTTCTCGCCCGCCCTGCAGTTGAAGCCGGCGAGAGTCTCGGATTTTTACCGGGAGATTTTAGAGAAAAAATAGATCCTTATCTGCGTCCGTTATATGATGCGCTTGACGACATGATGCCTTCTGAAAAGCTTAGAGGATATTTAGAAAAAGGGATTGTGGAAATTGTGCCGCTTGCCTACATGCGCGGCAGAACTTTGAATAACGCTTTTGTAATTTTAGACGAAGCACAAAATGCTACGGCAACCCAAATGAAAATGTTTCTCACACGTCTCGGCGTGAATTCTAAAGCAATAATTACAGGCGATATTACTCAAATTGATCTTCCTCCAAAATCTGTCAGCGGTTTAATTGAAGCGAAAGATATTCTTAAAAATATTGATGGTGTAGGCTTCGTCTATTTTGATAAATCGGATGTTGTACGGCATAAGCTGGTAAAGGATATTATTAATGCTTATGAGAAATTTAAGAACGGAGAGAGCAAAGAAAACTCTAAATCAGAATAAACAGTCTGATGAACTTTAAATACATTAGGAAGAATTTATGAAAGAAATAGCACAGCAAATTCGCATTGTTGTAGACGAGGCAGAACCTAAACTAAATTCTATTAGCGATAACGAAGCGTCTAAAAAGCCCGCTCCGAATAAGTGGTCGAAGAAAGAAATATTGGGGCACCTTATCGATTCTGCTTCAAACAATCATCAAAGATTTGTTAGAGCTGTTTACAGTTCAGCAGAAGAATTTCCTCTTTATCAGCAAGATGACTGGGTCAGAGTTCAGCAGTACAATAATTCAACCTGGCAAATGCTGATAAACTTGTGGTCTAATTATAACCGTCATCTCAGCGATCTAATTGAAAGAATACCCGAAGAGTCAAAAGCTTCATTATGTAATTTCGGCGAACCACAGCCTGTTGCTTTAGAGTTTGTAGTAACTGATTATCTTCGCCATCTACGGCATCATATCAGCCAACTTATATAATTCAGATTACGATCAAAATCTTTTGCTCTCATTCCAATATTTATCCATTTCTTCAAGATTGGATTCATGAATTTTTCTCCCGCTCTTATTAATTTTATCTTCAATATAATTAAATCTCTTGATAAATTTCTTGATTGAATTCCGCAAGGCATATTCCGGATTTATTTCTAAAAACCTGGAATAATTTACCAAAGCAAAAAATACGTCTCCGACTTCGTTCTCAAGATCCTGATGGCTTTCTTCCTTTTCTGATTTATGCATCTCTTCAATTTCTTCATTTACTTTTTCCCATACATCGGCTTTACTGCTCCAATCAAAACCTACTTTGGAAGCCTTCTCCTGCAGTCTGTAAGCTCTTTGCAGTGCCGGCAAATTCTCCGGTACGCCATCAAGTACAGATTCCCTTCCTTCGCTTAGCTTTATTGCTTCCCAATTTTTCTTCACTTCATCTGCATTATTAACTTCAACATTTCCAAATACGTGAGGATGTCGTCTAATTAATTTTGCTTTTATTGAATCGATTACTTCCTCAAGCTTGAATTTATTTTCTCCTTCCGCGATAATAGAGTGAAAGACAACATGAAGCAAAAGATCGCCCAGTTCCTTTTTAAGTTCATCATAATCTTTATTATCTATTGACTCAACGACTTCGTAAGCTTCTTCAATGGTTGCTGATTTTATGGAATCATTTGTCTGCTCACGGTCCCATGGACATTCAACACGGAGCCTTCTAACTATATCTACCAGTTCTTTAAAATTATTTTCAATCATTCAATTTATTCCTTAAAATTGCATTAAAAAAAGTAATATTTGTTTTAAAACGCGTTAAAGATAATAAATCTAAATTCGTTTAGAAAGGATTAACATGGTAGAAGAAAAAATTAAAGAACTCGGTTACGCGCTTCCGAATGCGCCTAAACCTCTTGCCGCATATGTACCTGTTTTGATAATAGATAAAATTGTTTACACAGCCGGACAGCTTCCTCTAATAAATGGTGAGCTAAAAATAAAAGGAAAGCTCGGCAAAGATGTAAGCGATAACGATGGAATTAAATCGGCAGAAATATGTGCATTAAATTGTTTAAGCGTTGTAAAAAGTGCTGCAGGCAGCCTTGATAATATTGAGCGTATTATTAAACTGACTGTTTTTGTAAATAGCTCGGAAGGATTTATAAGTCAACCAAAAATAGCAAACGGCGCCTCCGAACTAATAGGAAAAATTTTTGGCGATGCTGGTAAACATGTAAGAAGTGCTGTTGGCGTTAATGAACTTCCGTTAAATTCACCGGTGGAAATTGAAATGATTGTAAAACTAAAATAATCTTTAAAATAAAAAAGCCGTTCACACGAACGGCTTTTTCTTAATACGTTAATTTTTAACTGCAGCCAGACGTGGCTCCGCATGTCATGCACTTTAGGCACGTTCCATTTCTTACCATCGTCATGCTTTGACATTCAGTACAAATGTCACCAGTGTAGCCGCGTTCGATTGCTTGTCTGACTTTAGACTGCATCGAATTCTGGTGCTCCGGCATTTTATGAAATTTAGCTTCGTTAGCTGAAAGAGAATAATTATAATTTTGAACATGATCTTTGTCCAGTTCAACCAGACGCTCGCTTACCACTTCTTCACTTACAAATTCCGGCTCATTTAATTTTTTAACTATGCCTGGAGAAGCTTTTGATTTTTGTTCGTCGGGTTCAACATGAGCAAGATCGTAACGACCTAAATATGTAACGGCTAACTCACGGAAAATATAATCAATAACTGAAGTAGCCATCTTTATTTTATCGTTGCCGGTAACAATTCCGCTCGGTTCAAAGCGGGTGAAAACAAACGCATCAATAAATTCTTCTAGCGGAACGCCATGCTGCAAGCCAAGAGAAATCGAAATAGCAAAGCAGTTCAGCAGGCTTCTGAAAGCGGCTCCTTCGCGGTGCATATCAATAAATATTTCACCGAGCTGTCCGTTTTCATACTCACCGGTTCTTATATAAACAGATTGACCGTTAATCTTTGCTTTTTGTGTGTATCCCGTTCTTCTGTCCGGCAGTCTTCTTCTTTTTGCAATATACCTATGAATAATTTTTTCCGCTACTTTTACAATATCATTATTCTCCTTGTCTTCAATAATAGCTTCCATCTCTTCATCGGTGATTGTATTAAGCGGCTGAGATAGTTTTGATCCGTCCCGGTAAAGTGCATTGGCTTTAATTCCAAGCTTCCACGATTCCATGTAAGCTTCTTTAACATCTTCAACAGATGCCTGGTTCGGAAGATTAATGGTTTTGGAAATTGCGCCCGAAATAAATGGTTGCGCAGCAGCCATCATTTTAATATGTGCAGCAGAACGGATAAATCTTGTCCCTTTTTTACCGCATTTGTTTGCGCAGTCAAAAACCGGATAATGTTCATGCTTTAAGAAAGGAGCGCCTTCTACGGTCATCGTTCCGCAAACATAGTCATTGGCTGTTGCAATTTCTTGTTTCGAAAATCCGAGTGAAGTAAGAAGATTAAAATCAAATGAATTAATTTCTTCTTCGCTGAATCCTAATTTATTAATCAAGAAGTCCGCGCCAAGCGTAAATTTGTTGAATGCAAATGAAAGATCAAAAACAGAAGGCAAAGTTTTTTCGAGCTTATCTAAAATTGCATCGGCAAAGCCTTTTGCTTTTAAAGATTCATGATTGATGTACGGGCATCCTTCCAATGAACCGGCGCCTTTTGCGTATTTTACAATTTCGTTAATTTGATCTTTATTATAACCTAATCTTTCTAGTGCTGGTGGGATAGACTGATTAATTATTTTAAAGTAGCCGCCGCCGGCAAGTTTTTTAAACTTAACAAGCGCAAAGTCAGGCTCAACACCGGTGGTATCGCAATCCATAACAAGACCAATTGTTCCTGTAGGCGCAATCACTGTTACCTGAGCATTTCTGAAACCATGTTTTGTGCCGAGTTCAATTGCTCTATCGGCATCTTCTCTTGCAGCTTTTAATAAATCCGACGGGCAGTGTTTTGGATTAATTCCAACAGGGAATATAGAAAGCCCTTCGTATTCTTCAGTAGGCACATTATAAGCCGCTCTTCTATGGTTCCGAACAACCTTCAGCATGTGATTTTTGTTCGCTTCATATTTAGGGAAAGAACCGAGTTCTTTTGACATTTCGGCTGACGTAGCGTAGGCAGACATGTGCATAATCGCTGTTAATGCGCCGCAGATTGCAAATGCTTCATTGCTGTCGTAAGGAATTCCTTGAAGCATAAGCAAAGTACCGAGGTTTGCATAGCCTAATCCTAAAGTCCTAAATTCATAACTGCGCTGAGCAATTTCTTTACTTGGAAACTGCGCCATTAAAACGCTGATCTCTAATACGATTGTCCATAATCTTGTTGTATGACGGTAAGCTTCGATAGCGAATTTTTTTGTTTGTGTGTCATAATATTTCCCAAGATTAATCGAAGCGAGATTGCATGCAGTGTCGTCGAGAAACATATATTCGCTGCAAGGATTAGACGCTCTAATTTCTCCATCTTCAGGGCAAGTATGCCATTCATTAATTGTGGTATGATATTGTACTCCCGGATCGGCGCTGGACCATGCGGAGTAACTTATCTGTTCCCAGAGATCGCGCGCTCTCAAAGTTTTAAAAGGCTTTGGCTGGCGTTTATCTTCTTTAGCTCTGCGTTTTTCAACTCTTCCGTACAAATTCCATTCGCCGTCATTTAGAACGGCATTCATGAAATCATTATTTACTCTAACGGAGTTATTTGAGTTTTGTCCGGAGACAGTAGCATAAGCATCCGAATTCCAGTCAACATCATAAATAGGAAACTCAATTGATTTGAAACCAAGCTTTGCAAGCTGAATGACTCTTTCGATATAATTGTTCGGAATCATTACTTTTCTTGCTTCGACAACAGCGTGTTGTAATTTTTTATTGAAATTCTTATTGAATCTATCATTTTCTGGATGTTCATCGTAACAGGCTTTCATAATATTGTTAAGATGAAAATTACAAAGCTTTGATCCGGCAACTAATGATGCGACTTTCTGTTCTTCTACAACTTTCCAGTTGATATATTCTTCAATATCAGGATGATCGAGATCGAGGGTAACCATTTTTGCAGCGCGTCTTGTGGTACCGCCAGATTTAATTGCACCGGCGGACCTATCGCCGATTTTTAAGAAAGACATTAATCCTGAAGATTTTCCTCCGCCGCTTAATGATTCGTCTGCGCCTCTAATTTCAGAAAAGTTTGAACCGGTGCCGGAACCGTATTTAAATAGTCTGGCTTCTCTAACCCAGAGGTCCATTATTCCGCCGTCGTTTACCAAATCATCTTTTAAAGATTGGATGAAGCATGCATGAGGCTGTGGATGCGTGTAAGCATCACTGGAAGCTGTCAACTCGCCGGTTTGATAATCAACGTAATAGTGCCCCTGTGAAGGACCGCTGATGCCGTATGCCCAATTAAGCCCGGTATTAAACCATTGCGGGCTGTTTGGAGCTGTCATCTGGTTAGTCAGCATAAAAATTAATTCGTCATAGAAAGCTTTTGCATCCGCTTCGCCGTTGAAATATTTTGCCTTCCATCCCCAATAAGTCCAGTTGCCTGCAAGTCGGTGAAATACCTGTCTTGCGTCTGTTTCCGAAGAATATCTTTCTTTCTGCGGGAGTTGTTCAAGATTTTCTAGGTCGGCAACGGAAGGCTGCAGCCATGTCGGCACATCCTTTTCAAATTGTTTCTTCAGAAGCTTGGGTACGCCAGCTTTTCTAAAATATTTTTGCGCAATAATATCAGTTGCAACCTGAGACCATGAAGATGGAACAACGACGTCTTCCATTTTGAAAACAATGGAGCCGTCCGGGTTTTTTATTTCCGAAGTACGTTTGACAAATTCAAACGAGGAAAATGGATCCTTATCAACTTCTGTAAAAAACCTTTTTATGTGCATGAAAAAACTCCCTTCTAACAAATAACATTTATAAATTAAAAATAATTATCTTAACAATTTCTTATGATGGTAATTTCCTGAGGAAAAAATAATTCTTTCATTCCGCTGAATTTCTATTGAGAAATATTTTAGATTAATAACAAACTAAAAAGAATAAGAAGAATATACAACAAAAAATTTTTTTTCAAGTATCGCCGTTAAAAAAACTTTTTGACAAACTTGAGGATAAATTTTTTAAAAAACAAATTAAATTTATATCGATGTTATTTTTAGCAAGAATTTGCAGAAAATATTTTTAAAAAAAAGATAAAAAAGTATTCTTTGAAAAATAAATCTCATTTTAATTGAAGATCATAATTTAATTTTTCCGTTTGTGTAAAAAATATTCTTCTTACGTGAAAAATTTTTATAATTGTTTTGCTTTTAACAAAAATTTTTTCTAAACAAAGGAAATAAAAATTGTCCGATGAAAAGATTATTGAAATAGAAAATCTCTCGAAGCAGTTTAGAGATATAAAAGCTGTTGACCATCTAAATTTGAATGTATACAGAGGAGATGTGTTCGGCTTTTTAGGACCAAACGGAGCGGGTAAAAGCACCACCATAAGAATGATGACATCGCTGATAGCCCCTACAGAAGGGGCGATAAGAATATTCGGTACTCAGCTTAATGAAAAGCGGAATGACATTCTGAAAAAGATAGGCGCAATCGTTGAGAAACCCGATTTCTACGGTTATATAAGCGCTTTCAAAAATCTGGAAATGCTCGGGAAAATTTCCGGCGGGAAAATCTCTTCCAAAAGAATAATGGAAGTTTTAGAACTTGTCGGGCTTGAAAAAAGATACAACAGTAAAGTAAAAACTTTCTCTCATGGAATGAAGCAAAGGCTTGGGATTGCGCAGGCACTTCTTCATGATCCTGAATTAATTATTCTTGACGAACCGACAACTGGTCTCGACCCGCAAGGTATGAAAGAAATCCGCGATCTAATTATTTATTTAAGCAATGAAAAAAATAAAACCATCTTTCTCTCTTCGCATATTCTATATGAAGTAGAACTGGTTGCGAATAGAATGATAATTATTAATAAAGGCTCGGCTAAGGTTGAAGGCAGAGTGGAAGATCTGTTGAATTCAAATAAACTGAAAGTTACGGTGGAGGTTGATGATTCCGAAAAAGCGAAAACAATTTTAAATAACACTTCATGGATTGATAAACTCGAATCCGAAGTTAACGGAAAGTTTTCTTTTCTGTTACGACAGGAAGAGATTTCCGGCTTAAACAAATATTTAGTTCAAAATGACGTTGCGGTTAAAGCGGTAATTCCGACAAGATCATTAGAAGAATATTTTTTAAATATTACGAACAAGGAATCTTAATGTATAATTTGATAAGTATCGAGCTTTATAAAATATTTAAGAAGTGGCGCACTTACATTGGATTTATAGTTATCGCTGTATTGATCCCGGTTATACAAATAGCAATGCTGATGGAAGGGCAGAGGTCCATAAATTTCATGATGAGGAATCTTCAGCAGTCGTTTTTATTTGTCGGTAATTTGCTTAATTCTTATTTCGTGTCTTATCTGGTTTTAAATAGCCTCGCGATCCACATCCCGTTTCTTATTGCGCTTGTTGCCGGCGACCTGCTTGCGGGCGAAGCAACTGCCGGAACTTATCGAATTTTAATCACCCGACCGGTGTCAAGGTTCAGCATAGCTACTGCAAAATTTACGGCGGGAATTATTTATACTTTTTTACTAATCCTCTGGCTGGCTATCGTAAGCCTGGGGCTTGGCACTTTAATTTTCGGGACCGGCGAACTTTTAAATTACAGCAACGGCTCTATAATTATTCTCGCAAAAAACGATGTGCTTTGGAGATTTATGCTTGCTTATTTGTTTGCGGTGCTAAGTATGGGAGTCGTCACTTCGCTTGCATTCTTATTTTCTTCTTTAGTTGAAAATGCAATCGGACCAATTATTTCTACAATGGCAATAATAATTATTTTCATGATCGTCTCTGCTATAAATATAAGTTTGTTCCAATCAATTAAGCCATACCTGTTTACAAATTACATGGACACGTGGCGCGCATTTTTCGATAACCCGATTGATGTTCATACTATTTTAAAATCTGTTCTAATTTTGCTTGCCCATATAGCGGTCTTTTATTCGGCGGCATTAATAATATTCAAAAGAAAAGACATTCTAACTTGAAAAATTTTTTTTTGGTTAATCCGGAGAGTTTAATGAAGACAATTATTTTAATAATTATTTTGACATTCGGAACTTGTTTCGCACAGAACACTAATCCGGATGTAATAATAAAAAATTTGAAAGACGCTTTTGCCGCTGTAAAAGATTATTCGGTTGAGGCTAACATTAAAGTCGATGCCAGCTTTATTAAAGTGCCTGACATGAAGGCAAAAATTTTCTTTAAGCAGCCGGATAAAGTTCATATTCAGTCGGACGGCTTCGCGATGCTGCCAAAACGCGGACTGGATTTTTCTCCCGCTTCCATCTTCAAAGGAAAGTACACTTCATTTTATGTAAAAGAAGAATTTATCGACGGCGTAAAAACTTCTGTGATTAAAATTATTCCGCTGGAAGATAACAGCGATGTAGTCTTAACGACGCTTTGGGTAGATCAGGACAAAAATGTTATTAGAAAAATAGAATCTTCAACTAAAACGAACGGCACCTTTGTGATAAATCTAACTTATGATTTTTCTAATAATAAATATCCTCTTCCGGGAACGATGACTTTTTCATTTGATGTCGGCAGGATGAATTTCGTGCCGAGAAACGAGAACAGCGCCGGGATGGATGGAGAAAAAAAATCACCGAAAAATGTTACCGGCAAAGTTTTTATTGCTTACTCAAATTATGTCGTGAATAAAGGTATACCCGATAAAGTATTTGAGGATAAAGAAAAATAATTATTACAGCTTTTCTACAGTAACTGCAGTGCCGTAGCAGAGAACTTCGCTTACGCCTGAGAGAAGTTCCGTTGTATCGTATCTTACTCCGATAATTGCATTGGCGCCCAGCTGCTCTGCGTGCTTGATCATCAGCTCGTAAGAATCAACGCGAGTCTTCTCGCAAAGCTCCGTAAATAAAGAAATATTTCCGCCGAACAAAGTTTGAAGCGAGCCGCCGATTGTGCCGAACACCGATCTTGATCTTACAATTATCCCGCGGACAACTCCAAAATGCTTTACAACTTTATATCCCTCGAGATCAAAAGTAGTTGTAACCAAAGAATGATCCATTGTATCCTCTTAAAAATTAGTAAATAAATTTTGCCGGTCATAATCTAAATAAATTTTAAGGAAGGAAAAAGAAACAAATTATATTAGGTTTTTATATTTGATGAAGGGTTATTTCTATCTGCTTAATAATTTAAAGGTTTTGGACAATGGCTTTATTCATTTAAAAAAAACATAATAGTGTTATAAAGAAAGTTTACAGCACTATAAACTTTCTTTATAGCGATGTAAAGTTTCTTTTTTTAATTCTTAAGTTTCTCTGCAAAGCTGTAGAGTTTTTTCTTAACTGAAAAAACTTTCTTTACAGCCTAAAAAAGTTTCTTTATAGTACTATAAAGTTTCTTCATAGCGTTATAAAGTTAGTTTATAGAACTGTATTAAAACTAAATAGCGGAATTTAAAATTAAGATATGCGTGTGAAGAAATAAAATACTGCCGTAAAGGTTTGAATTAATGATATTTTGGAAGCAAATAATCGAATTTAGACGAAAAATAGAGCCTTTAAAAAAACTCTCACTAAGAAAAGGCTTTACTTTTCATATTGAATCTGCAATTCCAATGCTCTTAGAAACAAAAGAAGTTTACATACCAGATAGTGAGTCAGCAAGTCAACTTAATCCGGCTAGCAAAAATCAATTTCTATTCTGAATATTTCTTAAAAACGACAGAAGTATTATGTCCGCCGAATCCAAACGCGTTGCTGATTGCGATATTAACTTTTCGCTGCTGCGGCTTGTTGAAAGTATAATTAAGATCGCATTCAGGGTCGGCATTTACAAAATTAATCGTCGGAGGAATAGTATCATTTTTAATAGCAAGTATAGACGCGATAGCTTCAACCGCGCCGGCGGCGCCGAGAAGATGCCCGGTCATGCTTTTTGTAGATGAAACATTCATCTTGTAAGCGTGATCGCCGAAGACTTTTTTGATTGCTTTTGTTTCAGCAATGTCGCCAAGTTCTGTAGAAGTTCCGTGCATATTAATATAATCAACGTCTTCGGGTTTTATCCCGGCATTTTCAATAGCCATATTCATAGCTAAGATCGCTCCGACGCCTTCAGGATGAGGAGCGGTAATATGATGCGCATCGGCAGAGAGTCCCATGCCGATTACTTCCGCATAAATTTTAGCGCCGCGTTTTTTTGCATGCTCAAGTTCTTCAAGTATAATAATTCCTCCGCCTTCGCCCATGACAAATCCATCGCGCGTGGAATCAAAAGGACGGCTTGCCGTTTCAGGCGAATCGTTTCTTGTAGACAATGCCTTTGCAGAATTAAATCCGCCGATTCCAACTTCATTGATCGCAGCTTCACTTCCGCCGGCAATAATAACATCGGCAGCGCCCTGCTTAATTAATAAAAATCCGTCTATCATATTATTATTAGCGGTTGCGCAAGCGGAAACGATGCAGTAATTCGGTCCGCGGAAGCCGTAATGAATAGAAATATATCCCGCGGCAATATCAGCGATTAGCATAGGAATAAAGAACGGTGAAACGCGCTGCGGTCCTTCTGTGTAGTTTATAACAGATTGATTATAAAAAGTTTGTATTCCGCCGATGCCGCTTCCGAATATTACACCTACTTTTGCTCTTTCTTCTTCGGAAAGGCTTTCCGGTTTTAAGTCGCTGTCTTTTATAGCTTCGGAAGCCGCAGCCATCGCGTACTGAGCGTAAGGATCAAGGCGGCGGGCGGTTTTTCTATCCATATAATTTGTTGCGTCGAATCCTTTTAACGTACAAGCAAACTTTGTATCGAGCCTTGATGTATCAAAAGAAGTGATTAAAGCGCCGCCGCTTTTACTGTTCATCATTCCGTTCCAGAATTCTTCGACGGAAAGTCCAATCGGTGTAAGCGCGCCCATGCCGGTTACTACTATTCGTCTGGAATTATTATTCATTCTTTTATTCCTATTTGTTTTCTTAATAAAATTATTCTGAGTAAAATCCGGAAATTTTTCCGGCAAAGATAAGAATTTTTATGATATTTAATAAAAAGATTTTTTACTAATCTATATCCGTTGTAATTGAATTGCCTGAGTAATCGGTTAAAAATATTTCTTCCTTTAATTCTTTTTGCAACTGCGGGAGAAGCGTTTCTTTATCTCCAACTATTACGATTATCAATTCTTCGGGAAATATATTTTGCACTGCAGCAGAGTTTACATCTTCGATAGAAACTTTTTTAACGTTATCGATGTAAGTATTAAAATAATTATCCGGCAGACCAAAAGCGGCAATTGAAGTCAAGCTCGACGCCAACTGGCTGTATGTTTCAAAGTTCGACGGAAATTTTCTTATCAGAAATGATCTGGCAAATTCTAATTCTTCCGCCGTAACTCCTGCCTTTATATTTTCTAATTCAAATAAAATTTCTTTTACGGCATTGGAGGTATTTTCTATCCCGACGGAAGTAGAAACATAGAAGAAGCCGGCGTTTTCATAATACCCAAAGTTTGACGAGGCGCCGTATGTGTAGCCTTTCTTCTCGCGCAGGTTTAAGTTTATCCGGCTGGTAAATGGTCCGCCTAAAATTGTATTTAGCACAAGCTTATTAAAAAATTCTTCCTGCGTCCGGGGCGAAGATAAATGCCCGATTCTAATTTCGCTTTGCACTGAATTTTTTTTGTCGACAAGGAAAATTTGTCTTTTGTTTTGAAACGAATTAAAATTCAATTCGCTGGTAACGGCATTCGTATTCCATCCGCGAAGTCGGTTGTTTAATTTTTCCGTAAGTTCATCTTTTTTAAGATTGGAAACCACCACTAAAGTTGAATTCACCGGTGTGAAATAATTTTCGTAATGATTTTTTATATCGGCAGCAGAAATATTTTTTACGTCGCTTTCATAGCCGTTAATCGGGAAAGCATAAAGATTATCTTTATCAAATACTTTGTAGCTGAAAACGGTATCGGCAATTTCCTCCGGATCGTCTTTTAGTTGCAGAAGGTGAGTTAAAATTTTTCTTTGCTGGCGCAAAAAGTCTTCGCCGGAAAAATGAGGCTGATTAACGATCAGGCTGAAAAGTTCCAGCGAGCGGTCAAAATTTTCAGTCAGCGATTGCAATGATAAATGAACTCTATCCTGGTTTGCGCTCACGCCGAAGTTTGTTCCGAGGAAATTAAATTCTTCATTTAATTCGAGCGAGGAATATTCGCCTGCGCCCTCATCAATAGTCATAGCGAACAAGTTTGAAAGTCCTTTTTTATTTTCAGGATCAAACTTGCTTCCGGCATTTACAATTAAATTCAATCTAACGATCGGCAGTTTATTTTTTTGAATAGATAAAACCTGCAGACCGTTTTCGAGATTAAATTTTTCTATCTCAGGCAGCGAAAAAGAAATTTCGTCTTTTGGCAATGGTTTGTCGGTTCTATTTAAATGCATAAGCTATTCCGTTGTTTGCGGAATTACATGCAATTCCACGTAAGGTTTTGTTAAGTATTTTTCGATGACGTTTTTAATATTGCCGCTGTTAACATTATTATATCTTTTCAAATCAAGATTAAAAGATGCGGGCTCGTTCAAATAAAAATTATACGAATTAAGCTGATCAGCCATCGAATCAATATTCTGCATTGAATATATAAAGCCCGATTTAATTCCATTCTTTGATCTTTGAAGTTCTTTCTCAGTAACGCCGCTTTTTACAATGTTATCTAATTCGCTTAAGATTTTTTCTTTAAGCTCGCTGAGCTTTACATCCGGCTTTGCTGTTGCGATGATAATAAAACTTCCGGCAAGCTTGCCTGAAAATTGGTATGCTGTTACTTCGTGCGCAATCTCTTTTTCAAAAACCAGCTCTTTATAAAGCCGGGAATTCTTTGAGCCTGTTAAAATATCGGCGAGAATTTCAAGCGAAGAATCATCGTCGGAATAAGCTTTCTCCGAATGCCACGCTAAATAAATTCTTTCAAGCTGAACATTGTCTTTGTGAACGATGAATTTATTTTCATGTAAAGAACTTTGATCGAAAGCTTTGCCTTCAATATGATTTTGTCCCGGGATTCCGCTGAAATATTTTTCTACCGAATCCTTGGCCTGATCTGAATCAAAGTCGCCAGCAATTACAATGCTCGCGTTTTTAGGTGAATAATATTTTTTGAAGAAAGAAGAAACGTCGTCGAGTGTGAAGCTTGTTATATCATCAACCGATCCGATTGTAAGCCAACTGTATGGATGATCGTTCGCGTATAAATTTGAAACTAAAATTTCCCAAGCAAGCCCGTACGGCTGATTGTCGTACCGTTCAAGTCTTTCGTTTCTTACTACATCAATCTGGTTCGACAGTTTCTCTTGAGTTAAAGCAGGAAGAAAAAATCCCATCCTGTCCGACTCAAGCCAGAGGATCAGTTCTAAGAAATTTGACGGAACTTTTTCAAAATAATTTGTTCTATCCAGGCTCGTTGAGCCGTTTAAGCTTCCGCCCGCTTCCTGAATATATTTAAAATGCTTTTCCTTCGGCACGTTCACCGAACCTTGAAACATCATGTGTTCAAACAAATGAGCTATACCAGTTTTCCCGCGTCTTTCGTTTGCCGATCCGACTTTATACCAGATGTTTGCAGCAACTACCGGAAGAGTTCTGTCTTGATATAAAATTACCTCAAGCCCGTTAGCAAGTTTATATTTTTCATATTTGATGTTTAATAAATCCATAATTTAATGAAGCAAAAGTAAAATTCTATCCGGTCTTATGGAAGCAAGCAGCCTGAAAATATCTGTAAATGGAATATCTCTATCCCACGAGAACAATGTTATAAATGCCTCGCCGACTATATTATCATCCGGTACAAAACCCCAGTAACGGCTGTCCAAACTGTCGTCTCTATTATCTCCCATCATAAAATAATAATTCTTCTTAAATGTATAAGATGAAACCGGCTTGCCTTCAATTGTAACCTGATTGCCGTTGACCCCGACAACAATTTTTCCATATTCTCTGTTGATTGTCATCGCCCATTGGTCAACATTATCGGTTGTTAATTTTATTGTGTATCCTTTCTTCGGAACGATGATCGGACCATAATTATCGGCATTCCAGGGCATATCTACGGGAAATATTCTTGATTCTACATATCCTTTGGGCTCAGGATAGCCTGAAACATAAATAGCGTGCGTAGGAATCCAGAATTGTTTGCCGTTTACATAAACAACTTTGTTTATTACCTGAATCGTATCTCCCGGCAGCCCGATGCATCTCTTCACATAATTTACTCCTCTGTCATCAGGATACAACTGGTCTCTCATCCCGGGAAATTCAAACACTACAATATCCTTGCGCCTGGGCTTTCTTAGTGCTGGCAGCCTGAAATGCGGTATTTCAATCTGGGTGAAAGGAATATATTTCGGCGACTGTGCGCCGTATATAAATTTATTAACTAGAACAAAGTCACCGACCAGTATTGTATCTTCCATGGAACCGGTAGGTATCCTCGTATTCTGCACAACAAAAGTTATAATGAAGAAGGCGGCAATTCCGGCAAAGAGCAAAGACTCAATAAATTCTTTTACTTTTTCTTTCGGTGTTTTTACTTTCTTCAGTTCCTCTTCGGTCTTAATTCCGAAGAATCTTTTTAGTCCTGACTTAAACGACAATTTTAAACTCCGTTATTTATAAAAATTAATTCTTTAGCTTTTCAAGGCTTTCACGAAGCAATTCGTTTACAAGCTTCGGATTTGCTTTGCCTTTTGTTTCTTTCATAACCTGTCCGACGAAAAAGCCGAACACTTTATCTTTTCCGTCGATGTACATTTGAACTTCCTGAGTGCTTTTATCGAGGATCTGTTTAATTATTTTTTCAATCTCACCTGTGTCTGAAATCTGTACCAGATTTTTTTCTTTAACTATTACAGACGGTTTCTTCTTTTCATTCAGCATCACAGGAAAAATTTCCTTTGCAATCTTACTGCTGATGGTTCCTTCGTTAATTAAATTTATAAGCTCGCCAAGATCGCCGGCGGCAACCGGGAAATCTTTTATAGCAACTTTTTCTTCGTTAATAACTTTTAGAACTTCAGTCATCACCCAATTGCTCGCAGTTTTATAATCGCCGGTAACAGCGATTACATTTTCATAATAATCTGCGATTGGCTTACTCTGTGTTAAAAGTTCGGCATCGTAAACAGGAAGCTTGTACTTTTCAATCATTCTTATCTTCCTAACCTCAGGAAGTTCCGGCAGATTATTTTCAATTTCTGATTTCCATTCTTCGCTTACAACCACCGGCAGGAGATCAGGTTCCGGGAAATAGCGGTAGTCGTGCGCTTCTTCTTTACTTCGCATCGGCAAAGCTTCGTTCAAGTCGGCATCCCACAAAAGAGTCTGCTGAATAATTTTCCCGCCGTCCTCAAGAATATCGATCTGACTTTCAATTTCAAAGTTTATTGCGCGTTCTACATTACGGAACGAGTTCATATTTTTTATTTCTCTTTTTGTACCAAACTCTTTAGCGCCCTTTAATCTTACCGAAACGTTCGCATCGCAACGCAGCGAGCCTTCTTCCATATTGCCGTCGCAAATTTCAAGATACTGAACTAATTGTTTGATCTTCGAAAGATAAAGATAAGCCTCCTCAGCGGATCGCATATCGGGTTCGCTTACAATTTCAATCAACGGAACGCCGCAGCGATTGACATCAACCAAAGTGTCCAAGCCTTGATCATGAATAGATTTTCCTGCGTCTTCCTCCATGTGGATCCTGGTAATCCCGATTTTCTTTTCTTCACCGCTGCTCAATGTTACAGTAATACTTCCGTGTTCGCAAATCGGCTCTTCATATTGCGAAATCTGGTAGCCTTTCGGAAGATCGGGATAAAAATAATTTTTCCTGGCAAAAATCGAGCGTTCATTAATTTTGCAGTCTGTTGCCAGTCCTATCTTTATTGTGAACTCCACAACTTTTTTATTCAAGACAGGCAAAACTCCTGGATGACCGAGACAAATAGGACAGACATTGCTGTTTGGTGAATTTCCGAATTTTGTTGAACATCCGCAGAAAGCTTTTGACTCAGTCAAAAGCTGCGCGTGAACTTCTAACCCGATTACGGCTTCATATTTATTGTTCATTAAACTTTAACATTTTTTGAAGTGCCAAATATAAAAAGTATTGACTTACCTTGAAAGCCGAAAATGATGTACCGCAAGCGGAATTATGGCTTTAAGCTTTTGCCGGAACAAAGACTAAAAAAGGTTTAGTTTTCACTCCCGGAGGTTCAATAATGGCTAATAAAGGTTCGCCATCATATCAGGAAGGTTCAGTGACGGCTGAAAAAGGTTCGTCTTCCTATCCGGAAGGTTCAGCGATGGCTAAAAAAGGTTCGGCATCCTATTCGGGAGGTTCAACGATGGCTAAAAAAGGTTCGATCTTCGACCTCCAGGGTTCAGAGATGAACAAAAAAGGTTCATCTTCCTACCTTCCGGACAGGTCGATGAACCTTTTGTATAGGCTTAACGTTTAAAATTACGTTATTTTATCATTTTTGAGCATTTACCGTTGTTTTTGGGGTGGATTTACGGGTAAAGCATAAGACAAGCTCATCAATCACATTCTCAAAGCCTGCCAGTTCTCTCCGGCGTCTTCTGCCTCATGATATATTTTAAGCGAAGCAATATATGCCCCGGTTTAGTCAGCTAAACAAAATTTCATTATGAAAAAAGAGACGACCCGGCGGGTCGTCTTTACACTTAATTGTCTTTGAATTTATTTTAACAGAACCATTTTCTTTGTTGAAATATAATCACCCGAACGAAGCTGATAGAAATATATTCCGCTCGGAAGGCTTGAAGCATTAAAGCTTACATTATATGAACCTTTGTCTTTTGTTTCGTTGACAAGAGTTTTTATTTCTCTGCCCATTGAATCATATATCTTAAGAGTAACTGCACCGGCTTTCGGCAGTTGATAATTTATTATTGTTGCTGGATTGAACGGATTTGGATAACAGCCGACAAAATAATTTGTAATGTTTTCTGATTCTGTACTCAAGGTTAAATTTTTATTTGGATCCTCCTTAGGAGAAATCTTTCCGTATACGGCATGCCATGTTGGATTTGAATAGGTGCCTTCAACAGAATAGTACTGGCGGACATCATAATAGAGTAAATTATTTGTATAAGTACTTGTGTACAAGTAGTCGTAATCAGTATAAGTTTGAACTCCTCTCCCAATGGTAGCTAATAGAACTGGACCGGAACCGCCTTTAATATTTCTCCAGATTTGATAAGTGACATTAGGGTTCGGATTATCTGTCCAATACATTTGAATTGGCTGATTGACAGTATTATTAAAACCGAAGTTAATAATATTAGATGGAGGTGTGCCAGTAAAATTAGCTGTGTAAGTCATATTTGTACTCGGATTAAAAGTTACGCTGTTATTTGTAGAAAGGATATTATTATTAGCATCAGTCCAGTTATTGAGAGTATAGTCTATTCCATTGATAGATATTACGTTCAGGGCAGACGCAGTAATGGCATTTTGCTCAACAACCATATTATTTGAAGAAGGAGAGCTGACAAGATTATTATTAACAGTGATTGTATTTCCATGTCCAACGCCGATGAAATTATTTTGGATCGTAATATCACAAGCTTTCATTAGGTTGGAAATAAAGGTTGTTCCATCATCAGTCGGGGCAACAGTAAAATTATATTGAGAATTGTAGGTCTTGAAATTATAATGATAGTTAGCTAACTGTTGCCAACTGCTAAGGCTTTGTGACACCCCTGATGTATTCCAAACCCTTTGGTAGCCTTGATTATCTGTCTGAGGCGAAACGGCCTGTAAAGTAGTATTATCTCCAACATTTTTTGTAAATGCATAACCATTAGACGAAATAGTATGAGATATACCGTCAATCACAATGGAACCATGAGTTCCGTTTCCACTATTATCTGTAAAATTATTATCGGCGGTAATATGACGTATACCATACACAACGTTAAATGAAACGTTATTGGAAGCATAATGGTAAGTACTACCATCCCAACACCATATCTCCAATTTCCAATTCTTAGAACCGGCAGTTACGTTGTTTACAATATCCCCATTGTTTACGCTAGTTGTTCCCTGTTCTGTAGTTAATTTAGTTATATATGTTATTGTTCCCCCAGATAGTGTAAACGTAAAATTAACTTTTATGTTAATTGTAACTCCAGATGTAACTGTATAAACTGAATTATTTGAAGGCGAATCAAAGAGAATAGTTTGCGCATGACAAAACTCAGTGGCTAAAAAAGTAAACAAAAAGATTAATAATAAATTTTTCATTTTATACTCCGTTTTTTATTAAACATATTTTTGATGAAGAACAAATCAATTCATTTTATCAATTTTTTATCTCCTTTCTTATTGATAAAATTTTATTATTTTTAAAAACAGAATAGCCATAGCATTTCATAGAAATGCTTATCTAACTGTTATCTTGACTATTCGAAACATGCGGGGAAATGTTCCAGCATTTCCCCGTTATATTATAAATTTATTTCGCATTTTAGTACCTCCTTTCTTATTCAATTTAATTTTCCCCTAATTACAAGGTTTATGTTATTTACAAAATCATAGACAAGGAAAAATACTTCTTTGTCAAATATTGCGGGTGGGCCAGAAAAATATATGCCCTGATGGAAGTGATATAAATACTGAATATCGGTTCCATTATAATGTGCAATGCCATCCTTCATACATAGAAATATATCTTCATTGTTTCTACCGCATATAGCTCGGTAAAAATTAGGATAATCAACATTGAACAACAGCTTAAAACCATTATTATAAGAATAGACCCCGTTATCAAGTATGAAATAAACTTGAGATGCTATATATGCTAAATTAGAAGAGTGTCCAGCAAAAAAATCTGATGAATATATTTCTTTTAGACTTTGTCCATCATACTGATAGATTATTGTCGAATCAGTGTTATTATTATCATTATTTCGATATGAAAGGACATAACAATTATTTGATAAAGGATCTTTGTATTCGATAGAAAACTCTTCATTTTTATTGGATAGATAAGTTATTTTCCACTGGCTGCCGTTGAATTGTTGAATCATGCCTCTAAAGATATTATCACTGTCAGCAAAGCCAACAGCATATATATTGTTAGGGCTGTCTCCCCAAATACCTTGTATCCCTGTTAAAGGATAACCAGGTACATAATAATTTTGATACTTAGATAAAACGGTGCCGTCATAATGCCAAATGTCGTCACCGAGTGTACCAGCAAGCCAAACATCATTTTGTGCAAAGCCAAAAACTGCTGTAGGTGCTAAAGGTCTTGAGATACCGTCATTAACCCACTGCTGTCCGTTAAACCGATAAATAGTTTTATCTTTATCGCCGCCGGGTCCTACTGCCCAAACATCTGTTGGAGAAGAACCCCAAATGTTTTCTAAAACCGTATAAGGAATGTTTAGAGTATCCACAGTCCAGGTATAATCTCTTCTTCCTGGCTGCAAGGTATTTTGTTTCGGCGCAGTTGAACTTTTGCAGCTTTCAAAAAAGAAGAGAAAAAAGAGGTTTAAGATTAAGAGTAAGTTCAAGATCAAGTTTAAGAATTTATTCATTGATGGATTAATAAGAGTATTAAATTTCATGCTTGTACCGTGTGGATTAGGGAAGGATTAAGGATAACCTGAGCTAAAATAATTGGTTCAGAATAAACGAGAGACGTCAAAGGAAAGAGCCCGAAAACAATAAACATTAAGACCACCATACCTTAAAATATTATTGATTAAATATTAGTTAAATAATTAACGGTTTAAAATAGAAAAAAAAAAAAAATGAAAGTCAAGAAGAAAACTGAAAAAGAATTAATATTAGTATAACAGGGCTAAGTGCATTTATTTCTTTGCATGTTATTCATGAATGGTTGATTCATCTAATTTGATTAAATTTAAAATGAAATTTTGAGAGTAAAATGAATAAAGATGCATACACGGCGCTTGTTGTTCGCGAGGAAAATGAAAAATTTATAAGGAGGATTGAAAAAAAGTCTATCGATGATCTTCCAGGCGGAGATATTTTAATTAATGTAAAATACTCATCGCTTAATTATAAAGATGCAATGTCGGCAGCAGGTAATAAAGGCATTACAAGAAGATATCCTCACACACCTGGAATCGATGCCGCGGGTGTTGTTGTTGAATCTTCAAAAAAAGATTTTTCTCCCGGAGATGAAGTTATTGTTACCGGTTTCGATCTCGGCATGAACACTCCAGGCGGTTACGGGCAATTTATTCGCGTGCCGTCAGAGTGGGCTGTGAAGCTTCCGCAGAATTTGCCTTTACGAGAAAGCATGATATTCGGCACAGCAGGATTTACAGCAGCGTTGTCTTTATTTAATCTTGAGCAAAACGGATTGAACATTCAATCGGATGGAGAGATTTTAATTACGGGTGCAACGGGCGGCGTTGGTTCTCTTGCAATTGCAATTTTAAATAAAGCCGGATATAAAAAAATAACTGCGTCAACAGGCAAGGCAGACAAAGAATATTTTTTGAAAAACATCGGAGCGAAAAAAATTATAGATCGAAAAAGTATTGACGATCAGTCGGACAAAGCTCTGCTGCCGACAAGGTGGGCGGCGGTAATTGATTCAGTTGGGGGAAACATACTTGCCTCTGCTATAAAGTCAACAAAATACGGCGGAGGAATTGCGGCATGCGGACTTACTCAATCTTCAAATTTAAACACCACGGTTTATCCTTTTATCCTTCGCGGAGTAAAATTACTCGGCAGTGATTCTGCACATTGCAGCCCTGAGATTAGAAAATTATTGTGGAATAAATTATCAGCTGAGTGGAAGCCGGATAATCTTGAGATGATCGCTTCTGAATGCAAACTTGAAGAATTAAATGAAAAAATAGATTTAATTCTTCAAGGCAAAATAACAGGAAGGATCGTTGTAAAACTTTGACGAAGAAAGTATGCTGACCAAAGATTATTTAATGCGAATGATCGATACTCTTGTAAGAGTGCTTGCAAGGCTTGTCTTTCTAAAAAATTCTAAAGATTATACAAAAGCTTTTTCAGAATTAAATAATGTCGCCAAAGAATTTTTTGCGCTTGATCTAAATTTTGCGGAGACAATTTCTAACCGGCAGCTTGTCGAACTGATTGGGAAAAATAAATTATTGCTTCCGGGTAATTGCTATGTGTTTGGAATTTTATTTCAGGAAGAAGCCGAATTATTCGAGCTTCAAAATGATTTTCCGCGGGCAGGCGGATTGTATGAAAAATCTCTTTCACTTTTTACTGAAGGACTAAAAAGTTCTCCGTCAATACTTCAGTCCGATCATCTGGACAAAATAAATTCGGTAGTAGAAAAACTAAATGAATTTGAAATTAATATTGAGACAGAAGAGAATATTTTTTTCTTTTATGAATTCACGGGCAATTATGCGGAAGCTGAAAATGTGATTTATAATTTGATTGAATTTGATAAAAGTTATATTAAAAGCGGAATCGAATTTTGCATGCGCCTCCTTGAAAAATCTGATGAGGAATTGATCAGAGGAAATTTACCCCGTCACGAAGTTGAAGAGAGCCTTGCCGGCTTGAAGAAAAAAATAATTTAGATAAAAACGAAGCTAAAATTTTTCTTCTGTGTTTGGCTTAACATTTCAAGTGATAAAAATATTAGAACTTATCTTCATAAATTCATTTAAAAAGTTACTTCAATTTAGAAAAATACCTATGAAATTAATTTTATCAGTGCTGCTTCTATCTATTCTAACCATATCATCCTTAGCGGAACTTAAGCCCGGTACGCGTGCGCCTGATTTTCCGAAGAATTCAATCTGGCTCGGCGGGGGAAGTCATTCGTTCAAAACCGATTTAAAAGGAAAAGTTGTTCTCGTTGATTTCTGGGAATATACTTGTATTAATTGCATTCGTACTTTTCCGCATTTAAAAGAATTATATCAGCGCTATCATAAATACGGCTTTGAAATTATCGGTGTTCATAAAGGCGAATTTGCTTTCGCTTCGGTTGCATCAAACGTTGAAGCCGCTTACAGACGCTTTAAACTTCCGTACCCGGGAATCGCAGATATTAATGATAAAGTATGGGACGAATATAATTGCTATACCTGGCCAGATTCGTATTTAATTGATGGAAACGGAATCATTCGCCTTAATCATCAAGGAGAAGGAAAATATGGCGAACTTGAAAAACAAATTCAAAAATTATTAAAGGAAATCCATCCGGAACTAAATTTTTCAGGCTACAAAGTTCCGCCCGACAAAGATTTATTTGCTGATGGCTGCGGCAAGCAATCCGATGAAATTTATATCGGCTATGATCGTGGAAATCTTTGGGGAGGAAAGATCGCAAACCCTGAAGGCTTCCAAGCCGATAAGACCGTCTTTTATAAACCAACCTCACGCCGGGTTGAAAGAGGCTTCTTTGTTCAAGGAAAATGGCATAACGGTCCCGACTCGTTTACTTCAGTCTCGCCATCAACAAATAAAAATAAGGTCTCGTTAGGAATTACATATTACGGGAGAGATGTTTATTCTGTGCTCGGAGATAAAGATAAATTTCCGGTAGATCTTTTAGTTACTCGGGATGGTGATCCAGTTCCACCATTGATGAGAGGTAAAGATCTAAAAGTAAATGAGAAAGGTGAGACCTACGTGCGGATTACAGAACCGCGCATGTACTACATCATTACAAAAGAGAATTCTTCAAAGCATGAGCTGAAGTTTTTCCCGCTTGAAAAAGGCGCAAGCATATATTCTTTCACATTCGGAAATAAATGCCTGGAAAATTTCGACAGACTTTAGAAGATTATAACGTTTAAGTTGAAGATTTTAGAAGATCTTTAACTGAATAAATATTTCACAATTTAGGAGAATCTGAAAATGAAAAAGATAATTTTTGTTCTTATTGTTCTAAGTGTCTTATTCATTCCAGCATGTTATACTACGCAGTATGTCTCTCAAACAAATCATCCGAGACAGACTTTTAGTCAGATTGACGAATATGGTCAATGGATTTCTGTACCAGGTCTGGGAAATGTTTGGCGACCAAATGTTTCACCGGAATGGCAGCCATATTCTGATGGTCATTGGGTATGGACTGCAAACGGCTGGATGTGGGATTCTTACGAACCTTACGGCTGGGTAGTATATCATTATGGATACTGGGACAATGATCCGCAGTACGGCTGGATCTGGATACCTTCATACGATTGGACACCGGCACACGTAGTGTGGTATAACCAGGATGGGTATGTAGGATGGGCTCCGCAGCCTTCACCAGGCTATCCGGTAACTAATGTGTACGTAAGACAAACAAATTATTGGGTTGTTGTTCCTCAGAAAAATTTTGTCGATGATAATGTTGTCAGATACAGAACACGCGACAATAACAATGCGATAAGAAGCATTAGGAATAATGAAGGCGGTCGTGCTCCAGATGTAAGAGAAATAGAAAATGTTACAAACCGAAGGATTGAAGCTGTTAATGTTGTGAATGAAAGAGTAACCGGCGGAGGCAGACAAATAATTCGCGCGAGAATTCAAAGTGATAGAAATGCAGGGAATGACAGAAATAGAAATTCCGATATGCAAAGAAATAATAATGATGTAAGGAAACCAGTGGTTACTCCTCCGGTAAGACGCGAAGTTCCGCCTGTACAGAATCCGCCAAATAACGGCAATGAAAATGACAAAAGCCGTATTAATAATTCCGGACGAAATGTTTCCGGAGATACGAGAATGAACGACAAAAGAAATTCTGTAAGCCAGGATAAAAGACAAAATACAAAGCAGAATGAGAAAGGCAATATCAAACGCCGTTCTACAGGAAAAAAGAAAAAAGCTCCGGTAAAGAAGAATGGAGTGAAGAAAGATTCTTCACGTATAAAAAAAGGCGAAGTAGATAGATAAATTTCTTTAAAAATAAAAAGCCCTATAATCGGGCGACTATAGGACCTTAGTTCCTTACGTTAAAAGGCAGGGGAGAACCTTTTAACAGAACCGATGTAAAGTTATATTATTATCTTTTTCGCGTCAATATTTTTTTATAAAAAACAGATTAATTTTTATTAATCCATTGCTAATGGAAACGATTAAGATTCAATTAATACAGTAGCATTTTTTGAAAAAATAATCTAAGTTTAACCCGCGCGAAATCGACAATTTCTGTAAAGATTTTTTCTTGAAGAAAAAAAATCGTTTGATAAATTACCTCATAAAAGTATAAAGGCTGATATGTTTATTTACAGCATTACATCAATTGTAAAAAAAGAATTTGAATCCGAATGGCTTGCCTGGATGAAAGAAACACATATTCCTAACGTCCTTCACACAGGATATTTTAACAATCATAAGTTTTACAAAGTCCGCATTCCCACGAGCACCAGCAATGAAGTAACATATTTTGTTCACTATGAATTTGAATCGCTCGATCAATATATTTCCTATGCCGAAAAAGAAGCTCCGGCTCTTCAGGCTGAAGTTAATGCAAAGTTTCTCGGCAAAGTTACTTCTGCACGGATGGTAATTGAATCAGTCTAATTTCCGCTATCATAATCAGTCATCAAATTTTTCCTCTTTAAGAAAACATAAGGAACATCTAATGTTTTTTTCATACAAAAGAAAACTCACCGTCTGTATATTTTTATTATTAATTTCTGCTGTATCAATTAAAGCTCAATCAGAAAAGGGCTCTGTACTTAATCCGCTGACAAGAAATTATGATCAAAAAAACGTGAAGCTGTTTTTATCTTTTAACGCGGACAGCAATGAAGTTATTGGAAGAGAAGAATTTACTTTCTCCCCGCTCTCGAATAGTTTCGATACTCTAATACTTGATGCTAAAACTATAAAAGTGTCTTCAGTGAAGATGAACGGAACTGATTTAAATTTCTGGCAGACAAAGGAAAACACTTTTATAAAGCTCGACAAAAATTACCGGCGCGGCGATAGCCTAACGGTAGAAATAAATTACACTGCTTTCCCAACCGACGGATTATTTTTCTTCAAGCCTTCAAAAGAATTTCCGACTATGAGATATAATATCTGGAGCCAGGGCGAAGATACGGACAACCGGTACTGGTATTTGGCTTACGATCTGCCGGACGATAAATTGACTTCGGAAATAATAACAACCGTTCCCGACACTTTAACCGTCATATCAAACGGCAAGCTGATCTTTGTTAATGAAAATGAGAACAGCCGTACAAAAACTTTTGACTGGAAATGCGACTATCCTCATTCAAATTATCTTACCTCAATAATTATCGGCGATTATGCTACGCTTAAAGATTATGTTAGAGGAGTAGAGCTCGATTACAATGTTCCGCGCGAGTGGGCTGATAAGACAGATTTGTTTTACGGCAGGACTCCCCAGATGATAGAATTTTATTCCAACTACATTGCGCCGTATCCATATAACCGTTACGCACAAACAACCGTTCAGGATTTTGAATACGGCGGAATGGAAAACATAACTGCCACAACATTAAATATGCGGCTGCTTGAAGGCGAAAGTGCAATTCCGAATTATAAGCCTGATGATTTGACAGCGCACGAGCTTGCTCACCAGTGGTTCGGCGATTTGCTGACTTGCAAGACCTTTGATCATATCTGGCTCAATGAAAGTTTTGCTACATATTTTACAGACCTTTATTATCTCCATCAATTCGGTAAAGATGAATTTAAATTCTTAAGATACTCTGAGAATCTGCTTTACCTTACCGATGAAATCAAAGAACAGCCGCTTGATTCGATCAAAGCATATCAAAATAATTTTATTCCTGTCGAGCTTGGCGAAACTGCAAATAAGTGCTACGAGCGCGGCGCGGCAGTTTTAAACATGCTTAGATTTGAACTTGGCGATAAGGCTTTCAAGAAGGGAATTCAAAGCTATGTTGAACAGTATCAATATAAAGATGTAACGACTGAAGATTTTAAAAATGCTATGGAAAAATCAACCGGCAAAAATCTTTCCTGGTTTTTTAATGAATGGGTTTACGGCGCGGGCTACCCGGAATTTAATGTCTCATACAAATATGACGAGCAGAATAAAAAAGTTTATTTGACTGTCGAGCAAGTTCAAAAGCAATTGCCTGCGGTAGGTATCTTTAATATGCACGTGCCTGTTGAAATTACGGCTGGAAAAAATTTGATCAAAGAAAATATTCACATAACGCAAAAGACAAATACTTTTGATTTTGACTGTCCGCAGAAACCGGACATGGTTCTGTTCAATAAAAATATTCCGGATTTGTGCGTCGTAAATTTTCCTAAATCATTTGATGAACTTTCATATCAGCTTCAATATGATGATGACATTATCGGTCGTATGGAAGCTGCGGATTCGCTCGCAGCGTTTGGAGAAAATTCAATTGCGCTTCTAAAAAGAGTTTTAGTGCGTGACGATTTTTACGCTGTTCGGCTTCACGCTGTACAAAGCCTTGAGAAGATTGGCGGCGACTCTGTTTTCTCTGCAATTATGTTAGCGGCAAATGATAATGATTCAAGGGTTCAGGAAGAAGCTGTAAAAGCCCTGGCAAAATTTCCTCAAAAAGATGTGGAGAATTTTCTTAAGGATAAGTTGTCCGATTCCGAAAATGATTATGTAAAAGGAGCGGCAGCATTTGCAATTGGCGCCGGTAAGATGCAAGGCGCTTTCGATATTCTAAAAAAAGCTTTGAATTTAGATTCACACAGAAATATTGTTAGGCGGTATGCATTCGACGGATTAAAAATATTGGGCGATCCGCGCGCTGTGCAGCTTGCAGAAAAATATGTGGATTATAAATACAGCATCGGCGGAATGCATCTGCTTGATGTTGCCGCGCTAAATTGTGCGAAAAGCTTTTTGTCAAATCATCGCAAAGAAGTAATTACCGTTTATAACAAAGCTCTCCAGAATTATTATTGGCGCACGAGAATATACGCTGCGAAGCTTCTTGTTGATGCTAAGGCAAAAGACTCGCTTCCGCTGCTGAAGAAAATTGCATCGGAAGAACAGCGCGATATCGCAAAACCAGAGTTGGAAAGCGCTGTGAAAAAATTAGAAGGACTTAAAAATTGAAAACGGCTGATAATATTGTGGGATCTTCTCAAGAAAAATTATTTAACGCGGGCTTAGCATTAAGCGTAGCGACAATTCTGTTTAATATAGTTGAAGGATTGGTATCCGTTTACTATGGTTACGGCGATAAAGCATTGACTCTTTTCGGCTTCGGGTTTGACAGTTTTATAGAAGCAGTTTCCGCGGCGGGAATATTTATAATGATTAAACGAATTATGAAAAATCCCGGCAGCGAAAGAAATAATGCGGAAATATTGGCGCTTAAAATTACCGGGACGGGCTTTTATATTTTGTCAGCAGGCTTGGCTATTTCTTCTTTACTTAATATTTATTTAGGAAAAAGTCCCGAGACCACAATTTCAGGAATAATAATTTCAATCATCTCAATGTCTGCAATGTATATTTTGATGAGATTAAAAATTTCGATGGGCACGAAGTTGAATTGTCAACCGATAATTTCAGATGCTAATTGTACAAAAGTTTGTATGTATATGTCTCTTGTATTGCTTGCGTCAAGCTTGATCTACGCCGTAACCGGATTTAAATATATCGACAGCATCGGCGCTTGGGGAATAATATATTTTTCGTACAAGGAAGGAAAAGAAGCATTTGAAAAAGCCGAAGGTATAGATCACTGCGATTGCGAATAACATAACTTGTTTTATTAATAAATAAACATGGAGCAGAAATGCAAAAACTTAATAAGTGTTTTCCGGTTTCATATTTGCTTAAGTCAGGAATAATAATTTTATTTTTTGCAGCGCTTGTAAAAGCTCAAACTGTTGACGAAATAATTTCCAAAAACCTTGAAGCGCGAGGCGGCATTTCAAAAATAAAAGGGATAGAGACACAGCGTATCGAAGGCGAAATATCTTTCAATGCTGATACTGCCAGCCCATTCATGGCTGAAATGAAGCGCCCCGGCAAAATGCGCGACCAAATAATTTATAAAGGCAGAAAAATAATCAGAACTACTAATGGAAAATCCGGCTGGGTATTGAATCCGTTCGGCAGCGATACCGCAAGACCAATGACGGCAGATGAATTAAGAAACAGCGCGGGAAGCGCCGATATAGAAGGTCCGCTTGTCGATTATAAGCTAAAAGGAAATAAAATTACTTACGACGGCGTAGAAAAAGTGAATGGAAAAGATGCGTATAAGCTTGTCATTAAAATGAAATCGGGCGACGTCCGCGATGATTTCATAGACTGCAAATCATTCCTCGAAGTAAAATGGATCGGAAATATTTTTTCTAACGGTAAAGCTATTCAGATGGAAACCTACTTTAGTAATTATAAAAAAGTTAACGGCATAATGTACGCATTCAAACTTGATACCGATACTCCGGGCACAACAAATAAGCAGCAGATAATCATTCACAATGTTGACGTCAATCTTCCTCTTGATGATTCTCTTTTCGAGAAACCTGCAGAAGAAACAAAAAATTAATAATGAATAATTATCATTAAAACATTCGAGCTGTCTAAATGAACTATCCTAATTACAAATTATCTTTCTTTTTTATTCTGACAATTTACCTAACACTTTTCGCGGGAAGTAAAATGAATGCTCAAACAACTGGCGACTTGAAAGACTTCACAAAGCAAGGCAAAAGCCTGATTATAACTTCATCTAACGGCGGCAAATTAAAAATAACTCCATACGGCAGTTTTATCTTTCGAATACAAGCAGTAAGAAAAGGAGAAAGCTTTATTGATAAGCCGAGTGAAATGGTGCTGTCAAAAAAATGGAATGGAAGTTTATCCGTTACAAATAAAAAAGATTTGCTCGAACTAACTTCGTCCGACGATAACGGACTTAAGATCATCATAAATAAAAACCCGCTCAAAGTTCAATTCGATTTAAATAATATAACTATCCTGAAAGAAGACGAAGGCATCGCCTGGAACGGAAATTATATTTCCGAATCATTTGTTCCCGACAGCGAAGAGCATTTTACCGGGCTTGGTCACGGATTCTTCGGCGAAGCGGAGACAATCGATTTACGTGGACAAGAAATAGGAAGAAACTATGGAACCGTGCACGGCAACCAGGCTCCGCTTGTTGTGCCTTTCTATCTTTCTTCAAAAGGATACGGATTATTTTTAAACAGCACATTTACAAATGATTTTATTTTTGATAAGGATAACAAGTATAAATTTTCTATTGATGATTACGGCTCGAATGACGGGCGCATGGATTATTTCGTTATCATCGGACCAAAGTTTAAAGATATACTTGACCGCTATACGCAATTGACCGGCAGACCGCGGCTGCCGCAGCTTGCTGTTTTCGGACTTGGTCTTTCAGATAAAGCAAATGACGAAAACTCAAAGCATCCTTCCGATGAGAATTGGTGGAAGAAAAAAATCGCGGAGCAGCGAAATGCGGGTCTTCCCTTCGATCATATAATTAATGATAACCGCTGGCGTGCTGGAGGCGGGCAGCGCTGCGAATCATATTTTGATTGGGATAGAACCCGGTATCCTAATCCGGCTGAATATGAATCTTGGATAAAGAAGAACGGCTTGATATTAACTGTGGATTACAACCGCTGTATAAGCATGCGAAGCGAAGGCTGGAAAAAATCTTTCAATGTGCCTCACGCCGAAAGAGCTGATTTCGGCGATGCCGCGCCGGACTTCTCAAGAAAGGATGTTAGAGATTGGTTCTGGGGTTTATTCTGGAATAAGACTTTAAATCCTAAATTGCACTTTCCCGGCGACGCATTGTGGATAGACGAGTTCGACGAATACAGCCCGATAGCTGATACTGTGCGACTTGGAAATGGAAAGCTCTGGGGTGAGATGAAAAATTATTGGTTCTTCTTAATTGCAAAAACTTTAGTCGGCAACGGCTGGGACAAACATATTTCTCCCGCAAAGCGTCCATTTGTTTGGGTAAGAGGAATGACGGCAGGAGCGCAAAGATATGCAACTCTCTGGACGGGCGATATTCTCCCTAACTACAAAGCAATGAAAGAACAGATAATAGCGATGCAGCTTGCGGGGCTGTCCGGGTTTCCGTACGAAGGACATGACGCGGGAGGATTTTATGACTGGGATAAGAAGATCGGTCCCGACGCAAATATGTACCGCCGCTGGTCGATGGCGCTTGGATGCTTTACTCCTTTCTGGAAGCCGCACGGAATGGGTCCGTCGCGCTGGCCTTTAAATAGAACCAAGCCTGAATTAGAAACGGCAAGGCTTTTTATAAATCTTCGATACCAGCTTCTGCCGTACACTTACACAGCAGCTTACAACGCGTATAAAACCGGCACGCCGATGGCAAGAGCGATGGTCTATGATTACCAGGATAATCCCGAAGCGTGGAAATATGATCTTCAATATTTGTGGGGAGATGAAATGCTTGTCGTTCCTAATCCATCAAACAACGACAGTGTAAAGTACTGGCTGCCGGAAGGGAAGTGGTATGATTACTGGACGAATGAAAAAATTTCAGGCGGAAAAGTTAAAAAGTATCCTTCGCCCGTGGGCAGCTTAATTCTTCTTGTAAAAGAAGGAGCAGTCGTTCCAATGTATTATCCCGCGTTAAGCACGGCTTTCATTAAGAAAAATAAATTGATACTTAAAGTTTATCCCGGTGCGAATGGTTCTTTCAAATTATATGAAGACGACGGAGTAACGGAGTATTATAAAAAAGGCGAGAAGTCGGAAACTGTTTTTAATTATGATGATGGCGCAAAGACTTTAAATATCGGGAAAGCAACCGGGACATATAAAGGAGCGCCGGAAGAAAAGGATTATACAATTTGCTTCATCGGAATTACCAAAGTGAAAAATATTTTTGTTAATGGGAAAACATTACCTGCGTTGAATAACTCCAACTCTAAATTTAGAGAAGGATTTTATTTTGATAAAGCACAAGGCGCTTTGGTAGTGCAGGTAAATAATGTATCGGTGAATAAGAAAGTGAAGATACATATTGAGTAATCAGTTGTGAATTATGGAAGTCATGATCGATAAAAAATAACAAGTCCCGCTTATGGGTGTTATTATCATTTACGTTTATATTTTCTCTGGCAATAATGTCATCCCTCCGGGATTTGGTTTTTTAGCTTGTCTATCATCCTATAATAATATCATCCCTGCGGGATTTGCCTTCTTAGCTTGCTTGTAATCCTACAATAATATCATCCCTCGGGATTATATTTCATCGCTTGTTTATCTTGCTATAATATTGCCATCACTTCGGGATTTTTTTCGTAGCTGATTTAATATATTACGAAATAGATATTTGTGATTTCTCTATTCGCATGATTGATATAATTACATCTCTCTGCGCTATTCCTTGTTTCCTCAAACCCGAAGTGTTGTCATTATTATAGAAATTACAGCCTAACATTAATAACCAACCCCTTCGGGGGTGACATTATTTTCTGAACATTACATTCCTTACGCCTGCGCGCCTCCTTCCGGCGGTTTGTGTCTGCTGTCGCCTTCTTTTTCAATACCTGCTTATTTTATATATCGCTGCCTTCTCATCTTCTCTTTTATATTATAATAATGTCAACAGAATTCTGTGTAACTGCTGTCACTCCATATCGTGACTGCCTACAAATATCTATTTTTACTGCCACTCCATATTGTGACTGCCTACAAAAATCAATTTTTGCTGCCACCCCATATTGTGACTGCCTACAAAAATCAATTTTTGCTGCCACTCCATATTGTGACTGCCCACAAAAACCAATCTTTGCTGCCACTCCATATTGCGACTGCCTACAAATACCAATCTTTGCTGCCACTCCAAATTGCGACTGCCCACAAAACCAATTTTTGCTGCCACTCCAAATTGTGACTGCCTACAAATACCAATTTTTGCTGCCACTCCATATTGCGACTGCCCACAAAAACCAATTTTTGTTGCCACTCCATATTGCGACTGCCCACAAAAACCAATCTTTGCTGCCACTCCATATTGCGACTGCCTACAAAAATCAATTTTTACTACCACTCCATATTGTGACTGCCTACAAATACCAATCTTTGCTGCCACTCCATATTGTGACTGCCTACAAATACCAATCTTTGCTGCCACTCCCAATTTCGACTATTAGCAAAATCTCATTTTTGTAATAGGTCTTAATTTTGATTATAAATAAGAATCAAATTAAGCGGCAGTTCGTCATTCAGCCTGTATTATTTACTTTGAAATTTGACCTTTGTACTTTTTGCTTGTTTTGGAATTTGCTGAACCTGTCCCGATTTTATCGGATCAAATGCCTGCCTCTTTACGCAGAGAACGCCAAGCCCGTGCGGAGCAAGAACTATTAAAATTTAAAAACCATGTCCACCTTAGGCATAAAATTTTCTTTTTTCCAGTAATAGATTTTTTTGTTGTCTATCTTATAAATCTTATCCGGCAGATAAGAAAAGTTTTTAATCTTAAAAATGAGGGAAGTCATAAGCTTATATTCTGCACGCTCAAGAGGCTTTCCCCAGACCTGTGTTGATCTTAGAATATAAACCGCACTGTCGCCGTTTAGTTTCTGTCTATAACCTATCTGAAATAAAACAGTGTCTTTCGGCGGTATAAACAAATTAAAAGAAATACCGCTGCCGGATTCCAAGTTATATTTTGTTTTCTGTCCTGCAGTAATATTAAATAGACGTATTGAATCGATCTCGCTTCCGGAAGAAACAGGGAAAGGGTAGAATATATCGCTGAAAACAGGCTTATCATAATTATTTAGGAACCAATAAACGCCCTCGACATCAATATAGGTGCTGTCCAGGCGAAATGTAATATCTTCCTTAAAAAAATCAGCCCTTTGCGCAAACGAGAACGAATTTGTTAAAATCAAAAAGAATAAAATTTTCTTCATATTATTTTAAGAGAATCATCGAACCCGTCTTTAATACCTGTTTATCAATGCTCAGTCTATAATAATAAATACCCGACGGCATTATCATACCGCTTTCATCTTTTGCATCCCATGTAACAGTCGATTGATCCCTGTATTCAAACCTTCTGATTAATTGTCCGGTTACATTGTAAATAGTAATGCTCCCGGTTTTGTTCTTAAACTTATCCGGCAATTTTATATAAAGGTTTGTTGTAAGGTTAAAGGGATTTGGATAGTTTATTA
>JAKAKL010000099.1 GCA_021824565.1 Bacteroidota bacterium | reverse complement strand
TAGTGAAGACATCCATAAAAATGTCGTAACGGAGCTGAAGTGCAGCGGGACATCTGGTAGAATGTATTATGAATCAACTTTACAAAAATATTTTTTCAAAAAGTCCATTTTCACTTGAACCTTTACACTTTCAACTCAAAGATTTATCATGGGAATTACTTATTCCTACGAAACAACCTATGATTCGGTGTGGTTTATTCGTAATCCGTCCGTTAAGCTAAGAATTGTTTATAGTATGTCTGTAACAATAAATCAGAAACTTTCAACTGGCGCCAACACAGGTACCGTAGGCAGATGGAATGGCACTACATTCCCTACGCCAAGACTAAGTCCGGGCACGGCAATATCAACATATCCGGGCGAAACGGAGGTTCTTCAGGGTGATCAGATAATTGAGAGTAGTCAGAAATATAATAATTGGACAAGAAACGGCAACGCTGAACCTAACATATTAAATCACCATATTTTTGTAGTTAAAAATAATGATAACTATTATACCTCAAATTTCATCCCTACAAATTCCGGCGCAATAATTCAGAACATCTTGCTGGATTATCCAGCATACGGCATGTCTTCCACCCACATCGGCTTTGCAGATCCATGGCTGATTGATTATGCAGATCCTAATTATGGAAACACAAAACGCAACGAAGGCATGTCTGCACCGCTTAAATCAAGAACTTCTCCTTTCTATCCTGATTTATCCACAAATTATAATGGAGATGTTTATCAAGGAATATTTTTAAATCAAGATTATAATATTCCTGGCAATCCTTATTATCAAGTCAGCTTTCCATCAAACCAGTATGTAACAATTAATGGGGTTAACCATAATATTTATTTTCAGAGCTGGTCGACAAACAGCAGTGCAACAGTGCAAAACGCTTCGGCAAATCCAACACCGGTTGTATTTACAAGTGATACGGGCAAGGTAACGGCAAATGTAAAAGCCTCGCAGCTCTCTAATCAAACGAATGCTTTTATAAACAACAGCCAGCGCAAGCTTGTAGAAACATCGGATGGCGCCTTACACATGGTGTACGAAAGCATGGGTCATGTTTTTTATGAAACGAAGGTACAGAACGGTCAGTGGCAAATTATGAACAACGGTCAGCCTTTGGATAATGGCGGCGGCAAATGTCCTTCAATAGATTATTATGGTAATGCAGTTGCAATAGTATTTCAACAAATCTATGGAAGTTATTATTCTATTCAGTTAAAAGTTTTTTCCTGGTCAGGCGCAAGCTATACTTATGCTATAGGCGGCGCTGTTTGGCAAAGCACTACTGATTCATATTCAGTGAGTGCAAATCCCAATATTGCATGGGGCTGGAACGGAAAGTTTTTAATTACTTTTGAAGGCAAGTCTGCAATGCCCGGAATATATTATCGGTATGGTTTCCTTAACAATGGCGGCGGCACCTGGAATTTAACATGGCATGATGGTCCTATTCTGAGTCAACAAATTTCCGGTACGGATAATAATTCTGTAAATGCAAGTGTTTACGCCAACAAAATAGATTATGCTAATGGTTTTCAAATTGCATATGAACAAGATAATTATTTGAAATACATATATTATTGCAGAGTTAATATTTCTTCCAGTTGGGCTGCTACGGTATCAGCAATTTCTAATATATCCTCAGGCGATGGTTACTTTATAAACTATCACCCTTCAATTATCGGTATGCCGGACGGTACCGCTAAAGCTTGCTGGATAGGCGATTATACCGGAACCGGCTCAATGGTTAATGTTATATCGAGGGATCTTTCTCAATCTAACAGCTTCTTCTCTAACGGCAGCAATGTTAAGTCTGCATCAATAAATCTGACAAACGATAATACCAACTGCTATTTTAGCTGGAGCAATTACGGCGGCGGCACTTCTTATACAAATCAATTTGCAAATATCAGCACTCCGTTTATAAATAAAACGCTAAATACAAACGGACAGGATGTTCAATTATCTAACGGCGCTAATTCAAGCGCTATGTTTGCCTCTGCTTATTATCCCTTTACTGCTCCTTATTATTTTATTACCTCAAACAATCTTGGCAGCTTCCCTAAAACTAACCCGAACTCAATCGGCAGCGGCAAGGGCGTGGTAGTTGTAAAAGGAGATGCTCAATTTTCATACTCCTTAGGTGATATTGTTGTTGACAACAACAAAGTAAATTTTATCAAAGTCAGCGATACTACCAACAATAATAATATAAACAATATCAACTCAACAATCGTAACAGAGCCGTTTACTTTGAGCGATAATTCTAATTTCGCTTTTAGTGATATGACCGGGCTTATTGACAGCGCAGCAGCTCTGTCCGCTTTAGGCAATAATGGTTACGTCAATTTCAAAGTAGTGTTAATTGATAACTCAACCGGGACTGCTGTTGGGACTTTATCTAATATTAATATAACATACTCCAATCTTTCTTCCGGCAATACTTCTTCTTATAAGGTAAACACAAAGGGCTTAGGCTGCAGAACAGTTATTGCCCGCTTAACGGTAAGTACTAATCTTGATCAGCCTGAGTTCTTCGTTGTAGGAAGATATTCTACCGAAGGAAATGTAATTGGTAAGTCTTCCGGCACATCTAAAGAAATATCAGTTATGGATAATGAAATAGTAAGGACCTACGCTCTCAATCAGAACTATCCTAATCCATTCAACCCGACAACTATTATTACTTATCAAATTCCCAAAAACGAATTTGTATCTGTAAAAATCTTTGATGCCCTCGGCAGAGAAGTGAAGACACTTGTTAATGAATTCAAGTCTCAAGGAAAATACTCAGTTAACTTTGATGCAAGTAATCTTTCAAGCGGAGTTTATTTCTACCAATTGAAATCTGGAGATTATACTTCAATAAAGAAAATGGTTTTACTCAAGTAGAATTTGATTAATCAAATTCCTGCCATAATTAAGAGCCGCACAGTGCGGCTCTTATTTTTATTCATTCTCTTTTTGCTTTCTAACCGGAAATTTGTCTCTAAAAAATCTTTTCTTTCTTACATATTTTTCTTGACAAGCTTTCTTCTATTGTGTATTTTATATACGCCCTCTGCATATTGTTGTTGGGAAATTAATTTTTCTTTTTCAATAAATCTAAAGGTGACAAAATGGGACAAGACTTAATTCACTCTGTCCTTACTTCCGAAAAGTTCGATTCGGTTCAATCATCTTTGAACGATGTAAGTTCAAATCTCCCTTTCCTTTTGAACTTAACAGATGACCAGCGCGTTTCAATTGTAAAGATGGGTCCTGCTTACAAACCTCTTGCTGAAATTGCCTACGGCGTCGTAAGAGACTTCCCCGCTATCTTTAACAGCCTGTTTGATAGACAGGGCTACCTGGATGACTGGGCGCTTTACAACTTGATGGAACAAATTCAACCAAAAATAGCTGCTCTTAACCGCGCAGTTGAAGATACTATTATGGCGCTCGGAAGCGATATTATGAACAATACCGGCAAAGTTTATTCTGCAGGTGTAAAAAATAAGTTTGAAGTGCCCGGTCTTGCTGCTGTGGTTGAAAAAATGGAGGCTTTTTACGAAAAGGCTCCTAAGATTGTAACTACTGTTGCTGCATCAAAGCAGTAAAACCTTATCTTTTAAGCTAAATTGCAGTATTTTACACACTTATAGGTTATCAGGACCACCCCTAAGGGTTCTGGTAACCACCTTTATAGGTCATTCCAACCACCCTTAGGGGCGCGCCAAACCAGCTTTTAGATCATTCTAACCACCTCCAGGGGTGCAGTAAAGCGCCTTGATGGGTATTTCGAACATGCTAATAGGTTATTCAATGCACCTGAAGCGGTATTCCGCAGCGCCTATTAACGTGGTATTAAGTACCCGAACAGGTTGTTCATCGGAGCATAATGCCGCTTTAGTAAAAAGAAAATCAGTCTTTAATAATCATGTCCCTATTGAAAAATTATTTTTAGGGCAGCTTCATAATATGAAAACGTGTTTTGTTAAAGCAGTTTCACCTGTCCGGCTTTTATATGGAACGGCTTACAATCTAATTCACACAAACAGTTATAGAATTAATAAGTAAATATTCGTTATTCAATCTGCAGCGAAATCAACCGACAATTTTTTCTTCCCTTGAAACCGCTCTCTATTTTACTATTTTTGAAACTGTATGATTAAAAAGTTTTTGCTAATAGTATCCTTATTTACTTCCGTGCTACTTGCTCAGAACGGCGTAGATTTAAATAATCAATTTATGCTTGCTCAAGGCTTTGTTCAGGCAGGAATGTATGAAAAGGCAATGCCGGTTCTCGAAAAGCTTTATCACGAGCAGCCGAACAATTATGAATATTTTCAGATGCTGAACCAAACATATATCCAGCTCAAAAATTATGACGCGTCGATAAACTTGATTGAAAATAGAATCAGCGGCTCGCCGAATGATATTAACTTAGTCGGATTGCTCGGCACAACTTATTATCTTAAGGGAAATGACAACCGCGCTTTCCAGACTTGGGATGACGCCCTTAAAACTTTCCCAAAGAGTGAAGTAAATTATAGAGTGATTGCAAA
Organism: Bacteroidota bacterium; assembly: GCA_021824565.1. Taxonomy (GTDB): domain Bacteria; phylum Bacteroidota; class Ignavibacteria; order Ignavibacteriales; family Ignavibacteriaceae; genus FEN-1297. Next base: position 48,106 of record JAKAKL010000099.1, on the reverse strand, counting down.
TTACGCTCTTCAATTAAGAGCTTTTGACAAAGCTATTGAATATCTTAAAGACGGAGAGGATATTTCGCAAACTCCGCAATATTTCGCTTACGATCTTGCTAACCTTTATTCCATTACAATGCGTTATAAAGAGGCGACCGAGCAGTACTGCTTAATAATTTCGCGCGATCCGAACCAGTTTAGCAATGCCGAAACGAGAATATTAAACTTCATACGCAAGCCCGGCGCATTGGATCAAGCGATTAGTGTAGTAAAAAAATATGACAATGATAATGAGGTAGGGTTTAAATATCTTCTTGCGAGACTTTATGTCGAAGCTAAGTCATACGATGATGCCTATTCTTTATACAAGGAAATTGATGCGTTTCAAAAATCCAACGGTGCCGAGCTTTATAATTTCGGAAGATTTTTGTACGGCGAAAAAGTTTATAAGACTGCTGAAAAAGTTTTGAAAGATGTAATTGATAAATATCCCGAATCGCCGATTGTTTCCTATGCAAAGCTTCAGTATGCTGAGACTCTTGAGGCAATGATGGAAGAAGAGAATAATACTAAGCCGGACTGGAAACCTTATTTCATGCCGGTAAAGAATAATTCGCCTGATATTAAAAAAGTTATTGACGCTTATTCTGAAATAGAAAGGATCTATCCTAATTCGGATGTCTCCAACGAAGCGCTGCTTAAAGTCGGCGAAATAAGATTGAATGATTACAACGATCTTGACGGCGCGTTAGAATCATTTAATAAGTTATTTACAGACGCCTCTCTTTCCGATTATACTTCTAAAGCGTATGAAGATTTGGGCAGAGCATATCTTGCAAGAGGAGACCTTAATTCTGCATTTAAATATTTTCAGAAAGTCGCTTCTGCCGGAAGGTATCCCGAAGATGAAAGAAATTTTTCAAGTTATCAACTGGCTAGAATAAGTTTCTATCAAAACAACATAAACAAAGCAAAGGATTATTTGAATGATCTTTCGAGCGATCCTAAAAACAGCTCGGCTAATGAAGCGCTTGAATTATCCTTATTGCTGAACACGTCGCAGAATGATTCGTCTAATCTTGCAGCGTTTGGGCAGGCGGAATTTCTCGTCGATCAAGATAAATTTAAGGAAGCTCTTGATAAATATATAATTGTGGCAAACGACCGTCAGAAATTGATGCTTCAAAACATCGCTGAGCTTAGAATTGCCGAAATGGAACTTGCACTCGATAATATTGACAGCGCATCGGCGCAGCTTCAAAGAGTTGCAGGCGAAAAAGAGAATAATATTTATTCAGATAAAGCCCTATATTTGCTGGCAAAAGTTTACCAGTATGGTAAGGGCGATATTAAGAAAGCAGTAGAAACCTATGAAAAACTGCTTGCAAATTTTCCCAATTCATTATATCTTGATGAAGCAAGGTCAGAAATATTAAAATTAAAGGATAACGTAAATAATGGGTAAGAAACAGAATCAGAAAATAGTAAAGTGTTCGTTTTGCGGAAGAGACGGAAGCGAAGTCGGCAGCATGATTGCTGGACCAGACGTTTATATTTGCGATATATGCATCGGGAGCAGTGTAGATATTTTAAAGAATAATTTAGCGGCATATAATAACGGGAAATCTAAAAGCCCGGTTGTCCACACGCCCGCTTCAATTAAAAAGACTTTGGACGAATATGTAATCGGTCAGGATAAAGCGAAAAAAATATTAGCAGTAGCTGTTTATAATCATTATAAGCGAATAAATTCTCGCTCATCCTTTTTTGAGCTTGACGATGTTGAAATAGAGAAAAGCAACATTTTGTTAATCGGACCGACAGGCGTTGGAAAAACTTTACTTGCTCAAACTCTTGCAAAAATTTTAGACGTCCCTTTTGCTATTGCAGACGCCACTACTTTAACCGAAGCCGGTTACGTCGGCGATGACGTTGAGACAGTTTTGGTTCATCTTTTACAAGCGGCAGATTATAACCTTGAGCGCGCCCAAAAAGGAATTGTATATATAGATGAGATAGATAAAATCGCACGCAAGAGCGAAAGCGCTTCGATTACAAGAGACGTTTCCGGCGAAGGCGTTCAGCAGGCGCTATTAAAAATACTTGAAGGAACAATCGCAGGCGTTCCTCCGAAAGGCGGAAGAAAACATCCCGAGCAGAGTTTGATAAATGTAAATACAAAAAATATTTTGTTTATTGTCGGCGGCGCGTTTGACGGTATTGATAAGATTATTGCAACTCGAATAAACAAAAATAAAATGGGATTTTCTTCAAGAGAACTAAAAGACAAAAAATCGGACGATGATTTGCTGAAGTATATTCTTCCCGAAGATTTGCTGCGCTACGGACTGATACCGGAATTGATCGGAAGAATTCCAGTTATTGCTCCGCTTCAATCTCTTTCTGAAGAAGCGTTTAAAAGCATATTAACGGAACCGAAGAATGCAATTTTAAAGCAGTACAAAAAATTATTTATGATAGAAGGAATCGAACTTGAGTTTGATCCATTTGCGATCAATGCAATCGTAAACAAGGCTATGGAAAGAAAGACCGGTGCGCGCGCTTTAAGATCTATCGTAGAAGATTTTATGCTTGATATTATGTACGATCTTCCGAACAAAGAAAATGTAGATAAATGTATAGTTACGAAAGACGTGATTGAAAAAGGAGCCGATCCTATATATCTTGAAGCAGACAGGAAATCCGCTTAGCCAGGCTCTTTTATTTTCTACGACAAACTTCTGGATTGAACGACAATATTTTCAAGATATTTTTTGCAGCGATCTTATGATCGCTTTTTACTTATTATGGATTACGGTGTGTGATGTTAAAAAAAATTTTGCTGTTTGTTTTGCTGCTTCCTCTCTCAAGTTTTGCTCAATCGAAAATATTAATATACATGGACTTAAAACAAACCGATCATCTTAAAGCTTACGGGATTACTTACCATGCTTTGCAAAAAGGATATAAAGCCGACTGGCTATTAAATTACCGCGGCGGCTCTTTCATGATCGACTATTCTAAAGATATTGAAAACGAATGCTTAATTGACGGCGTTGCGTATGATAAACTTACTACCGCTCAGGCTTCGGAAATTTATGCCCAAGTTCAAAGCCCGGATAATAATATGTCCGCAGTCCGATTAGAGAAAGCTCCGAAGATTGCCGTTTACGTGCCGCCGAGCTTTCAACCGTGGGACGATGCTGTTACGATGGTTCTGGATTATGCTAAAATTCCTTATACAAAAATATGGAACGATGAAATTCTTCACGGCGATTTATCAAAGTACGATTGGCTGCATCTTCATCACGAAGATTTCACAGGGCAGTATGGAAAATTTTATGCAAGCTTCAGCAATGCACAATGGTATATTGATAATCAAATCCAATATGAAAATGATGCAAAGAAAAATGGGTTTAAAAAAGTTTCGGATATGATGAAGACAGTCGCACAGGACATTAAAGATTACGTTGGTCAAGGCGGGTTTTTATTTGCTATGTGTTCGGCAACCGACACTTTTGATATTGCGCTCGCTGCAGAACATACGGATATTTGCGCGCAGATGTTTGACGGCGATCCCGCTGATCCTGATGCGCAAAGTAAACTGGATTATTCAAACACTCTTGCATTTACAAACTTCAAGCTCGAAATGAATCCGTACGTATATTCCTTCAGCGATATAAATATTCGTCCCGACGAAGTAGGAAGCAGGGAAAATGATTATTTTACGCTTTTCGATTTTTCCGCTAAGTACGACCCGGTTTCTTCAATGCTTGTTCAAGACCATGTAAATGTTATCCACGGGTTTATGGGACAAACTACAATGTTCAGAAAATCGTTGATTAAAAAATCCGTTACAATTCTTGGCGAACGACCGGGGCTCGGTCAGGTAAAATATATTCATGGGAATTACGGACGCGGCACATTTACTTTCTACGGCGGGCATGATCCCGAAGCTTACGAACATCTTGTCGGCGACCCTCCAACAGATTTATCTCTGCACAAAAATTCTCCCGGCTACAGACTAATATTAAATAATATTTTATTTCCTGCTGCGAGACCTAAAAAACAAAAGACTTGATCTTTAGTAATCATATTGCTGTTTCGGAAAAATTATTTAATTTCTCTGTAAGATTATTTTAAATTTTATTATAAAGTTTAGACAGAATAACATGAAAACAGTTAAGATAAAAAATCGAGACAAAGAAATAGCCGTTGGGAAAATGATCTGTGTAGGAAGAAATTATGCAGAGCATGCAAAAGAACTCGGGAACGAAGTTCCGGATAAGCCGGTCGTTTTTATAAAGCCGTCTTCTGCAATTATATATTCAGGGGAAAAAATAATTCATCCCAGATTTTCTAATAATCTTCATCATGAAGTGGAGCTTGTTCTTTTAATTGGAAAGACAATTAAAGATGCAGATGCAAAATCTTCTGAAGAAGCTATTACGGGCTATGGACTGGGGCTGGATATGACTTTGCGCGATCTTCAGAATGAAGCTAAATCAAAAGGCGACCCGTGGACCGTTGCTAAATGCTTTGATACTTCTGCCGTGCTTTCCGATTTTATTTTAAAAGAAAATTACAGCTTAACTTTAAATGAAGAAATATTACTTGAAGTGAACAACAAAATTCGACAAAAAGAAAAATTAAATATGATGCTCTTCAAGCCGGTTCAAATTGTAGAATATATTTCTTCGTTAATGACTATTGAGGAAGGTGATTTAATCTTTTCAGGCACGCCAGCCGGAGTCGGAAAAGTAGTTCCTGGAGATAAGCTCCACGCCAGTCTTGAAAGCATCGCAGAATTAAATTGTGAAGTGATTTAGTTATCTGTTTAATCTGTTCAGAGATTTTTTAATAGCTTCTTCAAGAGAAGTATCCGGTTCCGTGCTCAGAATATCCCTTACTACATTCTCGGCAATTTTAGAATTGTAGCCTAATGTTGTAAGCGCAGCAACTGCTTCCTGTTTAATACTGAAAGAAATTTTCGCACCGCTTTCTTCGTGAACTTGATCTACTTTTGATTTAAGCTCTAACACCAAACGTTCTGCAGTTTTCCTGCCGATGCCTGGAACTGCAATTATTCTTGAAATGTCCGCCGATTGAATTGCATTTTTAAGATCATCAATCTTGATACCCGATAAAATGCTGAGCGCAATTTTAGGTCCGATACCATTTACGGAAATGAGAAGCTCGAACATTTCCTTTTCACCTTCCGTAAAAAATCCGTAGAGCGTAATTGAATCTTCTTTTACCGCCGTATGGATATAAAGAGAGACTGAATTTTTACCGGAGATATTTTCGAAGGTGTTAATCGAAATATTCACAAGGTAACCTACGCCGCTTACATCTATCAAAAGCTGCGTCGGCTTAGACGAAATAATATTTCCTTTTAATAATCCAATCATAATAAGAATACAAACTTAGAATTAAAATACAATTATAATTTTCGCATTATTGAATAACTCTTTCCGGGAAGGCTTCAATGAACTCCTTCCAATTGCTGCTTCTCTTTATCGGCGTTTTCATTCTGAAAGCATGACACATTGCTACCGCAAGCGCATCAGTCTCATCGAAGCGGCATTTTTCATCATTTAAGTCTAACATTTTTTTTATCATGTAACTGATTTGTTCTTTAGATGCGGCACCTGAACCGACGACCGATTTTTTAATTTCCCGCGGTGAATATTCGCTTGCCGGAATTTTATTATGTACTGCTGCAAGAAGCGAAACTCCGCGAGCATAGCCGATCTTCATCGCCGACTGTACATTCTTTCCGTAAAATGCAGTCTCAATAGCAAATTCATCAGGCTTATAGGTCTTTATTATTTTATCAAGTTCATCGTAAATAATTTCAAGTTTTAATGAAAGAGATTTAGAAGAGGGAAGCTTTATTAGTCCATGCTTTATATGGCTAAAATTATTTTTACTTTGTTTAATAATCCCGAAACCGGTGAAAATAGTTCCGGGATCAACTCCGAGTATTATCATTCACAATACTTTTGGTGATAGAATTAATTTAAAGCCGAATCATCAATATCGGCATTAGTGTAAACATTCTGAACGTCATCACAGTCTTCAAGTGATTCAATAAGCTTAATTACTTTTTCGGCATCTTCGCCGGCAACAGCAATCATATTTTTTGCAATCCACTGAAGCGAAGCATTTTCAACACTAAGTTTTTTATCTGCGACAGCTTTTCTAACAGATTCAAAAGATTCAATCGAAGTTTGTATAATGAAATAATCTTCTTCAGTTTGAAGATCGTCAGCTCCGGCATCCAGCACTACTTCCATCACTTCATCTTCAGTTTTATTCTGCTTTGGAAGTGTAACGACGCCTTTCTTCTCAAACATCCATGCGACAGAGCCGCCTTCACCCATACTGCCGCCGTTCTTACTAAAGATATGTCTTACTTCTGCTACAGTTCTATTTTTATTGTCTGTTGCAACTTCTACAATTACTGCCACTCCAGCTGGTCCGTAACCTTCATAAGTAAGCTCAACATAAGTTGCGCCCTCAAGTTCGCCGGTAGCTTTTTTTATTGCGCGTTCAATGTTATCAGCCGGCATATTAACGGCTTTAGCATTATCAACAGCGAGTCTTAAGCGCGGATTTCCGTTTGGATCACCGCCGCCTTCTCGCGCTGCGATTGTAATTTCTTTAATGATTTTTGTAAAAGCCTTACCGCGTTTTGCGTCGATAGCGGCTTTCTTTCTTTTGGTTGTAGCCCATTTTGAATGACCTGACATTAATGTTACTCCTAGATATTTTCTTTTATTTTTAAATCTTTTAATTTCAACTGCGGAAAAGTTCTTCCGTCGCGTGCGCTGTAGTCGATATTATAAACTATATCTACAATCGGGCGAAACTTGCTGACTGTGTCAAAGTATTCGCCCATATTAAAACCTATCGCATCAAAAACTTTATCGCTGTTCTGCTGGCGGAAATTTAGAACCAGATGATTTGTTCCAACAATACGCGGCGTATTAATTATTTCTACATCCTCAGATAAAAATACAGGACGCATATTCCCTGGACCAAACGGCGCAAACTGATCCATAATTCTTAAAAACCTCGATGTTATTTCGGAAAATTTAAGCTTAGAATCAATATGTATTTCGGGAAGCATATCTTCTTCCGAAATAGATTCTTTAACAATTTGATTGAACTTAAATTTGAATTCGTCTAACTTTTCAACTTCTACAGCCAGACCGGCGGCAGCTTCGTGTCCGCCAAAATGAATTAAAAGGTCCTGACATTTTTTAAGAGCTTCGTAAATATTAAAGTTTGAAATGCTGCGTGCCGATCCTTTTGCGATTCCATCTACTGTGGTTAGCATTATAGTTGGACGGTAGTATTTTTCAACTAATCTCGAAGCAACGATTCCAATAACTCCAGGATGCCATTTCTCTTGATGAAGAATAATAGCAGCTTCTTCCGTTAAGTCCAAAGAATTTTCTACAATCTCCAAAGCGTCATCGAAAGTATCTTCATCAATTTTTCGTCTCTCATAATTTTCCGATTCCAAAATTTTTGCAAGTCCTTCCGCTTCAATCTTATCGTTCGAGATTAATAATTTTACGGCTCGTTCTGCGTCTCCTAATCTACCGACGGCATTAATTCTTGGAGCGATAGTAAAAACAATTTGTCCCGAAGTCAAGCTGCCTACTTTATTTCGGCTGCTTGTCATTAGCGCTTCCACGCCCGGACGCGGTTTTGAATTAATTGAACTCAAACCTTCTTTAACAAGAACGCGGTTCTCATCAACAAGAGGAACAATATCTGCGGCTTCAGCAAGCGCAACGAGGTCTAAAAATTTCAGCGGTAATTCTCTTTTGCCTATTCGCTCAGAAATTCCCTGAGCAAGCTTAAAAGCCACACCAGCTCCTGAAAGATATTTGAACGGATAATTGCAGTTAGGTTTTAGCGGGTCAAGTACGGCAAGAGCGCGAGGAATTTCTTCTTTAGGCTGATGGTGATCGCAAATTATTAAATCCATTCCAAGCTCATTAACATAATCGGCTTCCTCAATGGCAGTGATGCCGCAGTCAACGGAAATTAAAAGTGAAGTGCCATTGTTCTTAACATAATCAATCGCAGCTTTAGAAATGCCGTATCCTTCTGTTAATCTTTTGGGAATATAAAATTCAACATTTGCATCAAGCTCTTTCAGAAAAAGATAGAGCAAAGCGGTCGAGCAAGTGCCGTCGACATCATAATCGCCGTAAATGCAAATCAACTGGTTTTCGGTTAATGCTTTTATTACGCGGTAGGTTGCGCTTTCCATTCCGTCCATCAAAAAAGGGTCATGCAGATGATCTAAAGACGGACGGAAAAAGTTTTTTGCTTGTTCAAAATTGTAAATATTTCTAAGAACTAAAAGTCTGGCTAACACCTCAGAGATAGACAATGAATCTGCAAGATCAGTGACAAGGTAGTTATTTTCGATTTCTCTAATATTCCAGCGCTTTTTCAGCATACGATGTTTCCTGCAGATTGCAAAAGGAACAATTAAAAATAATTCAAACCTGTAAGCCGAATTCTGTAATCCCGATAGATATCGAGACGGCAATTATTTATCTTGTTCTGATGTTACCATCAGAATCCAGCGGGCTACCCGGAAATCATTCAAGGCGAACAACCTTGTCCCGATATTTATCGGGAAGATTTCCCTATTTGCCCTTGCTTCGAGTGGGGTTTGCCATGTGGCGGACTTAACCGCCATCCCGCAAAACGGGACCGGAAATGTTACCATTTCCGCGGTAGGCTCTTACCCTGCCATTTCACCCTTATCCCGATATAATCGGGACGGTATATTTTCTGCGGCACTTTCCATAATTATCTGATTGCCCAGATAATCTCCGGGCGTTACCCGGCACTCTGTTCTGTGAAGTTCGGACTTTCCTTCCCGATGTCAATCGGAACAATTGCCCGGTTTGAATTATTTATATTATTCTTTTAAAAATAAACCGGTGATAGATTGCCGGCTTAAGCCAATTACTTTTTAAATTTAGTTTTTATTTCTGTGTGGCAAATATAATAAATTAACTGCGTTAAAACAGCAGGAATATTTGTAATTATTGGGGGTTAGAAAGGAATTTGTTACTCAATCTACCTTTGCCGGAACAGTTCCTGCAAAGGTAGAGAATTGGTTAAATTAAAAGTATAAAAATGAAGAATTATACCTCGACCGTATCGGCAATCTCAGAAGAGACAAGAATTCTTCCGCAGTATTCGCAGAAAAATAATTTGTTGTTTCTTCTTATCTCAAGCTGGCGCTGCGAAGGCACGATATTATGACAGCCGGAACAAGCCGATCTTCTGATAGTAACTACTGCTTTGCCTTTTTTCGCTTTTCTAATTCTCATGTATGCTGCGTAATCTGGCTTCTTCGTCTGAGCTTCAATTTCTTTTCTTTTTGTTGTAAGCTTAGATTCTTCCTTTTCGTTGGCTTTTATAATTTCTTTTAGATCGGCTTCTTTTATTTTAAGCTCTTCCTTTAGATCATCAAGCTGCGGTGTTACCTCTTCAATTTCTTCGCTCAATTTTTTACTTACATCGGCTAGAGTATCATTTTCAGATTCAAGTTTTGCAACAAGCTCATCGGTATGATCTATTTCTTTTGTAAGTGCGTCATACTCTTTATTATTTCTTACCTGGTAAAGTTGTGCTTTGAATTTTTTCTGACTCTCTTTAAGCTTGTCAGCTTCCTTTTCATTCTCTTCTCTTTTGCTCAGTGATTCTTTTTTCTGCTTTTCCTTGGCTGATATTTCGTCTTTGATGCTCTTTATTTTTTCTTCAAGTTCTTGTACAGCATTTGGAAGATCACCGCGAAGTTCTTCTAACTCATCAAGCTGATCATCAATGTTTTGCAATTCGTATAAAATTTTTAGCCTGTCAAACAATTTATATGTGCTCCTAAATTAATTATTATAAAAAATTATCGGGTTCGTTGACCCTTCATATTTAAAAATCTTAATGTTTGATCTAGAATTTTCTATACATGAAGCCAATCTTTTCTTAACTTCTTCAAGAGAGAAAATTTCCGTTTCATAATGACCTGCGTCTATTAATAAAATTCTATTTTGATAATCCTGAAACGTATGATATTTCAAATCGGCAGTAATAAACGCATCAGCGCCGCTGCCGATAGCATCGTCTATATATTCACTTCCCGAGCCGCCGCACACAGCCGCTTTTGTTATAATATTTTTTCCACCCGCAGCGTATCTGAAATTTTTTATTTTCAGTTTGGCTGCAACAAAATCCAAAAATTGTTTTTGAGTAAGCGGCTTTTCTAAAAACCCAACTGCTCCCATGCCGTAATTCTGATTCGTATTTTCAAGTGGGATTATATCATAAGCAGGTTCTTGATAAGGATGTGCTTTTAGCATCGCTGAAATTACATTATTCAGTTTCCATGAATCAACAATAACTTCAATCTTAACTTCGTTAATTTTTTCCACGACTTCTTTTTTGCCAAAGTTTGGATTTGTTTTTGAAGAGCCTTTAAATGTTCCGGTTCCATTTGTAGAAAAACTGCAATTAGAATACTCTCCTATAATGCCGCCGCCAGAATTGAAAATAGTATCTAAAACTTTTGCGGCAAAATTTTCAGGCAAAAAGACAATGAGTTTAAACTGATTTGACTTCAGTTTAACAAGAAAGTCAACTTGGTGAAGCTTTAATTTTTTTGCAAGCTGGAAACTTACGCCGTCTTTTGTCGAGTCGAGGTTTGTATGTGCAGAATATAAAGTGATTTCGTTTTTGATGAGCTTTTCTATTAGTCTGGAATTTTTGTCTTTATGCAGGTCGATTTTTTTTATCGGATGAAAAAGGAAGGGGTGATGTGTAATTATAAAATTACAATTTTTCTTTATAGCATCGTCCACAACCATCTCGGTAAGGTCAAGGCTTAGTAAAATGTTTTTTACCTTTCTAATTGGAGATCCGACTTGCAAGCCTGTGTTATCTTTTTGCCATGCAATCTCTTTCGGAGCCCAACTTTCAAAATATTTAATTATTTCAGATCCCGTCATATTTAAAAAAATACACCCCGACTTAATCGGGGTGCATCTTTCTGTTTTAATTCCTTTTCCGCGTTACAGCCGCAGACTTATTACTTATCTTGATATTTACTAAATATTTTATTCTACTTATCATAATTTCTTAGGCAAATATAAACTATGAGCGTCAATATATCAATAATTAAATCGCTCCACTTTGAATAAAAATATTATATTTTGTGATTTCTAATACTGTAGTTAAAATAAAAAATCAAAATTTCTAAGCAATTATAATTTGAAGCAAAAATTAATTTGACTCAATCCAGTTATTATCTTCTTTTATAATTTCAATCAGAGAATCAACCGCACCTGCGGCTGGAATATTTCTTCGTACAATATCCTTTCCGCGGTACAAGGTTATTTTATCGATACCGGAACCTACGTAACCATAATCAGCATCAGCCATTTCACCGGGCCCGTTAACAATGCAGCCCATTATTGCAATCTTAACGCCTTTCAAATGTTCCGTCTTTTTACGTATCATGTTAGTAGTTTCTTGCAGATCAAAAAGAGTTCTGCCGCATGAAGGACAAGCAATGTACTCCGTTTTGGAAATTCTTGTTCGTGCAGCCTGTAGAATTCCAAATAAGATTCTATTGATTATTTTTTCTTTAGAATCGTTTTTCCTTATAAATTTTTTGACGTATACTTTTGAGCTGGTGGAATCAAGCTCTGTATTATTCAGATTTTCTACTTCAATCCAAACTCCATCTCCAAAGCCGTCAATTAATAAAGTCCCTAAATCAGTAGAAGCAAAAAGTCTAAGTTCGTCAAGATTTATATTATTATAATTTCTTTTTAAGATGACAGGGTTTTTAATTTCCTTTTCCAGCAGATCGAAATAAAATCTTCTTTGTTCAGCCATCCCGTGTAAATTAGAAGTTTCAATAACAAGAACCACCGAAGGATAATTTTTCAGCTTCTCAATAAAATTTGGTGAGAAGTCATTGAAATTAATTTTAGCAAAAATAGTTTGTGCATTGCCGCCGGAATAATTCATAAATTCTTCCGTCGTAAATAAAGGAAACGACCAATCGTGGTTTCCTTTATTTATCCACGACTCATAGTTATAAATAATTTTTAATCCATTAGGAATTGCAAAAGGTGCAGTATTTTTTCCAAGGAAGATATAGTCAGCAGCCATATCGTTCAAATTCCATTTATCTGATTCTTCATTGTAAAAATATCCCGCATCCGAAAGATCACGATAAGATTTTAATTCGCGTTTACTGAAATCTGCAACCACTCTCGGCACATTATGCCCGCCAATTTCCACTGTCTCATTTGTCTGCCGTTTAAAATAATTAAACGGATCGATGGGAATTTTTTCAATAGATTTAATAGAGGCATGATTTTCTCTTCCTTTATATCTATCAACAATCATGATTGCAACCGGCGCTTCAAACTCAGGATCTTCGGTTAATGAAACTCTAACTGTATCGCCAATTCCATCTTCAAGCAGAGCGCCAATACCGAGCGCAGATTTTATTCTTCCGTCTTCACCGCCCCCGGCTTCCGTTACACCAAGATGAAGCGGATAATTCATTTTTTCTTCTTCCATCTTTTTAATTAAAAGCCTGTATGCTTGAACCATTACTTGCGGATTGCTTGCTTTCATTGAAAGGACAATGCTATAATAATTTAAATCTTCACAAATACGCACAAACTCCAGAGCCGATTCCACCATCCCGAGCGGAGTATCACCGTAGCGGCTCATAATGCGGTCGGAAAGCGAGCCATGGTTTGTCCCGATCCTCATTGCGGTGCCATATTCTTTGCAAATTTTTACAAGCGGCGAGAACTTTTCTCTAATTCTTCCAAGCTCGGATTCATAATCATTATCCGTATATTCAATAGTTTCAAATTTTTTTCTGTCAGCGTAGTTTCCGGGATTGACACGAACTTTATCAACTATTCTTGCTGCAATCTCGGCAGCATTTGGAGTAAAATGAATATCGGCAATCAACGGTACTTTATATCCGCGCTTTCGTAATTCTTTTTTAATTTCTTCAAGGTTTTGCGCTTCAGATTTGCTCGGCGCTGTAATTCTTACATATTCACAACCTGCATCGACCATTCTGATTGTCTGTTCAACAGTTGCGATTGTATCCATTGTGTCTGTTGTCGTCATGGATTGAATTCTAATCGGATTATTTCCACCGAGCGGCACATCGCCGATATAAACTTCTCTTGTTTTATATCTGGAGAAACTTGTTAAACTGTTGCAATAAGTTTTAAATGAAGTTATAGTTCCGATCATAGTATTTGTTAAATTAAAAAATCAAAATATAGATACAAAATTACTAATCTTTATTTTATTATAAAGACGAAGAAGATACTATGGATATTATCTTTTGGTTATTTTAATAAGTTATTCCGCATAACTAAGATGCAAATAATTCTATTAAGATAAAATGATGTTTTAAATCGCTTACAGAAGAAAATATTTTTTGAAAAAAAATAAGGCGGAACAAAGTCCCGCCTTACATCGCACAATAAAAATAAATTACTTTAAGAGTATTAATTTTTTAGTTTCAGCAAAGCTGCCAGCAGTCATTCTGTAGAAATATGTACCGCTTGAAAGTTTGGCTGCGCTAAAATTAATCGAATAACTTCCGGCGTTCTTTTCTTCATTTACAAGTGAAGCTACTTCATTTCCTAAAACATCATAAACTTTTATAGTTACTTTGCTTGCTTTTGGAACCGCATAGTTAATTGTGGTAGTAGGGTTAAACGGATTTGGGAAATTCTGATCCAAAGTAAAGTTATTTGGTATGATGTTTAGATTTTTTTCATTAATATCTGTAGTAGAATTATATTTTAAGATAAGTCCGTTGTTTCCAACAGCCCATCCGGTCTTTTTATCTATAAAAAAACCACCATTCAAACCATTGCCTGTAACGCCTTGCGGAAATGTGGTTAGTTGGATGGACCAGTTTTCTCCGCCGTCAGTTGTGTTAAGCATAGCTAAAGAACCCGACCGTCCCTGTCCGACGGCAATGCCATTCTGCGCATCAAAGAATTTAATATATCCTGGACCATATTGAAGATTTGGAGTTTTGTTTGTCCAGTGAATACCGCCGTCAGTAGTTTTCAAAAGTGAGCCTGTGCTGCCGTTATTGCCGCCAATCCAGCCAATGTTTTGATCTACAAAATACATGCTTTGAATATCGAAACTATTCCCGTATGATAATTGGACTTGCCAATCCGCTCCGCCGTTTGTTGTTTTCACAACCGAATTATTAACTTCAGCATATGCCCAGCCTGTATTTGCATCGACAAATTGTACTCCATAAAAACGTGCCCACGTTGTATTATTAGTTTGATGTGTCCATGTTGTACCTCCGTCAGTAGTTTTGAAGATATCACCCACATATGGTGTACTGCCATCAGTACCACCAACTGTCCAGCCATTATTTCCGTCAATAAAAAATACCTTTGTTAATCCTCCGGGACCATTTTGTATATTCCATGTAGCGCCGCCATCTGTTGTTTTATACAAGCCTCCATCACCGCTTGCCCAACCAACATTTGCATCAATAAAATAGCAGCCAATGAAATAAGCAAATTTTATAACTTGCTGAGTTGTCCAGTTTGTCCCGCCATTAGTAGTTTTAAGAATAGATCCACCTTCTCCAACTGCCCACCCTGTATTTGAATTTATAAAATAAATATGTCGAAGGTTCTCCGTGGTTCCTGAAGTTTGCTTTTCCCATGTTTGAGATTGAATACTTACTGAGATTATCAAAAGTATTGAGATTAGTAATTGTTTTTTCATTTTTTTTACTCCTTATTTTTCGGCACAGAAATTTTTATTGAATGGTTGTTTGCAAGTGCCGTTTTTACAAACAACCCAAAATATTTATTTCATTTAATGTTTTTTTAAGCTGTGAATTATTAGAATGCAAACCCGAGCCCAGCACTTACAGTATTATATTTTGCAACGCTGTAATCGGCATTTAAATTCAAAAATAAAACTGTGAACGATGCGCCAAGCGAAAACCTTACGTTATTTTCCCCCTTCATATCAAACGAAACATTAACATCTTCCGGTCCTGCCTGAGTATCGATAGTGCGGGTATAGTTAACTGATATAGTAGAAGTTTCAAAAGAGAAGCCAGCATACGGGCTTACGCCTAATAGATTTGTTCCGAATGTTTTACCAGCATAAATACCAAATGAGGTGGCTGTACTTTTAAAGATATTTCCAACCTTCATAGTTTGAGTGTATACTCCGACTGAAACATCAACCGGTAACGGCTCGTCCAGCCACATACCTGGATTATGCTGTATGCCGAATCCAAAATAGCTAATGCTTCCGAGGTCCGAGTTTAGCTGAATGCTTGGAAGGAATCTTATTTCGGCAGCGGTGCCGTAAAAAGTACCAACCGATAGCTGTGCTGCAGCAAAAGGCAGGATTGACAAATTATCAAGTAATCCATTCACACTGCTCAATTCAATGTTTTGCTCAGGCACAGTGTAAGATTGACCATTATAAGTAAATGTTTTTCCTGGGAAAGATATAGCTACATTCTGACTTTTGCTTCCGACAATTGTTGGTCCCGAAATGCCAACTTGAAAATCTTGATTGATAATTTGGTTGACAATGTTTTGCCGCGCGTTAGGGTCAGAAATATCTGTTGTCATGTTCATAGCCTGGTCAGTATTAAATCTAAATGAACCAGAGGAAGCAAATGTCTTATTATTATTATTAAAAAACGTTCCCATTCCAACAACAGTGAATTCGATATCGAGTGAATACATTTTTGCCGGAACTATTCTATGAACCCAGCCGGAGTTTAAATTAGCACCGAAGCCTGATACAACCGGGGCAACATAAGCACTTGCTGCATCACTCGACAAACCCGATAATGTTTTTTGCAGATTATCCTGTGCAAATGCGTTTGAATAAAAAAATATGGTTATAACAATTGAAAGACACCAAAGTAACTTTTTCATATTTCACCTAATATTATGTATAATTTGTTTTAAATCGTTGTAAAAAAATTACGGAAGTAAAGTAATTCCAAAATAATTCGGAATAAGAAATTACTTTATAAAAGCAAGATGTGTTTGTTATCTAAATTAGAAAACAGTTGTGATTGGACTTATCAGTAAGTTTTGGTTTGGAATGTTCTTTTTGAAATGTGAAGAGAAAGTATCCGGCTAAGGACTCCGGCTCAAGCTTATTTAACATCTTAAGCTTTTGCTGTTGTTTCCTTTTCCTAATAATAAATTTACGATTTTGAGAGTATGTTTTTTCAAATAAACTATTTAATGATATGCTTGTAGTATGATCTGCAAAACTAAAATTATTAATGCTTCGTTCTGAGGAAATAGAGTAAGAATTGTTTTCCTTTGAAGATTTGTCAGCGTTTATCGTCAATAATGTTAGAGAAAAAATTATAACGCTAAAAACAAATCCGAAATAATATTTTATATTTCTCTTCAACACACTCCGTTTTTTTATTATACAAAAATATTCAACAGCATTGTATGTTGCAAGGAATAAATATAAAAAATGATAATTCCTATTATAAATTTTTTATCGAGCTATATGATATTGACTTTTCCTCATGAGAGGCTGACTTAAAAGTAAATTTTCTTAGTTCATCTTGGAGCCTTTCTGTTCTGGCGGCAATGAGGGAGAGCTATTTTCTAAAAAAATTAAAAATATTAGCCGCGAAGTCACCAGGATACGAAGAAGTATTGTAAAGAGGAAGCGAGCTATTTACCTTCCGCCGTTCAAGAATTTATAAACTGCGGAGAAGTCGTCTTCGCCCATCCCTGCTTCGTCTGCAAATTTAAATATTTCCTCAGCGCCTGCGGTTAAAGGAAGTATAATATTTTTCGACTTAGCCTCTGACAGCGCAAGACGTAAATCTTTAAGCATTAATTGAAGAGGAAATTCTGTTTCAAAATTATTTTGTAGGAATTTATTTTTCTTCCCTGATAGGAACGGCGCAGCAACTGGTCCGCCGAGCAATATGTCAAGCAGCGTTTGTTTCGATATTCCTAAGGATTCTCCCAAAAGAAGACCTTCGGAGAAGCCGGTGATTGCTTGACCAAGCAATAGATTAATTACCATTTTAAGCGCTGTGCCTTTACCATTTTCTCCTACGTGCAAAATCTTTTTACCCATAGATTCAAACAAAGGCATACAGAATTCAACATCTTCTTTATTACCGCCAATTAGAAATGTCAACTCGCCTTTTTCTGCCGGAGTAATGGTGCCAGATACAGGTGCATCGAGAAAATGTATTCCTTTTTGTTCTGATTGCGTTGCCATTAGTTTAGAAAATTCCGGATTGACAGTTGAGCAATCAATCCAAATAGAATTTTTCTCAAGACTATTTAAAAATCCATCTGTGCCAAGAGCAGCTTGTTCAACAACGTCCGGCGCTGTAAGCATTGTTATTAAGACTTCAGACTGCAATGCCAGCTCCGCGATTGAATCGCAAAAAACTGCGCCTTTTTCTGTTAGATTTTTTGCTTTTTCCTTTGTCCTGTTAAAGACAAAAAGCATGTTCCCTTTTTTAAGCAAGTTATTTGCCATCCTACTTCCCATCAAACCTAATCCGATGAATCCTATTTTCATTTTAAGTTCCTTGTTAAAATTTATGTGCTGATAAAATAAAATTTGGATATAGAAAATAAAAGGGATAAATATCTTTGCCAAATTATGGGCTGATGTCCAAACCATCTCATTTTTTAACTTTTATCAATAATATCCAAAACTGAGACATGTTTGATAAAATAAGTCCCTAACGACTGACTACTTTATTTCATTTTAGAATAAAAAAGAAGTTTGAAATACGAACACCGTGGCATAAGTTTTTCTGTCTAAATTTCATTACAGCATTTAGGTTTGGTTTAGATATCTATTGTATAATAAAAACACGAAGAGGCAAAGAGATATGATGATATTATCTGATAGTCTGACGGTATTTTTTTCAATTATAATTTTAGTTTCATTTTTAGTCGGCGGATTTGTTTTGACCGAAGAAAAGAAAAATTATTAGCTCAACGATTACTTTTCTAATTTTTTCAATTTTTCAAAACGTCTTTTAAATCTGCCTTCATTAATGAAAGAAGCATTTAGAAAAGCGGAAACTAATTCTTTAGCAAGTTCATCGCCGACAATACGTGCACCGAGACAAAGAACGTTCATATCGTCGTGTTCGACGCCTTGATGGGCCGAGTAAGTATCGTGGCAAACGCAGGCTCTAATCCCATTGGTTTTGTTAGCAGCAACGCAAGCTCCTACGCCGCTTCCGCAAATTACAATCCCTTTATCAGCCGCGCCGCTTGAAACATATTTGGCAAGTTTATCTGCAAAATCCGGATAATCGTCTTCCTTATCGTAAACTTTGTTCCCCAGATCGATTATTTCAATATTATTTCCTTTGAGCCAGTTAAATAGAAAATTTTTTAATTCAAAACCGCCGTGATCTGATGCAATTGCTATTTTCAACTATGTTTCCTTAAATTTAAATTCAATATGACAAATTTAAGTAAAAAATGAAAGAGTTCATTAATCAAATTATAACATCTCCTGGGTTGATTATTAAATATTCAAAGTATAGTTTTATAACGCTGATTAAATTAACATTAAATTCCGTATATATTTAAAAACAATGGAAGGCAACTAACATGGCAACAAATTATAAAGGCACCGTAAAAGAAGTAAACGCGCTTAATGTTTACATAAAGCTTATAAGATCGGCTGAATCTCTAAGCAGCAGGATTAATTCAATGTTTCTTAAAAAGAATATTACAATCAGCCAATTCGCAATCCTGGATGTCCTTTTTAATTTAGGACCTCTTTCGCAAAAAGAACTGGGCAGAAAAATATTGAGAAGCGGCGGTAATATTACGATGGTTATTGATAATCTTGAAAAGCAAGGTTTTGTAGAACGCGAAAGAAATATGGAAGACAGAAGGTATTTTATAATACATCTTACCAAGAAAGGTAAAAAAGTTTTTGAGGGAATCTTCCCGATGTTTTTGGATACAGTTGTTAAAGAGTTCAGCGTCCTTACAGATAAAGAGCAAATTGATTTTCAGCGAATGTGCAAACTGATAGGACTGAAAGGTTAGCAGTCTATATATTAATCTTAGTTTTTATAAGATTTAATATTTCAGGAAGAATATCTCCAGCTTTTCCAAAGAAGGATTGATCTGCAATTCTGGAAGCATTGGTTTTTTCAATATTTATTTCGATAATGAAAGCGCCGTAATCTTTTGCGGCGTAAATTAATGATGCTGCCGGATAAACTACAGCCGAAGTTCCAACGATAAAAAAAATATTGCATCCGCTGATTGCTTTTTCATCGGATGTAAATTCTTTTTCGGGAAGCATCTCTCCGAACCAAACAATATCCGGTCGAATTAGACCTCCGCATTTGCATTTAGGAACTTTTTCCTCAAATGGAAGATCATCGTTGTAAAAAGTTCTGCAGTTGATGCAATAATTTCTTTCAATATTTCCATGAAGTTCATAAACAATTTTGCTTCCTGCGCGCCGATGAAGATTATCTATATTTTGTGTAATGACTGAAACGTTTTGAAAATATTTTTGAAATTCCGAAATTGATAGATGTGCAGCGTTCGGTTCAGATTGATCGATGATTTGTTTACGATGATTGTACCACTCCCACACCATTTCGGGATTTTTCAGAAAAGCATTAAAGTTCGCAAGTTCCTCCGGTTTTAATTTATTCCATATCCCGTTTTTCCCTCTGAATACTGGAATACCGCTTTCAGCCGAAACGCCCGCGCCAGTGAAAAATACAATCGATTTCGCAGAGGCAACTTTATTAATAACATCATCGCGACTATTCATGATGTATATATCAGAAATATTTTACATGTGCTGCAAAAGAGTTTTTGCTTCCATTAAAAGTGCGTCATCGTTTTCATCCCTCTTTGGCGATTGAATAACTTTATTCAGCATTTCCTTTGCTTTATCATTTTCATCTTTACGCATGTATGCTCTTGCTAGGTCAAAGTAGAACATTCTAAAGTTTGGATAAAGATTTATTGCTTTCTGATATTCTGAAATTGCAACGTCAAGATCTGCCCAGCCTAATCCTAAAATTGCCCTTGCCGGTTTCCACTTTTCACTAACCTTTGCATTGGTTAACGCAAGAACATAATGTGCAAGTGCCTGAATATAATTTCCGCCGTTGCCGAGAGCAATAGCTTTTTCGCAGTCAGCTTTTACAGCATTTACAACGCCGCCGACAGTAAATATTCCCTTGAACAATGCGATCCTTCCGTTTGCAATCGCACGCCTCAAATAAGTGACGGACTGGTCCGGTGCAAGCTTAACTGATTCGTCGGCATAATTATATGCCTTTTGGTATTCTGCAAGCTGCGCATCTTTTTCTTTATCATTATATGCAGGCATATGCTCTGCAATATATACATATACTCTGCTGAGTCTCCAATAGACTTCCCAATTCTTGGGAGAAATTTTATCTGCTTCTGAATATGCGTCCAACGCTTTCTGGTTATCAAACTCTACGTTCAGATAATTATCTCCTTTGCCGATTAAATCTTTAACATTTTGCGCTAAAGAAAAATTCGGGGAAAAAATTACTGCAAAAAACAAAACAAAAACGAATGACGAAAACTTTTTTATATTCATAAAGCCTCCTATGTTAATTAATCAAAAAGTGATTTATTTATTTCATGTTCTTTGTCCTGAGACAAGCCGTGTTTAAACAATTCAGTTGATGCAAGGTTAATATATTTTGTCCAGCCGCTTTCGGTATTTACCTGGCTGATAATTGCATTTTTATATGCGTTTACTTTTGCACTTAGCTCATCAGCTTGATAAAGAGTGATTGCTTCTAAAGTTTTCGGAACCACCGGAGAAGCATATTCAAGCTTGCCCTGGTGGCTTAGAACGATATGTATTAAAGAATTTTTCAGATCTTCCGGGAAAGCTTGAATTTTTTTTGTCTCTTCATTTATGAACATCGCTGAGATTACAATGTGTCCAAGGAGTTTCCCTTTATCGGTATAATCAAAAATATTCTTAAAGCTCAATTCTTCGGTCTTGCCAAAGTCATGCATCATCGCTCCGGCAATTAGTAAATCCCGGTTTATCTCTGGATGAATATCGCACATTAGATCGCAGATTTTAATTATCTCGAGCGTATGTTCAATTAGCCCGTGAATATATGAGTGATGCCATGTTTTCCCGGCAGGCGCGGAAGAAAATTTTTCAAGGTTTTCTTTATTAAAAATATTTTTTAATAAACGTTTTAGAAATTTATTTTTTATTTGGTCAATCCGTTTCGAGAACTCAGAGATCATTTCATCAAGTCCTCTTTTTGACTTAGGCAAAAAATCCAATGACGAAACATTATCAGAAATTTCAGCCTTCCGGATAGCTCCAATTTTAATTTGCCTTGTGCCCTGATAATCTTCAATGAAACCGGACACCTTTACCACATCGCCTGCATTCAGGATAGGAAATATCTCTTCAAAATTATCCCACATATTTGAACTTAGCGATAACGTTTTGTCGCCCAATTCTAAGTAAAGGTATGATTTATTCTGCTTGGTTAATTTCGTTTCGATTTTTTTTATTAAAAGGAAGTGATCGACGGGATCATTTTTTATAAGAGCAGATAGATCAGGCTGTTTTATCATTAAATTCTTCCGGTAAAATTTCCAGAATCAAATTATAAAAAATATTTCTAAATATCATCATACGGAGAAATATTTATTCCTCGTTTTTAATCAACTCAAACGAACTTTCTTTTGGTAGATGAGCCACAACTGATCTATTTAATAAATCGATTGAGACTGCGATTGATCTTTCATTTCCCCCGTCAATTATAGTTCCGATGACGCCTTCAAACGGACCTTCATTAATTAATACTTTAACACCGGGGATTAGTCCTTCATTCACAGAGAAATCAGATTTTCTGCTCAAAAATAATTTTAAATTATTAATTTGCCATTCGGGAATTTTTGCCGGTCTGCCGTGGTCAAATATGCAGCGAACGATAGACTCTCTTTCAAGCGAAATCATTCTTTCTCTCTCATCCGCATAAATAAAAATATAGCCTCGCAGCAAAGGCTCTGTAATTTTTTTCTTGCGGTCGCTCCATTGTTTAATTATTGTAACCGAAGGCAAATAATGGTCAACCTCAATTTCCTGAAGTTCCTTTGACGCTTTGAATTCGCATCTTGGCTTGGTGTAAAGTGCAAACCAGGATTTTGTCGTATTTATAGATTCCAAAAAAATTCCTTAGTGTGAAATAATTTTAAAACTATTTGACCGGCGCTCTTCCAACCGAGTAATAAATAAAATTATTTGATTTCATCTTTTCAATGTCATAAAGATTTCTTCCGTCAAAAATAACCGGCTCTTTAAGCAACGTTTTTATTTTAATAAAATCCGGATTTCTAAATTCATTCCACTCGGTTACTATTATCAATGCATCGGCGCCATTCAGAGCCTGGTAAGAATTTTCTGAGTAAGTGATTTTATTTTTTAAAATCGCTTTAGTTGTTTCAGCGGCTTCAGGATCGAATGCAGAAACTTTAGCGCCGCTTTCGAGTAAATTGTTTATCAAAGAAATCGACGGCGCTTCGCGGACATCATCTGTATTAGGTTTAAATGCTAGCCCCCAAACTGCAAAATGCCTACCTGATAAATTCCCGCCGTAATGATTGGAAATTTTTTTGAAGAATAATTCTATTTGACTTTTATTGACGGAAATGACTGACTTTAAAATCTTAAAATCATAATTATTTTCGTTAGCAGTGTTCACAAGTGCGATAACATCTTTTGGAAAGCACGATCCGCCATAACCGACACCGGGAAATAAAAATCTTTTTCCAATGCGAGAGTCGGATCCGATTCCAATTCTAACCTTATCAACTTCAGCGCCGGTCAACTCACATAAATTTGCTATTTCATTCATAAAGGAAATTTTAGCTGCAAGAAAAGAATTAGCGGCGTACTTTGTCATTTCAGCAGAACGCTCATCCATAAAATAAATTGGATTGCCGCTTCGAACAAATGGCTCATAAAGCTGATTTAAAATTTCTTTTGTCTTTGGATTACTTGTCCCAATAACTACTCGTTCCGGCTTCATAAAATCTTCAACTGCCATTCCTTCGCGCAAAAATTCCGGGTTGGAAGCAATATCGAAATCATAGCTAATAGTATGAGATTTTATTTTTGCTCTAACCCTATCTGCGGTACCAACAGGGACAGTACTTTTGTCAATAATAATTTTAAACCCAATGTTAGGTTCTTCGTTAAATAGTTTTCCAAGATCGTCGGCTACGCCGAGGATGTATTTTAAATCTGCGCTGCCACCGCCGTCTTGCGGCGTCGGCAGACATAAAAATAAAATATCCGAAACTCTAACGGCATCATGCAAGTTAGTTGTAAAACTTAATCTTCCGTTTTTAATATTTCTTTCAAAGAGAACGTCAAGTCCAGGTTCGTAAATCGGTACTATACCTTTTTTCATCTTCTCCACTTTAGCTGAATCAATATCAACACAAATTACATCGTTGCCGGTTTCAGCAAAACATGTCCCTGTTACTAAACCAACGTAACCGGTTCCTACAACAGCAATTTTCAAAGTAACTCCTATTCTTTTTGCGAAATATAAAAATTGACTTGCTAAGTTGGAAGGGATTAAGCGGTATTTAGCTTTAAAAAATTAATCTAGAATTTTTTGAAGTTCGTCGCAGAAATTCTGTTCATCTAGTGGCATTTGAAATATTTTGTCGACGCCTAAATTTTCATACGATCTTATTAACTCTTCTGAAATTTTTGGTACTACTGAAAAAATAGGAATCTTAAAATTACTATCCTCTTTGCGTATTGATTCTACAAGCTTCAACCCATTCATCAATGGAAGCGTGTGGCTGACGATTACAACCGAAGGGAAACTGTCTGAAATAATTTCCAGTGCTTCATAGCTGTTTTCAGTGCTGATAATTTTGTACGATACCACGCTTTCCTGAATTATCCTTTCAATTTTTTTCCTTTCCAGAGCATTCTCGTTTACAACCAAAATAATTTTTTGAGAGCAGGGAATTGTAAAATGAAATTCACTTCCTTCGCCTGGGTCAGAATAAAACCAAATTGTTCCGCCATGCTTTTCTATAATTTCCTTAACGAGTGATAAGCCCAATCCGGTTCCCTTTTCGCCTTTTGTCCCTTCAGTTGAAAAAGTTTTTTCTATCTTAAAAATTTTATTTTTGTTTTCTTCGGAAATACCTAAGCCATTGTCTTTAACGATATACTCTGCAAGACAGTTATTAAACACATCTGCAGTAATTTCAATTGTGTCATGCTCGTTAGAGAACTTGATTGCATTGCTCAGCAAATTGTTTATGACCTGCATCAGCAATCTTTCATCTGCTTGAACGTAAAGCGTATCTTTAACGTTTACTTTTATCTCAACACTTTTTCTTATCGCATTTCCAGTAAGCGAGGAAATACAGTTATAGACGATAGTCTGTGCATGAAGCCGCACCGGCTCAATTTTCAATCTTCCGGTTTGAAGTCTGGACCAATCGAGCAAATAATTAATTAGCTGAAGTTGATTTTGTGAAGAATCATTTATATAATTTAAAAATTCCACGCGCTCATTGTGTGAAAGATTCGGTTCGCTTATTAATATTTCTGCGAAGCCGAGAATACTTGTAAAAGGCGCCCGCAGGTCGTGCGAAAGCATTGAAATAAATTTATCTTTCGAAATATTCAACTGCTTGAAGTGTTCTAATGATTCGCTGAGATTAATTATTTCTTCTTTGAGTTCCGATATGGATGTAACTAATCCTTTTAAGAAAATTATTTTACCTTCAGCATCTCTTTCGGCAGACACATGCTCTCTTACCCAAACAATTTTATTATCCTTACTGACAATCCTATAAATTAATTTTAAGCTATTTTGTGAAATATCTCTATTGAAGCCGGCGAAAAGTCTTTTTACGTATGATAAGTCTTCCTGGTAAATAATTTTATTTACACGTTCTGCAAATTTATTAATTTCTTCCGGAGTGTATCCCGTAATTTTAATTATTCCGTCCGAATAAAATATTTCTTGATGATCTGCAGAGTTTAAGCACCAGAAAAACGAATCTTCTATTCCGTTAAAGAACGAACATAATCTTTTCAGATCTATTTTATCTTTAGAATAATTTGAACCGTTGATTGCTGTAGAATTATTTTTTTTCAGGCTGATCTCCTGGAACAAAGAATTATATAATAAACACTTTAGCAATATCTACAAGAAGAGAAGGCTGGTTGACCAAAGCCGTTGTAAAGAGCCTTCCTAAAGTTCTCTTCTCTTTTGGAATACTGTTAAAAGAATGCGCTATTTTGTTAAACTTCTCATCGCTGAAATTGTAAATGCCGTTCTTAATCCTTTCAAAAATTTCATGGCGCTTGCCCAGACGGTTGTGCCATTCTTTATCATAAGTTAAAATATAATCAGGGTTATTTTTCTTAACGGCTTCGCCTGCAATTCTTCCTGCGATACTCCCGCCGATCATCCCGCTTGCAATTCCTCCTCCGCTCAGCGGATTGACCTGCCGCGCTGCGTCTCCTACAAGCATTATTCCCGGTGCTGAAATTTTTTCTAAAGTTATTGAGCTTGGCACTCCGCCTGCAATCGAAGTTAATATGGGAGCAGACGGAAAATTCTGCTCCATAAAATTATTTAGAAAAGATAAAGCGGATTTTTTCTTCCCGACCATGCCGCTGACGCCAAGACCAATGTTTGCTGCGCCGTTGACTTTCGGAAAAATCCAGAAGTAGCCGCCGGGCGCAACATTTTGTCCGAAATAAAAATACAGAGTCTCATTATTAACGTTAATATTGGAGGCAGTAATCTGAACGCAGCATTCCATATCTCTAAAATCAATATATGTCTTTAGCCCTGCCCATCTGCCTACTCTCGATTCAACTCCGTCTGCGCCGATTACAACTTTCGCTCGTAATTCTTTTTGCTGACCTCGGTAATCATATTTAACACCGCATACTTTTCCATTCTCAATAATAAGTCCGTTAACATAAGCTCTCGTTAAAATTTCCGCGCCCGCTTTGGCTGCAGTTTTTGCCAATTCATAATCGAAAATCCGGCGCTCAAGAACATAGCCTGCATCACCAAATTCAATTACCGCTTCAGTGCCGTCGGGGGAAATTAAAGCGAACTTGCTTATGTGTGCTGATATCCATCTTTCATCAGGCTCGATAAATTCAGAAACGCCTGCCTTGCTGATTGCTTCGCCGCAGCGAACAGGATAGCCGACATCTCTATCTTTTTCTAGCATTAAAACGGAAGCGCCCTGCTCCGCAGCAAAGCGCGCAGCGATAGAACCTGCCGGTCCGGCGCCTACAACAATTATATCGTAATCAGTCTTCATTCAATTTAATTTTCAGTTTTTGTTATTAAGCGGGTACGCCTTCTTTGTTAAACTTTATTACCTCAATCGGGCAGCTCCAAACGCATTTAGCACAGTTGGTACAGCGTTCGTCGATAATAAATATTTCTGCTTCTTTTAATTCGATTGCATCTTCGGGACAAACGCCGACACAGCATCCGCAGTAGTCGCATTTATCCGGAAGTATATCTATCATCAATTTGCCTGTCTTTGCCTGCCTGTATTTCATATTCTAAAAACGGAATTATTTATTTTAATTATAAAACTACAAATTTTTTATTACAAGGAAGAATTAACCAGCACAAACTTATTAGTTACACGCTAATATTAAAAGAGTTCATTGCCCGGATTGGATAATAAACTTTAGTTCTAAGCAAGCGAGCGATTAAAACAGAAAAATATTTTCATGTATACTACAAAGACTCTTCTTCGATTTTTAATTCGTCTTTAAGTTTTTGTTTGCTGCGTTCCAGTTCAACATTTTCGCGCATTAGTTCAAGTCTTTCATTTTCTGTTTCGGCTGATGAAAGCTTTCTATGGTTTTCTGCAATCCTGGCTTCAATCAAACTTGTTTTAAATTTCTTAATTGTATCGCGGACAACCTTGCTCAAAATTACTTCATAGGCTGCGCCGGGATAAATTTCTTCCCATTTTTTGCTTGTCTGATGTTTTTCAAAAGTAAGTTCAATTACATAAGATTTAATCTTGTCGTTATTTATCTTTTCGAGAAGTGAAGCGGCTATAACATCATCGCCTTTTGTGCAAGCTTCGTAAACTATTTCAGCAATTTTTGAATGTACGCTGATAAGAAATTCTTCCGGCGGAATATGCGCTGCAATAAACTCGATTACACCTTTGTCGCCTTCAAATAGAAGCTTGATGATTTCTCTTTCAAGATTATAAACAGCCGGGGACGCTTTTTTAGAAATCTGAGAAGGCGTAGTAGCTTCAATATTTGTTTGTACTCTAAGCCTTGATCTTTCATCGGCGGTTATTTGTTTGCCCTCCTGCTGAATTGCTTTCTCAAGTTCTGCCTCGAGCAGTTTTTCGCGCAAATTAAATTTTTTTGAAATAGATTTTATCAAAAGATTTCTCTTCAGTTCATCTTTTATAAGCGCAATAGGTTTAACTAAGTCTCTAATCGCTTCAGCGGTTTTGCTTACATCATCAAACATTCCAAGCGATTCATAATAAGCTGATTGGTATTCTATAAAATTTACGGAGCGCTTAATTATTTCTTCAAACTTATCTTTACCGAAATTATTAATAAACGAATCCGGGTCCTCGCCTTTGGGCAGAGACGCGATCTTAATTTCCATATCGCGCCTAAGTAAAATTTCGATGCTGCGCATAGATGCTTTTATACCGGCAGTATCGGCATCAAAAAGAAGGACAACATTTTTTGTATATCTCGAAAGCAAAGTTGATTGCTCATCAGTTAGCGCAGTGCCCGAGACTGCAACTACATTTTTTATTCCACCTTGATATAATGAAATTAAATCCATATATCCTTCAACGAGAATTACGCGGTCGGATCTTCTGATCTCATCCTTGGCGTGCGAAAGTCCGTAAAGAATTCTACCTTTTGTATAAATAGAGGACTCCGGCGAGTTTAAATATTTTGCGGTTCCTTCTTTTTCGTTAAAAACTCTTCCGGCAAAAGCAACTACTCTGCCGTTGGGTGAGAAGATAGGAAAAATAATTCTACCTGCGAATTTATCATACAGCCTTCCATCGCTGCCGCTTCCGATTAAACCAAGCGAAAGCGCTTTGTTAAAATCTATTTTTCTTTCTTTTAAAAAATTCACAAGCGCATCGCGGGTTGGAAAAGCGTAGCCAAGCCCGAAAGTACGCATAGTCTGAATTTTGATTTTCCTGTTGTGGAAATAATTCTGGGCGGACTCTCCGTCCTTTTTTATAAGGAGGTTATCGGAGAAATATTTTGCAGCCGTTGTGTTAATATCATAAAGTATTTCCTGTTCGCTCTGCTTTTCGCTAGAATCTTCATCGGCTTCAATTGTAATACCGGTGCGCTCTGCTATTTCCTGGACGGCTTCGATGAAGGAAATCTTTTCATAGTCCATTAAAAATTTATAAACGTTTCCGCCTGCATGGCAGCCGAAGCAATGGAAAATCTGCTTGTCTTCGCTTACCGTAAACGACGGCGTTTTTTCATTGTGAAAAGGACACAGCCCTAGAAAATTCTTGCCGCGCTTTCTAAGTTGAACGTACTCGGAAATTACGTCGACAATATTTGCCGCAGCCCTTATCTCTTCTATTTTGTTTTCGGGTATTCGCATGCGAAGTTTTATTTGGAAGACTTACAAATTTTACAACCTGAATTTATATAATTGATTTCATTTATAAAAATTGCTTTACATTTTAAAATTTTTATAGGAATTAAAAGTATTATTCATAAATTCGATATTAACGCTAATAGAACATGACGTAAATGATGCCTATTTATAGCGATTATATCCTTGCTTATTCGATAAAATAGTATTAAGTTTGTTTATCTTTTTCGCCCCTTGAGGGCGATTTTTGTTTCTATGAATTTATTTAACGAAAATATTATAAAAATTGCGGCGGATGCTGCTGAAGCAAACGGATTCTTTCTCGTTGACATTGTTTTCCGGGGAAATCCAAACAACCGTATTATTGAAATATTTATCGACGGAGAAAAAAATGTTTCCGCCGATGACTGCGCTAAGATCAGCGGGGAAATAGACGAACACGTTGAAAAACTCAATTTGATTGATTCTTCTTATCGTCTTGAAGTCTCGTCTCCAGGTGTGGATAGACCGCTCAAATTCTTAAAGCAGTATTCAAAACATGTAAACAGAAAATTTGAAATTTCTTATAAGCGAAACGATGAAACAAAAAAACTCATCGGCAAACTTACCGGTATCGATGGCGAAAAGCTGGTCTTTATATCGGATAATAAAAACGAAACAATAATTAATTTTAATAACATAACAAAAGCTAAAGTAATAGTAAGTTTTTCTTGACGGAGGAAACTAAGAAATGAACGCAGATATCGTTGAATCTTTTGCCCAGATGGTAAGAGAAAAAGGAGTCGACAAAGATGTTTTGGCAGGCATAATTGAAGAAATTTTCGGTATGCTTGTAAAGAAAAAGTATGGTGAAGAAGCAAAGTTTGATGTTGTTGTTAATATGGATAGAGGCGATATAGAAATCTTTCTTGAACGCGAAATAGTTGATGCTGTCGAAAACTCAAACACGCAAATATCAATTGACGAAGTGAACAAGCGCGGCAATGAGGATGAGCTTGAAGTCGGCGATGACTTCGTTGAAAAACTCCCTCTCGAATCTTTTGGCAGAAGACTTATAACTTTAGCAAAACAGGGGCTTAATCAGAAAATCCGCGAGATCGAAAAAGATATTATTTATAACGAGTACAACGAATTGATGGGAGAAATTGTGGTCGGCGATATTTATCAGATCAGGAAGAATGATATTCTAGTTAATCATAATAAAAATGAATTACTGCTTCCGCGCCACGAACAGATCCCTTACGAAAGATATAAAAAAGGCGAAACGATTCGTGCAATTGTAAAAGAAGTTAAGAAGACAAACAGCGGACCTTTGATCGTTATTTCCCGATCTGATAACACGTTTTTAAGAAGACTTTTTGAAATAGAAATTCCTGAAATCTATGACGGGATTATCGACATTAAAGCAATTTCCCGAGAGCCCGGCGAACGAGCTAAAGTTGCAGTCGAATCGCAGGATAATAGGATTGATGCTGTTGGCGCTTGCGTCGGAATGAAAGGCGTTCGTATTCACGCAATAGTAAGAGAATTGAATAACGAGAATATTGACGTGATAAATTATTCTACCGATCCGTCAGTCTTTATTCAAAGAGCACTTGCACCTGCAAAGCTTAAAAAGATTGAAGTAGACACTCACAACAAAAAAGCGATTGTAACAGCAGACAGCGATCAGGTTTCTTTATTAGTCGGAAGAAACGGTGTGAACATAAGGCTTGCGATAAAGCTTACAGGCTTTGAGATAGAAATATTAAGAGAAGAAAAGCCTTTTGAAGAGTACGAAGAAGATATCGAGTTGATAGATTTGAAAGAAGAATTAGGCAGTGATATTTATGAGCTATTGATAAATCACCGCTACGATACTGCAGTTGAAGTTCTTCAGGCAGGTCCGGAAAAGCTGAAAGAAATTGAAGGACTTGATGATGAAAAAATAGCACAGATAATTGAAATAATTAAATCACAGTTTGAAGAAGAAGAGTAGATAAGGCGCTTAATTTATGTCCGAAACCACGTCTAAAAAACTGAGAATAGTAAAGTTAGCTTCCGAGATAAATATATCGACAGAAAGTCTCATTGAATTCCTGCGTAAAAAAGGATTTGAAGTTAAAAGCCCGAATTCAGTAGTATCCGATGAGATGCAGAAGGAAGTTAATGACCATTATAAGAAGGACATAGAAAAAGTAGAAAAACATAAAAAGAAAATTGCTGAGTTCAACAAGAAAAGAGGAGATAAAGCCGAAGAAGAAGAAAAGGTCAAAGAAAAAGAAAAGCAGCCTGTAAAGGTGGAAGAACCTGAAGTTGAGCAGCATGTAGTTGTAGAAACAGAAGTACAGCATGTAAAAGAAACGGTTCATGAAGCCGAGCCTGTCATAGTGGAGGCGGCATCGAAGGAAGAAACCCCGGAAGAAAAGACTGTTGAGCAGCCGCAGGTAGCTGCTCCTGTTGAAGAAGTTATCGCAGCAATTGAGCCGCAGTTAGAAGAGCAACCGCAACAGGAAGAAGAAATAAAATTTGTATCACCAAAGGATCTTGAGGCATCAAAGAAAAAAGGACTTAAGGTTGTCGGAAAGATTGATCTTGGTGAAGACAAGCGGAAGCCAGAGAAGAAAGAATCAGCTGAAGAAAAAGAAAACTTACAAGCTCAAACTGATATAATAAAAAAGAAGAAAAAACCTAAGGCAAAAAAGAAAAGCATTGAAGCGGCAATAGAAGAAATACCAACCATAAAAAAGAAAAAGCGGATAAAGCGATTTGAAATAGATCAGAAAGAGGTTAAAGAAGCAATCCGCAAAACTATGTTAAGCATGGATGATTCGGTTATCTCTGATAGAGCAAGTTTAAGAAAGAAAAAAAGAAGAGAAAGAGAAGCCGAAGAAGAAAGACGTCTCGAGCAAAAATCTCTTGAGCAAAATAAAATAAGTGTCACGGAATTCATTGCGGTGAATGAGCTGGCTAATTTAATGCTGGTTCCTGTAAGCGATGTTATTTCAAAATGCATCGAGCTTGGTTTGATGGTGTCGATTAATCAAAGGCTTGATGTTGAAACCATTACGCTTGTTGCGGATGAGTTTGGTTTTGAAGTAGAGTTTCAAAAAGAATATACATCAGAAGCGCTGGATGATTTTCCAGATGATCCGAATATGTTAGCTCACCGCCCGCCAGTGGTAACAATTATGGGACACGTTGATCACGGTAAAACTTCTTTGCTTGATTACATCCGCAATTCAAATGTGGTAGCCGGCGAAGCTGGAGGAATTACTCAGCACATCGGTGCTTACAGAGTTAACGTAGGCGATAAAAAATTTATTTCATTTCTTGATACGCCGGGTCACGAAGCTTTTACGGCAATGAGAGCGCGCGGCGCCCAGCTAACTGATATTGTAGTGCTTGTGGTCGCGGCGGATGATGCAGTAATGCCTCAAACAATCGAAGCGATCAATCATGCACAGGCTGCAAGCGTGCCTATTGTAATTGCGATAAATAAAATTGATAAGCCAGGAGCAAATCCTGATAGAATAAAACAACAGTTAGCAGAGAGAAATATTTTAGTTGAAGAATGGGGAGGCAAATATCAGTGCGTTGAAATTTCGGCAAAAAGCGGTTTGAACGTTGATCTTCTTCTTGAAAAAATTCTTCTTGAAGCAGAAGTGCTTGACCTTAAAGCTAATCCAGATAGATTAGCAAGAGGAGTAGTTGTTGAATCGCAGCTTGATAAAGGAAGAGGAATTACAGGGACTATCCTTGTGCAGAAAGGAACACTGCGAGTTGGCGATCCTTTTGTTGCGGGAGTATACCAGGGCAAAGTACGTGCAATGTTCGATGAGCGTGGAAATAAAATTGCGGAAGCGCCGCCGTCAACACCTGTTTTGGTTCTTGGTTTTGAAGGAGCACCGCAAGCCGGCGATACTTTTGTTGTAGTTGAATCAGATAGAATGGCGAGGGAAATTGGTTTAAAGAGACAGCAATTAAAGCGCGAGCAGGATCAAAAACAGGTTCATCATATTACGCTTGATGAAATTGCAAAGAATATCAGCATCGGCGGCGTTAAAGAACTTGCATTAATTGTTAAAGGCGATGTGGATGGTTCGGTTGAAGCTCTTTCAGATTCGCTTATGAAACTTTCTACCGACGAAGTTATAGTAAGAGTAATTCATAAAGGTGTCGGTGGAATTTCTGAAAGCGACGTGCTTTTAGCATCTGCTTCCGATGCTATTATTATCGGCTTCCATGTAAGACCCAATTTGAATGCGCGCAAACTTGCCGAGACACAAAATGTTGATATACGATTGTACAGCGTTATATACGATGCAATAAACGAAGTCAAATCGGCGCTTGAAGGATTGTTGTCGCCTGTTCTTTCTGAAGAAGTTACAGCTACTATAGAAATTAGAGACACATTTAAAGTGCCTAAGTTTGGCACAATTGCCGGCTGCTATGTACAGGAAGGTAAAATTACAAGAAATAGTAAAGTAAGAATTATACGAGACGGAATTGTTATCCATGAAGGTGAGATTGCATCATTAAAAAGATTCAAAGACGACGTTAGGGAAGTTGATGCAGGATATGAATGCGGACTTAATATTGCCAACTTTAATGATATTAAAAACGGCGATGTTATAGAAGCTTATAAGATAGTCGAAACGAAGAAAAAACTTGCATAGCATTTAAATCAAATTATAAATTCATTTTTTAATTTCTAATTTGATGCAAGTAGGAGGTTGATAATATGCAGCATAGAATTGATAAAGTTGAAAATTTGATAAAGGAAGAAGTAAGTTTAATCTTCCTGCACAAGCTTAACGACCCTGCTTTCGGTTTTGTAACTATTACTACTGTAAAAGTTACACCCGATCTTAAACTTGCCAAAATATATATATCTGTTTTTGAAAAAGAAAAGCGTGAAATAGTTCTTGAAAAAGTTCGCGCCACTACCGGTTTCATTCGCTCGGAACTTGCTTCAAGAATTAAGATTAAATTTGTGCCCGAGTTAAAATTTTTTATTGATGATACTCTGGATTATGTTGAAAAGATAGAAGGGCTGATAAAAAAAATTCACGAAAATGATAACAAGGGAAACGAATAATTTTTCAACTTGTAATTTTGATGAAGGCGAAGTTATACTCGTCGATAAGCCGTTCGGCTGGTCATCATTTAAAGTAGTATATGAAATCCGGAAAGCTACCGGGACAAAAAAAGTCGGGCATGCAGGAACGCTTGATCCAAAGGCTACTGGATTACTGATAGTATGTACAGGCAGAAAAACTAAAGAGATTGCCCAATTCCAGGAGCTTCAAAAAACTTACAGCGGATCAATTTTATTAGGCGAAACTTCACCTTCAATGGATCTTGAAACTGAAACGACAGAAAAAAAATCAACTGAAGGAATTATGGAACAAGATATCCTTAAAGCCAGAGATGAATTTTTGGGAATTATCGAGCAAATTCCTCCAATGTATTCGGCTATAAAGCACAATGGTAAATCTTTATATAAGTTAGCAAGAAAAGGTAAAACTGTAGAAAGAAAAGCCAAGGTAGTTGTGGTATCGAAATTTGAAATAACGAAAATCAGTATGCCGGAAATTTATTTTGAAATTAGCTGCTCCAAAGGTACTTATATTAGGGTAATAGCTGATGACTTTGGCAAAAAATTAGGCTGCGGTGGTTTGTTAAGTTCGCTGAGGCGGACAAGAATCGGTGAGTATTCGGTACAAAATGCAATTTCAGTGCAAAATTTTATAGAAAAAATGACGACCTTCAGTTCAAATTAGCTGGTTATATTGGATTTGACTTTCTCAGGGCGTGATTAAGCAATTTTATTTTAAGCACCAAATGGCTTATATTTGTCAAATATAGTTTAGATAAACCTTGTGATGAAAATATTTTATAACCTTTCAGAGGTAAATAAAGACAAGAATACTGTTCTTACCTTAGGCACCTTTGACGGGATTCATGTGGGGCACAGAAATATAATTGAAAAGGTAGTGGAACGTGCGGCAATAGCTAATTCAAGAAGCTTTTTAGTTACTTTTGATCCGCATCCGCGAACAGTTATTAAGAAAGACGACGAAATTAAACTTCTGAATACTTTTCAAGAAAAAGTTGAGATTATAAAAAATCTGGGGATTCAAAATTTATTAGTTATCAATTTTACTAAAGAATTTTCACAGCTTGGTTCTGAAGAATTTGTTAAAAAATATATAATTGATTCAATAGGGGTTAAGGAAATTGTTATCGGTCATGATCATCATTTTGGCAAGGGCAGAGGCGGTGATGAGCAGACGCTTAAAGAAATGGGAAAAGAATTTGATTTTGAGGTTTCCGTCGTCGGACCTGTAAATAAGAATGGAATTACGGTAAGCAGCACCAAAATAAGAAATGCCCTTAGCGGCGGCGATATAATGCTTGCCAACTTGTTCTTAAATAGATTTTATTGCTTCAGCGGAGTTGTTGTCAAAGGCGACCAAAGAGGAAGATTGCTGGGTTTTCCTACGGCAAACATTGAGCTCGATGACAAAAACAAACTGCTTCCTGCGCTTGGTATTTATGCTGTAGAGTTTATTCTAAACGACGAAAAATTTTTCGGTGTAATGAGCATCGGCAGGCGCCCGACATTCTATAACGAAGGAAAAATTACAACCGAAGTATATATTCTGGATTTTGACGCAGATATTTATGGTGAGTATGTTACAGTAAATGTCGTTGAAAGAATTCGCGGTGAAGAAAAATTTTCCTCTGCTGAAGAACTTATCAAGCAGATGAAAAAAGACACTGAAATTGGAAGAGAAATTTTAAATAATTTAATTAATTAATCCCGGTTCGTTCTGGGATTATATTGTATAATAAAATAAGGAAAAAAAATGACCAAAGAAGAAAAACTTGCTGTTATAAAACAATATGGCAAGGATGACAAAGATTCCGGAAAACCGGAAGTCCAAATTGCACTTTTGACAAAGAGGATTAATGAGCTAACCGATCACTTTAATGTGCATAAAAAAGATCACCACTCGCGGCGCGGTTTGATGATGATGGTTGGAAAAAGAAGAAGACTGCTGGATTATCTTTCGGACAAAGATATTGAAAGATACAGATCGATAATTAAAGAATTGAATATTAGAAAGTAAAGGTTTTAAATGTTAGTTACTAAAGAAGTAGAAATCGGCGGCAAAATATTTTCAATAGAAACCGGAAGATTTGCCAAGCAGGCGAGCGGCGCCGTTATGGTTAAGTATGGCGAAACAATGGTTCTTGTTACAACAGTGGCAGCCGAATCGGCGGCAGAGGATCAAGACTTTTTCCCGCTTCAAGTAGAATACCGCGAAAAGACTTCTGCTGCGGGAAAAATTCCCGGCGGCTTTATTAAGCGCGAAGGCAGACCTACTGAGAAAGAAATATTAAGCTCCCGATTGATTGATCGACCTATCCGCCCGCTGTTCCCAAAAGGATTTAAGAATGAAACTCAAGTTGTAGCTTTTGTTTTTTCACATGACGGAGAGAATGACGCTGATGTTCTGGGCGCTGTAGGAGCTTCGGCAGCGCTAACAATTTCAGATATTCCTTTTGATGGTCCTTGCGCTGAAGTAAGAGTAGGAAGAGTAAACGGTGAGTTTATTGTTAACCCGACAATCAAACAAATCAAAGAAAGCGATATTGAGCTTGTTGTTGCAGGAACCGCTGATTCCATAATGATGGTTGAAGGTGAATCCAAGGAAATAGGTGAACAGGATTTGCTTGGCGCTTTAAAATTTGCTCAAAGCGAAATTAAAAAATTAGTCGAACTTCAGCTTCAGCTAAAGGCAGAGGCCGGCAAATCAAAGCGTGAAGTTGTCGTGGCGGTCCCGGACGAAGCTTTAGTTAAAGACGTAATGGATTTGGCTTATGAAAAATTTAGAACGATCGTTTATTCTGTTCTTGCTAAAGAAGAAAGAAGCGCCAGCAACAAAGAGCTTGCCGCTTTTGTAAATGAAAGCCTCGCGGAAAAATATCCCGAACAGGAAAAAGTAATCAATGAAATTCTTCATGATCTTGAAAAAGATTTAATGAGAAAAAGAATTCTTGAAGAGGGAATCCGTCTTGACGGAAGAAATACTAAGCAAATAAGACCAATCTCTATTGAGCTTGGAATTTTACCTAGGACACACGGTTCGGCTTTGTTTACAAGAGGCGAAACTCAAAGCTTAACAACTGTTACGCTTGGAACAAAGAATGATGAACAAATTGTTGACGGTCTATTTGATGAGTACACCAAGAAGTTTATGCTTCATTATAATTTCCCACCGTTCAGCGTTGGCGAAGTTGGAAAAATGTCAGGCGTTGGAAGACGCGAAATAGGACACGGTAATCTTGCCGAGCGGGCGCTGAAAGTTTTGATGCCTGCTGAAGAAGTTTTTCCATATACAGTGAGAATAATTTCTGATATTTTAGAATCAAACGGATCATCTTCGATGGCAACTGTTTGTGCAGGTTCTCTTGGGCTGATGGACGCAGGCGTTCCCATTCCTAAGCCGGTTGCAGGCATTGCTATGGGTCTCGTTAAAGAAGAAGAAAAATTTGCTGTCCTCTCTGATATCCTCGGCAACGAAGATCATCTTGGCGACATGGACTTTAAAGTTGCCGGCACTTCAGACGGAATTACCGCGTTTCAAATGGATATAAAAATTCAAGGCATCTCATTTGAAATTATGGAACAGGCGTTGAATCAAGCTAAGGACGGACGTTTGCATATTCTTGGTATTATGAATACTGCAATTGAAAAGCCCCGCGAGCAGCTTTCTTCATATGCGCCAAGATTAATTACTATGAAAGTAGAAACAGACCAGATCGGTTTGATAATTGGTCCCGGCGGAAAAACTATTCAAGGTATGCAGAGACTTTTCGGAGTTGATATTAATATCGACGATTTTGGAACTGTCAGCATTGCGTCTCCGAATAAAGATAGCGCGGCAAAGTGCAAAGACTATATTAAAAAATTAACTGCCACTCCTGAAGTCGGCGAAGTTTATGACGGAGTTATAACAAAAATTATGGACTTCGGCGCGTTTGTCGAAATTCTTCCCGGCAAGGAAGGCTTGCTGCACATTTCACAAATTGACAGCAAGCGCGTAAACAAAGTTACAGACTACTTTAAGGAAGGCGATAAAGTTACTGTAAAACTGTTGAAGATTGAGAATGGTAAGTATTCTTTAAGCAGAAAAGAATTATTAAAAGAAAATAATAATTCAGGCAACGGAACTGAAAAATAATTTAGTGCCGGGGTAAATCTTCCCGGCAAGTTATTTTTAAAATGACATGATTTTTATTTAATCTTTAGATAGTCGACAGACGATCTAAAGCAGTTTTTTATTAAAATAATTTTAGTTAATAAAAGTTCAACATGACGGAAGTTAATTTGAATGTATTTCAGCTTGTTTATTTGCTGGCGATGATTTTGCCGGAAAAATTTTCCGCAGATAAAATCGTCCGGGCAAATGAACGCGCTGTTCCGGGGTTGGACGTGTTAGTGTTTAGAATTTTATATATGAAATATTTTATTTCATTAAACGAGTTTGTTTTATATGACAAAAGAAATTATAATCAATTCCTCCACTTCGCAGACACGCGTTGCAATTACGGAAGATGGAAACTTAGTCGACTTTTTTGTTGACTATCCTGAAAACCGCAGAATGGTTGGGGACATTTATCTTGGTAAAGTAGCAAGAGTTTTGCCCGGTATAAAGGCTGCCTTTGTAGACATCGGAATGAAGCATGATGCATTCCTCCATTTTTCAGATATCGGCGCCCGCACGCAGCAGTTCCAGGATATGCTGGATGATGATTCCGAAGTTGATGATGAAGACGATGAAGAATCTTCTAACGGCAAAAGCAATTCTAACGGTAGAAATAATAAAGACACTTTTGACTCCAACGGCGTTCCGAAACTCCATAAAGGACAGGATATAATAATTCAGATTACAAAAGAGCCGGTGAACAACAAAGGTGTCAGAGTTACTTCTTCTGTTTCGCTTCCGGGGCGATTTTGCGTTCTGCTTCCGTTTGATAATAAAATCGGAGTTTCTAAAAAAATTTTCGAGTATAAGGAAAGAAAGAGACTTAGACATATCGCTCGCGAAATTCTTCCGAAGAATTTCGGCTTAATTATCCGCACCGTCGCAAAGTTTCAAACCGAAGAAGCTTTGAAAGACGATCTGAATAATCTTGTTAAAACCTGGCAGGGCATAGAAGCACAGGTTAAGAACGAACAGCCCCCTGCGCTTCTGCATCAGGATTTAAATACAACTTCAAGCGTGATCAGAGATCTTTTTACTTCCGATGTTTCAAAAGTTTTTATTGACTCGAAAAAACTTTATAAGCAGATAAAAAGCTATGTCGAAGTCGTACAGCCGCAGCTTGCTGATAAGATAGAAAGTTTCAAATCGAGCAATTCAATTTTTGATTCATTCAAAATTGAAGAGCAGATTAAAACTCTGATGGGAAGGAAGGTAGCTCTGCCCAGCGGAGGCTACTTGATTATCGAGCACACTGAAGCAATGGTTGTTATCGACGTAAACAGCGGTCGCTATGC
Organism: Bacteroidota bacterium; assembly: GCA_021824565.1. Classification (GTDB taxonomy): domain Bacteria; phylum Bacteroidota; class Ignavibacteria; order Ignavibacteriales; family Ignavibacteriaceae; genus FEN-1297. The sequence continues at coordinate 8,768 of JAKAKL010000099.1, read as the reverse complement.
TAAGAGCAAGGAGCAGGAATTAAATTCATTAAAGACCGACCTGGAAGCTTCGCGTGAAATCTGCCGTCAATTAAAACTAAGAGATATTGGCGGGATTATCGTCGTTGATTTTATCGATCTTGAGGATGAAAAGAACCGGAAAAAAATTTACGACGAGCTTAAGAAAGAATTTAAAAAAGATCGTGCAAAAGTTTCGATTCTGCCGATGTCTGATTTTGGTCTTGTTCAGATAACGCGCCAGAGAGTCAGACAGAATATTATGCAGGCGATGAAGGAAGTCTGTCCGTACTGTCTGGGCACCGGCTTGCTTACGAAGCATTCGCATCTTGTTTATGATCTTGAAGATTGGCTGCGGAAGTTCAAAAGGATTTCAAAAGAAAAATCTTTGATCATTAAATGTCATCCGGCTGTTGCTTCAAAATTAAAGGAATCGAAATTTAAAACGTTCTTTAAGCTCGAATTGAAATATTTTATCAGACTAAAGCTGGTTGAAGATCCTAACCTTGGAATTAGCGAGATTAAATTTTTCTCCAAGAAAACACAGAAAGATTTAACCGAGCAAATTAAAAACGCAAATTAAATTGAAAGGCTTTTTAAGTGAAGTTTTTTATTGACACGGCTAATATCAATGAAATTAAGGAAGCCGCCGCGCTTGGAATTTTAGACGGCGTTACAACAAATCCTTCGTTGGTTGCCAAGGAAGGAAAGGACTTTAGAAAATTACTGGATGAGATTCTTGCCTTAGTTGACGGACCTGTAAGCGCAGAGGTTATTTCAACCGATTATCAAGGAATCATTAAAGAAGCCCACGAATATTCCAAGATCCACAAAAATATTGTTGTTAAAGTCCCGCTGATAAAAGAAGGACTTAAAGCCGTAAAAACATTAAGCGACGAAGGAATAAATACAAACGTTACTCTTTGCTTCTCTCCTTCACAGGCTTTGCTTGCGGCTAAAGCCGGTGCGACTTATATTAGCCCGTTCGTCGGTCGCCTTGACGATATAAGCCATTCCGGCATGGATTTAATTTCGCAAATTGTTACCATCTACAGAAATTATAATTATAAAACTCAGGTGCTTGTAGCAAGCATTCGCAATCCGCTTCATCTTGTAGATGCCGCGTTGATCGGCGCTGATGTTTGTACAATGCCCTTCGATGTTATAAATAAATTGTTTAATCATCCGCTCACTGATTTAGGTCTTGAGAAATTCTTGAGCGATTGGAAAAAGACAAATCAATAATAATTATTAACAAGAATTAGAATAGTCCAAAAGATATATTCTAAAAAATATAGGGAACGTTTATGAAGAAAACTAAGTTCTACGAAATACACCAGAGGCTAGGCGCAAAAATAGTTGAGTTCGCCGGCTATTTAATGCCCATACAATACAATTCAATAATTGCGGAACATAAAGCCGTAAGAAATTCTGTCGGCGTTTTTGATGTTTCCCACATGGGCGAAGTCTTTGTCGAGGGTAAGAACGCAATCGATTTTGTGCAGCATATTACCGTTAACGACGCATCCAAGCTTGTGCCCGGCGGCGTGCAGTATTCGGCAATGTGCTATAATGACGGTGGAATTGTTGACGATCTTCTTGTATATAAAATTTCAGACGAAAAATTTATGCTCGTCATAAACGCTTCCAACATCGAAAAAGATTTCTCGTGGATGAATGAAAATAATAAATTCGGAGTTAAGCTTGAAAACCAAAGCGATGATTATTCGCTGCTCGCAATCCAAGGACCGGGATCGAAAAATGTATTGCAAAAAATTTGCGATAAGAATCTTGATTTAGAATATTATCACTTCTTCCATGCTAAAATTGCCGGTTACGAAATGATTGTTTCAAGAACCGGATACACTGGAGAGCTGGGATTTGAAATTTATTTTAAAGGCGACGAGAAAATTGCGGAAGATATATGGAACAAAATTTTTGAAGCCGGGAAAGAATATAATATCCAACCCGTTGGATTAGGCGCAAGAGATTCGCTCCGGCTTGAAATGGGCTTCTGTCTTTACGGAAATGATATCGATAAAACCACAAACCCGCTTGAGGCAGGGCTTGGCTGGATTACAAAATTGAACAAAGAAAATTTTATTGGGAGAGAAGCGCTGTTAAATATTAAGTCCGCCGGATTAAAGAGAAAGCTTATTGCTCTAACATCCGATGAAAAATGCTTTCCGCGTCATGGTTATGAAATATCATCAGGCGGGAAAAAAATCGGTGATGTAACGAGCGGAACGGTCAGCCCTGTTCTTGAAAAACCTATTGCGCTCGGTTATGTTAATGCGGAAAATGCGAATGAGAACGCGTCACTAAACTTTTTAATTAGAGGGAAGGAAGTTCCGGCTTCTATTGTAAAACTTCCTTTTGTGAAAAAAAATAATTAGCGAATGAAATGAAGATAAACGTTTTATATACGCCTGCGATTGCAGATGAACTTTATTTTACCGGTAAGACTACGGTCGTTATCGATGTGCTGCGCGCTTCTACAACGATTATTGCTGCGCTTCAAAACGGCGCCAGAGAAATAATACCGGTCGGCACAGTTGAATTTGCCGTTAAGGTTTCAGGCGGAATGTTCGGGGGACAAACTTTGCTCGGCGGCGAACGCAACACAAAAAAGATTGAAGGATTTGCGCTCGGCAATTCACCCTTTGAATATACCGAAGACATCGTTGCAGGTAAGTCAATTATTTTTTATACTACTAACGGAACCAAAGCAATAGTTAAGGCAAAGTTCTCTTCAGATTTGTTCATTTGTTCTTTTACTAATATTTCTGCGGTTGCGAAACATCTTGCTCTGCTCGATAAAGACTGTGAAATTCAATGCGCAGGAAGATCAAATAATTTTTCTATGGAAGACACTGTTTGCGCGGGCAAATTAATTTCCGAAATAGAAAAAATAAAAGGCGATATTACGCTTTCGGATTCTGCAAGGGCAAGCATAGCGCTTAGCAAATCGTTCGGCAGGAGTATCCATAAAATGCTTTCCGAAACAGAGCATGGAAAATTGCTTATAGAAAACGGCTATAACGATGACCTTAAATTTTGCAGCAAGATAAACAGCTCCGGTATAATTCCTTATTATGTAGGGAACGTTCTTAAATCTTTACCGGACGCCGGTCTTTCTTTTCAGAATGAAAAAGAAAACACAGCTAATTAAAAATGGCAGTAAGAAAAAAATCAAAGACAAAAGCCGACAAAAATGCAAAAGTAGAAAAAGCGCCCCAAAACTTTGCCGGAAAAAAGAAAAAGATCATTGGAATAATTATGATCCTTTTTGCCGTGCTTATTTTATTGAGCATAGTTTCTTATTCAAGATACGACAAAGCCAATCTTAACTATCAATTCTCCGATTTACTAAAACCGTTTGGATCGAACCCGGATTTCAATCATAAAGCAGATACTATCCGCAACTGGCTCGGAATATTCGGCGCGTATGCCTCTGATTTTTTTATCAACTCAACGCTCGGAATCTTTTCTTCCGTCTTTGCCGTGATACTCTTTGCTTGGGGAATTTCTCTCCTTGTCAAAATGAATTTCCGCAAACTTATTAATGTTTCAAACTTTCTGCTCCTTGCCGCGTTAATACTTTCAACTTTCTTCGGACTATTTAGAACGCACTTCAATTTGTTCGGCGGTATCTATGAACTCTCAGGTTCAATTGGAGATTATCTTGGGCTTACCTTCAGCAGGATTTTAGGCGGCGTCGGAACTTTAATTATGCTGATTACTCTTTCTGTCGTTCTGCTGGTTGTTGCGTTCGACATTAAAATTGAAAAAATATTTCACTTCATTCAGAATATTCTTACTGCTTCGCCTTCTATTGAAGATGAAGAAAAGCCTGTTGAAACCGAAGACAAGAACTTAAAGAAAATAAAAGAGCTTCGCGAGGAAAAGAAAAAGAGAACCATCTTTACAAAAGCTTCTGAAGCCGGTGAAAACGAAGATGCAGCAGAAGTTGAAACCGAAATAAAAATTATTCGCAAGGATGATAAGCCCGTAAAGCAAGAACGAAATAAGGTAAAGGAAGAAGAAGATAAACTGGTCGATATAAAGAAGACGGACGAAAATTTAGAACAAGAGATCGACAAAGAATCCGAAGCTAATCTTCCTAACAACTGGGAAGAAAAAATCGATTATGCTAAACCAAGCCTCGAACTGCTTGAGCCGATTCCTAAAGAAGATTTCAAAGTTGCAGAAGAAGAATTAAAGCGTAATGCGGAACTTCTTAAAGAGAAGTTGAAATTATTCGACATAGAAATTGAAAAGATAGATGTAACTCCCGGTCCAGTTGTAACGCTGTACGAAATTGTCCCGTCGCCTGGAGTAAAGATAAGCAAGATAGTCGGGCTTGAGCATGACATCGCGCTGGCGCTTGCGGCGCGCGGCATCAGGATCATCGCGCCGATTCCCGGCAAGAGCGCGATTGGAGTTGAAATACCGAACGCAGAAGCTTCGCTGGTTAACGCTCGTTCAGTATTAGGTCAAATAGCTGAATCGAAAGCAGAACTTCCTATGGCTTACGGAAAAACAATTAACGGCGACGTATATATCGCAGACCTCGCAAAGATGCCGCATCTTTTGATTGCAGGTTCAACAGGCTCAGGTAAAAGCGTCGGCATTAATATGATCGTCGCAAGCCTGCTGTACTCAAAGCAGCCGTCGGAAGTAAAGCTGATCATGATCGATCCCAAAAAGATTGAATTATCTTTTTACAATAAGCTCCGCAGGCATTTCCTTGCAGTCTCTCCTGATCTTGAAGAAGAAATTATAACCAATCCGCAGAATGCAGTACTTCTTTTAAAATCCGTCGAGTATGAAATGGAGAAGCGTTACGACAAGCTTGCAAAAGCCGGCGTAAGGAATATTGTCGATTATAATGCGAAGGTAAACGACCCGAAGAAGAGACCGAAAGATACAGACGAAATCAAGCATCACCCGATCCCATATCTGGTTGTAGTTATTGATGAGCTTGCTGACTTGATGATAACTGCGGGCAAAGAAGTTGAAGAGCCAATCGCAAGGCTTGCACAGCTTGCACGTGCAGTCGGAATTCATCTTGTGCTTGCAACCCAGAGACCTTCGGTAAATGTTATCACCGGAGTTATTAAAGCAAATTTCAGCGCAAGAGTCGCATACCAGGTCGCAACTAAAATTGATTCCCGAACCATACTCGATATGAACGGAGCAGAGCAGCTTCTTGGAAAAGGAGATATGCTTTTCCTTCCAACGGGCTCGCCTAAGCCGATTAGAATTCAAAATGCCTTTATCTCTACCGACGAAGTAGAAAGGATAACAAACTTTATTTACTCACAGCAGGGATATTCCAAACCGTATTTCCTTCCTTCTTTGTACGATAAGAAAAAAGAATCATCCGGGGGATTCTTATCTGATTTGGACCCGATGTTTGAAGACGCCGCAAGAGTTGTGGTGCGCCATCAGCAAGGATCAACGTCGCTTCTACAAAGAAGATTAAAACTCGGATATTCAAGAGCGGCAAGGATTATTGATCAGCTTGAAGAAGCGGGCATCGTCGGTCCAAGCGACGGCAGCAAAGCAAGAGCCGTTATTGTCGACAGCGAAGAGCAGCTTGAAACAATTTTAAGATCGTTATAAAAATTTTTACTTCTATTTTTGAGTTGCGGTAACTCAAATTAGTATTTTTCTTCACGGTTATTTCTATGAAATCACAGAACAAAATTGCTTTGCCCGATTATGAGCTGAAGGATTTAGGCTTAGGCACTAAAGTTTCCAGCCAGGGAAAACGAATGGTAAACAAGGACGGCTCTTTCAATGTTGAAAGAAGATCGATGCCGTTCTTTGAATCGTTAAGCATTTATCATTCGCTTCTTTCAATGTCATGGTGGAAATTTAACGGAGTAGTTATAGCCGCTTATGTAGCTGTTAATTTATTTTTTGCCTCGCTTTATATGATCATAGGTGTGGATCATCTTGGAGGCATTACCGGTACAACCACATTTGAAAAATTTTTAGACGCATTTTTCTTCAGCGGACAAACAATTACAACTGTTGGTTACGGAGTAATACACCCGGTTGGTTTTTGGGCAAGTCTAATTTCACTTATTGAATCGATGGCTGGTCTTTTAGGCTTTGCGCTTGCAACCGGACTTCTCTACGGAAGATTTTCAAAGCCGAATGCAAAAATCAAATACAGCAATAACGCTGTTATCGCTCCGTACCGCGGTATAACAGCCTTTGAATTTCGTATTGCCAACGCGAGGAAGAATCAGTTAATTGATGTTGAGGTACTTGTAACAGCGTCGATGAAAGAAGGAGGGGAAAGCGGCGTGAGGAAATTTTACACTCTCGATCTCGAGAGAAAGCAGATAAATTTTTTCCCGCTGTCATGGACTGTGGTTCATCCGATCAATGAAACCAGTCCGCTTTTGGGAATTACTTATAACGACCTGGTGAAATCCGACGCCGAGTTTATAATTTTGATCAAAGCCTTTGACGATGCGTTCTCGCAGTCTGTTCATTCGAGAACGTCTTATACTTATCATGAAATAATTTGGGGCGCAAAGTTCCGGAATCTTTATGTGGAATCAGAACGCAACGTTACCGCCATTGATATGAATAAATTCCACGGGGTCGAAGCAGTTGAATTATAAAAGAAATTATTCTGTCTGTTCTCCTTATCCATCATAAAGCATTTCTTCATTGCCATGAACACATAGCTAACTAAATGTAGAGACGTCCCGGCGGGACGTCTCTTTGTTGCCGAATATTCATCTCCCTTTTTATTCATTACAATTTAGCGGCATTGAGACGGGGCACCGCCCCGTCTCTACGCTTATTGTAATGAAACTTTTACTTTGCTTAAACATGAATTTGATTAATCAAATTCCTTCTTCCTTTACTATAAAAATTACTTGTTGGAAAAACTATCCTACGTAATTTCCGTATATCTCTCTATGTAATTTGCGCAGCTAAAAATCAGTAAATTTACTGATGTGCTTAAGTAATGATTATTATATATTTCTTCTGTCTTTTTTAAAATAAATATTAGAGGAGTTTCTTTATTGAAAAAATATTTCGAGCTGATTCCTAATCAAAGACAGTTTGTATTGTCTCTGCTACTATCTCTGATAATAATTTTTGTAACGCAAAGCTGCAAAAGCCCAACTGCATCAAAGCAAAATACCACTCCAGATACAACCAGTAATAATTTTACGTTTCAAACATTTACTTTCGGTGCCGATAATGCAGGTAGCAGCCACTTGCAGGATGTAGCTATTGTAAGCGATTCGGATATTTGGTGCGTGGGCGCTATTTATCTTGATTCAGCCAACGGAGCCCCGGATCCAAATGCTTATAATGCAGTGCATTGGGATGGGAGTAAATGGGAACTTAAAAAAATTTATTATTTCGGCAATTGCAGTGCAGTTAAATATCCTCCTTTAAAAGCTATATATATTTTTCCAGATAATAAAATAGCTGTAACAAATGGCGGTAGTATTGGCTGGATAAATGGAGATTCAGTTTATATGGATTGTGGAGTAATCTCATTATTAAATGGTGCTATAAATAAAATATGGGGCATAAGCGGCAATGATTTTTATGTGGTAGGTAATGCCGGCAGTATTGCGCATTACCAGAACGGCAATTGGCAAAAGATAGAAAGCGGAACCAACATGAACATATATGACATTTGGGGTGCGATTAATCCTCAGACAGGTAAAATTGAAATTCTTGCTGTCGCATCTTACCCAGATACTTCTGCTCAAAGGAAAATATTTCAAATAAACGGTACGAGTGCAACAGAAATTTCCAGCAAAGGAATAAACTGGGATCTAGTAAGTGTGTGGTTTAAACCCAGCAGCCAATACTTTGTTGCTGGGAGCGGAATTTATAATAAAAACTTTCTTAGTGATAATACTTGGAGCAGCCAGTACTTTAATGTCACTAATTATTATATTAACTGCATAAGAGGAAATGACATAAATGATGTCGTCGCGGTAGGCTCTTACGGCGAAGTAATCCAATATAACGGGCTCAGGTGGAAAAGCTTTAGAGATCAAACTGGACTCGTAAATGAAGAGTATCTTTCTTTAGCAATAAAAGGAAACGAAATTGTAGCAGTAGGTTATAATGGACAAAGAGCAGTTATTGCTGTTGGGAAAAGATAAATAGTGAAGAAAAATGTTAATGTGCAATGGGCCACCGTAATAATTAGGTGAGCAATAAATTCAATTTTCGTCTTTAAAAATATATAGATTAATTAAACCAAATTTACCAAGGAGATTAAACATGAAAAAAATATTTCTTATTATTTCTTTTTTATTTGTTCATTTATTTTGATGAACTTTCAACTAAAAGTATAAATGTTGAGACGATTCAGCGGATCGTTTTTACTTTTACTAAATATTATCAGCCCATAAATTAATTTATGGGCTGATAATAATGCCGCATTACTAATTCTACATTCTTAATTCAACTTCCGCTTTGTTACTGCACTCTGCTAACCGCAAGGCTCCACGGTCCGTTGCCCGCTGAGTTCGTAGCTCTTACACGGTAAAATACACGTACGCCTTTTACTACATCATCATCGACAAAGGTTGTCTTCTTCGTAGCCTTGAAGAATTTTAGTTCCGGTGTTGTGTCAGTTTTTGTCGGGTCTGATGAGGTTCCCTTTTCCCATTCATATATATCGGCATCCGGGTCATAGCTTGTGCTGACGATAAAGCCTTCGCCGTCTGTGTCGTCTTCCAATGCGGGCTGTAATACTATTGTGGGAG
>JAKAKL010000117.1 GCA_021824565.1 Bacteroidota bacterium | reverse complement strand
AAATTGCCCGTTCTAATTTTAAAAGTGTCAAGTCCGGGTTAAAAATTGCCTGGTCTAATTATAAAAATGCCAAGTCCATTTTAAAAGTTGCCTGGTCTAATTCAAAAAATGCCAAGTCCAGAACAAAAGCAACCAGGTCTGGTAATAAAAGTGCCCGGTCCGGGACAAAAAGCGCCTGGTCTAAGATTAAAAGCCTCAGGTCCATTTCATAAATAGCCTGGTCTTATTTTGCATTAGCCAAGTATGCGTAAAAAGCTAACGGGTGCTAAATAATTTTACCTTAGTTCCTTTCAAATTGGGTTAAATGCAGCATAGGACAGCCGCAAACAAATAATTAATTCAAAGTTTTGGTTCCGGTATTTAATAATTAAGCCCGGGACTACCATATTTATATTTAAGAATAAGTGCGTCATTTTGTTAAAATCATCTTTTTAGTTGAAACATACCCGCCTGCACGAAGCTGATAAAAGTAAACCCCGCTGGAAAGGGCGCTTGCATCGAAAGTAAAATCATATTTGCCTCTGCTTTGAAATTGATTGACAAGCGTTCTTACTTCTCTGCCGAGCGCATCAAATACTTTTACCGACACGAATCCATCTTTCGGAATTTGATAAGTAATAATTGTAGTAGGATTAAATGGATTGGGATAGTTTTGGGAAAGCGTAAAACGTCGAGTTTCATTTACATTATTTTTATCAACACCTGAAACATCTGTTTTTATATAAGTTTGGTAGTAACTCCATTCATACCAATAGAAGTCATTAATACTCAATCTAACGAGCCCTTCGTCTTTGTTAACGGCAAAGATTTTATCATAAATAATATCCATACAATCGCCGATGGTTGTCTTTAGTTCTAAAGTGTCTGTCTTAACGAGCAAAGTATCAATTGAGGGGAAATTATAATACCGGTAGTAATTATTATATGTGTATTGAGGAGTAGTATCATTAGGGCAGCGATGATTTGCATAAACGGTATCGGGTATAATCCAGCCCTTAATCAAATGAGAGCCTGATCGATAATTCGCTTTTAAATTTTCATAAATATAATCGGCATAAGATGAGTCAATATTAGTCAACGAGATAGTGCTGTCAATTGAAAATCGTTTTTGTATACCGTGTTTGAGTATTGTTAAGAAGTAGATTTTTACAGAATCAGTATTAGTTGAAACACTATCAACGTGCACCCTTATTGTACCGTTAAAAACATCTGCATAATTGCTGTCGGAAACAAAGCTAAAGTTAGGATAGGCGCTTTCTTCAACGGAAAATGTTATCATATTCCCCGTGCTGAAATCTTTCAAGAAATCAAAAGTTTGGGAATAGGCGGATTCTATCATAAAATAAGAAATAAGCAGAATTAATTTTTTCATAACAATTAATAAACATTAATAAAGAAAATATGGTTTGTACGACATCCCAGATAAATAACCATTTTTTTGCCGCACATTATTAGAGTACAGCGGGTTCATACGAAACCCGGCTTACTTAAGTGATGCTTATTTTCAAATCAGAAAGACTTCGTGGTTGGTTTTGTCGATTTGTAGTGAGTGTAAATGTTCGTGGAGATATGTACTGCAAAAATTTAATGCTAATGACCCCGGCTCAATGTTATCCAGAGACTTTAGTTTATTCTGATGCTTAAGTCTAATTATAACCGAGTTGTATTTTACGGGAGAAATTTTTTCGGGAATGTTATTAAACGCTGATCTTGTTGAAAGATCGGAATGCAGAAAGTTATCATTCAGTATTTTAAAAGTAATAAGGTAAGGTTTATTTTCCCTTTTATAATTAGCTTCCGGCACTGCTGATGCAGAAGCAAAAAAGAGCAAGAGTAAAAAGTAATATTTCAAATATCCCGTCAACTTGACCTTAATTAATTTTACTATTTACAAATTAGGAAATTGAAATAACATTTTCAACATTATGCGGGGAAAAAATATTTACCTAATTTGCACAAGGAATTCGTATTTGCAGCCAAGTCCTTTAGGGCATGGAAAAATATTATCTCAAAATCCCGGCTTCATTCTTATAATGATTTTAAATGCGGCTAAAGCCTTTCCTTATTTGTTAATAATTTCAGGATATAAAGAGTAAGTAAGGGAATAGTAAAGTCGCTTGAGAAACTCACCCTAAATCCCTCTCTTGAAAAGAGAGGGACTTTTAAAACAGAAACAATGCTCCCCTTCTCTTTGCAAGAGAAGGGGTTGGGGGTTGAGTTAAAGTAATATTATCTAATTCAGATTATACCCGTCGGACTCAAGTTTGAATTGAGCTGTAGCGGCTTGAAGCTCGTTCGCCATGCCGGTAAGCCAATCGGCAACCTGTCCGACCTTCTGGGCTTTGGATGTGGCTTCTACAGTCTTCTGCGAAATGCTGTTGATAGTAGAAGCGTTCTTATCGCTAATAGAAGCGACCTTGCTGATCATTCCAACCGTATGCTGAACGCTTGCACTCAGTTCTTCCGTAGCGCTCATGTTCTGTTCGATTACGTTAGAGATCTTATCGATTGATTTAACAAGTCCCGTCATAATGGCTGCGACGTCGTTGTTTGCCTTAGCCATAATATCAATCTGGCTCTTCATATTATTCGATGAGGAAAGGAACTTATCAATTGCAACGCCTGATTTATTCGCAGTGCTTGTGCCTTCTTTAACTTTGTCTACTATAACATTAATCGACTGCCCCGCTTCCGAAATATTTTTTTGGACTTTATTAATAAGGCTTGAAGTTTGTTTAGTAGCGTTAGCAGAGCGCTCGGCTAAGTTTCTCACTTCATCGGCAACAACGGCAAAGCCTCTGCCATGATCGCCCGCTCTCGCAGCTTCAATTGCTGCGTTCAGCGCAAGAAGATTCGTCTGCTCGGCTATCTCTTCGATTGTTACGATAATTTTTTCTATTTCTTCAGACTGCTTCGCCATGCCTTCAATCTTTTGAGCGAACACGCTTACAATATCTTCTATCTTTTTCATCTGCTCAAGATTCTGCATTACTGTTTCAACTCCGTGCTTGGCAACTTCGATTGATTCGGAAGAAGCATTGACAACTGCTTTGGCGCTTGAGTTTGATGCATTGATAGCGTCCGTTATTTCTATGACAGAAGAGGATACCTGTTCTGCGGCTAACCTCTGTTCGTGAGAATCTTTCGCGATCAATTCAATCGAAGTGGCTATCTGCTGCATGTTAGTGCTTGCCGTATTCACGGAAACAGATTCTTCATTTAAGCTTTGAGCAATATTTTGAATAGTCTCGGAGTTATGATTTGAAACTTCGAGGGACTGCATAGCGCTTTCGGCAAGGCTCTGACTAAGATCGAGCAATTTAACCGAGCGTTTCTTTAACGTAATAAAAGTCCCGCGTAAACTTACCGGCTCACTGTTGAACGTTGCGACGGTAATTCCTCTTTCAACCGCTCTGTTAATATACGGGATTAAATCTTTATCAAATATTCCTACGCTAATCGCATCATATTTCTGCTCAATGCATTGTTCAATAGCAGGACCATATTTTGAAGCGCTTACATCAATTACTTTATTTTCGTGAGAGCCTTTTGGAATTATCCAATCGACTTTTGCATTAAAGCTGCGAAGCTCTATTTCAGCTTTTTCAACGCCATGTTTAAATGCATTCCAGAATGAATCTCCCTGTCTGCCGAGAACTGCAATTTTAATTTGTCTTTTAGAAACATTCATCGGCTTTGGTCTTCTTGCAGCAATGGCTTCGGTTTCAATAACGCCTCTGCCCGCTTGCCAGAATTGAGTATAATTTTCGGCAGTAACAACATCCATATTTGTCAGCAGGCGCGGCTGGCTCGGCTCCCATCTTGAGACCACATGATTGAATAAATGAATTACGGGGTCATGCCCTTGAGCAAAAACATCCTGCGAAAGAGTAGCGGTAACAACGCCCTGCTTTAGGTAATTCATTGTTTCATCCGCAAGGTCGTGGCAGACTACTTTTACTCTGCCTGCTTTGCCTGTTTCTGAAACGGCTTTCGATGTTGCAATGCCGCCGTAAGTAACATAAATGCCGTTTAGGTCAGGATATTTTTTTATTAATGATTCGGTTTCGTTATAACATTTATCGAAGCTAAGTTTTGTTTCAATGGTTTCCACGATTGAAATAGAAGGAAACAATTCTCGCAAAGAATTTTGGAATCCTTTTCTTCTTAATTCATGCCCGATTAGATCAAGGCTTTCTAAAATAACTGCGACTTTGCCTTTGCCGTTCAAAGCCTTTCCCATCGCCTCACCGCATGCCCGTCCTTCAAGGTAAGAATCTGCCCCGATATAAAATAAGCGCTGGCAGGGTTTGTCGGTGGCGGAATTAAATTCTTTGCTTGCTTCATTAAGATTCGCAATGATTGTATTTAAGCCTGTAACCATCTCGCCAACTCTTCCGTTGATGGTTGTTTTAATCGTATTTGATTCTAGTTTTATACCGGAGGTTAAATTGCCGTGAGCCATTTCCATTAATGCAGTTGATAAGGACGCAAAATCTTTTTCAGCCATTGTTTTAAGTTTTTCGGCGAGAACTTTAAGAGGTTTAAATGTTGTAATCTGAAGATAGAGTCCAACGATAAACGACATTAAAGTGCTTCCCAGAAGCCCTAATGTTAAATCCCTTTTAGCATCAATAAAGGCTTCTGAAGCGGAAATAGAAGTAAAGTTATTTAGTTTTATAAAACCATTAATTCCTTCGGCAAGAAATGCAAGCAAAAGGACGAAGCAGAAATAAAACAAATACTTTTTAACGAGTTTATTAAATAGAGCAATCATTTTCTTCCCATCAACATGATAAACAAATAAACTTTAAGGTTTATACAATTTTACCTTATCATTATCGAATTATTTTGTCTGAAGTTTAATAAAATTGATAACTTAGAAGAATGGATGATAAATACGGAGAGCAGTCAGGCAGGTATTTCTTCAGCTCTTTGCCGCTAAAAGGATACTGGAGTTATTATTATAATAGCTCCAGTATCGTTAAATAATGCACAAAAATATTATTGCAAGACCAAAGTAATAATTGAATGAGCGGGGCTATTGTACTTAACGGCGCTTTCTTCGATCCAAGTGTAGAAATCAATATCCTTATCCGTGGTATTTAATACAACTACAGCAATTTTGCCGTCCTTGTTTTCAAACGCAGTTGCAAGAAGATCATCAGAGTTTGAAGAGCAAATAATTCTTTTTGCACCGGGTCTAATAAATTTGGAGAAATGCCCGATATAATAAAAAGAGTTCATATAAGTAAGCTTGCCGGTTTCGGTGTTACAAATTATCGGAGCCATACAAAAATTATCCGTATGATTAGGTCCGCCATGCTGATCAAGAATAACATTCCACGCAGTCCAGCCTTCCGCCCAATTATTTAAATCCATAATAATAGACTTGCCGAACATTTCTCCCCACTTCCATACAAGCAAGCTGTCGGGATCAAAGTTAGCTTCGGTTCCTTCCGTAAATAAAAGATGCTTTTTAGGGAACGCATCGTGAACAAGCCTGACATTATCGAAATGATTTCCCACGTACCAATGGAATCCTGTTCCCCAAACATATTTTGCAGCGGCGGTATCTTCATAAACTGCTGCAGCCCGCTGATACATAATTCCGCGATTGTGGTCCCAGATCATCAGTTTAAGATTAGACAGACCGGAATTATGCAGTGCAGGTCCTAAATAATTTTTTACAAAGTCTCTTTCTTCATCCGCAGTAAAGATGCATGATTCCCAGCGCTGCACAGCCATTGGTTCATTTTGAACAGTCATTCCCCAAATATTGATTCCTTCCTTGCGATAAGCTTTTACAAACTTAACAAGATAATTCGCCCATGTTTGATCGTACTCCGGTTTTAATTTTCCGCCGTGAAGCATATCGTTATTAGTTTTCATCCACGCCGGAGGACTCCACGGCGATGCAAACAACTTAAAGTCATTGCCATTTTCTTTTATGGCTGCTTTGATAAAAGGAATTCTATACTTTAAATCGTGCTCGACGGTAAAATCTTTCAATGCAGTATCGCCGGGAGTTTCATCATAAGTATAGCTTGAGCTTGAGAAATCGCAGCTATGAATATTTGTTCTGCCAATCGAAAAGCCGTCGCCTTTTTCTTTATTAAACAATGCGGTTAAGATTTCTTTTTGTTTCTCCACGGGCATTTTATAAAAAACTTCTGCTGAGGCATCCGTTAAAGCGCCGCCAATTCCTATTATTTTTTGGAAAGTTTTTGTTCTATCCAAAATAATTGTTGGAGCGCTTTCTTCAGGCTGTTCAAAAGATTCAAATGTAAGCATTCCTTTATGGCTTATTCTATCTTCGGTATCTTTGGCGGTTAGATAGACGTCGGCGGTAGTAATTTTTTTATAAACATTTTTCTCGTGCTTATTCTTTAATCCTTTTCCGATCAGCAATGTGTTAAACAACAAAATGGAGAAAAGGATTAATTTGATTTCTCTTTTAGTCTTAGCAGAAGTTTGAGCCATAGAATATTCCTTTCTGAAATAAAATTAAACTAATATAAAACGTTTATATTTTTGTCCTCGCATATTTTTTTAAGCTTCTCGGGCCAAACCGCAACGCTTACTTCTCCCAAATGTGCACATCTTAAAAGATACATATAAGTTCGTGATTGCCCGATTCCGCCGCCAATGCTTAAAGGAATTTCATCGTTTAGAATTGCTTTATGGTAAGGCAGGTTTAAGAAATCTTCCTGGTTGGACATCTTAAGTTGTATTTTCAATGTATCTTTAGTAACTCTAATTCCCATAGAGCTTAATTCGTGACGTCTTTTTGTAACAGGATTCCAAACAAGAATATCTCCATTAAGACCGTGGAATTGTTCTCCGCCGCTTTTAATAGTTTCGGTTACCCAATCATCATAATCGGCAGCGCGAAGCTCATGCGGATAGCCATCCTTAAGAGGCCAGCCAATACCAATTATAAATAATGCAGGCGCTTTTTCTAAAAGGACGCGGGTCTCTCTTTCTTTTCTTGGTAAATCAGGATACATATTTAGTATTTCTTCAGCATGCAAAAAAGTCAGCTCTTCGGGAAAGTCAGGATAATCATTTGTCTTCAGTTGAGGAAACTCTTCTTGAGCAATAGTGCCTGCGCCGTGAATAACTTTCCAGATTTTTTTTACTACATCTTTTAAGAAATCAAGATTTCTCTCTTCGGAAGTTATAACTCTTTCCCAATCCCATTGATCAACATAAGAGCTATGATCGTGATCGAGAAAATAATCTTTTCTAATCGCTCTCATATCCGTGCAGATGCCTTCGCCAACTTTACAACCGAATTCTTTTAGAGCAACTCTTTTCCATTTGGTCGCTGCCTGCACAACTTGAGCTTGAATAGGTTTATCAAGACCAAGTCCGCACGGAAATTGAACGGGAGTTCTAGAACCATCACGATCAAGATAATCATTAATGCCGCTTTCTCTGTCAACAATAAGCGGAACGGGAACCATTTGCAGGTTAAGTTCCTTGCAGAGGTTTTCTTCAATATAATTTTTGACGGTAAAAATTGCTTTTGCTCTTTCCTTAGGAGGAAGCAAAGGCTTGTATCCTACCGGTAGAATATTTTTAAGGTCCTCGTAATTACCGATACCTGGACCTGCGAGATCAGATCTTTTATCTTTCATAATAATTCTCCTTATGATTTGGAAATATATTTGGGGTAATTAATATATAACGCGGTATTTGTTCTTTTGGAACAAACATGTTTGAATCAAAAGCCGGACTATAGCAAGTACAAAAAATTATCAAATTAAAATTCCCTCTTAATGTTTAATTAAGCTGTACTAATTTAATAAAAAAATAAATTAACTTATAAATATTTTTTGCAGTAATTAATTTATGAGAAATTTCATAAAAGTAAACTTGGAACTGGATATTTTTATTTTGTTTTAGCCATATATATCATTCCCGGGGCGCAATCCTTTGAAGCCCATTTACCTTCCATTGATTTATTCTTAACGTTAATTTTCAACGCGCCTTTTTTCAAGCACCAAAAATAGCCGGCTCTTTCATTTTGCTTTAGGATATTTGTTTCCGCAAAGTATAAAGTATCGTTCTTGATTAATCCTTTGATTTTCATTTCAGCAAAGTAAGGAGTTTCGGGGATTTCAATTCTTGATATGCCGTAAACGGTTGAGTCTTTCTGACCAATATTAAACGTCATAATGTATCCGCTTTCGCCGCGGGGTCCATCGCGTTGAATCATTTTACCATCCCATTTGCCTGCAAGATTAAAATTTCCTGCACATCCTGAAATAAAAAATATTGCTGGCAGCATTAAACAAACGAAACTAATATTTCTCTTCATAGAATTTATTCCTTCCTTTTTAGTTTCTATGAGCTTTGGCTATTTAAAGATTTGTTCCAGGATCGTCTGCCGAAGGTCCATAAATAGATGGAACTTTCCCTCCAGCCATTCGAACATAAACCGATAATTGTCCGCGGTGATGTATTTGATCAAAAAGCATCATCATAATAAACTGCTCTGATGTCATTTTTACACCTGCAAATTCTATCTGTTTATTCATTCCGTCATCTGATAAATTTTCAAGTTTAAAAAGAATATTTGCAGACTGCGCTTCAAAATCAGAAATAACTTGTTTTACACTATCGGGAGAATATGCTTTGAAAACAGAGCGGTCAATCTCAGTTCCAATAACGTAAGAATCGATCAAGTACATTTCAAAGACGAATGTGGACATTAGTTTGCGAGCGTTTGATGAGCGTTCGTGCGGAGAAAAATCCAGTTTACCTTCGGGGAAAGAGTACACTACTTTAAGTGTGGTAGCAAATTCTTTTTTAAGCAAATTCAAAAGATCCTGTTTGGCAATCATGGAATTCCTTTCAAAATAATTTAAGCTAACATAAATATAATAATAAACGACTAATAATCTAACTTTATAAGAAAAAGTTATTACTCAGGACAAAATAAACTTATAATAATGAAGGCTGTTAATTTTATTTAGCTTACTCAGCTTAATGACAGTCCCTTAAATTGTCTAAGCGATTCCGGGTTAGCAATAGTGCTGAGGTTAGTAATTTCTTCTCCATTTATTATTCTTGCGACCGCAATTTCAATTTTCTTCCCATTAATAGTTCTTGGGATATCATTAACCCGTATTATTTTTGATGGCACATGGCGCGAAGTAGTTTCATTTTTAATTTTTAATTTAATTTCATCTTCAAATTCTTTTGTAAAATTTTTTTTATCTTTTAAGACAATAAACAAAATTATTCTTTCATCGTTATTCCACTTTTGTGCAACAGCAATAGAATCGGAAATTTCATCGAACGATTCAACAACTTTATAAATTTCTCCGGTACCGATTCTGATGCCGCCGGGATTCAGCGTTGAATCGGAGCGACCGTAAATTATTACTCCTTTATTGTTAGTAATTTTTATATAGTCGCCGTGTCTCCAAACCCCAGGGTAATATTCAAAATAAGCCGAATGAAATTTGCTGCCGTCGGGATCGTTCCAAAAATAAATTGGCATCGATGGAAAGGGTTGGGTACATACCAATTCGCCTTTTTCATCAACAACAGATTTTCCATTTTCATTAAAGGCTTCTACTTTCATGCCCAGCCCGCGGCATTGTATTTCCTCTGAGAACACAGGCAGCGTTGGATTTCCTAAAGCAAAGCATGAAATTATATCAGTGCCTCCGCTTATGGACGAAAGCTGAACATCCTCTTTAACTTTTTCATAAACAAATTCAAAATTGTCTTTTAGCAAAGGTGATCCGGTGGATAAAATTGTCTTTAGATCTCTAAACATATATTTGTTTTTGGGGACAGAGCCGGACTTTTCACAAATGCTGAGAAATTTTGGACTCGTTCCTAAAATGGTTATTTTATTTTCCTCTACCTTCTTCCACAAACCATTTACGTTTGGATAGATTGGACTACCATCATATATATAAATTGCTGCTCCAACGAACAAAGAACTAACCAGCCAGTTCCACATCATCCAGCCGCAGGTAGTATAAAATGTTATGGTATCTTTTCTCGTTAAATCTGTATGAAGATACAACTCTTTAAAATGCTGAAGTAAGGTCCCACCGGCTCCGTGCACAATACATTTTGGTTTGCCTGTTGTACCCGATGAATACATTATAAAAGTTGGATGGTTAAAATCGATAGAGATAAAATCTAAGTTTGCTGAATTAGAATTTATTATCTCACTAAATTTTGTTTGGTTAGAAAAATTATTTTGTCTTTGATTGTCTTTTCCATGAGATTTGAAATCGTAGAAATGTTCAATTAGAATAATACTGGTAATTGATGAAATCTTCTCTTTTATCTGTGCGATTTTTTCTAAGCAATCTATTTTTTTACCGTTGTATTGATACTCTTCAACGGCGAAGAGGACTTTTGGCTTTATTTGTCCAAACCTATCAACAACTCCTTCTACACCAAAATCTGGCGAGCATGAAGACCAAATCGCCCCAATTTTTGCGGCAGCAAGCATCGCTATAATTGCTTCAGGTATATTGGAAACATACCCGGCAATAATATCATTTTTAGAGACTCCAATATTTTGTAAATAGCCAGCAACGTTATTTACGTATAGATTTAAATCCTTATAGCTAATTTTAATTTTCGGACAGTCTTCCCTATCGCTTATAATTGCCGTATGATCGTCATTAAATCTTAATAAATTTTCCGCAAAATTTATTTTTGCTTCTGCGAACCATTTAGCGCCAGGCAAATCATGATTTGATAAAATCTTTTTGTACGGCTGATGCAATTTTATTTCGGAAAAATCCAGCAGGGATTCCCAAAAGCTTTCTAAATTCTTAATTGACCAATCATATAGCTGGTGGTAATTTTCTATTTTTAAATTAAACCTATGAGAAACAAACTCCATAAACCTTTTCATATTTGAATTGTTAATACGTTCGGAAGAAGGTTTCCACAAAGGTTTTGTCATTTTGTTTTCTTTTTAATAAAACGAGAAATTATTTGAAATTATTTTTTTAATTTATTGTTATAAGGAGACTTAATAATTTTATTTGATAGTCTGCCAAGCCCTGCTATTTCCAATTCTATTATGTCGTTTTCTTTTAGCCAAATTGGAGTAAATTCCTTCCCTGCTGCTTTAGCTTCCAAAGCCCAGGTATCATTTAATTCGAGATAGCATCCGGTACCAACTGTACCAGAGCCTATAATATCTCCAGGAAATATTTCAACACCGTAAGAAGCTCTTTCTATAATTTGTGCGAAAGTCCAGTTCATATCCTTAAGGTTCCCTTCGGAAACTTGCTTGCCGTTATGATAAGCCTTCATTTCCAAATCGTATTTATTTCCAACAGGAGATGTTATTTTAAATGTCTCCAGTTCGTCAGTAGTGACAAGATATGGTCCGATTGTAGTAGCGAAATCTTTACCCTTTGCGGGACCTAAATTCAATTTCATTTCTTCAGACTGCAATCTTCTTGCAGATAAATCATTCATTACCATATAACCTGCAATGAAGGAATCAGCTTCATGAGATTTAATATTTTTACCTCTCTTATTAATAACAACAGCAGCTTCGAGTTCAAAGTCCAGTCTTTCTAAATGATCGTCTTCGACCACAATATCTCCCTCTCCAAAGACAGCATTGTGGTTCGTAAAATAGAAAACTGGAAATTGATCAAACTCAGGAATCATTTCAACACCTCTATTCCTTCTTGCTGTTTCAACATGCTGCCTAAAAGCATAGCCGTCCCGGCAAGACGTAGGATGAGGCACAGGAGCTAATAATTTTATTTCATTTTTTTTATAAGATTTTTTTATATATCCTTTTGTTATTTTCTGATACAGCTTTAACATTTTATTATAATATTTATCCCAGCCATTTAGAAAATCCTTCATGCTTGACGGCAGATTAAGTCCCAACGTCGTTCCGTTTTTTTGAACATCAAATATCTTGCCCTCAAAAAAAATTCCCAATCTCTCTTTATCTTTGATTTCGTAAGAAACTAGCTTCATAATGTTTTTTTTTGAATTTATTTATTGTAAAAACTGTGCTGTATTTTTTTAAAAGTTTAAGGTGGACTTTTTCAATTACTTCTAAAGCAAAAATTGTTTCTTCAATAGTGCCCGAGTTAATTCTAATGCCATTATTTATACCAAACGACTTTAACGGTCGGACTATCAAGCCGCTGTTCAGGCATTCTTCGTTAAACTCTTCAGCATATTCTTCATTTTGAAATAATATAAGATAAAAGTTAGCACTCGTTGGAACGTATTTAATTTTTAGTTCATCAAATTTCTTCCGCATCATTTCCAAAGATTTTTTATTTAATTCCTTTGAGCGGATGATGAAGTCATTATCGTCTAAAGCTGCTATGGCTGCTTCTTGAGCTAGAAGATTAGGTTCAAACGGAAGTTTAACTTTATATAAGGCTTTAATTAAATATTCCGGTCCAATTGCAAAACCGATTCTTATTCCAGCTAATCCATATGCTTTAGACATAGTTCGTAACACAATTAAATTTTCTAAATCATACTTAAGACCATCTGGATAGTCCGGATTATCTTCGGCGTAAATAGTATATGCTTCATCAAGAATAACCAGAATATTCTTAGGAACTTTTAACAGAAAATTATCAAACTCATTTTTAGTAAACATCGTTCCGGTTGGGTTATTAGGGTTCGCAAGATAGATAATTTTTGTTTTCGTCGTTATATTGTCAGCAAGCCCCGCTATATCAACGTGATAATTATTTAACAGAACTAGTTTAGACTTGCGCGCGTATTTATCAGCATTAACATACCAGCCTATAAACGTTCCATGTGAAGTTAGTATTTCATCATCATCATCAGAAAAAGCTGTAACAATATATTGAAGCAATGAATCGGAGCCGCTTCCGGTAATAATTTTCTGCGGAGGCTGATCGTATTTTTTTGAAATAGCATTAACAAGTTTATAAGCAGAAGGATTTGTATATCTATTAACATCGGCGGAATATTTTATAATTGCCTCTAATGCTTTGGGAGAAGGTCCTAAAGGATTTTCATTTGATGCAAGCTTGACAATTTTTGTAAGTCCTTTCTCTCTAGCTAATTCCTCGATGGGCTTCCCGGCTTTATAAGGTATAAGCTCTTGAATATGTTTGGGTATTGTAATCATTATTTTTTTTGAATTTACTTTTCAAGCCACGAATGATGATAATCTTCAACCATCGTATCTTTAACATTTTTTGTAACGGACAAATGTGAAAATGAATCGATCATGATTGCATATTCTTCAGTATCTTTCTTGCCGATAGACGCTTCCATTTTTCCTGGCTGCGGTCCGTGTGGTATTCCCATTGGATGCAATGTAATCGATGTTTCTTTCACGCCGGTACGGGACATAAAATCTCCATGCACATAATATATTACTTCATCACTGTCTACGTTAGAATGATAATAAGGAGCGGGAATTGAATCGGGATGGAAATCAAATAGACGCGGAACAAAATTACAAACGACAAAATGTTCAGTAATAAACATAAGATGGATCGGCGGAGGCAAATGAAGCTTGCCGACCTTAGGAGCGTATTCTTTTAAGTTGAATGAATACGGATACAAAAATCCATCCCAACCTATAACATCGAAAGGATGATGAGGAAGCTCATATTCAAAAATTCTATTATTAACTTTTAAAGTTAGAGAGAATTTTCCTTTTTTATCTACCGGCTCCATAAACTTTGGAACCTTAAAGTCTCTCTCATAGTATGGAGCATCTTCTTTAAGCTGTCCATATTCATTTCTATAATGATTTGGTATTTCAAACGGAGTGTCCGACTCTATTACAAACAATTTTATATTATTATAATTATTAAACTTCATTTGATAAGTCGTACCCTTTGGAACGACAATGTAATCCCAATCCTCAAATGTAAGTTGACCATACTCAGAGTAAAAAACACCGCTGCCATGATGAATAAAAATTATTTCATGCATAAAACTATTTCTATAAAAGATATCCGTATCCTCTGAAACCTGCGCAGTTGAGATAATGCAATGTGAGTTTCTCAAGAATTCATTTCGAGCGGAATAAAAATTTCCTGCTGATTTTTTCCTTTCAGTAACAAAATGATAATACTGAAGCGGCGCTTCTTTCCATTCAACTAAATTTTCTTTTTGAATTTCTTTAATGTTTTCAACCTGCGGAGGCATATATAAATGATACTTGATTGAATATATGCCGGAAAATCCTTTTGTGCTGAATAACTCTTCACGGTAAAGAGATTTTCCATCTTGTTTATAAAATGTTGTATGCCGCTTATGCGGTACATTTCCTAGCTTAATATAAAATGGCATGTCAGCCTCCGTAAAGAAAATTAATTCTTAAAATTATTTTTATTTTAATTTTCATCTCTATCAAAATTTCCTCTAAGCATTTGATCTTTTTCAATCGATTCAAAGAGCGATTGAAAATTTCCTTGCCCGAAGCCGAGAGCGCCGTTACGTCGCTGTATAATCTCATAAAAAAATGTGGGGCGGTCGCCGATAGGCTTGGTAAATAGCTGCAATAAATATCCATTGCCTTCAGAGTTGTCACAGAGTATTCCAAACTTTTTTAGTTCGCTTATACTTTCCGATATTTCCGAAGCTCGCTCTTTTAACATATCATAATAAGTATCAGGCGGGGTAAGAAATTCCACACCGTTTCGCTTCATCGAATCTATCGTGCTAATAATATTATTTGTAGAAATAGCAATGTGCTGGATTCCGGAGCCAAGATATTCTTCAATATATTCTTCGATTTGCGATTTCTTTTTCCCTTCGTACGGTTCGTTAATTGGATTTTTTATCGGAACGCCATCTTTAGACCTAACGACTTTTGATAGTAGAGCTGAATATTGAGTAGATATGTCTCCTGCGCCGAATTCTATAAATGTTTCAAAGTTTAAACTCTTATTGATATAATTCTCCCACAAGTTCATTTCATTTATTCTTACATTTCCCACAATATGATCAATTTCGTTCAAGCCGGTTTCTACAAAATCCAGATTTATTTTTTGTATATGCTTGCCAAAACCTGGTTTGAAAATACCCTTATAATTATCCCGATTTATAAAAACTATTTCGGTATCATCGTAAAGCTTAATCGCTGCCTCTTCAATAAAACCCGAGTCATCACTAAACTTTTTAGGATTCCTAACAGGAACTGCTCCATTCAAAATAGAATTTTCAAAAGCCTTATGAACATCCTTTACTTTAAGCGACCATCTTTTTACTCCGTCTCCGTGTCGTTCTACAAAAGACGATACTTCATAGTTGCTTGGCTTCACTGCAGAAGTAATAACAATCTGAATTTTATTTTTAACGAGATAATATGAAACTTTATCTTTGATACCTGTTTCAGGTCCCAGATAACCGGCGATATTCATCCCCATCGCCTTTGCATGCCAGTATGCCCACATCTTAGCTGAGCCGACATAGAATTCGACGAAATCATAACCAGTGATGCCAATCGGGTTAGACATAATCACTCCTTAGAATTTATTTTTTGATAAACAACCGCCTACTCAAAATTTTGTTTTGAATAAGGATCTATTTTGAACGCTCATCCGCATGAGCGCTTGTTAATTTCGAACTGATATTCTAACTAAAAAACAAGTTCGTTCGTCTCTTTTACAGTTTCAAGAACAATCGTTGTATTTGTTGTTCTTAAAGATTTGATAGAGGCAAACTTGGTCCTTAGAAGCCGGGTCAGGGATTCAGTATCTTTAACGCGCACTTTTACAAGATAGCAATCTTCCCCTGCAACAATATGAACTTCCTGAATTTCATCTATCTTTGATAACTCTTTCGCCGTTCTTTGATCAACAATTGGACCGTTGGCTTTTACTTCGATAAAAGCGAGCAGCCCTCTTTCCACATGCTCCGGATCTATTTGTGCCGCATATCCTTTAACAATTTTTTTTAGTTCCAGCTTTCTTATTCTTTCCAGAACCGCTGACGGAGCCATCTTTATCTGCCTCGCAATTTCAGCGTTTGACGTTCTGGAATTTTTCTGAAGTATATTCAGAATTTTTGCATCTGTTTCGTTAATCATTCGGTTAATAAATTATTTATTAGAACATTCACAAAATGATAATTAAAAAATAATTTGTCAAGTCTGACCATCATAAATTCTGTGATTTAGATTCGTAGATTGGAATAATTAAGATCAATTAATATATGGATTCTCAATTCATTTAAAACAAGTCGTAGATAGAATTGAAAATCCATAAAAAAATATTTAGGGTAAGAAAAAATTAAAGTCTATCAAATCTTGCCTGAAAGAATCTCAAATATTTTGGTTCATAAACCATCTTTAAGCCTTTTATTTTCTTCCTGTTTTCATAAACCGAAACTATCGATTCAAAAGTTACATCGATATGTGCCTGAGTATAAACTCTTCTCGGCAGAGTAAAACGTACAAGTTCAAGCTTAGGATAATTATGTTCGCCGGTAACTTTATTTCTTCCGGCAGATACTATTCCTCTTTCCATTGCGCGAACTCCAGAATCCATATAAACTTCAATTGCTAATGTTTGTGCTGGAAATTCTATTTGTTTTAGGTGAGGCAAAAATCTTTTAGCATCAAGAAATACTGCGTGCCCGCCGATTGGCTGGACGATAGGAATATTGTATTCCATTAGTTTCTTCCCGAAATATTCAATCTGCCCAATCCTTGACCTAATATAATCGTAGTTCGTCATCTCTTCGATGCCGCGTGCCATTGCTTCCATATCTCTTCCTGCAAGTCCCCCGTAAGTATGAAGTCCTTCATAAACCACAACCATGTTGCGGGCTTCTTCATAAACGTGCTTATTTCTTGTCGCCAGGAAACCGCCGATATTTACAAGTAAATCTTTTTTCGCGCTCACCCAAATGCCGTCAAAGTGAGAGCACATTTCTTTTAAAATTTGTGCAATTGTTTTATCCTCATATCCTTTCTCTCTTTGTTTAATGAAATATGCGTTCTCAACGGCGCGGGTTGCATCGAGCCAAAGTTTAATTCCATGTTTCTTTGCATAGCTTTCTAATTCAATTATGTTTGCCATTGATACAGGTTGACCGCCAGCCATGTTCACAGGTGCTGCTAAACTTATGTAGGGAATTTTTTTGGCACCAACTTCTTTTACAAGTTTATCGAGCTTGTTTAAATCAACGTTGCCTTTAAACGGATGAGTGTTTTGCGGTTCATTGGCTTCGTCAATAATTACATCCACAAAAGTTCCTCCGGCTAATTCCTGGTGCTGTCTAGTTGTTGTGAAATACATATTTCCCGGAATATAATCTCCCGGCTTAATTAGTATTTTTGAGATTAGATGTTCTGCAGCTCTTCCTTGATGAGTCGGGACAAAATAAGGAAAGCCGTAATATTTTTTTATGTTATCCCAGAGATTATAAAAATTTCTACTTCCCGCATAAGCTTCATCTCCGAGCATCATACCCGCCCATTGATAATCGCTCATAGCATTTGTGCCGCTGTCGGTTAGTAAGTCAATATAAACATCCTCTGACTTTAAGAGAAATGTATTATAGCCTGCTTCTTTGGCAGCCTTCTCTCTGTATGTTTTAGTTGTCATTTTAATAGGTTCAACTACTTTCACTTTGAAAGGTTCTGCCCATGATTTGCAAGTGAGTTTCTTCGCCATTTCTTTTCCTTTTTTAGAATTTAGTATTATTGATCATTCAGTTATATAAATATATTATCGGCAATTATTCTATTTTTTAATAAATAATCGAATTTCATTCGTAATATTATAGATAATACGAATGCTTGTCAATAGTCATTTATAAATATAAAAATAATTCAATATCAACTGGAAATCATTTTATGTTGTCAAGCAGCAGAAAATCATTTCTCTTGTATTGAATATGCTCGGCAAGATTTTTTTTATCGAACTCGCAAATATTTAACAAAGGACAGATTAAACAACTTGGTTTTGCAGGCTTACAGAATTCTCTTCCCAGCCTAATAAGATTGGTGTGAAATGAATGTGCGACTCCATCAGGTAAATCGGGATTTAGAATTTCAAATGTTTTGTCGGGGGTTTTCGTTTTAACAATCCCTATTCTATTGGCTGTTCTGTGAACGTGCGTATCAACCGGACAGATATTTCGTCTAAGAGAAAAGAGCAAAACACAGCTCGCAGTTTTTAATCCGACGCCATCAAAGCTTATCAATTCCGATATGATTTCATTATCATTTTTGTTTACAATTTGACTTAGCGAAATTCTATTATAATTTCTTTTAAGAGTCGTAAGAACGTTCTTGATCGCAGCGGATTTTTGTTTGCCTAAACCGGCAATCTTAATTGCTTTTTCTATCTTTGAGCGCTGCTGATCTGCTGCTTTATCCCACGATTCATATTTTTCTTTCAGATTTGTAAAAGCTTTAAAAGAATTTTTATCGTTGGTGTTCTGCGAAAGAATAGTTGCGATCAACATATCAAGAGGGTCAGGAGGATTTTGAGGACGGTAAGGTAATCCATATTTTTGGATTAATAATTCATTTACTTTTGAAATTTTTTTTGTTACTGGATTAGGTTTTCTTTTCATACAAAAATTGTTTTTGTTCAATAAATAGAAAATTATTTTTCACGAAATATATTATTTAAAATTTAAACAGAGAGTATTTATGTCAACATTAATGGTGAGCATTTCAGGAATTAGAGGAATAATCGGCGACGGACTTGATCCGGCAACATTGGTAAAGTACACTTCAGCATACGCGGATTTTATAGGGAAAGGCAAAGTAGTTGTAGGAAGAGATGCAAGAATTACGGGAGAAATGGTACAATCCATTGTTGCAGGAACTCTCGCGGCTAAAGGAATTGATGTTGTTCTGATTGGAATTTGCCCAACGCCGACAGTTCAATACACAGTGAAGAGTATAGGCGCGCAAGGCGGAATAGCAATCTCAGCAAGCCATAACCCGAATCAATGGAACGCACTCAAACTTTTAAATTCAACCGGGCAATTCATGACGCCGGAAGAAAATTATGAAATGCTTGCGTCACTTGATAAAGCGTTAGACATATATAACTCTTGGGAAAATATCGGGACGATTACAAATTATTCGGAAGGCTTAAACAAACATGTTGAAGACGTTCTGAAGTTAAAATACATTGACATTGAAAAGATAAGATCAAGAAAATTTAAAGCTTTGGTAGATTGCGTAAACGGCGCCGGGGTTTATGTAATCCCGGATTTGCTTAGAAAATTTGGCTGCGATGTTATAGAGATGAATTGTGAACACACAGGAATATTTCCAAGACTTCCTGAACCGCTGCCGGAAAATTTAGTTGAAACTATGAAAGCAGTTGTACAAAACGGCGCTGATCTTGGTGTTGTTGTTGATCCAGACGTAGATCGTTTGGTGCTGATCACCAACGAAGGAAAGCCTTTCAGCGAAGAGAATACCATAACTCAGGCAGTGAAGTTTATTTTATCAAAGCAAAAAGGAAATGTTGCCGTCAATCTTTCAACCACCAGGGCAGTAGATGACGTAGCCGCTTTGAATAATCAAAAAGTTTTTCGTTCACCTGTAGGCGAAGCAAATGTGGTAAAGAAGATGAAAGAGGTTAATGCCATTATTGGAGGTGAAGGAAGCGGCGGAGTAATTTATCCCGAGCTGCATTACGGCAGAGATGCTCTTGTTGGAATTGCGATTACTCTTCAGCATTTATTAGAATTCGGCGGAACTATCGCCGAATTGAAAAATTCTCTGCCGAGTTATTTTATAGCCAAAAAGAAAATAGATTTGGGAAATAATAAACCTGATGAAATAATAAACCAACTTATAAATAGATATTCAAACGAAAAAATAAATTCAGAAGACGGTTTGAAGATTGATTTTGAAGATCATTGGGTTCATTTTAGAAAATCTAACACTGAACCGATCATAAGAATAATTACCGAAGCCAAAAAAATGGATACTGCTGAGAAATATTCTCAGAATTATTTTCAAGAAATCAAAGCTTTGCTCGAATAATTAAATGAGTTTGCTTCTTTTTTGAATATAGCCGAAAAGAGCTTTGTCAAAAGGCATTGAAGTCTCAATCAAATTATAGTCGATTTTTGAATTCAAACATTCGGATTTGATTTTACCTAAAAAATTTTCAATTGCGTCTCTATATGCTTTTTGAATTTGGTAGGGCTGGGTTGTCATCTCATCTTCCGATTCCATGTCTTTGAAAACAGCATCGCTGCCAAAAGCAAAATTTCTTTCAAGCGGATCGAGAATTTGAAAAACTATCACTTCATTTCTTTGATAGCGGAAATGTTTTAAGGCTTTTAAAATAGAATTAATATCATCAAAAAAATCAGAGATAATTACTACCAAGCCTCTTCTTTTAATTTTTTCGGCGATTGAATTTAACGAGTTTGCAGTATTGGTTTTGTTTGCCGGTGATATTGAAGTAAGCGCCTTTAGTATTTCCTGAAGATAAGCACGGTTGGCTTTAGGAGGAAAATACTTGTCGATGCTTTCAGAGTACAATGTCAAGCCTACAGCGTCCTGCTGCTTGTTCATTAAATAACTTAATGCGGCGGCGAGGGTAATTGCATATTCTAGTTTTGAAATATTTTTTTCAGACGAATACCCCATCGATTTGCTTGTATCCAATAAGATATAGCTTTTTAGATTTGTTTCTTCTTCATACTGTTTTATAAAAAATTTTTCGGTCTTGCCGTAAACTTTCCAATCGATATCTTTAATCGAATCACCTTGCATATACGGTCTATGCTCGGTGAATTCAACGCTGAATCCATGGTACGGACTTTTGTGAAGCCCCACCATAAATCCCTCAACAACTAATCTTGCTCTAAGTTCTAATGAATTTAGTTTTGATATTATCGACGGATCAAGATATTTCCTGTAATCGCCGGAAGCTGACTGCATTATTTATCAGCCATTTTCTTGTGTTCAAGAATTTCCTCTGGCGTTAGACCCATGTTATTCAATTCCTCCTTAACTGAAGCCGCTAATTCGTTATTGGGATATTGTTTTAGAAAGAGATTAAATGTTGCAGTGGCATTGTTATAGTCTCTTAAATCATTTGCAAGAATGAAACCGGAAAGGAACAATGCTTTGGGAGCATTTGAATTTTGTGGATACTTATCATAAATGCTTCTAAAAAGGTCAGCGGCTTTGTGCAAAGATTCGTCTTGAGTTAAGGCCGCACCGGTTGCCGGATCTTTCTTGATATACTGGTTTTGATATATTGTTGCTAAATTGAAAATTGCTTCAGGCGCCAGCTGGCTGGAAGGATATTCAATTACGAGGCTTGAAAAAGCTGCGGCGGAGGCATCATAATTTTTCTGTTGAAGATTCGTGCTGCCCAAGTCAATATAATATTGATCGGTCTTTTTAGTACAGCCAATTAAAATAAGACTCAAAAACAGCGCGGATAAAATGGAAATTTTCATATAAATATCTTATAATTTTTTTTAATATTGTAGTAAACTTATTAAATTGGTCAAGAACTATCAATTCGCCAAAACTGCTAATCAATTTTTATAGAATCATTCTTCTTAATAGAATCTTCAGCCATCTTCTTTTTATAATCGATTATTTTTTTTTGAAGATCGGCATCGGTTAAAGAAATAATTTGAGCTGCAAGTAAGCCCGCATTTTTTGCCTGGTTGATTCCAACAGTTGCTACCGGCACACCACCCGGCATTTGAACAATTGAAAGCAGCGAGTCAAGACCATCAAGCGATTTGGATTTTACAGGAACACCTATTACCGGCAAAGGCGAATGAGAAGCCGTCATGCCTGGTAAATGTGCCGCTCCTCCGGCGCCAGCAATGATTACTTTAATTCCTCTTTCGTGTGCAGTTGAACCATATTGCGCCATCAAGTTTGGAGTACGATGTGCTGAAACAATTTTTATCTCATAGCTGACGCCAAATTGTTTAAGAACTTCTGCTGCATCTTTCATAACGTTTAGGTCAGAGTCGCTGCCCATAATTATTCCGACTAAAGGATTTTTAATTTTCATTTTAATCTTTCTTCAAATTATAATTTGTTTTTCAATTCGTCTTGCCTGTGATAAAATTAAATTTAAGTTTTCGCCTAACAAAGTAATGTGCCCCATCTTTCTGCCGGGACGGGATTTTTCTTTTCCATAAATATGCAGATGAACATTTTCATTTAGTAATACTTTATTATAATTATGTAAAATACCATTCCCATTTTTTTTGCCCAAAAGGTTAATCATAACTGCAAACGGCGCAGACATTTCAGTCGAGCCAAGCGGAAGGTTCATAATCGATCGAATATGATTCTCGAACTGCGAAGTTTTACATGCTTCAATTGTATAATGCCCGGAATTGTGAGGTCTCGGCGCCATTTCATTAACTAAAATTTTATCGTCATATGTAAGAAATAATTCTATGCCGTATATGCCATATCCGCCAACCGCTTCAACTGCGGCTATCGAAATTTCTTCAGCTAATTTGATCAAGCGTTTATGGAGCTGTGCAGGAGCGATTACAATTTTACAAATATGATTTTCTTGAATTGTGTGAACGACGGGATAAATTTTAGTTTCTTTCTTAGTTCTTGAAACCATCGCGGCAAGTTCCATTTTAAAATCTATAAATTGCTCCGCATACACATCACTTTGGCGCGACTTTAATTTTTCCATTCCGGAGTTAAAAGACTTTGCATCCTTTACTAAAGCGTTGCCGTAGCCGTCATATCCCATCTTGCGCGATTTTAAAATAAATTTGCCGCCCAATTGTTGGGAGACACTTTCGTAGCTATCGCCTGCAATAATTTCAAGAAATCTTGTTGTAGGAATTTTCTTTTTAGCAAGAGTTTTCTTTTGAATATATTTATCCTGAATTAAAGAAATGACTTTTGACGAAGGTACAACTTTTTTCCCAAGGCTCTCTATAAACTCCAACCGCTTGAAATCTACAAATTCATTTTCCAAAGATATTACATCAGAAACTGCCGCAAATTTTTTTACCGTCTCTTCGTCATTAACCCAGCCAACAAATTCATTTTTACAAATTTGCCCTGCAGGAGAATTTTTTTCTTTTTCAAGTATTGCTATATCAAAGCCAAGCTTATAAGCTTGATAGGCTGACATTCTTGCTAACTGTCCGCCGCCGCAAATACCTATGGTTTTCTTTCTTTCCAAAATAATCTCCGATTTAAATGTTATTGGTGCGCCAATTTATACACTTAAAGTTTTCACCGTTTGAAATCAATAAGCTGCCTCCGTCAATATCAGTTCTTATAATTCTGGATTTTATTTCCTTTAGTCTGTTCAGAACTTCTGAAGAAGGATGACCAAATTTATTTTTTATTCCAACACTAATCAAACTAATTTTCGGTTTTACTGCATTAATAAAATTATCGCTTGAGCCTCTACCGCTCCCGTGGTGAGAAACTTTCAAGACATCTGATGATAAAAATTTTTTATATTTTCTTAAATAATATTCTTCCTTATTGAAATCAATATCGCCAGTAAATAAAACACCTGTATTTCCGAATAGTACTTTCATAACCAGGCTTCTATCATTGGAAGTGGTTTTTTTATTTATAAATGAAGGCGAGTCATTCAAGAAATAAATTCTCACGTTACCCGCAGAAAACATTCTTCTATTATAATGCTCAAATGGGATATGATGTTGAATAAGAAATTCTAAAAACTTTTTTTCTTTATTTGAAGCTGTATCCACTGAAGGAAAATATATTTTCTTAATTTTCTTTTCTTGAATCAACGAGATAATACCGCCATAGTGGTCGGAATCAATATGTGAAATAAATGCATAATCAATATGATCAATATTAAAATAATCTAATAGTGGAGTTATTATTTTTTCGCCTGTGTCGAAAAAGGAAGATGCTACACCAGCGTCGACTAGTCCGTTCTGTCCATTTGGAAAATGAATCAAGTAAGCGTCGCCTTGCCCGACATCCGTCATGAATATGGTTAAAAGATTTTTAGGGAAAATAATTCTTTTATCATGCGAGCAATAAACAAAAATATTTAGAAATATTAATACGATAAAAATTATCTTCGATATTTTTTTTGTAAAATATCTATTAAAGAAAAACAATAATGCGATAAATAAATAAAACAAAATAGCATCAGCTAATGAGAAACCTTTAATAGAGATAAATGATAATTTTGTTCCCCCGGCTATTCTGATAAAATTAAAGAGAAAGAAAGTAACAAAATTATTGGTTATGGCTGATAGCCCTGCGAGCGCCGGTGCGATATAGCTCAAGGCTAATGTGAATATTGCAATTCCTACGATAATGCCAACGACAGGTATAACAACCAAATTTGCTATCAGAGCGGTGATCGACAGCTTGTTAAAATAAATTAATGTAAAAGGCAAAGTTCCTATTTGAGCAGACAGTGAAACCGATATGAATAACAGAAAATTTTTAATTATTGAGGATTTTATTTTAAAATTATTAATTCTGCTTTGAAAGAAAGGCGCAATCGCAGCTATTGAAAACACAGCGGCAAACGATAATTGGAAACTCGGGTTATAAATTTCTGATGGCGTAATGAACAATATTATTAAAGCAGCTAACGACAGAGAGTTAAATAAATTCGTCGATCTATTAGTAATCTGAGAAATTACTATTACTGCTGCCATTACTACGGCTCTAACAACCGAAGACGGCAATCCGGTTAATAACATAAAAAAGATTAATCCGAGCATTATCATCATGGAACGGAAATAAATATTCAATCTTCCAAATAAGAGATAGAAAATTATTAGGATGTAACCGACATGAAGACCCGATACTGCCAATACGTGCATAACGCCGGCGTTGATAAATTGTACTTTTGTCTCTGATGAAATCTCACTTCTGTCTGCTAGCAGCAAGCCTTTGATTAAGGCGGCTGCCTGCAGCGAATGCAATGATGTTATTTTCCTATTTAACGATTTTCTTATGTCGAATAAAGTTGACTGGAATAGGCTCCTGTCATTTTGAATTATTTCAAATTTTTTGACGTCATAAGAAGTTAATACGCCGCTAATATCTTTCAAGTGCAGATAATTGCTATAATCAAATTCTCCAGGATTGCGTTGTTCTCTTCCAATTGAATAATTACCGGTAATTTTTATTTTGTTTCCTATATTTATTTTTGCGTAAATAGAATCCAGTACATGTCTGTCAACATCATTTAATCTGCAAAGGAGTTTAGTCCTTATCCGGATCGGTTTATCATTAATTTTTATTGAATCAGTTATTAAATAGAAGACTATACCTTTGTCTTTATTCAACTCAATATTAGTAATCTCTCCAATGGCAGATAGATTTTTTGTGTAATTAAATTTTGAAGGAAGAAATATTTGATTGTGGTAAAATTCTTTTGTTATAAAATTTCCCGCGAAGATAATCAGCATAAAAACAATGGCGGAGATGATCGACTGGTTTATTCTAATTTTTATAAACAGAAATATTACAACGATGCTGGTAGCAGCATAGCAAAAGTAAAATAAAATTGGAAATGAAAATATTTTGTATGATAATATTCCTATTATAAAAAATATTGTCGTTTTTATGATTGGAAAATCCTTCATCATATTATCGAAATTAATTCCTTTTTAATTTGCGAAATATTTTCAATTTTATCAGCAAGATTTTCTGCATTTTTACCTGCACTTAAAGTTAAGCAATTATTTAGTGTGTGAGTTTTAACAGACAAATCCTCAAAGTTTCCGTGATCTGAGCAAACGAGCAGAGTTAATCTATTTTTATCCATCTCCGTTAAGATGGTGAACAAAAATTCATCTAACGTTGAAACTGTTTCTTCTACGTCTCCGTCAAACCGTCCGTGACCAATATAGTCAGTAAGATAATACTCGTAAAGTGTAAAATTATTTTTATATGCTATCTTTAATAAGCGCCTCGCTGCTGTGCTGGCTTTAATGTTAGGCAGTTTATAATTTAGTTTTTGGTTCCATCTGTTGTTAGTTATTTCGGCAGTCAAAGCCCTGCCCTTCCACACTTCTGTTGATCCATTTATTTTTACTTTTGAAGCGAGACAGCCTAATGGCGTTACACTTAATCTTGGCTTCTCCGACTTTAGATATTTAAAAAAAACTTTTGGGTAACCGTTTGCGAAGAAGACTTTTTTATTCCTTCTTAAGAAGTGCTTAAAAATATTTTCCTCTTTTATTATAGGCAGCAGTGTAGAATAAGGAAAAGGCCCAAAATGTTTTCCTACAAATTTAGGCGCATTTATACCACATAGAATAGAAGCCTGTCCGGTTCCGCTTTGAGGGAAGCCGTCGACACCTAATCTCGCGTCTGTCGGGAAAATATATGCTCCGTTGGATTGAAGGAATTCCTTTTTTGATGAAGGAACATTATTAAAATATTTTGTAAATATTTTAAAATTATACTTAAAGAAAGGATTGTGCTGGTAATCTTCTTTCCCTATACCAACACCGTCAAGAAATATCATTAAAATAGATTGCAACTGCTCTTCAATTTTAATTTTATATGCTAAATTATTTTGACTCAACCATTAAAGTTACAGGACCGTCGTTAATTATTTTAACTTCCATCATTTCACCGAAAAGACCGGTTTTAATTTTATCCGCGCCAAGATTTAATCGCATCCTTGAAACAAAATATTCGTATAGCTTATTTGCTTCTTCCGGTCGCGCCGCTTCTATAAAACTTGGGCGGTTGCCGCGGGATGCATCTCCGTATAATGTAAACTGAGAAATCACCAAAGCCTCTCCGTCAATATCTTTTATAGACAAGTTCATTTTCTGATTCGCATCTTCAAATATTCTTAGAGAGCAGCATTTATCGGCAACAAATTCCGCTTCCCTTTCGCTATCGCCATTTTTTATACCGACAAGAATAACCATTCCTTTTTTTACAGCCCGCTCATAATTGGCAGAAATAACTTTAACTCCGGCTTCACTTACACGCTGTACTAATGCCTTCAAATTAATTCCCCATATATAATTCGTTGAATGTTCTGATAATCTTTTTTTATCGAAATATTGGAAAAGTTATTTG
Source organism: Bacteroidota bacterium (assembly GCA_021824565.1). GTDB lineage: Bacteria > Bacteroidota > Ignavibacteria > Ignavibacteriales > Ignavibacteriaceae > FEN-1297. Next base: position 25,955 of record JAKAKL010000117.1, on the reverse strand, counting down.
ATCTCAAAATCTCTTTCACATAATCAGAAAGATTATAGCCTAATTCAAAAAATAACTTACCACCTTTCTTTAACAGATACTTTGATTCTGCAATAGCTTTATAAAAACTTAATCCATCGGAAGAATCGGTTAAAGCAATCTGCGGTTCATGATTTTTCAATTCATTGTCAAGATTTTTAAAATCATCGGCAGTAACATAAGGAGGATTTGAAACAATTATGTCAAATCCCTTTTCATCAATTTCTTTTTTTGACAGCATATCATGCTGAATGAAATTTATTTTTTCCGCCACTCCGTTTAGAATTGCATTTTCTTTTGCTGTCGAAATAGCATCCTCGCTTATATCTGTAGCCGTCACGTGTGAATCATGAATAAACTTTGCTAATGATATTGATATATTGCCGCTCCCAGTGCCGATGTCAAGTATTCTTAAAGGTCCTTTATTCTGATATTGAGATAAAATTTCTTCAATCAATAATTCGGTCTCCGGTCTCGGTATTAAAACGGCGGGGCTAACCTTAAGTTCTAAACCGAAAAAATTTACAGTACCAAGAATATATTGAAGAGGTTCAAATGTACCGCGGCGTTTTAGTAACTCGCGGTACTGAAAAATTTCACCTTCTTTCAATGGTCTGTCAAAAGAAAGATAAAGCTGTAGTCTTTGGCATTTCAAAATATGCGCTAAAATTAATTCGGCATTAATTCTTGGAGATTCGATTCCTTTATTTTTTAAATAATCAGTCGATAGATTTATGGATTCTAAAACAGTCAGCATTGTTTACAAAGATTAATTTTAATGAGCGCAACTATCAAATTATATTTCTTGTTCTAGTTATCGAATTGTCTCTGAAAAACTTTTCCAATTTTTCTGTCACCTCTCCGACGGTAGCTGACGCATAACAATCTTCGCCGAGAATTTTTGCTTTTTCATAAGAAATACTCCGGATGATTCTTTTGGCGTAAGGTATTGTTGTCGGAGAAATACTTAAATTGGTTAGACCTAGTCCGACAAGCAGCGGAATTGCCAAAGTATCAGCAGCCATCTCTCCGCAAAGGCTCACAGGCTTTTTCGCCTTCTTAGCTTCCTTGACAATATGACTCAGCGTGCGAATTACCGCCGGATGAAATTCCTGATATAAATCCGATACTAGATCGTTCCCTCTGTCAACTGCCATAAGATATTGAATAAGATCATTCGTTCCGATACTTATAAAATCAACAAGGCAAGCCAACTCATAAGTTAGAAGAGCCGCTGACGGTACTTCAATCATTATTCCGATTTTAAAATCTTTATCATAATTTATCTTTTCATGCTTTAGTTCATTCTTACATTCGTTGATTAACGTTATGGAATGTTTTATTTCACGCACTGTAGAAATCATCGGAAGCATGAATTGAATATTTTTATTTATACTTGCTCTTAGCACAGCGCGTATTTGACTCCGGAACATTTTCTCATTTTCCAGTAAAAGTCTTATACCGCGCAGACCAAGGAACGGGTTGGGCTCGGTAAAATCCAAAAATTTAAATTTATCTCCGCCAATATCAAATGCACGGATAACCAATGGCTTTGGATATATTCGTGTAGAAAGATTAGAATAAATTTTCACCTGCTCATCTTCACTCGGGATTTCGCCAAGTTCTTCAATGATCTGCTCAGTTCTGTAAAGCCCTATGCCTTTAGCGTCATTTGTAACTACTAAATCTATTTCGCCTGTAACATCAACATTAGCCATTAATTGAATTTCTTTTCCGTCAACGGTTTTAGCAGGCTGATCTTTAAGTTCTTCAAGACTTTTTTGAAGCCCTATCAGCTTTTCAAGTTTCGCGTTATAAAACTCAATTTGTTCCTCGTTTGGATTAACAAAAACAAAGCCGTGAAATCCGTCGATAATTATTGTATCGTTATCTTGAATATGCCGTGTAGCATTATGCGTCCCAACTACAGCAGGAATATTTAAAGATCTGGAAATTATCGCCGCATGCGAAGTCAAGCCTCCGTGGTCAGTAACAAATCCTTTTACGTTGCAGCGAGAAAGCAAAATAGTATCCGCCGGAGTTAGTGAATCACTTACGACTATCATATCATTTTTAATTTTTGAAACCCATCTTTTCTTTTGAAGATTTCTGATTATTCTATTTTTAATATCTTCAATATCGTTAGCGCGGTCATTCATATAAGCTTCGTGCGCAAGCGCCATCAATGATTGGTACTTCGAAATCTCATCATTCACAATGTATTCAGGCTGCTTCTTTTCTTTTTCAATCCTGGAATTAATATTTCCCAGCAAAATAGGATCATCTAGGATCATCATTTGAGCTTCAAAAATAGCGGCGCGTTTGCCTTCCATCTTTTCCTTTGCAATTGCAAAGACTTTATTCAATTCCTTTTTAGATTTAGACAAAGCTTCAGTTAAATTATTTTTTGCTTCCTCGACATTTGTTATGTCGCCTTCGTTTATTTCCAATTTTTCTTTTGTGAATAGATAAACTTTTGCGATTACAATACCGGGAGCGGCAGCAATTCCAGTGATGGCATTTTCTGCTTCCTTAAATATTTGTTTAAAATTTTTCACAATTCGTCAAATCCTCGGTTAAAATAATCTAATATCTCAGCCGCAGCTTCTTTTTCATCATCGCCGTTGAAAGTTAAAACGAGTTCAGAACCCATCTCGGCGGCGAGCGTCATTACGCCTATAATGCTTTTTGCATTAATATTTAATCCGTCTTTAGCAATAAAAAACTCGCATTTATATTTTGCAGCAAGCTTAACAAGTGTTGCAGCCGGTCTTGTATGAAGCCCTGCTTTATTTATAATCTTTACAGTTTGTTCGATCATTACTTATTTCTATTAATTAGTGAATCTGCGAGCCATACAAAAATTTCTCTGTCCTCTGCGTGTTTCAAGTTGTTTAATAACCTTAAAGCTTTCGCAGAATATTTTTTAATCTCTTTTTTAGCTTCGTCAACAACGCCGAGTTTAATATATAAATTTTTATAAAATATTATTTCTTCACGGCAGATTCCTTTTTTTTCTATGATCAGCTTTATCTTTTCAAGATCTTCTCCCCTTGCAGATTCTAAAGCCTTTAAGAGAAGATAAGTTTTTTTCCCTTCCACCAAATCTCCGCCTACATTTTTCCCAAACTCCTTCTCGTCGCCAACAATATCCAGCAGATCATCCTGTATCTGAAAAGCTATCCCAATATTCTTGCCAAAATTCGTCAGAGCTTTTATTTCTTTCTCGTTTCCGCCGCCTAATTGCGCGCCTATTTTACAGCACATTTCAGCCATAGCCGCCGTTTTTTTCTCTATCATCTTTATATATTCATTCAGCGAAACTTCTTGAAGCAGTTCAAATTCTTTGTCAAGGCTCTGACCTTCGCAAACTTCAACCAGGCCTTTTGTAAATGATGCAAGCACATCTTTCGCATTTCCATTGCAGTCTTTTAGCAAATATTCATAAGCCACCGATAGAAGACTATCGCCTGCAAGGATAGCGGTACTAATATCAAATTTTTTATGAAGCGTTGTACGCCCTCTTCTCATATCGGCATTATCCATTATGTCGTCATGCACAAGAGTAAAATTGTGAAGAAGTTCTACTGCAATCGCTGCATTATAAAATGAAGATGAGGAATTTTTCTTAACTGCTTTTGCCGAGAGCAGAACTAAAATTGGTCTTAATCTTTTTCCCCCGCCTTCAAGTATATAATTGCCCGGTCCGTACAGCGAGGCAGGCTTCCTATTTTTTATAATTGTACTAAGCTTAGCTTCAACTTTTTTTCTCTCATGTTCATATAGAGAATAAAATATTTTTTGATTTTCCCCGGTCAATAGAGTTTTTCCTTTCTGATAATTTTTCCTTTTCTCAAGTCTTCAATTGATGAAGAGCCTGTGAGAAATAAAATTTTCTTTAAAGTGTCGAACCATTCTGTGATTAATTTTATTACTCCTTCAATACCGTTCTTGTCTAGTTTCTTCAAGACAGTTATTGCAGAAGCAGTAATATCTGCGCCCAGTGCGAACGCCTTTGCCGAATCCAAAGCATTTGTAATTCCGCCAGAGCCTATTAATAAAAAATCAAATTCATTTTTTAATTTATGTATTTTCCTTAAACAATAGGAAGTTGGCAGCCCCCAATCCCAAAAAATATTTTCATCATTTTTTTTGTTTCTCAAAATTTCCACGCCAGCCCAGCTCGTTCCGCCTGCGCCTGCAACATCAATACCTTTGACTCCGGAGCTAAGTATTTTTTTTGCCACTTCCTTTGAAATGCCCGCGCCGACTTCTTTAACAATGACAGGCACTTTGAGAAGCGAAACTACTTTTTCAAGAGACTTTAATAATCCTTTAAAATTCGGCTCACCATTATTTTGAAGAAGCTCTTGCAGCGCATTAACATGCACAACCATTGCGTCGGCTTCTATTAAGTCTACAAGCGATTGAATCTTAGATATAACATCCTTCTTAATTAATTCGGCGGCGCCGATATTTCCGAGTATTGGAATACCCGGCGCGTTTTTCCTAATTACCTTATACGAACCGTGATATTTTGTCGACTCAAGCGCGTGCCTCTGGCTGCCGACTCCGAGCGCTATATTTAATTCATTAGCGGCAATCGCAAGTTGTGCATTAATATTCTCGGCTTCGTCTGCGCCTCCGGTCATGCATGAAATCAAAAAAGGATAATTTATTTTTTTATCGAAAAATTTTGTATCAAAAAAAATTTTCTTTATTTCAACTTCTGTTATGGCAAAGTGTTTAAATTCATAATTTTCAAATCCATTTCTCTTTTCTTTAAAAGAAACATCTTCCGTAAGACACAACTGCAAATGCTCTTTCTTACGTTGTGAGAGTGAATTTGAACTATCCGGCATAATCGAGATTAACTCAATATTATTTGTTAAAATTTAGTTGTGAAGATATTAAAAATTATAATAAAATTCCCGCAGAGTTTATTATGCAGATGGTCTTATAATAGTCTTCGGAGTCAAAGCGGCAAAAAGAAATCATTTTTTTGCAAGCCAAACTTCCGGATCTTGTTTGTTTCTTGAGTTCCAAATTTCGAAGTGTAAAATACTTCCGTCAAGGCTTTCCCCGACTTTCCCGATAATCGTACCTAACTTAACCCTGTCTCCTTCCTTTACAAAAATATTCGAGAGATGGCTGTACACCGTTCGGTAATCTCCTTTGTGCGTAATTATTATTATACTTCCATATCCGGGTATCCAATCAATTGCCGAAATAACTCCGTCTGCAACCGCTCTTACATCTTCGTCTGCACGGGTTTTTATATCAACGCCGTAATTCAGAGTAACTGTATTCAGCCTTTCATTTCTATTCTCGCCGAATCCTTTTACAATTTTACCACGCTCTACCGGCCAATTCAAGCGCCCTTTCAAAGCGGAGAATGAAGAAAACCCCGCGGTAGATAAATCTAAATCGTAGCTGTTTAAATTTTCTATGGATTCCTTTCCACTTTTATTTTTAGCTGCAAGTTTATTTTTGGATTTCAACAACGCTGCCGCTTCTTCCCTTCTCTTATTTTCTTCCTCAATTAATTTTGCGATAAGATTTCTAATTTTTATTTCCGCATTTCGCTTTGCAGAAATCTCAATTTTAAGCGACTCTTTATCGTGCTTAATTGATGCTAATATCCTGCGGCTCTCAATTTTTTTCTGATCAAGATCTTCTTCTTCAGCATGTTTCTGATCTGCTATTTCCTTCTTTTCTTTTAATTCAATTTCAAGATTCGCCTTTTCAGAAATCAATTCTTCTTTTTTCAATTTCAACAGAGCAATATCTTTTACTCTTTGTGCAGAAAACTTCTGTAAATATTTGTATCTCAATATAGCCTGCTCGAATGATTTGGAATCTAGCACGCTTGCCCATTCGTTTACCGGTCCTCTCTTGTAAATTGCAACTACATACTTTGAATAATTTTTCTTTAAAAATTTTATCTCGTTTTCCAAACCATGAATGCCTGCTTCTGTTTGATTAATTTCAATTTCGTTTTCCTGCTCAGCGGCAATTAGCGAATTGATCAGCCTATCAAGCAGAAAGCTTTGGTGATTATAATTGTCAAGCACATCAAATGTTTCTTTCTCTTTTGAGCTTTTTATTTTAAGCTGATTTTCCAACGAAGAAATTTCATTCTTCAATCTATCAAGTTCATTTTTCTTATTCTTAATCAGGCTTTTCTGCTGCGCAAAAAGATTTGCATACACGAAAAAAAAGAAAAATAAAAAAATTATTTTAATTCCTGTTCTCACCATTTGATAACGTTTGCATCAGTCGGTATGCTGAAATTGAGATGGATATACGGCTTGTTAACTATAATAGTTTTGTATTTGATAGACAAAGTTTGATCGTCCTGGCTGTCGTTAATATTTACGGAGTATGGGACAGCTACATTTTCAACAAGATCAAAATCCGAGTATTTCCCGGTAAACAAAAGATCGCCCGACAAGTTTGTTATGTCATAATCTGTTATTCCAAGCTGCCGAATATCGACTTTATAAATATCTTTCTGCTGATTTAATGAATCAATATAAGTTAAAATATATTTATCATAGTCTACTGAATACTTCGTCGGCTTCACATACAGATGATTTGTTAAATTTACAGCGCCCAAAAATGCATCCATTAAATCGCTGAACGGCAAATCTATTTTAAAAATATTCTTAAGTACGTTTTCATTCAGTTCGCCTTCGTAAGCAGTATTTTGAAGCGCATCGTAAAATATATAATGATGACCGGCAACAACGGCATCACCGAGTTCAATTCCAAACGGTCCCATTATCGAAAGCTGAATTGAATCCGGTTTTACAAGTGTAATTTTAAACAATGCTTTATTTTCAACTCCGTCAGAATTAATTATAAGCGAACCGGTTCCTTCAAAAGCCCTAATGCGCCGCCGGTTAACTTCGAGTTTATCAACTAATCTTTCTGCCGATAATATTTCCGGCTTAACTGTTGGCTTTACCGGAGCGCACCCTGAAATAAAAATTACCGCTGTTGCAAACAACAAATAAGAAATTATAAAAATATATTTTTTCAAAGTTCACCTTTTTCAATTTTCGATTTTAGTTTAAGATTGCTTTTATCAAGATCGTACGCTTTCTGCCAAATCTCTTTCGCTTTATCCTTGTTGCCTAATTTAAATTCAATATCGCCCAGATGTTCCAGCTCATCCGATTTATCTCCGCCAATTTTTAATGACTTCTGCACGTATTCTTCCGCTTCAGAATATTTTCCCAGCTTAAAATATATCCATCCCATAGTATCAAGATATGCTGAATTATTCGGCTCGGCTTTTAGAGCAATCTGCGACATGCGTAAAGCTTCATCCAGATTAATTCCTCTTTCGGAAAGCGAATAAGCGTAATTATTATTTATCAGTGCATTGGATGAGTCAATTGCAAGCGCCTTGTTATAGATGCTGTCGCATTCACGCCACTTTTGTTCGGTGTCGTATATAAGTCCCAGCGTGCCGAGAAGATTAATGTCATTTGGAGAAATTGCAAGAGCCTTGTTTAAATAGATGACAGCTTCGTCATTTTGTTTAAGCTGGCTCAAAGTGTAGCCGTATGCTGAAAGTGCATTTACATCGGTCGAATCAAGTTCGACGGCTTTTTTCAGATACGTTTCAGCATCCGCGCTTTTTCCGCTTTGCGATAAAGCAAGACCTAAAATCAAATTAACTCTAAAATCCTCTGGAAAAGATTTTATCGCCTCGCTCATTACTTTTACAGATTCTTCATATTTATGATTATCAAAATACAATCCGCCCAACCTTACCCATGCTTCCACATTCCAGTTTGCAAGGCTGGTTGCCTCTTTAAAATTGTTTATTGCCGCTGAATCATTTTTTTCGTTGATAGCAATGGCTCCGAGATACATTTTTACCTGCCAGTTTGCGGTATCTTTATCGATAGTCTCAAAAATCCTTTTTGCAACAGGCAGCAATGTGCTGTCGCTTAATGAACGATTAAAATAAGATGCTCCGATTCTAATTTTTTGGTCCAGCGATACTTTCGGCTGACTAAGTATAAAAGAATACTCCGAAGCGGCGTCTTTCCACTTGTTCATCGCAATATAAATTTGAGCTTTTCTTTCCCTCGCGTCAGAATCATCAGGTACTGACGTTATAACGTCGTTAATTGTCTTCATCGCATCATCATACATATTTGCCTTGAGATAATATTCAGACAATAGTTTTTCGAGGCTCGTATTGCTTGGATCAAGCGTTAATAAAGTTTTGATCGACGCGGCTGCATCTTTATAATCTCCTAGGCTTGCATGCAGTTCAGCAACATGGATTAGTACGCTCCAGTCAGGCCCGATTATCGAAGTTATTTTGTTGTATGTCTCAATAGCCTTCAAAGGTTTCTGATTTTCATAAATTCGCGCAAGTCTGTAATACGAACCAACGTCGGAGGAATCAAGGCTTATAATTTTATTCAGCACAACAGCAGCAGAGTCAAATTCGTTTGCGGTTACATAAACATCGGATAATAAATTATAATACTCTACTTCGCTTGAATCAAGTTCAACCGCTTTTTTGGCATTAGCAAGCGCCAACGGAAGCTTGTTAAGATAAAGATAATTTTTCCCAAGCGCATAATATATTCCGGGCTTTGGATCGATGCTTAATGCATCCTGGTATTCCAGAATTGCGGCGGCAAAATCCTCCTTTGCTTCATCGACCGAACCGTCTATAAAATGACTAAGTGCCTCGTCCTTCAGTTTCCTTGTAATTTTATTTCCCTGCTGATCCGCTTCAGAATTAGATTTTATTATTTGTTTTTGAGATGAGCATCCGAAAATAAATATTATAGACGCAATAACCGGAATATACTTTAGCATAATTTACTTCAATGTTTTCGAAAATATATTAATTACAATTTTGAATTAAAAGGTAAATTTATTCTTATGATTTGAAATTGAATTCAAATAAATATTTTAGTGTTTAAGGCAAATGATTTTCTTGATTACAAATATAGCAAACAATATCTTTGTATAAAGAGATAAAATACATGGAAAAATTTGATCTTGCTTTAGCTTACCTTTGGGAATACGATGACGGCTTCCTGTCGCTGACAGAAGAGATATTTCATAATGCCGGTCTTACTACTTTTTTAATTTCCGATCACAATGTTCACGAGGTAACCGAAAAAATAAACAACAAAGAATTATCGTTCGATTTCTATCTTGACCGCGCGTGGGACGTTGATGAAAGATTTGAGAAACTCGGCAAAATTTTAGCTAAAAGGAAAACAAGAATATTTAATCCGTACAGCAAAGTGCTCCACGCTATCGACAAAGCCAGCATGCACCTTGAATTTATCACAGCAGGCATAAACGTACCTTATTCAATTATAATTCCGCCACACAGTGAAAGCGAAGAAATTTTTATTTCTGTAGAAGACCTTTCACGTTTAGGAAGACCATTTATCATTAAGCCATGCAACACCACCGGCGGCGGAATCGGTGTCGTAACCGGCGCTGAATCTTTGAAAGAAATTTTTGATGAAAGAATTACTTACAGCGATGATAAATATATTCTGCAGGAAAAAATTTATCCTGCAATGCTGGACGGCAAGCGCGCCTGGTTCAGATGCTTCTGGGCTTTCGGCAATACTATACCAACATGGTGGGACGACCAAACTCATCTCTACACTGAACTGCGCACGGAAGAAATCAGAATGTATAAACTGCACAAGCTAATGAACATAACAAACACAATTGCCGGGAATGTCGGTCTGGATTTTTTTTCAACTGAAATTGTGCTTACTACGCATAATATTTTTTTAGCGATTGATTATGTAAACGATCAATGCGATATGAGGCTCAGCTCAATTCATCACGACGGCGTGCCTGATAACGTTATCCGGCAGATCATTCAGCGGATGCTGCGTGAGGTAGTAAAAGAAAAAAAATTGCTTGTTAAACAAATTGCAAAATGAAAACTGCGGATGGATAAATTTCAAATTTCCTTTATTGTAATCTTACTCAATGCCGTCGCCGGGCTCGCTGTATACTATTTCATCTTTAATATTTATGAAATAACCTTTTCAGTAAATCCTAAAAATCTTTTTGCGGATTATAAATCCACAGTTATAATAAGGACAATTCCAATTAATGCTTTTGGCTTTAGAGCGCCGTTTAGGCATTCTCCCGCGGCTTTTGAAATAATTGAAGGCAAAGATTTAGTGGATATTATTAGGGATAACCGGACAGCAGGCGTTTTTATTTTGCGCGCTAAAGATAAAGCCGGCAAGGTTGTTGTCCAGCTGAAACCTGACCATGCGCTGCTGCCGACATTAATTACAATTAATATTTATCAGCAGTACGCTTCAATAAATAATTATTAAAGAGAGAATAAATATCAAAAATTATTATTATTTTTCTTTTAGATAATTTGTAAAAATATTTTCCAGAAAGCTCGAGGACACATGAAAACTATTCTTATTTCGTTCGCGCTCTTTTTAGCGTTTGGTTCTGTTATTCTTGCTCAAGGAACTGCCGGTACAAATGCAAAATATGAATACCGGTATCTTATCGATATGCCGACGGCAGGAATACTGAATAAAGGTTTTGTTGGAGTAACCTCCGATGTTTTACCTGGCGGAGATTTAATTGAAAGAATCGAAGTCGGAGTTTTTGATAACGTTAGCTTTGGAATTTCGTACGGAGGACAAAATATCATTGGAGCCGGCTCGCCGAAATGGTACGCCTACCCCGGAGTAAATATCCGCGTAAGGTTATTGAATGAGACCGTTTCAATGCCCGCTTTAACTTTGGGTTTTGATTCGCAGGGAAAAGGAGAATATTTTGATTCTACTTCGCGCTACGCCGTTAAGTCGCCAGGTTTTTTTGCCGCTGCAAGTAAAAACTTTGCGTTCATGGGTTACTTAAGCCTGCACGGCACATTGAATTATTCTTTAGAAAGCAAAGACGGAGATGACTTCGTTGATCTAAGAGTCGGCGCTGAAAAAACTTTAGGCTCGGATGTATCTCTAATCGGCGAATACGATTTTGCCTTTAACGATAACGCCAATAAATATTTCGGAAGCGGCAACGGCTATTTAAATATCGGCATACGCTGGTCAATTGGCGCCGGGTTTACTTTGGGATTTGATCTAAGAGATTTGCTCGATAATAAAAAGTGGAGCCCGTCTTCCGCCGATAGAGCGCTAAGATTAGAGTACATTAAAAGTATCTTCTAATAATTGCAAGTCTTTAGTCTAAACTTGCTCTTAAACTTTTTCCGTAAAAATGATGTCAAATCTTCAGCTTGACATTATTGATTAAAGGTTTGTAGATAAAATTGTACATCAAAGTTTAATTAAGTGTACAATAACATCTTTGTTCAGTTTAATTATGTTTTATTTTTACCTTTTTGTAGGCCTGGTTTTTGTTAATATTTGATCAGGTATTTTTGTCGGAGGTTGTTATGAAAAATCTAATGGTCATAAAGAAGAATTTGAAACTTATCAGCGGTGCAGTAATTTTTAGTATCGCACTTTTATTCAGCGGTTGTTATACACAATTCGCTACTCAAGGTAATTCTCCAGACAACTACGGTTACGACAACAACGGCAATAATAACGACAACAATTCCTATAACAATGAAGATCAGTATCCTCCGGATTCTACAAATTATTATTCTTACGACAGCACCCAGGCGCCACCGTATAACGATCAAGGAAATTTAAATAACTACTATTATAACAACTATCCATATTACGGAAATTCCTGGTCGTATGGATATCCTACGGTCTCGTTAGGATTTTGGTACGGCAATCCATGGTACGATCCTTCTTTCTGGGATCCGTATAATTTGTGGTCTTATGGTTACTATGGACCATACTATTCATATTACAGCCCGTATTACAATTACCCATATTCAGGATATTATTATCCGTACTACTATCAAAACTACTGGGGATATTATAACAATTCTCACTTGCCTACGAGATCAAAAGATATTATTAGAATAAGAAATAATGATGGTTTAAGAGGCGTCGGCGGAAGCGTTGGAGTTTATAACAATACAGGCGTCGTAAATTCGCGCGGCTCTTCAAATACAACATCTCAAAGAAACGGCTCCACATATACAAGAGTAAGCCGCAGCGGCTCAATACAAACCGGCTCACGCAGTTCCGGTTCAACTGTCTCAAGAAACTGGTCAAGCGGCAGGAGCAGCGCTCCAAGAAGCAATGGAAGAGGTTCTTCAGTAAGAAGAACAAATTATCAGAATTATAGATATCAGCAATATATTAACTGGCTCAATCATCAGCGAGAAGCCAACAATAACAGATATCAATCTTCAAATAGAAATTCAAACACTAATGAAAACTACGGCAGAGTTCAAAGAACTTACAGCAATCCCGGCGGTTACTCTGCTCCAAGGACAACTTATTCTGCGCCGAGAAGCTACAGCCCGCCTCCGCAGCGTTCAAGCGGCGGAAGTGAAATGCGCAGCAGCGGCGGCGGAAGCAGAAGTACTTCAAGCAGCTCCGGAAGAAGAAGGTAATCTATGAAAACTAAAAACGACTTAATAGGATTTATATTTTTTATCGCCGGCTTAATGATATTACCCGGCTGCTACACCACAATATGGTCGCCAGATCAGAACGTTCCCGACCAGGTCGACAACTCGGATTCTTTTTACCCGGAGAATTATTACGGCGATTATAACACTTATTATAATTCTCCTTGGTGGATTGCGGTAGAGATTCCAAGTACTCAAGTATTTATGCCTGCCGGCGGTAATTCATCTTACGGAAACGGAAGCGATTCGAGCCGGACACAAACTTTTATTAGAAACATGGACGGCGGAAGAGGTTCCGGCATCAGAAATACTATTCTGGATCTTTTGTCTCCGGGCAGAATAGTTTCAACCGGAAGCGGCGCTTCGCGGAATACTTCTTATAACAATAATTCTAACACAAATAATAATACTACATCTTCTAACAATTCTACTTATGCTCCTGTTAGAACTGAAAGGGTTCAAAATTCCAATAACAATTCCAATAATTCTACTTCCACAAGAGAAAGCAGTTCCTCGAGATCTTCAAGTAATAGTAATACTACAAGGAACAACGATGGCGGTAGAAAAAATAGCGGAGGAAGATAATGCGTACACTTCATATCAAATTAGCAGGCTTACTATGCCTATTTTTTCTCGCTGCTGTCTCTAATTCTTTTGCACAGGACATTAGCGATGCTTTAAGACTCGGTTTACCATATACAAGCTCAGATGCTCGGGCGTTAGGTATGGGCGATAGCTACATCGGCTTGAGCGACGGCGTCGGCGCTGCTGAATTTAATCCTGCGGGTTTCGGTCTCTTAAAAAAACTCGAAGTTTCCGCCGGTATTAATTATCTCAGCTATAATAATAACACTAACTTCTTAAATCAATTTTCTAATTATTCAAGCAATGCTACAAGACTCAGCAGCTTCAGCCTTGCTTTCCCCTATCCTACTACGCAAGGCAGCCTTGTATTCGGGTTATCTTATCATAACACCCAGGACTACACTGCGGCTTTAAAGTTTAACGGCTTCAATAGCGGCAACACCTCAATGATACAGGATCTGAATTCCCCAAGCAGTACCTGGTTTGATAGCAATGGAAACCCGCAAAATATTCCTTTTGACCTGTACCTAACAGGGAATAATTATATCAATACCAATGACAAGAGTTTCAATTCCATATTTAATGGACAATTGAATCAAAGCGGAACTATTTTGCAAAGCGGTTCAACCGGGAACTGGACTTTCTCCGGCGCAATTGAAGTATATAAAAATCTTTTTTTAGGTCTTAACTTAAATGTTATTACAGGCTCTTATGAGAGCAACTTCAATTATTATGAAATGGACACCCAAGGAATTTACGCTAATCAAGAAACCAGCCCCGGAGATTCTACAACTTATGGATTCAGCACCTTTCATATGAATCATCTCTTAGATTGGTCGCTTTCAGGCTGGGACGCAAAAATTGGATTGTTATATCAGCTTGAAAATCACTCCCGTTTCGGAATTACAGTTCAATTCCCGAAAAGCTTTACTGTAAAAGAAACTTATAACGAAAACGATCAAAGTATTTTTATTAATAATCCAAGCGCTACGTATACATACAGCGACCAGGTCCAATACGATATTGTAACGCCGTTTGAATTAGGCGGAGGTTTCGCGTTTAACATTCAAAGCCTAATAATTAGCGCGCAGGCTACTTTAATTGATTATTCCCAGTTAAAATTTGATAATGCAAACGGGCTTGATGCACAAACAATTGCAAATTTAAATCAGAATATAAAAGACAATTTAACGTCTGTAGTCAATTACAATATCGGCGCTGAATATACTTTGCCTGAACTTGGCTTGAGACTTCGCGCCGGCTACTTTGTACAGCCTTCTGCTTATAAAGGCGATCCTTCTCAATACGACCGTAAATATTATACCCTTGGAGTTGGGTATTTAACTGACAGCGCTTTGGAAATTGATCTCGCGTACGCGCACGGATGGTGGAATGACTACGGCTATAATTATTATAATTCCCCTGTCACTAATCAAAGCATTACGACAAATAATTTCATTCTATCGACAACCTTTAGATTCTAATTATCTTTTTTAGCCTTATAAATTCAACCGGCTGTAATAATTTTTACAGCCGGTTTTTTTTATCATTATCCGATCTTCTTTTTTATAACTAAAAAACTTTTATTCCCTATCGCCGGGCTTGATTTTTTACTTACCTGTCCGACTATTGACGGATTAAACATGTAGGTTGTTTTTTGAATAACATTACTGAAAACTCTTAATTGCAGTAATATCATAAGCAAAAATAATATTGCACTTTTTTAAAAACCAAAAAGGTTGCTGAATTAATTGAAAATAATTCTGCAATAAAAGGAATTGGAGCTATTCCTAAATCTACCGATGAGAGAAGAATGTTAATCAGGGATATTCTTCCACCTAACATGATCTTTGCTGCACTATGCTTCGCCCACAAACTACAAACAACCAGCCATTGGTTTTTACAGCTATGAATTTAATAAAACAAAATTCTTACACAGAGGTCTAAACTATCTTCTGCGCTCTCTGCGAAAGCACTTCGATCTCCGCGAGAAACAAAACGCTTCACGCAAAGACCACAAATGCTAATTCAATTTAGTATACAGAATGCTACATGCTGAATGAAAAATTTTTCTTAACAAAATTAAAGATAATGAAATTAATATTAGTTAAAATATCAAGCTAGCAATCTACGGATACTATCCAGCTGCAAGCGACGGAAATTAATACCTAAATGTCTCATCCGCCGTTGCTGAACTTGAAGGCGGAATAACTAGTAAGTTAATGATAAGTAAAAAATTAAAAACCCCGTCTGGTATAGAGACAAGGGCTGCTAATAAAATATCAATCATTTCGTGAAAGGAGAAAATGACACAAAACAATTTTAAGAATATTCTTTATTGTTTATACAGAAGTTTTCGTAATTGAAAACAGAAAGCAGCGGCGGTTGTGTTATTTCTTGCTCTTATAATTAATTTTAAGGATGCTTGTCGTTTTCCTATTCACTTAATATATAAGAGCAGGAAGATGATCTACATGGTAGCCGGAAACAATCAGTTTGTTGCTTCTTGATGCTGAGTATTTTTCGGCAGCAAGTTTATATGAAATTCACAAAGAAGAAAATAAATATTGATTGCCTTGCCTAAGATAAATAGTTTGCGATTATCCTCGTTGCCTTATCCCACTCCATAATTGGTGAATTCCAACTTCTATCTAAAGCTCTTCTTAGATAAATAACTTGTGAAAGATGGTAAAGATTATGCTGGCAGCTATGAAGGACGTGTTCATTTATTGTGTCTCTGTCAGTCGCTTCTTTTGCCGGGCTCTTTTTGAAGAGAAGGCTGTCGTCCGATAATTTTTCTACCAAAGAATGAAGCTGCTCGTGAACACTCTTTAATGCAGTAAGAGTTTCCGAAGCGCTGCATCTTTCGCGTACTTCTATCTTTGCATCCTGACCAAGCCTGGTAAGAAACTTACTATCCACTCGGATTAAATGCGCCATTATTTCATTTACAGAACGAGATTCAGGCGCAGGTTTCCAATTCAATTCTTTTTCTTTAATGCCGTAAAGCACTGCATAAAGCGGTTCAGTGCAAGCTTTATGAATTTCCAAAATCATTTTTATTTTTACTGTTGACATAACAACTCCATTAATTATTTACATACTATTATTTCTGTTTCTAACTTAATTTCGTCGGAACCTTTTGGAAATGATTTAAATCAGCAGCTTCAATTTTTAAATGATTGCTGATGTTTCGCAGATTGGATTCCCATTTGCGTGGGAATGATAATATGGAACATTAAAATTCATTTCTGAGTAACATCAGGAGATTAATAAATAAACCCGTTATTCGAAATTAAAAGTAAAACCGTTGAAACGGTTGGTATTTATAGGCTTTATTTATTAACTCACGGATTAATCTGTGAGCTAATAAAAACAAACCTCTTTTTTGAAACTGTTTTAACATTTTATAAATTTTAAATACATTTCGAACAACGGGTTAATAAATAACTATGTGTTCTAAGAATCCTTAAATCATAACTAGATTAAGAAAAATTATTTACATTTGATAAATTTATTATTTTGCATCAATGATCGATAAATCTTCAAAGTTAACTCTAAAAGATGTTCCGCTTTTTTCCGAGCTCGATGTCACCGAATTCAGGCAGATCACCGCTCTCAGCAGATTGATTAAAGCAGCTAAAAATGAATTCATATTTCATGAAGGAGATGAATTCAAAGGGCTTTACATTGTGTTGAAAGGCTCCGTCAAGATTTTTAAAATATCTAAGGAAGGCAAAGAATATATTTTACATTTCATAACGCCGCCAAACATTTTTGGCGATGTGCCATTATTTACCGGAGGAGATTGCCCAGCTGATGTACAGGCTTTACAGGATACCACCCTGCTGTTTGTACCTAAAAATGAATTTCTAAGATTACTTGAAGAAAATCCGAAATTAAGTTTTAAAATAATGGCTGGATTTGCGGCACGATTAAAATCGCTTAGCATTAAAGCCGCAGAATTATCTCTTACCGAAGTCATCAATCGTTTGGCAGGCTATCTTCTTAAAGAACTGGAAAATTCGGGAAATATAAATCTTCCGGAACCACACATCAAACTAAATATTTCCATTGCTACCTTAGCTTCATACCTTGGAACGATCAGCGCGACAATTTCCCGTGCAATGAAAAAACTACGGGACAATAATATAATTCGAATACACGGCAAAATAATCTTTATTGAAAGCTTAGAAAAGCTGAAAGAATTAGCCGAGTAAATTCACTCCTTCACCACTGATTTTGATGCGCCTAACTTCCTCTATAATTGAAAATTAATCCGCTGACTTAAGTCATTGCACATTTTAATAAGTTCCCCTACTTTTTAAGCGTTGAAACTAAAAGTATAATAATCAACCATGGAGATACTATGGAAGAAAATATTAAACAGGCAAATTCGTTTGAAGCACAGATAGATAATTTTTTAAGTGAGTTTATGAATAGCATGTACAAAGGACATGACCATATTATTGCCAGAAAATATTTTCGAGATTTATTCAACGAATTGATCCCGAAATATTTCTGTATTTGTGAGGAAGAAAAAAGAAAAATTGAATCCGGAGTTAAGTAATTATGAACGCTATTAAAAATATTATTGTGCTAGGTGCCGGTTACGGCGGTATTACCTCTGCACTAAAGTTAAGCAGCCTTTTTAGAAGGCATTATAATTTTAGAATTCACTTGATTGATAAGAATCCTTACCACACGCTTAAAACCCAGCTGCATGAAGCCGCTGTTCATAAAAACGAGGTTATAATCCCAATTGAAAGAATTATTTCGAAGAAAAATATTACCTTCCACTGCGGGACCGTTACCAAAATTGATTTGGCAAATAGAAAAGTATTTACAGAAGATGAAGCCATCGACTTTAGCTTTATAGTAATTGCCTTGGGCAGCAAATCCAACTTTTACAGCATAGAAGGTTTAAGTGATTATTCTCTTCCTTTGCAGTCATACGAAGACGCTGAGAATATTTATAGGCACATTTCGCAGCTATGCGCCAAGGCTTCATCGGATCAAGATAAAGTTAGCAGAAGAGAAAAATTAACTTTCGTTGTTGGCGGCGGCGGATTATCCGGTGTTGAGTTTGCAACCGAACTTTCAGACCATGTTACTCAGTGTATTTCTAATTATAGACTGGAAGATGATGAACTAAACATTTCTTTAGTTGAAGCAGCCGATAAAATTCTGCCGAATGTCTCGGATTATATCCGGAATCGTATCGCAACAAAACTTCAATCAAAAAATATTAATGTTTTAACCAACACAAGAATAACGCATGTTAATAAGGATGAAGTGTTTTTCTCAAATTCAAAATCATTGAAGACCGGCACATTGGTCTGGACCGGCGGTATAAGAGCATCTAATTTGATAAGAGAAAGCGGTTTCAAAACCGGATCTGCCGGAAGAATAATTGTAGACGAATATCTTAAGGCGAAAGATTTTCCATTTGCTTATGCTCTTGGCGATAACGCACTTGCATTAAATCCTGCTACCGGACTGCCGGTTCCGGCTGCGGCTCAATTCGCTTTGCAGCAAGGACGTCTCGTTGCTCAAAATATTTATAACGATATTTACGGCAGGCAAAAAATTAAATATATACCTAAGGTTTTGGGCGAGTTTATAAGTCTGGGCAAACACCTTGCAGCCGGCTGGCTCGCCCTACCCTTCTCAAAAAAATTAAGCTTTATAGGTTTTCTGGCCAATCTTTTAAACACCGCTATTAAAGAAAAACATATTTTTCTGTTGAGGAAAGAAAGCAGAAACTGGATTACTTACTAATTCAAAAAGAACTTTATGCAATTTTGAAATGAAGGAAAGAGTAATGGACAATGAAAATGAAACAGTAATCGAGTGCAAATCAAAACAATGTAGTGGATTCGCCAAAATAGCCGATAATTTCAGAGCCATTAATGATGGCGGAATTATTCGACTAATTACCGACTCTAATCCTAAAAAGTTTTTTTACGAGTTGTTATCTAAAGAACGAGGAAATTTTTTCTGGATTCCTTTAGAAGATGGTCCGAAAGAATGGGAAATATTAATCGAGAAAGTTCATAGAATATAATTGCAGCCCAAAATTTATTCTATTAAGTAATTTCTATCATCTTTCGGTATCACAATATGGTTTATATTTACCTCTAAACTTACATTCGAGCGAGGATTAGATATGAAACAAAAACTACAGACCAAAGTCTCTCCCAAAATTTCAAAGCTTACCAAAACATTTAAATCAGCATCCGGGGTAAGTAAATATTTTAGTCTTAAAGAACTATCTAAACAAAACTACAAGATAGAGCATCTCCCGTTTTCAATCCGGATTCTTATTGAAAACATTCTCCGCAATTACAACGGCTTTAGTGTTAACGAAGACCATCTTGAAACAATTTTAAATTGGAAACCAAAGCCTGCAGCAAAAGAAATTCCATATTTGCCGGCAAGAGTTTTAATGCAGGATTTTACTGGCGTTCCATCGGTTGTTGATATTGCTTCGATAAGATCTGAAGCAGAACGTAAAGGGAAAAATCCGGAAAAGATTAATCCGCAAATTCCTGTAGATTTGATAATTGATCATTCTGTACAAGTGGATTATTTCGGCACCAATTATGCGTATCAAAAGAATGTTGAATTAGAATATCACCGGAACAGCGAAAGATATTCTTTTTTAAAATGGGCAAATTCGTCACTCAAGAATTTTAAAGTTCTTCCGCCGGGGATGGGCATTTGCCATCAAGTTAATCTGGAATATTTAGCGAGCGTAGTTACAATGCGAAACGGAATGATCTTTCCGGATACACTGGTTGGAACCGATTCTCACACTCCGATGGTAAACGGGATAGGCGTAGTTGGCTGGGGCGTCGGCGGTATTGAGGCAGAAGCTGCAATGCTCGGTCAGCCGATTTATATCATGCTGCCTGAGGTAATCGGATTGAAATTAACAGGTAAAATGCGTGAAGGTACAACTTCAACCGATTTGGTTTTAACAATTGCTGATCTTTTAAGAAAGACAGGAGTAGTTGGAAAGTTTGTAGAAGTATATGGCGATGGATTGAATAATCTTACCGTGCCGGACCGTGCCACAATTTCAAATATGTCGCCGGAATTCGGCTGCACGATAACTTACTTTCCTCCGGATGACAAAACGCTTGAGTACTTAAAAATTACCGGGCGAAGTGAAACTCATATTGAAACCGTTAAAAAATATCTAAAGACAAATTTGCTATGGCGTGAGAACGAAGAATTAATTAATTATTCTCATGTTATAAATTTAAAGCTGGAAGATATCGTTCCTTCAATCGCGGGACCAAAACGACCTCAAGATAAAATTTCACTCGATAAAGTAAAAACAAAGTTCATAGATATTTTAAAAACTAATTATGAAAGAGAATACATTTCTATTGAAGAACGTGCTGAAGGCAGATGGCTGAATGAAGGCGGTCATCTAACGGATTCAATTACCCGTCAAGGTTCAAACGCACTGGAAGCAGCCGGAGTTGAAGTAGAGGCGGTTCCCAAAATTAAAGACGGTTTGAAAAGTGTTAAAATTAAATTTGACGGCAACGAATATTTCGTCAGCGACGGCTCGGTAGTGATTGCAGCAATTACAAGCTGCACAAATACATCTAATCCAAGCGTAATGATTGGTGCAGGACTGATTGCAAAAAATGCTGTTGAAAAAGGACTGAGAACAAAACCGTGGGTTAAAACAAGCCTGGCTCCGGGTTCAAGAGTAGTTACTGAATATTTTGAAAAGGCAGACTTAATTCCGTTTTTTGAAGCACTTGGATTTCACGTTGTCGGTTACGGATGCACTACATGTATCGGCAACAGCGGGCAATTGCCTGCTCACATTAGCCAGGCGGTTGTTGACAACAAACTTGTTACAGCTTCTGTTCTTTCAGGCAACAGAAATTTTGAAGCGCGTATTCATCCATTGATTAAAATGAATTTCCTCATGTCGCCTCTTCTTGTTGTCGCTTATGCTCTGGCTGGAAGAATCGATATTGATTTTTATAGCGAGCCTCTCGGATTCGATCCTAATTTTCAGCCAATTTATCTTAAAGATATTTGGCCTGCTTCAAATGAGATTCAAAAAGTTATGGCGGATGTACTTGACTCAAGAGATTACAAGAAAAATTATAAAAGTATTTTCAAAGGCGATGATAAGTGGAACTCTCTCCGGTCAACAAAAAGTGAGGCATACCAATGGGAGCCGAAATCATCGTACATCAAAGAAGCACCGTTCTTCAAAAACATTTCGGCTGAACCCGGAAACATTCCCGATATAACTTCGGCAAGAATTTTATTAAAGCTCGGCGATTCAATTACGACAGATCATATTTCGCCAGCCGGATCAATTGCGGAAGATTCTCCCGCCGGAAAATATCTTAAATCTCTTGGGATAGAAAGAAAAGAATTCAACTCTTACGGTTCCAGAAGAGGAAATCATGAAGTAATGGTTAGAGGAACTTTTGCAAACGTTAGATTAAAAAATCAGCTGGTTGAAAAAGAAGGCGGCTGGACGGTTTACCATCCTACCGGCGAAGCGATGACGGTATTTGATGCGGCGATGAAATATGCAGAGAATAAAATACCGCTTGTAGTTCTTGCGGGGAAAGAATACGGCAGCGGTTCTTCGAGAGATTGGGCGGCAAAAGGTGTTTCGCTGCTGGGAGTCCGTGCAATTATCGCAGAAAGTTTTGAAAGAATTCATAGAAGTAATCTTGTTGGAATGGGAGTGCTTCCGCTTCAATTTGAAAATGGTGAAAGCTTTAATTCATTGTCTTTAACAGGAGACGAATCTTTCGATATAGCCGGATTAAATGATCTTCAACCGAACAAGAAAATAAAAGTAACCGTAAACAAAAATGGAAACGTACTGAAGGAGTTCATTGCGGTTGCAAGGCTCGATTCGCAGATCGAAATAGATTATTATCGTAACGGCGGGATACTTCAGTATGTATTAAGAAATTTTCTTAATAAAAACTAAACGTTATGGAGATGGAAATATTATGCGATTAGATTGGTATAAAACTTTGCCTGAAGGATACAGAGCAATGCTTGAATTACAAAATGTTGTTAACAAAAGCAGCATAGAGCATAAGCTTCTGGAGCTTATAAAAATTAGAGCTTCACAAATTAACGGCTGCGCGCACTGCCTCGATATGCACACTAAAGATGCAATTGCTTTAGGTGAAAGCGAACAAAGAATTCATGTTCTGGCAGCCTGGAGGGAAGCGCCGTTTTATTCCCCGCGCGAAAGAGCTGCGCTTGCGTGGTGCGAAGCATTAACTCTAATTTCAGATAAGGGCGCACCGGAAGATATTTATTCTGAAATTAAAAAACTTTTTACACCAAAGGAAGAAGTAGAACTTACGCTTGCTATCGCTGTAATTAATAGCTGGAACAGGCTTGCCATTAGCTTTCAATCACCGGTTGGCGATTACGTTTCAAAGATTAAAGAAGAATAAACTTCTTTTGTTATTTAGCGATGAGAAAATCAAAAGATAAATTAATCTGGACGATAGGGCATTCAACTCATCCGATTGATGAGTTTGTTAAGATATTAAAAGCTTTTGATATTGAAATTATTGCAGATGTTAGAAGCCTTCCGGGTTCTAATCGATTTCCGCAGTTCAATAAAGAAAATCTCGAGGTGTCTCTTGCGGAAAATAAAATCGATTATGTTCATCTTCCAAAACTCGGCGGAAGAAGACGGGTAAAGAAAGATTCAAAAAATACAGCGTGGCGTCATCTGTCTTTTCGCGGCTTCGCTGATTATATGGAAACCGACGATTTCAAAGACGGCATTATTGAACTGACTTCAATTGCACTTGATAAACGAACTGCAATTATGTGTGCGGAAGTTTTATGGTGGCGATGCCACAGATCAATGATCTCCGATTATCTCAAACTAAACGGCTGGAAGGTCAATCACATTCTTTCTGAGAATAAAATTGAAGAACATCCATACACACAGCCGGCAAGAACAATTGACGGAAAGCTGGATTATTCAGGCTTTCTTCCGGCTTGATATTTCAATTATCCAAATACAATCTTACTGACTTAAGTCATTGGTTCACCTAACCTCTTCAATTAATTTTACCATGTAAGAATTTTTTAGATAATAAATTTTTAGGTAAAGTTTATGGCTCTCTTGATAACAGATGAATGCATTAACTGCGGCGCATGTGAACCCGAATGCCCAAACACGGCAATTTATGAAGGCGGAATGAACTGGTCGCTGGATGGCAAAAAAAATGAAGCACTAATCAGCGATTACTTTTATATCGTTCCGGATAAGTGTACTGAATGCGTCGGCTTCCATAATGAGCCGCAATGCATGGCTGTCTGCCCGGTAGATTGCATAATTATGGACCCAAACCATGTTGAAACAAAAGAAGAATTACTTGCTAAAAAAGAAAAACTAGATTTAATCGAGCGTTAATATGTTTAAAGAAAATATAGATAGTAATAATTCACAACGAGTTAATACCGCTGAAAAAATTGAAATAAAAAACTTTAAGGATGATATTGCATATCAACCTGATTCGTCAATTATTAAAATGGTATTGAAAAAGCCTAACGGCAACATAATGTTATTTGCTTTCGATAAAGAGCAGGGATTAATTGAGCACTCTGCTTCGTCCGATGCAATGGTTTATATTATTGAAGGTGAAATTCAATTCACGCTTGCTGGTGTGGAATATCTTTTGAAAGAAGGCGATACACTAACTCTGCCCGCGAAAATTCCGCATTCATTGTTTGCTGTTAAACAAACGAAGATGCTGCTGGTTATTCTTTCTGATTAACTCAAGTATTTACGAAACTTAATTTTATTTAATGTCCTGAATTAATATGTAAAATTGTTCCACCGTAACGAGAATGTTAAACGGTTGCTTTATCCGTTCTAATATAATGAACAATGCGGATTGATAAGTTTGGTAAGATTTAGATTCTGATATATTGATATACCTAAAATTGAATATGTCATCTATTTTTTCAATTAGTGACTACCTACCGGACGGCAGGAAAGCGTCTCACTTGTTTATTATGTCTTTGTTCTTCTGCAAGAATTTACTTTAAATTGAATTTTACACTTAGACATCAAACCCTACACCGCCAGGAGTGATATAGAAAAAGTTTCCCCATCACGCAGAGATCGCAGACAAATAATTAACAGAAACAAATTAATTTAAATTCCTTTGCGTACTCCGCGAAATCTCAGCGCTCTCCGCGTGAAAAAAATATCACTGCTATTCACGCATCCCCTTTCCTGCAGAGCCCGTAGTGATATAATTGCAGCAGCCCAACTCCGTCAGAATTGGAATTACAATCGACAAATAATAAACCTATAGATTATGTCTAAACCCAATATTGGTTTTGATGATTTATTCCAATACGAATTACTAAAATCTTGTTCTGCGTTTGCGGCGCCAATTTTTAATCCATACGAATCAATAATCTGACCAAACTTAGGACTTATTAATAGAGCTAATAGTGCAATGTAAAATAGAATAATCCTTCTGATGATATTACCTTTGGTGATATTATATTATCACTTTTTATCAGCTAACGATTTTGCCGATAACCCGCTTGCCCGCCGGCGGCGGTCTGTCCCGAGCCGCTGAATATTATTCTTTAGCTCCGGCTTGACTATTTACTTGCCTGTACGCCTTTGGCGCATTATAGATGTTATACATATTTTTATTTATTACCGGAACAAAATCCCAAAATTTATTTCAAATGCATTGTTCTTAATTGAATTACTAGGGCTAGAATATGTACTCGTGAAATCCATGTGATAAGATAATTCTATAAATGGGATAAACATTATTTTGATTTTTGGAATAAATCCTAATGAAAATGAGCCGCCGAAATCATTCTTAAAACCTTGATCATTTGTGTTAGAAAAATCTGCACTATTATAATCATTATAACTATTTAATAAAATATCGTACCTAGGTGATAACCTTAAAAATGGTGTACCAAAGCTTAAAGGAATTCTATAAGAAAAAGAAATTGGTATAGACAAATAATTATGATATATATACACCCTATGATCCGGTATAGGTGTGGGATCAACTGAACCAACGGCTATTAACATTTCTGTACCTTTCTGAATGTATTTAACTTCGGGAGAAATGGAAATTCCATTTAAGTTAAATAAATCTAAAAAAACACTAACACTATAACCAATTTTACTTTTTGTTTTAATATTAACATGTTGCTTAGCATATGTTTCGAGAGCGCTTACATAGCCAACTTTAAAACCATAGTCACGAATTATTTGTGAATAGATACTTGTTGAAAAAAGAATTATTAATATACATATGATTCTGAATTTTCTCACTATAATTACCTTTAGTTTTATATGTATAACGATTTCTATCTTACGCTTAGTTTGAACCAGAGGCTCATCAGCCTTTGGCGGAAATTAAAAAATATATTTTGTACTTCCCTATCCAATCAGCTGAATATTATTCTTTAGCTCCAGCTTGACTATTTACACAGTATCTTTTTACTTATTAAAGAGGTTAGTTGCGTTATTGGAATTACTAATTTGATTTAGACTTTTAAAAGAGAACCTTTCCATATAAAATCAAAATCATTATCCACTGCAAAATTATATAATACTCTTACTGCTGAATCACCAACAGTTGACAATGAAGAATTTGTTCTTGTGTAATGCTTCAAGGGAAAAGATACTTTTAATAAAAAAAGATTGTGGAAAAAATCATTCATAAATTAAGCTGCTTGATTTTTTTCTTTCCAGTAATTAAGTCTTAGCTGTTCGGCATTTTCAAGT
>JAKAKL010000091.1 GCA_021824565.1 Bacteroidota bacterium | reverse complement strand
CAATTGTCAGCAATCCGCTTTTGTTAATCATTCCAGCTAAAACTGTCTCGTTAACTTTAATTGCTCTTGGAACTGATTCGCCTGTTAATGCTGATGTATCCACAAAAGAATTTCCTTCGATAATCTTTCCATCCAAAGGAATTTTTTCTCCCGGCTTAACAACAATTACTTGTCCGGGATGAACTTCCATTGGCGAGACCCTTTTAACATCTCCATTAATTTTAATGTTTGCATAGTCCGGTCTTATTTCCAATAAAGCTTTAACTGACTTTCGTGAACGGTTCACTGCAATATCCTGGAACAATTCACCAACTACATAGAACAGCATAACCGCAACTGCTTCCGGCATTTGATCAATTGCAAGAGCGCCGAGTGTTGCAATAGTCATAAGAAAATGTTCGTTGAATACTTTCCCTTTTACAATGCTTCTTAAAGCTCCCCTTAAAACGCCCCAGCCGCTGATTAAGTAAGCTGTGCCAAACACCGAATATTCAGCCCATCTGAACGGTGTGTTATGAATTAACTTTTCATAGACAATTCCAAATATTAAAAGAGCAATTACAAAACCGATTCTGAACAGTTCGAATTTGTTTTCTGCTAATTCATCTTTTATAGCTGATGCCTTAGCTGTAGGTAAGATTTCTTCTTTCTGTTCAACTACTTGAACTTCCGGTTCAATCTCTTTTATTTTTTGCTTTACTTCTTCAATGTCAGGTGCATCTATCTGTAAAGTTGAGTTAGCAAAATTCACCGATACAAATTTCACTTCCGGCATTTTCGAAAGACCGTCTTCTATTTTTGCTGCACACGATGCACAGTCAATATTTTTTAATTGATATTTTTTCATTGTTTCCTTTGAATATCTAAAACTTACTGATCAATTTTTTATAAATGTTTCTTTTACATTCTTTAATCGTCTATCAGAATAATAAAAACATACTTACAACACCAGTAGCCAATATTAAGACGAAGAATATCCAGTAAAATATTTTATTATATCCTTTCAAAGAATAGCGTCCCATCAATCTTTTATTTGAAGCCAACAGCCCTAAAGTAATTGCCGGACCTACGAGCACAGCTATTTGCAACACCATTAAATTGAGTGCAAGATTGACAAGGTTCAATGTTAACATCGGTACTACCAGAGCTGGAATCGATTCAACAAGATACACCTTGAACCAGTTTTTTCTGCCCCATCCTAAAGCTTCAACAACACCCCAACAACTTCCAAGAGAAATAACAATGAGTGCTATGAATGAGGCGGCAATCAATCCTATGCCGAAAAAGTAGGGTGCGAATGTACCCGCAACTGAATAAAGTCCATGCGACAGAATTCCTGGTGATGCAAAATTCAAAGAGTCCTTATTCACTCCAATTGTAGCAATTACAATCGCAATCATTATTAGCTCCGAAACAATTGCCCCAATGGCTGTCTCAAGTCTTACAGCCCATAGACTCTTGACTGTAATTCCTTTTTCAGCAGTAGCTGATGCCTGATAAAAAAGCATGAAGGGCATAATGACAGCACCGACATTTGCAGCAAGCAAAAAGAAAAAATCGGTCGAAGCAGAGAAATAGAACGGCGTAACTTGAATTCCATTACGAGCTGTCAAAAAAGCGGAAACAGCCCATGAGACAGCAAACAAAACTGAAATGACCAGTAAGGGTTTCTCTGCTTCAGCGTATTTTCGCTTGTACACTATAAGAATATGTGCAATGAAAATAAAAGGGACAGAAACTTGAGGGGATATCCCTATAATCTGAAAACCGATAGCAGCACCAGTGTATTCCACTACATAGCTGATAATGTCTACAAGCGCCATTGGCACAGCCGCCAGAATCTCCGTACGTTTACTGTAGTTCTTTCGAATAAGTTCACCCAATCCCAGGCCTGTAACTGCCCCAACTCGCCCTGCTAGTTCCTGTATAACAAATAGCGGCAAGATTAGTAATAGCAAAAAC
The DNA here is from genome assembly GCA_021824565.1 of Bacteroidota bacterium. Classification (GTDB taxonomy): domain Bacteria; phylum Bacteroidota; class Ignavibacteria; order Ignavibacteriales; family Ignavibacteriaceae; genus FEN-1297. The sequence goes on along the minus strand of JAKAKL010000091.1, from coordinate 9,945 downwards.
CAAATAAGCTTAGTACCGTAAACTGATCCGGTTTGGGCTGCGGTTATAACACTTGCTGCATCTACATCGGCAATCATAACAAGCCAGGCTGGTCCCCAAACCTTGAGCATTTCCTACACCTTAGACGTATTTTTGAATTTATTTGTAGTTGATATGTTTGATTCTCTCAGTTCTATTTTTTCTACTGTTCTTTCATCTCTCATAATTATATCACTTTTTTTGCCACTAAACTTATTCTGTGTATCATCAAGTTTCAATCGTCATTTTTAGGTAATTTTCAATACCTAATTTTGTTATCCATCAATAATTCCCATAATTGCTTAACACTAAAGACTGCTGATGACTTTCTTTAATTTATCTTGTATTGTTGTTGCAACTTCGCCAAGTGTTTCATTCTTTACTGCCTGCATTGAAGCGATTGGGTCTATTGCGGCAACAACGGTTTCGCTTTTGTCATTCACATAAACGATAACATTGCAAGGCAGCATCAATCCGATTTGTTCTTCAGACTGCAAAGCTTTATATGCAAACGGCGGATTGCAAGCTCCAAGTATTTTGTATGGCTTAAAGTCAACATCAAGTTTTTTCTTCAATGTTTCCTTAACATCAATTTCAGTCAGAATGCCAAAGCCCTCTTTCTTTAACTCTTCGGTTACCTTTTCAATTGCTTTATCATAACCGAGGTTAACGACTTTTGAGAAGCCATAATTTGTTGTGTCCATTTTGTTACTCCTTATTTTATTCTAATTCAAAACCTGCTTTTTTAATTCTGTTTTCCAAATCTTTATATGCAATAACTTTGTTATTGAATTCAACAAAGATTTGTTTTGACTTTGTGTTTAACTTGCAGTTATTAACGCCTTTGATATTTGTTAACAGTTCGTTCAACTTTTTATACTGTTCATCTTTCAATTCAGTTAAGCAGATAACTGTTTTATTTTCATCAATCACTAAGTCCTTTACTTTATTTCCGTTTTTATCTTTGGAAATCTCTGCTTCTAAATATAGACCGAAAGGCAGCTCTGTTAGTTTAGTATCTTTGCTCTGGAGTTTAACAGTCATAGTAGAATCAATATTTGCCGGTATACAAGCAGCAGTTCCATAAACACAAATAACAATTTTATCGCTGCCCATTTTTTCATTGCCGATAGTTCCTATAAGTTTTTCTGTTTCCTGTGCATAGCTTTTTAATGTTATTAAACAAAAAGTTATAACCATAACTTTTATGTAGTTCAGTGTTTTTTTCCATTTGCCTTTCCTTCTACAAATTTTTGTTAATATTTCGTGGGCAAGCGTCGGCATTTAACTGACGCTTGCTCACTTTATTTCTTTATTCTTACCAGCAGCCCATTCCTCTATGATTCGTTCCGCCGTGATAATACATATCGTCCATCATATATCTATCCATGTCCCATCTGCACCAACCATCCATATTCCATGTCCACCAATCGTTGAAAGCATAACCCCGGTAATAAGGTCTTTGTCCTTTTGCAAGAACATTTCCTATTTCATTTCTGGCTTCCAGCCGCATATCGTAAATCTGTTTCTCAAGCTGATTTATTTGACTATGATATTCTCTAACCTTTTTATATTCAGCTTTATCACTATTGCTGTATTCATTAGCTTCGTCACGAAGATTATACAATTTTTCAATTTGCGGCTGAATCTTTTCATCATATTTGTTTCGGATATCGTCTATCTTTGTAATCTGCTCATCTGTAAGCCAATACTTTTGTGGCACATTGGAATTATTCAAATCTGTTGGATTGCTGAGGTGATTTTTGTACTTATCTTTACCTGAATTTTGTGCTGTAATTTGATAAGTAAAAAATACAATAGTTAAAACTGTTGCCAATGCAGCCAACAATATTTTTTTGCTGCGTAACATTTTATTACTCCTATTTAACCCGATAAGCCGGGATTAATTCTTAATTATTTTTTGATAAAGTATTTTAAAATGAAGGAAGCAAGGAATGCTAAATCAAAAATATGCGGTCGTAAAGATAGATTTTGGAAGTTTTGGCTGGGAAAAGGTTATTTTCTGTTTTTAAGTTAGTATATAAATTATCGGAAATTTCTTCGTTATAATTAACAAAATGTAAAGTAATATCAGCTTTAAGATTAAGTGGAGATAAATTTACTGTTTTGCTTGAGTTTAAATCTGCATCCTTTATAATAAGACAGTAATCATTTGTTGCGGGATATTCTTTTTCAACAATCGGGTATCCGATTTCTGAAATAACAAATGCAGTAATAAAAACTACCAGTAAGCTTAATTCAGTAATTCTATATATATTTTTTCTCAAGTATTTCATAATCTTCTTATAATAAGATACAACAAATTTCCAAAAGATTCATGAATTTTATTCTTTATTTAATTGATTTATGCACCATCCTGCAAATACTTAAAACCGTATTTAAGCGATAATTCTGCTTTTGCTAATTCCTTTCCAAGATATGCAGCATGGCTTAAAAATGTTACCCACTTGTTTTCAATTATTGTCCAATAAATACTTCTTGCATCTTTGCCTTCGATAACTCCCTGTAAAGTATTATCATAGGAATAATGTTCTACTCTAATAATTTTTTTTCTGGGGGATAGGAAGAATTACAAAATATCCGGCTTTGTCCATAACTATATTTAACGGCTCTTGCGCTTGTACAACTACCGGTGTTTCAATCTCAGTTATCTCAACGGGAAGGGCAGTTTTATTATCTTCACAACTTACGCAGCCGCAGCTTGTTTCAGTGGAAACAGATTTTATTTTTTCAAGCTTTACCGGGGCACGCGCACCAAGCTCTTTTATTTTATCAATGATAATTTTATCATCGCTGCATCCAATCATATCTATAACTTCTACTTGCTTTCTGAAAGAACTAATTTCTTCAACGGAAACATTTCTTAATATTGGCTTTTTTGCTTTTTCTACAATTTGATGAAGTTCTTCATCTGTTAAATCTTTGGCTTTACTTTTCATTAAATATTCCTAATATAAAGACGCACAAGAGATAAAAGTATTACGATTACGATATTCCTGATGAAATTTTTCTTACTTATCTTCAATTTTAACTGGAGCTTTCATATTTCAAGAGACTTCTTATCTCACGAAACCTTCTTATTAACATTATTAAAAATCCGATTGACATCAGAAGCACTCCTGACCATACGAGGTTTATAAGAGGTTTTTCCCTGAATTCAATAGAAAGTATATCTGCTTTAGCTTCTTCCTTTTTAGTATTATTTGAATCCATTACGTTTAACTCTATCATTCCTTTAACGTCAAAGTGTGCAACGGTAAAGGTTAACCCTTCCTCTTCTATTTGAAAACTGTTTTGCAGTGAATCATTGACAATAATGCTGAAATTTTTAGAAATCCCGTTAGAAGTAATTTTCATCGCTGCACGAATATCGAAGGGTTCTTTGTTCACCATCTTATCCATCGCATCTTTTGGAAGGTCAAATTTTTCAAAGAGTATTTCTGAATTGCCTATCTTGTAAGGCACTCCTTTCTTTAAATCAATTTCTTTAGTTCCCGCATCATTCCCTTCTTGAAATGACAGCGGTGAAATATAAAGGTCTTGAGCGGCACCTATTAAAATATCCGGCTCTCTCATTAAACTGTTGTTATATTCCGATATATACATTACCGGTTTAGAAAGGAATGATTTATTTCCATCATCTATTTTTACTGTGAAAGCATATTTCTTGCCGTTGTCTATCGGTTCATTTCCAAGATAAGTTAACCTTTTACCGAATGCAGATTGACTATTATTTTTCGGGAGATCTAAAGTTTGGGATTTTGAGAGCACACCGCTGAAAAGCGCTCCGACCAAGAATATTCCGAAACCAATATGCGCAATATGACCGCCCATAAAAATAAATTTCTTATTGAATTTTAGGATAAGTTCAAGGTTGGTAATTATTGCAAAAGCTGATGCAAATAAAAGCAGACCGTAAAGAAAATCCCAAATACCCGTTAAGTATAAGAGGAGAAAAGTAATTATAATTGAAGCCGCTATTGATATTGCTGTTCTTTTAATAAAAACATCTATAGGAGTATTTTGCCAATATGAGTATAAAGTAAATCCAATTAAGGGAACCATAAAAACAGCAATGAGTAAGTTTATCTGGTTATAGAAACTTAAATCCACAGAACTGCCGAATATTGGAGCGGAAGTGCCGAAAAGAATTGCAACGGCAGAACCAATCAAAAGCATTGAGCCATAAAAAAGTCCAAGCTCCCGCGACAAAATATTCTGAGAAAGAGCTTTGTTGTTATTTAAAGTTTTTCTTCTTTTATAAATTCCTACAAATACAGATAGAACAAAACCTATAAGAAAAATAATAAGAACAGAATAAACAAAAGAACCCGGGTCGCTAAATGAATGAACTGAAGCTTCGGAAAGAACTCCGCTGCGGGTAAGGAAGGTGCTGTAAACAACCAAGGCAAAAGTGAAAACCGATAATATTAAATTAGTCCTTGTCAAACTTCCCAGCTTGTGTTCAGTTTGGGATTGTTTTTGAACAATAAGCGTATGCAGCAAAGCCACGGAAAATATCCATGGTATAAGACTTGAATTTTCGACCGGGTCCCAAGCCCAATAACCGCCCCATCCTAAAACTCCGTAAGCCCAGTAACCGCCAATCATTATTCCAAGCCCTAAAAATAATGCCGTAACCAATGTCCAGGGCAAATTGAATTTTAACCAGGTCTTGTATTCATTTTTAATTAATGCAGCAATGGCAAAAGAGAATTGAGTTGTGGCAAGCGCAAATCCTAAGAACAATACCGGTGGATGAATCTGCATCCAAAAGTTTTGTAATAATGGATTCAGTCCTTTCCCCTGAACGATTAGATTATCGGTGGATAGTCCGTTTGCTTTAATAGCATTAATTAGCTCTTCGCTTATCTTAACAAAAGATTTACCGCTATTATCCTGAAATATAAAATTATTCATAAATGAATATCCCAGGATATTCTGGTTAATAAATTTTGGGTCAATATAATTTGGGTCTGCCCATAAATAGTTAAACGGACTTTTTAATAATGGATTTACCATAAGCAGCAGAAACACAACCGCAACAAGGAAGGGCATCATTACCGGTGCTTCAAAATTTTTTTCTTTTGAAGTTTGATTAATAACCACCAACCCAATCAGCACAGTAAATAAAAGCCATAGTAAAAAACTTCCTTCCTGTCCGCCAAAGAATGAAGAAATTAACAGTCCGGTTGAAAGATCGCTGCTGCTGTATTCAAATATATATTTATATTGATATTGATGTTTTAATATCAAAAGAAGCAATAATGCTGATGCAATAACTACAGTTATAGTAGTTAAATGATAACCAATCCTGGCTTTACCAATCGTATTAGAACCTTTGTATGATCTATAATACATTATAAATGAATATAGGGCAAACAGTAACGCCGCAACCAAAAGAATATTACCTATCATAAATATTTCTCCGATAATTTTATAATTTTTCTTAAACCTTTATCATTTGATAATCGTAACCTTCGAAGCAGTAATACTATTCCCGTGCATATGCCCATTGACTTCAACAACTTCTGCATTCGCAATCTCTGCCGGTGCCGGTTCGTGAAGAGTAATTATTAATTCGACATTGTCTTTATCTCTTGCATAAAAGGAAGTAATGCCGCCGCTTGCATCTCTTTCAAATCCTTTTGTTTTAACAACAGCAACATTTATTTGCTGGTTAATCTCACTGCCCGGGCTGAATTTACTGAACGAGCCTAGTTCTTTTGTTGGTGCGAAATAAGTAAAATACATTATTACACTAACCACGATAAAGATTGCCGGCAATATTAGTTTTGATATTTTCATATTGCTTCTTCTCCTCTTTCATTTGTTCTTATCTTTACAACATTCTCTAAATTGGTTACAAATATTTTTCCGTCACCCGGATTTCCGGTGTGCGCTGTTCGTTGAATTACATCTACAACATCATTCACAATGTTATTATGCACTACCAGTTCAAGTTTAATTCTTGGCACAAACTCGTGTAACCCCTCACTAATTTTATCTCTTGCACCTTTTGCTTTGGATTTACCGAACCCCTTAATCTCTGAAATAGTAATCCCAGGTAGTCCTTCAATCTTCTTAAGCTCAGTGATTACACTATCAAGTTTGAAATCTCTTATTATGGCCTTTATTTCTTTCATATAGCATTCCTTATTAGTTTTTAACAATTATTGATTTTCTCTATTTCTTATTCCATTTTTCTGCTCGGAGAAATTTCTCTGTGAACTCTGTTCCGCCGCGGCGGATTCTCGATAGAACTCTGTGTAATTCTTAAAAGCATTAGTTACACAGAAAGCCACAGAGAATTGCACAGAGAAACACTGAGACGGATTACTAAGATTTTATTATGACGGAATCCTTCATTCCAACACTCCATCATTTCACTATTCCAACACCCATCTTCCATCACATTTCACCTTCCGCTACCTTAATTGCAAACCACTTGTATAAAGCCGGTATAACTAATAATGTTAACGTGGTTGAAGTAACCAATCCGCCAATTACAACAGTTGCCAAAGGTCTTTGTACTTCGCTTCCAATTCCAGTTGCGAACAAAAGCGGTATCATTCCTAAGGCTGCGGCAAGAGCGGTCATTAAAACCGGCCTTACTCTTAAGCACGCTCCCTGGATTGAGGCATCATCAACACTCAACCCTTCCATCCGCAGTTGGTTTAAATATGTTACCAATACAATACCGTTAAGCAGTGCAATACCGAATAAAGCAATAAACCCTACTGAAGCCGGCACGGAAAGATTTTGCCCGGAAATCCACAAAGCAACAATTCCGCCAACTAAAGCCAAAGGTATGTTTAAGAATATCAGCAAAGAATTCTTTAGAGAATTAAAACTTGAGAAAAGCATAATGAAAATTATTAACAGTGTAATTGGAACTACTACTGCTAATCTTGCATTAGCTTCCTGCTGCAGTTTAAATTGACCACCCCACGTTACAAAATATCCCGGTGGAAGTTTTACTTTGCTGTCAATAACATTTTGCCCTTCCTTTACAAATGAACCTATGTCGCGCCCCACTACATTGGACTGGACAGTAATAAATCTCTGGTTCTTTTCACGTGTTATTTGGCGCGGTCCAACCACTTCTTTAATTTCCGATAACTGACTTAACGGAACTTCGACACCGGATGGAGATTTAATTAATAAAGCCCCGATAGAATTCATATCTTTTCTGAACTCCTCTTCGAAGCGGACATAAATATCGAACCGTTTTACATCTTCAAATATTTGCCCCGCAGTTTCACCGCCAATTGCAGCTCTGATTGCTTGTTGTACATCATTAACGTTTATTCCGTAGCGTGCAATTTCGTGACGATTGATTAAAATACTTAATTGCGGAGCGCCCGATACCTGGTCAACCTGCACATCGGCGGAACCATTAACCTTTTTGATTTGAGCGGCAACTTCATCTGCTTTGTTTTTTAATGTTTCAAGGTCGGTTCCGAAAAGTTTAATTGCTAGTTCAGCTCTAACGCCTTCCAATAATTCATCAACCGTCATTTGTATTGGCTGGGTAAAGTTTGTAAATACTCCCGGTATCTCTCCAAAATCACGCCTTATATTTTCTTCAAGCTGCTGCTGTGTTGCGTGGTTTCTCCATTGATCTCTTGGTTTTAGCAATACATACATTTCAGCACTGTTAACCGGGTCAGTATGAGCGCCGACTTCGCCTCTGCCTATTCTTGTTACTACGCCGGTAACTTCCGGGATCTTCATTAATCTTCTTTCTGCAATAAGAGTAAGCCGTGTACTTTCAGTAAGAGAGATTGAAGGAGCCATCGCCATTCTTAATACTAATGTTCCTTCCTGCAGAGTGGGCGTAAATTCAGAACCTAATTGCGGAAAGATGAGAACACCAATAATTATTAAAATTACTGCAAGTGCAATTGCAGCCATTCTTGTCTTGACAAAGAAAGTTACAACCGGCTTATAAATTTTTATTAATAATTTCAGTATCCAGATTTGTTCTTCTTCTGAAGATGAAAGTTCATTCTTGTTTTCTTCGTGAGTAGAATTTTTCTTTGCTTGTCCTTTAGGGGTGTGTTTTTTCATAAAAAATGAAGAGAGAACCGGAGCCACAAAAACTCCAAACAATAAAGAACCAAACATTGCCAGTGCAATTGTATAAGCAAGCGGTCTGAACGTTTTTCCTTCAACTCCCTGAAGTGTGAATAACGGAAGGAAAACAATTATAATTATCATCACTGCAAAAGTAATTGGTCTTATAACTTCTTTACTAGCTTTTGCTATTATATGAATTTTGGATTCGTCTGGGTTGCTTGTGCGTAAAAGCCGGTCTGTATTTTCAACAATAACAACGGCTCCGTCCACCATCATGCCGATTGCTATTGCCAAGCCGCCAAACGACATTAGGTTTGCAGAAATTCCGAAAAACTTCATACCGATCATTGCAAAAAGAACCGAGAAAGGGATTGCAATTGCCACTACCACGCTTGGTCTTATTGCACCAAGGAATACCATTAATATTATAGCCACCAAAACGATTCCTTCAAGCAGTGCATCTGTTACAGTTTTTACGGCTGATTCAACAAGAGTTTTTTGCTGATAGTATGGAATTATTTTTATACCTTTGGGAAGAGACTTGTTTATTTCAGCTAACTTATCTTCAACATTCTTAATTACAGTTGAAGAGTTTGTTCCAAACAATTTAACAACCATCCCGGCAACAACTTCGCCCACACCGTTGCTTGTTTGAACACCCCGCCTGATAGCTCCGCCTGTTTTTACATTTGCTACCTGGTTTAAATAAATCGGAACTCCATCTTCAGATTTTAACACAATATTGTTAAGGTCTTCAATGTTGGAAGTAAGTCCTGTTGAACGTACAATAAATTCTTCCGCATTTTTTTCTAAGAACTGAGCGCCGACATTTAAATTATTCGCTTTGATTTTATCAACAACGTCGTTAACTGTTATATCATAACGTAGCAATGAGTTGGGATTTACTACAACCTGGTATTGTTTTTCCCAGCCGCCTATTCCAAGTATTTCAGTAACACCCGAAACTGTTTGTAATTGATATTTAACTAACCAATCCTGAATTGTTCTTAATTCCTCCAAGCTGTATTTACCGGTTTCATCTTCCAGATAATAAAAGAGAATTAAACCCATACCGGTAGAAATCGGGCCCATTGCAGGCTTGCCGAAACCTTCGGGAATTTGTTCCCGCGCTTCCGTCAGCCGTTCATTAACAAGCTGTCTTGCAAAATAAATATCCGTTCCGTCTTCGAAATAAATATTGACAACCGAAAGACCGAAATTTGAAACTGACCTGATAAGCTGCAGATTCGGTAAACCGTTCATTGCGGTTTCCACCGGATAGGTTACATATTTTTCAATTTCTTCCGGCGCCAATCCCTCAGTTTGTGTAAAGACCTGAACAAGCACCGGTGAAACATCCGGGAAAGCATCAATTGGAAGCTGTCTGTAACTCATATATCCTGCAGCCATTACTATTATTGCAAACACTACAATTAAAAGTCGGTTGCGTAAAACAAAATCTATTATTCTATTCATTGTTCACTCCTCGCCGCCGAAAGATTCTTTCAGAATTTCAGCTTTCAATGTGAATGAACCTTTAGACACATACTGTTGTCCTTGTTTAATTCCGGAGACAACTTCTACATTTTCATCGTTCTCTTTTCCAATTACAACTTGCTGCGGCTTAAATCTTTCTCCATCTTTAACAAACACTACAGTATTGCCTGCCTGTCCGGTAGGTAGGTCTTCAAGAGTTTTAAGAGCAGATTTTTCTATAACAAGCGGCGACTCCTTTTCGCTCACAGTTACTTTTGCCGATACAAACATCCCGGGGCGCCATTTTCTCGAAGTGTTATTCAATATTACTCTTGCCGATGCTGTCCT
>JAKAKL010000115.1 GCA_021824565.1 Bacteroidota bacterium | reverse complement strand
GAAGACCATGGGAAGCCTGCGGTACAAGCGGTATGAAAGTACTCGTAAACGGCGGTATAAATATTTCCGAATTAGACGGTTGGTGGGAGGAAGCTTACACTCCGGAAGTCGGATGGGCATTAGGAGACGGACTTGAACATGGTGATGACCCCAATGTTGATGCCGAAGAAGCCGGAGCTCTTTACAATTTACTGGAACAAGAAGTGGTGCCGGAATTCTACAAACGTGATGAAAAAGGAATTCCTGAAGATTGGGTAGCTCGCATGCGCGAAAGCATGGCTCGTTTAACGCCAAGATTTTCAGCCAACCGCACTGTCCGGGATTATACAGAGAAATATTATATACCCGCCGCTAAGTCCTATAAATTACGCGCTACAAACAACACCCAGAAAGCCGTTGAGATAATTAAATGGAAAAATGAGCTTAATCAAAAATGGCATGCGCTTCGTTTTATAAATTTAAAAATTGAGACTATAAATGAGCAGCATAATTTTGAAGTTCAAGTATATCTTGATGAGCTTGATATTAAAAAAGTGAAAGTTGAGCTTTTTGCCGATGAGGTAAACGGCTTTAATTCAGTATGTGAAGAGATGAAATATCAAGATCAATTGGCCGGGACGATAAATATTTACATTTACCGAGCTTCAGTTCCGGCAGAGCGTCCTGCGGAAGATTACACTCCAAGAATAATTCCGTATTTTTCGGGTGTTAATGTTCCGTTAGAAAGTTCTCAAATACTTTGGCAGAAATAAAAAATAAAATTTAGGAAATTAAATGTCACACGATCATCATCATTCAGCAGAAACAAGCACTGCAAGATTGTTAGTAACCATGCTGCTTAATTTCTTCATAACAATAATTGAAATTATCGGCGGAATATTTTCCGGCAGTTTATCTTTACTTTCGGATGCATTCCATAATTTTAGCGACGGCATTGCAATAATCATAAGTTATATTGCAATTAAGTTAAGCAAAAAGCCGCGTTCATTAAAATATACTTTCGGATTAAAGCGAGCTGAAATCTTAGCTGCAATTATCAACTCAAGCGCACTTATAATCATAAGCTTCTTTCTTATTAAAGAAGCTTTCGATAGATTATACAACCCTTCAACAATCAACGGCTCCTTAATGCTAATTGTAGCTGCTGGAGGCTTGATTGCAAATTTGGTTGGCACTGTCCTTCTAAAGAAGGGTTCGGATAAGAATCTTAATCTCAAAGCGGCTTACCTTCATTTGATAGGCGATGCAGTATCAAGCCTCGCAGTTATAATTGGCGCTGTGTTTATTATTTACTTTAATATCTATTGGCTCGACCCCATTTTAACAATTTTAATTTCCTTATATATTTTCAAAGAAGCGTACGGAATAGTTAAAGAAGCTCTTGATATAATTATGATGTCATCTCCCGCAGAAATAGATGTACAGTATCTAAGTGAATTGGTAAAATCAATACCGGGCATTAAAAATATTCATCATGTTCATTTGTGGAAGTTAAACGATACCGATATTCACTTTGAAGCTCATGTAGAAACCGACAACATCCTAATCGGTGATACCAACATTATGCAAAAGAGAATAAAAGAACTGCTTCATGAAAAATTTGAGATTACACATACCACTCTTCAGTTTGAATGCAACAACTGCGCCGTTAAAGAATTAGTATAAAGTCATTCTTAAGGAAAAAGTAAAATAATTTGTATAAATCGCATATTTAGTTTCTAGGAAAGGCGTAAGCCTTTCTTCAAAGATAATTGAAAAATTAGAAAGAACAATTGACCAATTTCTAATTGGCAGTGTCGACTCTTTTGACGACTAACTTACATAATGAAACGTATTGCTCTAATTACTTTCGTTAATTCCTTTGAATTATTTTTATTGTAACCTCAATTATTAGAGTCACTTAATTTTGCTCTCACTAGTTAGCAGTCTCTGCCCTCATTAGCATGAATCTGCTCTTGGGTCGGATACCACACTTTTATTACCATCTTTCTTATTCCAAAATGAGATGATAAATTAGGGCTAGAGTAAAGAGTGCCAAAGATTCCTTCAGTTCTACGATTGAGGTACAGATATAATTGAAATCCTTAATCCTGTGACTAATATTTGTCGGATCACCTAAAGAATGAGCCTTTTTATGAACCTATATAACATAGAACTTAGGGAACCCACAGAACTTTGGAAATAAAAAAATTTCAAATTTGAAGTATTTGAGTGGTCGTGATCAATCATTCAGTTCAATAAAGTTGGAACTTCCTCTACTTCATCTCAGAACCCTAAATCTCTTGAGCGGAACTAAAATTTTTTATTCAATTCCTCTTCAATATTATCTGTTAGAATTTTTTTGGCTATCTTAACTGGATCACCAGTCTCACTTAAATTAAAAATACCCTTTGGGAATTCCCCTATCCATAGCTGTAATGTCACGGTACATCGTATCTAAAAGAGCTTATCACCTAATCTCCGACGAGGGATTAGAGTTCTTTAGTAGATATTAATGTCACGGTACGTTTGGGGAAAGCTTGAATTTGAGGGGAAGTTGCTGGATAACTCCCGTGATTAGAATTCTTCAGTAGATGTTAATGCCACTGAATGCATTGTTTGTTGGTTGCGGTCTGTTGTCTGATGGTTTACAGTTAATGAGAATTTACTTTGGATTAGTGCTGGGAAATTTCAGTTTTTCTGTTTTATTAATAATGAGATCGGGATATTATAACTCAACGTTATAACGCTGCTTTATAAATTTTAGGATTTCAGTTTGAAAAAATTCGGCGTTGTCTATTTGTTCTTTTGCTTCTTCTTTACTGGCGATATAAAAGTCTTCATAATCACTATCCAGTCTCATTTCAAAAGCTCCAGATAAAATTTCGTTCATCTTCACCGGGAGAAGCTTTGTTTTAATAAAATGAAGATTGAACAAATGTGATACCCCTTTATGTGTTTTGCTGTCAACTCCTTCTAATGCAAAAAGTGTTCTTACAGAATGAAATATTGAATAATAGGAACTACCCAGAAATACACTCAAAAGCTTGTTAACGTAGGATTGCCTTGCACTTTTGAGTTCTTCCCTTGCTTTTTCAAGTCTGTATTTAGCAAGACCAATCTTTTGCTCATCCATACAAGCTTATTCCTTCATGCAGGACGTTCTGATAAAAAGGTACAAAATCTTTATACTTATTAAATACAGCTGCGTTAATTATTCTAATAGAGAGTAATATCTCATGTGATACCAAATATTCACTTATAATTTTAACACGTAACTTTCTGTATTTTCTTAAATCATCGTCATTAACCAGAACAAATATGTCAACATCAGATTCATTATTGTAATCTCCCCGTGCATAAGAGCCGAAGAGCATAATCTTTAATACATTATCACCAAATAACTCTCTTAACCTTTTTTCTATTTCAGGTAAAAGCGAATTTAACTTTTTGTTATTGGTTAGTTTTACAGACATAGATTAATCTTACTTTAATATATTCCTTTGTTGTTAGTAATTAACTATAACGAATCGCTTACAATGTAAATATAATAAATTTATCTCGAAATTTAACCAAGAGTATTTTTATGCCTCTATTTTACTGCCAATAGGGAAAATTGGCAGAAATTTAGAAGCAAATATTTTAAATAGATTTGTAGGTAATTTCTTTAGATATGTTTAAGTGAGTTTTTGTTTGCGGCACATATTGAAATGTGATAACTATTGCAAATGAAAACTCAAATTTTTAAACGCGATTTATTTGAGGTCATTTCGGAAATACCTTGCGTGATGAATTGAATTTTAGTTTTAGGATTTGAATTTGGTTTGGGATAATGATGAAAATGTAAGGACAGAAAATGTTTTTTAAGGTTTTTTTTCTAAGGCGGCGGCAGGCGAAGTCCCAAAGGGATAAACTCCACAAGTGTTTTTGCATTCCACTTAAAAATTAAAATAAAAAGCAAATACTCTTATGGAGCTGAGCGGAGTCATCGACCCGCCGCCGTCTTTGCAAATATAAGAGAGCGGAATGCGGGCAGAGACCTCACCCCTTGCCCCTCTCCTTTTAAAGGCGAGGGGTAAACCCGCATGGAGCGACCGCTGATGAAATGATCCGGCTTCGGCTCGGCGCCTTCGCCGAGACGAGCAAGGTTTCGTGCCGAGTTTACATAAATCAACATTATAGGACGGTCGACAGGAAGAGAAGGTTAGGTAAAGATGTTTTAGCTTGTACTATAATGTGCCTTATGTAAATCTGGCTGTCAATGTCAAGATGATGACTTTAACCATTCATTCATTGCTTGCATCTTCATCCTAAATTTCTTCTTCGATGTCTTTCGTCCTACCTTATAGTATCCTTGCCTTGTCTTATCGTTAAAGTGGGTCATTCCTAAAAAGTCAAATGTGTTTAGCTTTTCTTCTTTTCCCGCTGTCCTTTCGAATCTTACTATACGTGTCTTTTCTTCCGATAGTATTAACCCAAATTTATTCAGTCTTTCTCTTAAGGCTTCTATCATCTTGTATGCTTCTTCCTTATCCTCTACACAGATTATAAAGTCGTCCGCATACCTGGTTATCTCTACATATCCTTTACATTCCTTCTTCACTTTCTTCTCTATCCATAAGTCCAGTACATAATGAAGATATATATTGCTCAGTATTGGGCTGATTATTCCGCCCTGCGGAGTGCCTTTTTCTGTTTCCCAATACCTGCATTCTTCCATTATTCCGCTCTTTAGGAATCTTACTATCAACCTTATCAGATTCTTATCACCTATCCGATGCTCTAAGAATTTTACTATCCATTTATGGTCAACATTATCAAAGAATCCTTTTATATCTGCATCTATCACATAGTTTATTGGCTTGCTCGTCACTACTTTGTCGATTCTACTCGACGCTTCATGCTGCGACTTGCCTTTCCTAAATCCATATGATGATGCTAGAAATCCCGGCTCAAATATAGCTTCCAATATCCCGGCTATTGCCTTCTGTAACATCTTGTCCTCTACCGCCGGTATGCCTAATGGTCTTTTACCTCCATTGTCCTTTGGGATATATGCCTTCTTACTGCTTGCGGCCGGTAGGACATCCTCTTCATTCGGCTTATCAGCACATCTATATTTTCGCTTAGCTTCTCGCCGTATTCCTCTACGCTTATTCCGTCTACTCCACTGGCTCTGCCTTTCTTCAGCTCCTTGTAGCAGCTCGTCAGATATTCCTTCGTTAGCAGGCTTGCCAGTGAGGTAAACCTGTATCCCGGATTTTCTTTCGACACTTTCGCTATGTGCAATAATTTTGTTTCCGTCTTTTCTCCATCTCTAAGGATCGTCGACGTTTCCTTTTTACACTCCGTATGACTGTTAGTCCCTTCGAGCGGATCGCTTCTCTGTTTTCTCTCACTCTGGTTTCCCGCAGTGTTGACTCTACTATGAACTAATCCGACTCCCGGATTACTGTCAGTTCTTCCTCTACCGTTTTCGGGATTGTTTGAACTCATTGCTTCTTTGTCTCCCAAAGACGCCTCTGTAACCGGGTCTCCTCTCATAGTGATCCCTTCGGGACAAGTTCCTGTTGTTTCCTTGTGTTAACATACCGTGGACTTAGACCCCGTTAAAGCTATCGTCTCCTCGCCTTCTTTTTCGGCTACGATAGTTCCGACTTCCCTCTTACGCATAAGGTCGTCCTTTAAGTTATTCTCATTTTCGGGGCTCAATACCTTCATTTGCATTACGGTCTGATAACTCCTTTCTTTTAGCTTCATAATATTTGTTACCGCCTATTATGTAAAAGTCTGTAACGGGCTGGCGGCTATCCTTTTCCCGTATCGGACTTCCACCGATAAGATTCAACAAGCTTTCCTTGGCGCACGCGTAGGTGAGTTAATTACTTATTTCTAGAATCTTTTTCCCTTTCCAGAAAAAAAAATTAAAAGGTTATTAATTCAGACAATATCCTTATAGAAAGAAAAACACGTAGTTAACTATTAAAAAGAAGGTCCACTGAAAAAATAGAACCAAGTGCCAAAACAATGAAAAACAGAGTGTCTCTATCTGCAGATAAAGTACGATAGAGACACAAATTAAATTAAAAGACACCATACTTGTTTATACACAAGAATTATTTTAGAAGAACCATTTTTCTAGTTTGAACAAAGGAGCCTTCTTTTAATTGATAAATATAAATACCGCTCGTTAATCCTTTAGCAGAAATATTCTCATTAAAGTCTGTAGTATAATTACCTTCATTCTTAAATCCATTTACCAGCGTGGCGACTTCTCTTCCAAGTATATCGTAAACCTTTAGTGTTACATAACCTTGTTTCGGTATGGTATAGTTTATTTTAGTACTTGGGTTAAATGGATTTGGATAGTTCTGAGCTAAATTAAATGTTAATGGTTTGCTAAAATTATTGGAAGCAATTCCGGTAACAATAAGATTTGCCTTGCTGATAGCGTCATTCAGCAATTCAACGCTGTAAAGATGATTATGAACTCCGCCGCTTTCATCTGATTCAGCATAAGTCATATTGAACTGAGCTTCCTCAAAATTGCTTGAATCGATACTATTGGTTAAGTGATTTGCTGCGGCAGTTACTTTAGCTTCTGCAATCGAATCCAAAGCTTGAAAATTATTTTTCCATTGCTGCACGAGAGCTATTGCAGAATCGGCTGACATTGTTGAGTGGCATTTAGTGCAAGAAGCATCAACACTACCGTCGGGCTCTTTAACAAAAACAGACCATGTATGTCCCTTATACATAGCAGAATTTGATCCATCGATGCCGGTATTGTACATGTGGCAGTCTATACATTTTACCCCGTTCATGGAAGTAATATTTGAAACATTCTTGCCGCCGGTTCCGGAATTTATATTATAACTAAGATGATCAGTATCCGGGAATCTCAAATTGCCGTGGCACTGCCCGCAGAGCTGATCGGATGAACTCATTATCTGGTAAGTTTTAGTTGCCGAGTTAAAGTAAGAAAGAGTATCCGGATCGTGCGGATTATGGCATGCAATACAGCTTACATTTGGATAATCAACTGTATCGATTGGAGAAGTGGAAGAAGTAAAAGCGCCATTAGAAGTTGAGAAAAATTTAGCTAAAGCTTGTGCTTCAGTCATACCTCCATTAAGAGTAACAGAAGTTGGCGCATGACAGGCAATGCAATCTTCGCCGGCAATAACAGCATCTGGAGTTTCACCGCTATGACTTCCGGCTAATTCACCGGCAACATCATCTTGTCCTTTTTGCCCGTGTTTGCTTGAGAGCCAAGCGTCGTAAATCCGGTGGTCGGTATCCGGATGCCTTACAGTGCCATGACAGTTACCGCATAAATCATTTGCAGTTTTTACTGCGTCATAAGATTTAGTAACAGAATTAAACACGCCGAATGTTGTCATATCGCTTTGATGACAAGTTTCGCAATCTACATTAGGCCACGAGGAAGTGTTAGTTGGCTGCGTTGTGCTGGTGTATTTACCATTTGTTGTAGAGAAGAAATAACCCATTGCCTGGATTTCAGTCATACCGCCATTTACCGTATCGGCAGTAGGTGCATGGCATGAGATACAATCTTCGGCTTGAGAGCCAACGATAATTGAGTCGGGAGTTTGACCAACCCAATTAGCAGAGATTTCGGAAGCGACATCTGCTTGAGAGGCGGCATGTTTACTGCTTGACCACAAAGCTGCTTCTGTAGAATGGCATGATTGGCAAGTTTGTGCGTAGCCAACATTCTCCATTAACAACAAGAACAGAAGACTTAAAAATGTTAGAAAGTATTTTCTTGTTTTCATAGTAAAACCTAATTCTTAATTCAATATTTTTGTACGACTCAAATGTATATAAGGTTAGCCCCAGAGGATAATTAACAATAATGAAAAATCATTCACTTTTTGTTTGAATCTTGCTACAACGGGAAAATTTCATTATTTATAAGAGTATAAATTTGTAAGAGCATGTATATACTAATTGCAGAAGATGATGAACAGATTGCAAATTCGCTAAGGAAGAATTTTGCAGAGGACGGTAATCCTGTAATGATTGCAAAAGACGGTGAAGAGGCAATACATTTTTTAAATTCAATTTCTTTTGATGTGGCGCTTCTTGATTGGCGGATGCCTAAGGTAAGCGGAATAGAAGTATGCCGCTACATTAGAGAAAGCGGCAATAAAGTACCGGTTATCTTATTGACGGCGCTAAGCCAGGTTAAAAATAAAGTTGAAGCTCTTAATCTTGGCGCCGATGATTATATAACAAAACCGTTTTCTTTTGATGAATTAACCGCAAGAATAAATGCGATAGTAAGAAGATATCAATCGAGCACGAATGAACTAATATTTAACGATATAACTTTGGACTTGATTAGCAGAAGAGTAAAAAGTCCGCGAGGTGAGATTTATCTAAGCGGGAAAGAGTTTGATTTGCTTAAATATTTTATTTTGCATAAAGGCACAATAATGAGCAAAGAAAATATTTGCAAAGAAGTATGGAGTATGAATTTTATACCGTCAACAAATATTATTGAAGCAACAGTTAAAAATCTTCGTAAGAAATTGGAAGATGATTCCGGTAAGAATCTAATTAAATCAATCTATGGAGAAGGCTATCTTTTTATTACCGAATAAGATAAAGAAACCAGTTTTTACAGATACCGTTAAACGTATTGTACTTTGGGATATTGTAATATTTTTTCTTCTGTTTATAACTTCAAATATTTTTACAATTGTCATAACAAATAAAATCTTAACCGATAACCTTGATGAGAGATTAAAGAACGAGGTAGCGACACTTCTTGATTCTTTTACAGTTCAGGCAGATTCGATAAAATTTTTAGGTTATAGTGAAATTAAAGAGCCGGATTTCACAACGGTAAATTCCGGTGCTTTTTTTCTTCAAGTTTATGGTGTAAAAGGCAAACTGCTTTTAAGCAGTGATAATATAAAATCATTTGAAGCAATACCCTTCAAATTTCCCTTTACAAGTACACAGTATGAATTTGAGAACCTTGCTGCGGGTAATCACCAACTTAGGGTTGTTTACGCGCCAATGCTAAATGATAAGAATAAAATTGTGGCTTATCTACAGCTTTCTGTCTTCAGAACAGAATACAGCTCTGTAATGAAAAAGATAATATTATTCAATCTGCTTAACCTTCCGTTCATACTCGCTTTAATTATTGTTGTTAGTATTTTCTTGGCAAAGAAAAGTTATTCGCCGTTGAATAAGATTATAAGTATTGCAGAAAACATCTCCGCTAATAATCTAAATGCAAGAATTAAATATGAAGCGCATCCTGAAGATGAATTAGGAAGATTGAGAGACACTTTAAATAATTTATTCACTAGACTGGAAGTTCAGATTAATCAAATATCCCAATTCACCGATAATGCATCTCATCAATTGATGACACCGCTGACTGCAGTTAAAACTGAATTGGAATATATTTTAAAACATGATAGAAAACCGGAGGAATATAAAGAAACTTTAACATTGCTGAATGTGCAGACAGATAAAATGATAAGCATAATAAAATCTCTTTTAATTATTGCAAAGTACAGTGGCAGCACTGATAATAACCAAAGTGTATTTATGGTATCTCAAGTAATCAATGATTATATAAAGCCGGCTTTTAAGGAATATAATATTAATTATGATATTGGCGATTACCTTTATGTACGAGGTACTGCGGAAGGATTTCAAATAGTGCTGGAAAATTTAATTGATAACGCAATTAAGTATTCGCCAAACAATCCCGGTATAGCAGTAACAGCTAAAAGATATTATGATAATATAATTATAAGCGTTGAAGATTATGGATACGGGATTAGTGATGAAGAAAAAGAAAAAATATTTGAAAGATTTTACCGTGCCGCCTCATCAATAAAAGAAAACATAAAAGGTTACGGATTGGGTTTATGTTTGGTAAAAACGATAGTACAATCGATGGAAGGAACAATAAAAGTTGAAGATAATATTCCAGCCGGTACAAAGTTTACGGTTAGCTTCCCAACAGTAAAGGTAGTATAATTGAAGCAATTATCTGAAGTCATTACAAAGAAAAATTGAAAGGTATTCTAAAATAATAATAGTTTTTCAGAATGTATGATATAGTCCTAAGTAATATAAAAAATGTTTGTAAGAAGTAATGCCGTTACCAAGATCGGCAGAAAAAAGTACTTGATAGTCTTCTGTTGCAAGATACATTACACAGCTAAAAAAATTTAAGAAAGTTAAATTGAATCCGGGGGGAATCAAGACAGTGCAATTTACAATTAATGTTAATGATTTATCATTTATAAATAGACAAGATAGAAGGATAGTTGAGCCGGGCAAATTTAAAATATATGTCGGTAACCTAAGTTCCTAATTTACTCTGCTAAAATGATCATTTTTAATTAACATTCAAAAAATTCTTGACATTTCAATTTTATTTCCATATACTTATTCCAAAAAAAATAATAAGCTCTTTAATTTAGATTAAAAAAACCTATAATTTCTAAAATAGTTATTATAATTACGAATTATAACAAAATGTTTTCAATTCTTATTAAATAATTTTTAGTAATTGCACCATATTTCAAGTCATTTAGGTGCAGTTACTTTATTTATAAAAGGAGGTTTGAAATGTAGAATATATACAAGTTTTTTGCATTTAAAGGGGAAGTGTCGTTTTAATTATAACATTAACCTTATATCTTGCTTTTGATGCAAGTAAAAAGTTTAAGAAACCCAGTCCAGGAAAAATGTTATACATACTTGCACGTTCTTTATCCGGAAATTCTTTAAGTAATTATTAGAATTAAAATTAAAAAAGGAGAAAGACATGTTAAAAAAGAAATTAAAATTTGTATTTTTCATTATTCTGATACTGACAATTTCCGTTCCTTCTTTGTACTCCCAAAATATTCCCATAGACGATTTTGAAACTTACGCAAATGTAGGCAGCTTGAATAATTCATGGAAGTTTTTTGGATTTTCAACGCTAGATCATGCGTTAATACGTGATACTGTTAGTTCCCCATCTGGTGTTCAATATATACAATACACATACAGCGGTAATGCTCAGACCACTTGGGGCGGGGCAATAGAAAGATATGATCTGGTATCTGCTCCTCTCAATCTAACTGCAGCTAGTGCCGGCCTACAATTTGTTCTTAAAGGAGATGGAACAACCAATAAAATTTATGTGAGAATTTCTAACGGTACAAGTAACTGGTCTTCCAATTTCTTCCCGCTAGCAGATACTAACTGGCATAATGTTTTTATCCCTTTTAAAGTTGATACTACTTTGGGATTTACAAACGGTACCAAAACAACAACAGATTTAATGACCGATCTTTCCAACGTTACCGATTTTAGAATTTATGTAGACCACCCAGTAAAGGACAGCATTGCATATAAGATTGATTTTGATGCAATCTATGCAATAAAAGTAGCACCTCCTACAGGAATTGCATTAGAAAACTTTGAGAAGTTCAATTCTAGGAGCGATATGATGGGTGCAATTCAATTTTTCGGATATTCGACAGCGGATTATTATTTGATAAAAGATCCTGTAAAAGCTCCAGAAGGATTTAAGTACCTTGATTATTTATACAAACCGGGCAGCAATACTACATGGGGAGGAGCCTTCAGAGAAAAAACTCTCGGACCTGTTGATTTATCTTCTATGAAAGCCGGTGTTCAATTTTATATGAAAGGCGACGGCACAAATAACCGTATATATTTAAGATTAGATAACGGAAATGAAATGTGGACTTCTTATTTTATTCCTTTGAAAGACACAACGTGGAAGCTTTATAAGATTGGATTTTATCCTGATACCTTAACAGGTTTTAGATACGTAGGAAACGATCCGAATAATGGGCCTGTCTTCACTTCTAATATTGGAACTACTACACAAATAGATTCATTCCTAACTCATATTACTGGAATGAGGATTCTGGTTTACTATCCTACTAAAGATGATATTTTGCGGCACCTGTATTTTGATGGTATTTACGCTGTTAATGTATTTTCGGATGGAACAGTAGTTCCGGTTGAGTTAACATCATTTACGGCAAACTTAAATGGCAATGTAATCAATCTTAATTGGACTACAGCTACTGAGACGAATAATAAGGGATTCGAAATACAGAGAAAAATTAACAACGAAAGATGGGAGACGATTGGATTTAAAACCGGAAAGGGGACATCTACTAATATGTCAGCCTATACCTTTTCGGATAATATAGGAAGCCTTTCTCCGGGATCATTAGTATACAGGTTAAAACAAATCGATCTTGACGGTTCTTTCAAATACAGCAATGAAGTTGAAGTTCAAAAAGTTAGAATAGTTAAATATAATCTTTCACAGAATTATCCAAATCCTTTTAATCCTTCAACAATAATAAAGTACTCTATAGAAAAATCGGGATTAGTTACATTAAAAATTTATAACATTCTCGGTAAAGAAATTGCCAGCTTAGTTAATGAAGTTAAGCCTGCAGGAAATTATGAAGTAATTTTTAATGCGAATAACCTGCCTGCCGGTAGACAGGGCTTATCAAGCGGTGTTTATTTCTATAAATTACAATCGGGCAGTTGCAGTATAACAAAGAAATTCATTTTAATGAAATAATTTTATAACGGGAGGATGCAGCGGTAGTTCTGCATCCTCTGCTTCTGTAAAAACGTGCTTGTATTATTGTCTTATAAATGTGTTATAAGGTGTAATCAAGTAAAATGTATAAGTAAGGAATTTTTAATAAGGAGGAAAAATGCGGCGAAGCAATCATACAAGTTTTATTTATTTATTAATTGCAGCTTTAATCCTTTCCGCACCGGGATTTTTTTCACAAAATATTCCAATCGAAAATTTTGAGAATTATCCTAACAATGACAGCCTCAAAGCTCACTGGAAAGCATTTGGATTTTCAACATTGGATTTTAATATTGTACTGGATACAATAAACACTCCTATTGGGAGGCAATACCTCAGCTATACTTACAGCGGTAACTCACAAACAACCTGGGGCGGTGCTGTTGAAAAAACCGATTATGCATCCGCCCCGTTAGATATTTCATCTACTAAAGGAGGATTACAATTTTATTTAAAGGGAGACGGAACAAATAATGTAATGTACGTTAGGCTTTCTAACGGCGAATCAAACTGGTCTTCAAATAAAATTTCGCTGAAGGATTCATCATGGCATGCTGTTTATATTCCGTATGTTGCTGATACAACAAACGGATTTTCAAACGGAAGTAAAACGACGGATCAACTTTTAAAAGATTTATCAAGCATTACGGATTTTAGAATATATGTTGACCATCCTAAAATTGATAACAATCCGTATACAATTTACTTTGATGAAATATATTCCGTACAGCATTTACCTCCGCAAAATTCAATTATGCTGGAAGACTGGGAGACTTACAAAAACACAGATTCGTTAAAAATTGCTTGGCAGTTCTTCGGTTATTCAACACTGGATTATAACCTAAAAGCTGATCCGGTAAATGCTCAGAGCGGATTCAAATATATTGACTATATGTATGTCGGCGATAACCAAACAACCTGGGGCGGTGCAATGAGAACCAGGAATTTAACTCCGGTTGATATTTCAAATAAAAAAGGCGTTCAATTTTATCTTAAGGGAGACGGTTCGGTAAATAACTTTTCATTTCGTTTTTACAACGGTACAGAAATGTGGTCATCGTATAAAATGCCTTTAAAGGATACGACGTGGCACCTAATTACCGTCCCGTTTATAATAGATACGCTCAAAGGATTTCGCTATCTGGGAAACAATCCGGACAATCCGGTAATCGGTCCAGATCTAGGAACAATAGATATGCTAAAAAAAGATCTGGCAAATGTTAATCAGGTTCGTTTTTATGTTTACCGGCCTGTTATTGATTTTGTACATTATATAGTTAATATAGATGGATTATATGCTGTGGATAAATTCCCGCCGCTGCCTCCTGTTCCAGTTGATGATTTTGAAACTTACGGTACCACTATTGATCTTACATCGACCTGGCAGCAGTTTGGAGATGCAAGCGTTTCACTTTCATTAACTACTAATACAGATTCGGTTGCCAGCGGAAATAAAGCTGCGGTAATAACATATAAAGGTGCGCCGGGAACTCAATATACAGCGATAAGAAGAAAAAATATAATACCGGGACTTAATTTCTCAAATCTTCAAGGTGGGATCCAATTCTGGCTAAAAGGCGATGGAAGTAATAATCATATAATTTTCAGATTTTATAACGGTAGTGAAATGTGGGCGTCAAGTCCTGTCTCCTTGTCATCTACTTCTTGGAAACATATCGGAATACCCTTCGTAATTGATACCGTAAACGGCTTCAGATATCTCGGCAACGATCCTACAAATCCTAACTGGACTGGCGACCCGGGAACTTTAAGTCAGCTTTACGGTGATCTTGCTAATGTCGATCAGGTAAGGTTCGATATTTTAAATCCCGATCCGAACAATATTACATATTCCATTGTGGTTGACGGCATTGAAGGTGTAGATGAATTTTCACCCGGCGTAATTACTTCTGTTACTTCAAAAGGAAATTACAATATCCCGAAGCGATTCGAGCTTAATCAGAATTATCCGAATCCATTTAATCCGGGTACGGTTATAAGCTACCAGCTTCCTAAAAGTTCGTTTGTTACTCTAAAAATTTATAACATACTTGGACAAGAAATTGCCGCTTTGATTACTGAAGAACAAACTGCAGGTAACCATAGCATTTCATTTAATGCTGCAAAGTTATCCAGTGGTGTTTATTTCTGCACATTGAAAGCAGGAAATTTCATTTCAACTAAAAAGATGCTGTTATTAAAATAATTCTAAAATTTAGCCTTGAGGGTCTTAAAAGCCTTCAAGGTTTTATTTTATAAATTTTGTGGCGAACTGATTACAAGGTATTAGATCATGTTAATCAAAATTCAAAAAAGATTTTTGCTGGTGAATATAACCGCATTGGCTGTCTTATTCCTTTTACTTGCAGTTAAAACATTTGCCGGGAATACGGGAAAAATATCAGGTGTTATTAAAGATGCAAAAACCGGGGAATTTTTAATAGGCGCAAATATAATGATATTAGGTACGCAGTACGGTGCATCTGCAGATGTGAATGGAAAGTATTTTATAATTGGAGTCCCGGCGGGAACTTATTCAGTTAGAGCTTCTTATGTTGGCTATCAAACCGTAACAATGACGCAGGTAGTAGTCAGCATTGACCATACAACAGAGCTTAACTTCGCGCTTGAACAATCAAATATTCAGCTTGGTAAAGAAGTGGTTGTTGTTGCTAAAAAGCCTGCTATTGCACTTGATGTTTCTTCCAGCAGACAGGATATAAATCTTCAAAACATTGCAAATGCACCGGTACAGGATTTTAACAGTATGCTTAATTTGCAGGCAGGCGTTATCTTTAGGAATACTTCAAATGATGTTGCCGAACAAATTACTCCTGCGCTCTCTGTCCGTGGAGGAACAAGCGTAGGAATTTTTGTTGACGGCATGAACGTAACCGAAGGTATTTACAGCGGCAGCTTAACTAATTTTAATATTAGTCAGCTTAAGGCTGCAGAGATATTAACCGGCGGTTTTAGTGCAGAATACGGTAATATAAGGTCCGGTGTTATAAATATAGTTACAAAAGAAGGCGGCAGCAGATACCACGCAACTTTAGATTATAAAGTAAGCACAGCCCAACTTAAACATTTCGGCCCTAATATTTATGATCCTAACTACGCACCGGAATGGCAATTGTACGGAACTAATGCCGCACTATATGGACCGGACGGCAAACACGATCCCGCTAATCCCGACAGCTACTGGGAATTATTTTCCAAGTACGATACCGTTTATCATTTTACTCCCGAACAGGCGCAGGCGGTTTGGAAATGGCAGCATCGGCAAAGAGCGTACGGCAATAGGCCTGATCAGATAGTTGACGCTTCACTAGGCGGACCGCTGCCGGTATTAAGCCAGCTTGGCTGGGTAAACAATATTGATTTCTTTACCAGCTTAAGGTATGAATATAATATGCTGGCGATTCCTCTGTCGAGAGACCATTTTACCGATATGAACTGGTTCTGGAAATTAACCTACCGTCTTTTGAGTTCATTAAAAATAAATGTACAGGGAAATTACCAGGAAAATTTTTCTTCAGTTGCGTATAACACTCCGGAAGTATCTGTTACTACTCCGATTCAGGCCGTTTATTGTTTGCAGTATTACGGAACGAAATATTACGATGGGCAGCAGTCGGTTGCAGACAGGTATAGGAATCAAATAGGTGTATCCATAAACCATGTCTTATCTCCGAGTACGTATTATGATTTTAAGATAAACTATCTACTGCGCCGTTCATTTGTTTATCCCATGCCGTTTACTGGCGGTCCTATTTTTACAATCGGAGGTTTTACATTCGATGCATCTCCGCAGCAGGGATGGATTCCTCAGGCAACAGGTAGAGATTTCGGCAATAGGGAAAGCGATTTCGGACTTACAACCCAAGGCTATTTCTTTACAATGGGAGCCATGGGAAAGCAAAGAGATTATTCAAGGGAAGGATTAATTACTTCACGCTTAGACCTGGTAAGCCAGCTCGGAGATTACCATCAAATAAAAACCGGCTTCGAATTTAATTATGACGACCTTAATGAAAACAGCGGAATAGTACAATATAATCCTCCGCTTTTAAAGATGGATATTTTTCACCGTATACCGATTAGGGCCGCTTATTATGCAGAGGACAAAATTGAATTTAAAGGCATGATTGCAAACCTTGGCGTGAGATTGGATTATACTAACAGAAGAAGCACTTACCTTACAAATCTATTCTCCTCCGATTTTAATGTTGACAGTATTTCACTAGCCCCGACAGCAACCGTACAGCCCTTTTTTTATGTCAGTCCGCGTATCGGAATATCCCATCCGATCAGTACAAAGAGTAAATTGTTTTTCAACTACGGTCACTTTTACAGCGAGCCTAGCGTAGATATGCTTTATACATTCCGTGAAAGAGAAGCCGGCAATTATGATTATATCCCGAACTCCGATTTAAAGCCTGAAAGAACAATTGCCTACGAACTTGGATTCGAGCAGCAATTTGGTGAAGATTATCTATTCCACCTTTCCGGTTATTATCGTGACATTACAAATCAAATTAAAGAGGTTGATTTTGCATCCCACGCAGGGAACGTAGTTACTTCTTATACGAACGACAGCTATGCGGATGTAAGGGGATTTGAAGCAATCTTTCAGAAAGAATTGGGAGATTATATTACAGGCAGCGTAAGTTATGATTATTATGTAATGTCTACGGGCAATGTCGGATACGATGTTTTGTATGAAGATGTTTACAGAACTCCACAGCTTAGCAATAGCACGCAGGCTACTCCTGGAGCTAATTATACTTTACTTGCGAATATAACTTTCAGTACTCCGAGAAACTGGGGACCGGATATATTAGGAACAAAGCTTTTTTCTGATTGGAGGCTTAACGTAACCCATGAATTAAGAAGCGGTTCTACTTTTACGTGGAATCCTCAGAATCTTCCCGGTGTAAGTTATAATGTAAGATGGCGTGATCATCAAAATACCGATCTGAGGCTTTCGAAAAGCTTCAATATTAAAGGTGTTGCTATGGAGGCTTATGTGGAAGTTTATAATTTATTCAACAGGAAAGAACTAACAAATTATTTACGTTCACTGCTGCTGCCTAACTTAAAAGACTGGGAAAATTATATGAATTCCTTAAAGCTTCCGAGTGAAGGAGGAAGCGATGAACCGGGCGACTATAAACAGTCATATATTCAACTGCCGCCGCCGGGAGACTTTCCAACTCAATTGTTGTTCCTTAATCCAAGACATTACTATTTCGGTATTCATATTGATCTATAACCGGAGATAAGATGAGATATTTAAATAAGTTGAAAATTATTCTGCCAATCATATTCGTTTTTAGTGAAGTTAATTTTGCTCAAACAAATTTTGAGCATCATATAAACCGTGTTGCCGCAGAAGTTACTAATGACGGAGCGTTGATTTATAGGCATAACGATATTCTTTACCCAACCTGGCCTTACGATTCCAGGTATTTTGATATGACTTCCAGAAAGTATTATCAGGAATCCTGGGGAGTATGGATCGGCGCTCAAAATTTTTTAGGAGTTAACGATACTTTGCCCAGTACTGCTGTTGTCGCTTCGGGAAATTTCAGCATTGATTACAGCAGCCTTACTCCATTGAGCCTTCAAAAGAGAGTAAAATATCCCTATCCGACGGTTCAGATAACCGATGGTAAAACAGTTAAGATTGAAGTTTATGATGCCGCTGTTGTTGTACCTTCGCTCCAATGCGATGAGCAGATTGAAAGCGACTGGACAACTTCTATGGGAATTACAGTTCAGTTGAAAACATATGCTTACGCTTCTTCCGGGCAGAGGAATTATATTATTTATGATTACAGGTTCATCAACACCGGAAACGTTGATGGTAATACTCAAACTAAAGAACTTAATTCTGAGTTAAAGAGTGTCTGGTTCGGATTTCCGTTTTCAACCGACATTAAACCAAAGTTCGGCGGGGTTGAGTATAATGATTTTTATCGTTACTATGGCTCGACTTACAACAAATGGGTAGAGGGAGATAAAAGCGCCGACTCAATGAGAATTTTATATTGCTGGGATGGCCCGGTAGGTTCTTCCGAATATGCACCGGATCCGATAACAAAGGAACCCCAGGTCCCCGGTTATTACGGTGTAGGTATTTTGCATGTCGATAAGCAGGCGATTGATGATCTCGAATTCGGTGCTTCCGACGATCCTTCACAGCCGAAAACCGTAACTACAAATTCTTCTTTAGTAACAAGCGGTACTGCTAGGTATCAGGTATTAACTCAAGGTGGAAACCAGGACATTAACGGGATAGGCGCGCAGAACTTAATGATAGCCTGCGGACCGTATAATATTCCGATTAATGAGGACGTAAGAATTATCCTTGTCCAGATTATTGACGGCATTTCGAGAGAGAGAGCAAAAGAACTTGGAATGCAGTTGTTAAGCGGTGCGATTACTCAAGACCAATATCTCCAGGAAATTTCTACCGGTAAAGACTCACTCTTTAAATCGATGGCGAACGCTATAAACGTTTATAACCATAACTACAGAGTACCTGCGCCTCCGCCTTCTCCGGATTCGCTTACTATTACTACATCGGTTGGGAAAAATATTTTGCACTGGTCTGCAAATGCGGAGAATGCTTCCGATCCCATTACAGGTAAAAAAGATTTTGCCGGATATAGAATCTACAGAGTTGCTGTTACTCCGGATAATTTATGGGAAAAAATATTTGAATGCGGAGGAAAAAGCGGAGTTCCGGTAACGCACGATTATGCCGATACCAATCTGGTAATGGGCTTTAATTATTATTATGCCGTTACAGCTTTCGACGACGGAACACAGAACTTTCTACAGCCCGGTCTTTCTCTTGAAAGCTCGTGGCTTACTTCAACCGCATACATTGGGGCTGCGGCTGCCCGCCCTGCAGAAGAAACTTATTCAAGCTTTCAAAAGAATCTGAGAGTGGTTCCTAATCCTTTTAATATCCGTTCACAAAATTTCGGTAATCCGAACGATCCGAGCGATGTTGAAAACAATAAGCTTTTGTTCGTAGGCCTTCCAGGTGAATGTACTATTAGAATTTATACAGTATCGGGAGACCTTGTTAAAACTATTTATCACACAAACGGATTAGGATCCGAATCATGGAATCAAATTTCGGATTCAAACCAGTTTATTGCAAGCGGTTTATATATCGCTCATGTAGAATCCAAGCTGGGTGATGCTATAATAAAATTTGTGGTGATCAGATGAGGAAATATATCTCTATTTTTATCCCGGTTGTTTTTATAAGCCTTATACTTTTTGTTCCAAAGCTTAATGCCCAGGGCGATTTAAAAAAGGTTGCGCAAAGCGGCATGCAATACTTGAAAATAGGTGTCGGCGCCGAAATGGTGGGCCGGGGCGAAGCAGGAATTTCTATGGTTAAAGGACTGGAGTCAATTTTCTGGAATCCGGCGGGACTATCCGATCTTGACGATAAGGAATTTTATTTTTCACATAATTCATGGATTGCGGATATTTCAATGGATGCCGCTGCTGTAGGTATGAACTTTGGGAATTATGGTACATTTGCTTTAAGTGTTATCTGGATGAACTACGGGAAGCTGAATGCGACTGCCGTTGCAAATACAGTATCGGGCTCTACACAGCTTGGCTATATTGATGAAGGAACTTTTTCTCCTTCGGATATTGCAATCGGGCTGGCATATTCAAGGAGAATTTCCGAACAGTTTGCTGTAGGCGGGCAGGTAAGATTTTTATATGAAGATTATGGACAAAATGTTGTTGTTACTACAACCGGTGTTAATCAGACGGTAAGTAATATTATGAAAACATTCTCGGTCGATCTCGGTACTGTTTATTATCCGGGCTATAAGAGTTTGGCCTTTGCAATGTCAATACAGAATTTTTCGCCGGATATAAAGTACCAGCAGGAAGCCTTCGGCACTCCGTTAACTTTTAAGATGGGTATTTCCATGAACATGCTTGATGTATTTGAGAATTCACCGAGAAGCAGTTTGCTGCTTGCCGTCGATGCAATTCATCCGAGAGATTATACGGAGCGTTTAAATTTGGGATTGGAATATGATTATTTAGGAATCTTTCAGCTCCGTACCGGTTACAGGATGAATTATGATTTAGGTAACTTTACATCGGGTGTCGGTTTAAGATATTCACTTTCAAACGGAATGCAGATAAAACTGGATTTGAGCTATATTGTAGATGCTACAGGAAGGTTCTCTAATCCTTTTCAGATTACAATGGGACTAAAGTTTTAACATTATTAACTTTTAAACATTTGTATAGTTTATATTTTGAAAGTTACTTTTTCGGTCGATTACATTAAAATAATTTAACTAATATTTATTACGGACTAATGAATGATCAATTCAATTAAAGAGAATAACAGCGGCGGACAGTCTTTGTTTCGAGCCCGCAATATATCTTTGGTTATAAATACTATTAAACAGCATGAACCCGTTACTAAAAGGGAAATTGAAAATATAACGGGTTTAAGCTTTGCAAAAATTAATTCGATAATTTTAACATTAAATGAAAAGAATCTGACTGTCGAATCGGGAAAGGAAGAGTCAGGCGGCGGCAGACCTTCGGTCTTATATCAGATAAATCCAAATTATAAATTAATTGTAGGAGTGGAGTTATCTCATAGCCGGATTCACACAATCGTTGGAAATCTAAAAGGAGAAATCCTATACAACAATTCTTTATCATTCGATAAATCTTCGGGTAAAGATTTTGTCGTCGATTCTTTATTGGGTAGTATTCACAATGCAATAAACGGATTGGCAATATCAAAACAAAAATTGCTGGGAGTAGGCGTTGCTATTGCGGGTCTCGTTAATCCGAAAGAAGGTACTACTCGGCCGTTTCCGTATCTTGTCGATTGGGGTGATCTGTCAATAAAGAATTTAATTGAAAAAGAGTTTAGTATTGAGACTTATGTAGAGAACGTTGCAAACGCCGCTGCATTGGCTGAATTAAATTTCGGGAACGGCAAAGGAAAGAGAAATGTTCTTTATTTGAATATCGGCTCTGGGCTTGGAATGGGTATAATCCTTAACGGCTCTTTATATGCAGGAGCTACCGGTTCGGCCGGAGAGTTTGGTCATATAACGGTTGATGAAAACGGTCCGATATGCGAATGCGGTAACGTTGGATGTGTGGAAGCATTGGCAAGCACTAAAGCAGTCATTCACCGCGCAAAGACCTTGATTGAGCAAGGAGTTATTTCAGGGCTTAAAGAAATGGCGGAAGGCGATACGGAAAAAATTAATTTCGAAATGATTACATTGGCAGCCAATGACGGTGATAAGCTGTCTTTTAATTTACTTGATGAGATGGGCAAGAACCTTGGGGAAGGAATAGTAACCTTGATAAATCTTTTCAATCCGGAAACAATTATACTCGGCGGAAAGGTTGATAGTACCTGCAGAATAATTATGGATTCTATAATGAATGTTGTACAGAAGCACGCACTTGAAATTCCTCGCAAAGCAACGGAAATCTTATTTTCGAAGCTTGGCGATAATGCCGTAGTAACCGGCGCAACAATTCCTTTAATGGAGAAATTTTTTTCTAACGCTTCGGGGGATTTTAATTGAATAAAATATTAATAGTTACACTTGTTACTTGCCTGGCGGCAACATTAATGAATTTCTCATTTGCACAAAATGAAAAAAAGTCTGTCAAGCAATTAATTGTTTTACATATCGATCTTAATTCCGTCGCTTTGAA
This sequence comes from Bacteroidota bacterium, assembly GCA_021824565.1. GTDB lineage: Bacteria > Bacteroidota > Ignavibacteria > Ignavibacteriales > Ignavibacteriaceae > FEN-1297. Next base: position 31,168 of record JAKAKL010000115.1, on the reverse strand, counting down.
AGAAAGCTATCTGAAAAAGTGGCTTAAGAAGGCTGCGGATATGGGTTACAATGCTATTCTCTGGGAAGTTGAAGGTAAGATAAAATGGGAGACATGCTCTGAATGTACAGATAAGGATGCTTTCTCGAAGGACACCTTTAAGGATATTTTAAAATACTCAAGGTCTTTGGGTCTTGAGCCCATACCGCTACTACAGACTGTTGGTCATGCCGAATACGTTCTGCGTCATAAAAAATATTTTTCTTTCAGAGAAGATTCCGATAGGTATGACTGCTATGCAACATGCAAGCCCGAAGTCAGAAAATTCATTAAAAGCTGGATTAAAGAATATCTCGAACTTTTCGGAGACATAAAATATTTTCATCTAGGGGGAGACGAAGCTTATGTTTTTGCTACCAGTCCTGAATGCGCCACCAGAGCAAAAGAAATAGGCAAAGGGAAACTTTATGCTGAATACATGGAGGATATTGCTAAGCCTCTGCTTGACAAAGGTATCCGCCCCTGTATATGGAATGATATGATTATGCGTTACCCAAACGATATTTCTGCAATTCCTAAAAGATTTGTAATATGGGATTGGAATTACTGGGACGGCGATACTGTTCCTAATAAGGTTATGGTGTGGGACAAGGTAAAAAGATTGAGCAAAGAAGAATTAAGCCCAGAGGATATTAAAAATTATCCCGGGATAATAGATAAGAATGGTAACCTTAAGCCTTTCTATACAGTAGATGTTTTAAAAAGACTCGGATACGATGTTGTACTCTGCAGTTCATCTAGGTCTCACGGCGACGCCGTATTTGCTGGAAGGCAGAATCTTCATTCATCAAATATAATCGGTGCTGCAAAAAAGGCAGTCGAAGATAACCTGCTCGGCACTTGTGTAACAAGCTGGGCGGTTAGAATCCCGAATTATGAAACGCAGGCGAATTGGATTTATCTGGTTCCGTTATCTATGAAGAACGGCAGCCTTTCGCATAGCGAACTTCTTGCCTTGAGCTCCGAATATTTTTTTGGTGTGAAGAGCACTGAAGTATTTAAAGCTTTTTCAGATATCGGCTATCCTTTTCCTTTTGTTGATCAGCAGTCAACCGGAATAATGTGGTCAGGCATGAAGGATTCGCGTCCTGCCCCGCCCGGATATATTAGGGATTTAATTGCTAAATGGAAGAAGAATAACAACGGCAAGCAGTGGAATGAGAATATCGGATTAGTTAAAGCAGCAACTTCAAAAATATTAAAAGGTATTGATGAGCTAAATGAATTTATTCCCGAGGCAAAGAAAGGCCTGGAAGTTCTTCAGGCCTGGGAAAGGGCGGGATATTTTCAGTACTGGGGTGCAGTTGTTGCAAATTATATTGTTGATAATGAGGAAGGAACCCTCAGCTTAGACCCCAATGAGATTATCGCATTGTTAAAAAATTTAAGATCAGATTATAAACATTGGGCAGAATACTGGATGACCCCCAACTCAGCCGTACAGAATACCGGTCTAATTTATGACGCAATCATAAATTACTTTTCAAATGGAGATAAATAACATGCAGATAAAAACCGGGAATAATAATAAGCAAAAATACTTATGATATTAACTACCGCCGATTATATAGTTATCCTTGTATATACGATCTTAATGGTTTTTCTCGGACTGTATGCAAAGAGCAAAGTAAAGAATATGGAAGACTACTTTGCCGGCGGCAGAAAAGTACCCTGGTGGATGGCAGCAATATCTCATCATATGTCGGGCTACAGTGCTTTTGCTTTTGTCGGGCATGCTACTATTGCTTACCTGTACGGATTCAGCGTATGGACTTTTTTTGCCGTTCCTATTTTTATTGCTATGATAATAGGTGCGAACGTTTGGGCTCAAAAATGGGTAAAGCTTAAAATCATTACTCCGGTTGAATATCTGGAGAGAAGGTTCAATCCTGCGACCCGGCAGTTATTTGCCTGGAGTGGAATAGGAATTAAGTTTATTGATGAAGGGGTTAAGCTATATTCTCTTTCCATAATTGTAGCAGTTATTTCCGGTCTGCCACTTGAATATGTAATTATCGGCTGCGGCGTTGTTACGGTGTTCTATATTTTATTTGGCGGGCTTTGGGCAACAATGCTTACAGATTTCGCGCAGTTCATTGTTCAGTTTTCTATGTCGTTCATCCTGGTTTTTCTGGTATTGCATTTTGTTGGAGGCTGGTCATCGATGTGGTCTCAAATGCCTCCCGGACATACTGCAATTTTCAGCAAAGCGATTTCACCGTGGTTTTTAATTGTATATACCGTAGTAATAATTTTAAGCTACAACGGAGGAACATGGGGTTTGGCCCAGCGCTTTTATTCTATTGGAAAGCCAGAAGACGCAAGAAAGGCTGCTTATCTTTCCGCATCCTTGTATTTGATTTATCCGCTTGCAATTTATATCCCAATGTGGTCTGCCAGATTGATTGTTGGAAAAGTTGTCCATCCGGAACAAGCATATGTACTTGTTGCGGAAAAACTATTCAGCGCGTTCTCTCCCGGGATGATCGGGCTTTTTATATCAGCAATCTTTGCCGCAACAATGTCGATGATTAGCGCAGATCTAAATTCACTTGCAAGCGTTTTTACAAAGGATATTTTTCAAAGAACAATTAAGAAGAATGCCGAAGACAAGCTTCTACTTAAAGTAGGAATGATATCCACAATTGTGCTCGGTGTTCTAACTATCGGCTCGGCACTAATTACTATCCATCTGCACGGGGCATTTAATGCTATGGTAGAATGGTATGCGGCAATTTTAGGACCGGTGTCTGTTCCGCTTTTATTCGGTATGGTATATAAGAAAGCGACCTGGAGGGGTGCTATATTTTCATGGGCTTTGGGATTTGCTACATTTGTTATTGTAAAATACGGATATGCACTTATAACCGGTACGGAAACTCCCTTTGCTCTTTATACCGGTTTAGAACTTTTAGTCTCATTCGGTGTTTTCTTCCTTGAAGGCTTTGTAAGCAAGCAGACACCGGATGAAAAAACTCGTGTTGATGAATTATTCGAGCAGATAAAATAGAGCTGTTAAAAAAGTGAAAATTTATGGAAGATAAAATAATAATAACTAACGGAACCGTTCTTTTTGCCGATGAATTAAAAATGGTTGATATTGAAATAGAAAACGGATTGATTTCTAGTGTAGGTAAAAGTACAGCGGGCGGAAAAAATATCCGGGTGATTGACGCAGGCGGAAAGTATGTACTACCCGGCTTTATTGATGTTCATACTAATGGAATTGCCGGCTTCGATTTAACAAACGGTGTTTATAATCTTGATGCCGGAGACTTTCTTTCCGATGAAGAAACTTATTTGCGAGGCTTAGACAATGCATTAAAGGAATATGCAAAAACCGGCGTTACAAGGGCAGTACTTACAAGTCTTGCTTCTCCGATTGAACAGTTGAAAAAAGTTTTTAATTATGTAGATAAATACAAACACGATTACATTCAGTCGCCATGGAAAGAAGTTCTCGGAGGTTTGTTTGTAGAGGGAACATTTATGAAACTAATAGACTACCGGGGCGCACATAATCCGGAGTATTTTAACGAACCTTCGATTGAGCTTTTTAACGAGCTTCAAAAGAATGCGGGCGGACTTATTAAAGTTGTTAATGTTGTACCCGAATGGGGGGATTCGGCTTTTGAGTTAATTAAATATTTGTCGCAAAAAGAAATTGTATGCGCTGCAGGCCACACCGGTGCAATCGGCTTTCAATATGATAAAGCTATTAAAAGCGGATTAAGCCTGGCTGTTCATTTTTTAAATGGCCCAACAGGTTCATCAAGCAAATCACTTGACGGCGGCGGCGCCGTTGAAAATGTCCTCCGGGCTTCTGGGATGTCAGTTGAAATAATTGTTGACGGCTACCATGTAGATAAATCTTACGTGATGGATACTATAAAGCGAAAAGGCTTCGATAAAGTTATTGCAATTACGGATAGTATGTTCGCTGCTGCGTTTAAGGATTTAAAAGAATTCCATGTACTCGGCGTTGACGGTATTGTAAGTTCTAACAGAGAGTATCTGCTGATTGCGGATAGAGAATATGCACTGTTCGGAAGTATGCTTACTATGGACTCGGCCTTTTCAAATGTATTAACCTGGCTTACAATGCCTATTGAAGGAGTATGGCATGAGATGCATAGTCCACTGGAATTTGAAGATGCGCTCATTAAAACTTCACATTTGTGCAGTAAAAATCCTGCTAAAATTTTGGGAATATATGAACCGAAAACATCAAAGGGAAAATTTGGACAGGGAAGTTTTACCGGCAGCATTGACGAAGGGAAGAGTGCGGATATTATAATCGCAGATATAGATAGAACAGATAACGGATATAAGTTGAACATTGATAAAGTTTTTGTAAAGGGATATCACCTATAAGTATAATTGAAAATTCGGGAGACATAATATTGAAAAAATTTAGTTTATTAATAATTATCTTAGTGTTTGGTGTAAACGTTATTAAAGCTCAGACCAATGTACGAGCAATGTGGGTTTGGGGCAGTACTTCGAGTATAATAGAATACTCGTCAACGAGGACTGCTTTTTATAACTTTTGCGCAAATCCTCCCGGCATAAATGATCCTAATGCGATAAAGGATTACCCCAGACCGATTACTCTGCTTTTCATGTCTGCCCACGGATATGTTGTCGGCGATTCTGCACAAAGGGCAAAGCTTCATTCATTTTTAAAGGATGCTCATTCCCGGGGACTAAAAATTGAATACCTTGACGGCGATAAAACCTGGGCAACTACCAATATTAGCTCGGGTGAAAAATATATGGATTATGTAATAGCTTTTAATTTTGAAGCAAAAGACTCAACCGAGAGATTTGACGGTATTCAATATGATGTTGAGCCTTACCTTAATTCCGGTTGGTCGGATCCGGCGACTAGGGAAACTATCTGGAATGGATTTATAGAACTGTTGACTTACTGTCAAACAAAAATAGATTCATTGAACGACGGCACATATTTCGGAGTGGCTATTCCCCGCTGGTACGACAGCACTACCGGCTGGCTCAACAATAGATCCGGAATCTATTACTGCGAGCAATTGATGAATCTGGTGGATTATGTTGCCATAATGGATTATGTCGATACTTCGGATCGAATTATTAAAGACGCCGGCTTTGAAGTTTTGTATGCCAGCCAGATAGGTAAAAGAGCTGTTATTGGAGTTGAGACTCAAAGCGTTGATCCGCCCACTTCAACATTTTATGAAGAGGGCTGGGGAAATATGGAAGACGACCTCTACAAGGTTGATCGATACTTTAAAGATCAAATAGGATATGCGGGTATTGCAATTCATCATTATGATTATTATAAAAATTTTCCCAAATGGGGAACAAGTAATAAAGATATTACGCCGCCTGAATTAATCAACAGCAAATTTGTACCAGGAAACGGCAGCAGTTTTTTTCAATTTCATATTGTTGATATTTGCGGTACCGGAGTTGACGAAAGTAAGACTATCCAGAATTCAACGGTCAGCAACCTGTCTAACGGCAATTCACCTGTAACGGGAGCCTGGAAAATTGATTCTACAAATTATGTATCTTTTTATCCCGACTCTGCGTTCTCCAACGATTCAAGATATTTAATATTGTTGCATGCCGTTGATTCCGTAGGAAATTATTCGGATATAAAAGATACGATAGCAGTTAATACAACACCAGTAGAGCAATGGAAAGGAAATACAACGGCGGCTTTCACATTACATCAAAATTATCCTAATCCGTTTAATCCTACTACAAGGCTATCTTTTACAATTGAAAAGAAAGCGAAGACTACTTTAAAAATATATGATACACTCGGACAGGAAGTAAAAACAGTTATAAACAGTAATTTAAATCCGGGTATATATCAGATAAATTTTAATGCCGGCAGTTTACCTTCGGGAATATATATTTATACTTTGAGTTCCGGCTTAAACAGCATGAGCCGGAAAATGATATTGTTGAAGTGAAAAACTCGTTTCAATAACTTTCTCACTACAAAGTCGGGGAAAGGATTTTATTAAACTTTATAACTTAAACAATTATGAATGTAAAAAATGTAATTAAAGTATTTAATGTAGATAAATTAAAAGTTGAAATTTATCCTGACCGTACCTCAATGGGCAGGCAAGCTGCATTTGAAGTTAGCGAAAAACTAAAAGCCTTGCTTTCCACACAACCAGAAGTTAGAATGATTTTTGCTGCGGCTCCTTCACAAAACGAATTACTCTCGGAACTTGTATCGATAAACGGAATAGAATGGAACAGGGTTACGGCATTTCACATGGATGAATATATAGGACTCGAAGAAGCTGCGGAACAAATGTTTGGTAATTTTTTAAAGGAAAGAATTTTTGGGAAATTAAATTTTAAGCAGGTTAATTATATCAATTCAAAACCGGATAATCTGAACGCGGAATGTAAAAGATATGCGGATCTTCTTGAGGAAGCGCCAATCGATATTGTCTGCCTTGGAATAGGCGAGAACGGGCATATTGCATTTAACGATCCGCCGGTTGCAGATTTTAATGATCCTGTATTAGTTAAAATTGTATCACTTGATAATATTTCCAGGCAGCAGCAAGTAAACGACGGTTGTTTCCCTTCAATTGAAAGCGTACCTAGAAAAGCTTTAACCTTAACTGTACCCGCACTTTTCTCCGCTAAATATATGTTCACTGTTGTACCCGGTTTAACAAAAAAAACTGCTGTCTATAAGACTATTAAAGGGGAAATAAGTAACGATTGCCCGGCGACAATTTTACGCAAACATGAAAACGCAGTTTTGTATCTTGACAGCCAATCAGCTTCAAAAATTTATTAAACAGTAAAAAACGCAAAGGATAAGTTTTATGAAAGCTGTATTGAGCGAATGTAGTGAAAGTAATGAAGCTTAGTTTTTGCTTTACACGGAGTGTATAAAAGCAAAAGCGACGTAGTGGAATAAACGGAATGAGCGAAAATAAGCGGAGGTTTGATAGAATAATCAAAGTTAAGTAGGGTTTGCTGAAATTCACTTAGGCTAAAAAAAATAACAAGTTAGGAGAGAATGTCCCTGGAAAAGTGCAAGGAAATTAATAAATTGCAATAAAAAAGTTTGCAATTATGTTACGTTATATATCTACAAAACAGATAGAAATATTTGAATTTGAACATCCATTTCAAATAGAGTTAGACAGGGATAACAGGTGGGTAAAGCTAAGCAAGCTGCTGCTGTGGGATGAATTGGTGAGAATATACGGACGAAGTCTTTCGAAGACAAAAGGCAAACAAAGCATAGACGGCCGTGTAGCGGTAGGTAGTTTAATAATAAAACACAAATTAGGAATAAGCGGCCGTGAAGTAATATGCTATAAATGCTTCTTCTTTTTCCTTTTTAAGTAACAGCTTTTCCATATTATCTATCCTGTTTATTTGATCAACATTAATGTCCATTTCGACCTCAAAAGATGGGAGTGAGCTAAGTTCTCTGTTCTCGCTTAATACTATGATCTCTTTGCATCCATTTCTAGAGTTCAATTCCTTCAAAAGATTTTCTTTGGTAGTTGAAGGATGTATTGCCCACATTACTGCAATATCAAACTGCCCATTATGTATAAAGTCCCGCCAGCCGGTTGGAACATACTTAAACTCGGACTTTAATAATCTAAACTTTGGTCTTCTTTTATCAATCATCCATCCATCAGGGCTATTTACAATTTTGCCGGATGGATCTATTATTGATTGTATGAATGATAATCCTATAATACGTTCACAAGCGTCTTTTGAAAATAAATGCCTGGTTGTCTGTTCATCAATAGATTTTAACAACATAATTTTCCTCCCAGAATATTCTGTTCCTTTTTATTATTAGGTCTTTTATTTTTAATTCTATGATTGACTTGTTTATGTCATCCCTAATTTTACTCCAATTCATATGGAGAGTGCAGGGATTTTTCTCATTGGATAAGATTTTCCCAAACGCACATTCCTTTTTTGTACTGAACCCGTCAATTTGTTTTATCAATCTACCTACGGTACAATTCAGTCCTTTCTCGGTAATCTGGAAATCGCCGTTTCTTCCTTTCGCTGATTCAATATATCCGAACTTAGTTAAGCGCTACAATATTTTTACTAAATAATGGTACGGGATATTTTCCCGCCTCGCAATTTCTGATGACAGCATCATACCATCACCTTTGTGGTTAGCTAAATATACTACTGCCTCCAAAGTATAGTTAATTGATTTATTAAAAATGTGCATAGCATTCCTCCTGATATTTTAATCGATCGAATAAATTTGTTCTTATTAAAAGGTTAGAGCCTGAGCAAAATTTCAAATTTGAAATGTTCGCTCAGAAATAACTTTGAAGAGTTTCCTTGCAGCCTTAAGCTGTAAATAATTTGTTTAATTGAATACTTGCAAAAAGTCAGCTAATGTAATTCGAGTAATGAAAATATATCTGCATGGTAACAAAAGGAAATATCCATAAAAGCCCTACAAATTGAACTCATAATTACCTCCTTTACAGCCAACATCTTTTACTAAGAAAACCCCTTGGTAAAAAGAAACGCCTTTCCTTTAACTATTCCAAAACTTTAGTTAAATCAGCATTCAGTCTTGTGAGGATTAGATAATGGACATCAAGCAATTCAAAGCTGGCTTTTGGGTTCAACAATCCGGTTATAAAAGTTTTAACCCTTCAAAAATTAATATAGAATGGATAGTAAGTGATCCTCAAATTAACCAGCTTTTAGAAGAAGCAAATCTTAAACTTGGTGAGCTAAATGCTCTCTTTGCAATTGTCCCGGATGTTAATCTGTTTATCAAGATGCATATTTTAAAAGAAGCGGTTACTTCTAATAAGATCGAAGGCACTCGTACAAACATTGAAGAAGCAGCTTTACGAGAAAGAGATATTGAGCCGGAAAAAATAAATGATTGGGAAGAAGTTCAGAACTATGTTAAAGCAATGAATGACGCCATCGAAAAATTAAAAAAACTTCCAGTCTCAACTCGCCTAATTAAACACGTTCATAAAATATTACTAACCAGTGTCCGTGGTCAGCACAAACATCCTGGTGAGTTTCGGTCAAGTCAAAATTGGATTGGCGGTGCAGCTATTCAAGATGCTGTTTTTGTTCCGCCTGTTCACATAGAGCTTAATGATTTGCTTTCGGATCTGGAAAAATTTATTAACAATACTCAAATCAAAGTTCCGCATTTAGTTAAAATTGCAATTGTCCACTACCAATTCGAAACTATTCATCCGTTCCTCGATGGTAATGGAAGGGTTGGGCGTTTGCTTATTACTTTGTATCTTGTAAGCAATGGTTTTCTTTCCAAACCTGCATTATATCTTTCTGACTTCTTTGAAAAAAATAGGCAGCTTTATTACGATAATCTTTCCAATGTCCATTCAAAAAATAATCTCGAACAATGGATAAAATTTTTCTTGGTAGCGGTTATTGAAACATCTAAGAATTCAATTGATACATTTAATAAATTACTTATCCTAAGAAAAGAAATTGAAGAAAAAGATATTCTTAGACTCAATAAAAAAATCTCATTGGCAAAAGAATTTCTAAATTATTTATACTCACAGCCTGTCATTGCTCTCCAGGATGTTATTGATAAATTGAAAGTTACAAAACCTACTGCCAACGCAATAATTACAGATTTTGTTAATCTGAATATTCTGAAAGAAACAACCGGTAAGAAAAGAAATAGAATTTATACATTTGAAAAATATCTGAATCTTTTTAAATAAAAATATAAAGTAATTTGATTTATCAAATTACTTTACCTATTAATATATGGGTTTAAATATTCATTATAAAAGACATCGCGGAAATTTACAACTGGGAATACATGATTTCGAAGAAACTTTCAAACTTTATTACGATTTACTCTATTCAGTTAGCTTTGTCTAGAAAATTTACCTCTGAAGTACAATGAAAACCTTAAAGAATACCTCACAGGATTATTAAAACTATTCCACAATAGGCATAAAAAATAATTTATCTTACAATAGTAATAACGTACCTACATTATAAAATAGTTTGAGACATTTTCCCCGATGCTTATCGTTATTCGGTCTAATAATCATTGAAAATATTCATCTTAGCTACAGGAATCAGATTAATTTTTGCCATAGTTTTTGCCATAGTTGCTAGTGTCAACTAAAGCAAATTTAGGTTAAAATAGAACAATTTGTAAAATCAGCCACAAATCTTTAAAATAAAGAAGTGCGAAATTTTTTAATTTTCGCACTTATTGTGGGCCCGGAAGGACTTGAACCTCCGACCCGCTGATTATGAGTAATACGGATTATATACGTTTTTTATCCGTATTCGAGCAAAATGGAGTAACTCCATACAAAGTCCATACATGACGGAAGGAGTTATTCAAATGTACTTAACTAAAAACAGCAAGTCCCCTTATTATCAAATTGTGTACTTTCCGAATGGAAAGCGTACAACAGTTTCAACTAAGACAACCAACCTTCAGGAAGCCAACAAATTTTTAGGCAGCTTCTTAGTCTCACCTCATGAACAAAAGCAGCAGAATAAAAGCATCTTGCTTTCAAAATTTCAAGAAGAGTATTGCATCTATGTTTCAAACACAAAATCGAAAAGCTATTTAAGATCAATTAACCTTTCTTTCTCCCGTCTAAAATTATTTTGCGGAGATATAAACATTAATTGGCTTGATACAAGAACCCTGGATAAATTCATTACCTCAACTTATGCACACGCACCCAAAGCGGCATCACTTTATTACCGTACACTTAAAGCAGCTTTCAGTAAAGCTGTAGTTTGGAATTATCTCCCGGAAAATCCTCTAAAGAAAATCAAAGCGCCCAAGCAAGTAAAAACCTTTCCGGTTTTTATTTCACTTTCTGAATTTCAATCCATTCTTGATAAAACCAAACAAACATACTTGAAAGATTTATTCGTCACCGGCTTTTATACCGGTATGCGCCTCGGAGAAATTATAAACATGAAGTGGTCCTGGATAGACTTTAATCAGAATATTATTAAAGTTCAAAACTCAGAAACGTTTACAACAAAAAGTAAAAAAGAAAGAATAATCCCCATTAACAATACTTTGCGTCTAGTTTTACTTAATCGTGTTCCTCAAGTTTTATCTATCAATAAAGATGAATTAGTTTACTATCGTGTTAATTGTATCCGCTTAAATGAAAACTTTGTAAGCAAACAATTTAAAAAATATGTCCGTGCTGCCGGTTTAGATGATGAAGTCCATTTCCACATTTTACGGCATTCATTCGCTTCAATGTTAGTTCAACGCGGTGTTTCTCTTTATGTTGTTAAAGAATTATTAGGTCATGAAGATTTGAGTACTACTCAGATTTATTCGCATTTACAAAGTCAGAATTTAAAAGATGCGGTTAATCTTATATAAGATCATTTTGGATTTTTTATTTTGAAAATTGTAAAATTATCTATTGGATAAAATTAAAAGTTGTTTTAATTTTGATATAAATAATGTAACAATAGAGGTACATCCCTTAACCAAATTCCGGTAAAGGGGGAATTGTCTTTTAGCTGAATATATAAACCGGAAATATTTTAGCCCTTTGGACTAATTTTCCAAAAAAAATTTAGAGGTCCACTTATGATGGCATTTACTACTTTGCTTATTTCAGTGCCTATAGTAATACTCTTATATTTTTTAGTAATAAAAAGGATAAAATTTATTATTCTTAATTATATAGTCGTATTAGTAGTTGGCATTTTATTTTTCTTTGGTATGAATTTACACCTGATATATATCGGATTAGAAATATTACTATTGGGATTAATGACTGTATATATCAAGGATTTATTCAGCAAAAAGAAGAAAGCAAAAGCACTCTAATTTTTAATTATTAAAATGGTATTTCCAATTTAAAGGGACATTATTATGCCTGGTTGGCTCATAGGACTTCTTTTTGTATTTAGACCCATTGGAAACTTTCTATTTAAAAAGTCAGCTCAAAATCTTGAAAGTCATAAGAACATATCTGAAAATCCCATTATCAAAACAATAGGAAGAGTAATCTCTTTTATCATTTTAATTGGGATAGGCTTAGGATTACTTCTTATGCTGATATTAAAACTTTTATAATCATAAAAAGGATGGGAAAATTAATATGAACGAGACTTTTATTCTTTCGGCACAGAAACAAGCTTTATTTGAAAAACTTATTTCTGATCTTAAATACGCATTGAAAGACCTTTCCTCAGAAGAACTTTTTGATATTCTCAAAAATACAAGCATGCAATCCGCAAAAACTACCTGGGAAACAAAAAAGAACTCTGTTAAAAGAACCACAGATTTTTTCATACAAACCTTCGATCGTTATCGGCAAAACGGATTTATTGAATCAATTAAGTACGATGGTAAACGAATAAATGAATTTATGATAAGTTTGCCGGATAAAGTTCGGAATGCATATAATAATTTCCTCAAATTAAAAAGAGAAGAACAAATTGAAGTTGTAATTGTTACCATAATTTCTGTTGCAATTTTCTTTACTGCTGCCGGCGGTTTAGACCTTGAAGGAGGTATACCTGATTCTGATATTACGCTTGCTGGCATTCAACATCACAGAAGCTTTATTACACATTCTATCATTATCGGACTTGGCATTGAATTCACTGGAAGATTTTCATTGCTCACTTTGGAAAAAGTAAAAAACCGAATGCCAATTGATAGACACCAAGTCTGGGATACCGTTTATAATTATATCGATAAACATAAAGGAAAAGCAATTGCTGCAATGTGGTTAGGAATTGGTGCACACTTAATAAAAGACTCCGGTGTGTTTGGCGGCGGAGTAACGCCTTACAAGGATATTCCTGTAAGTATGCCTATGGAAGCGCACCAAGGTTTATTTGCAGCAAATGGAGTTGCTTGTAGTTTATTGGGATTAAATAAAAAATAATGATTTTTTTAAGTATAATCATTAGATGAGGAAGTCTGAATATGTTGCCTTTTCTATTTTCAATTTATCTATCTTTATTCAATTTTTTATTCTTAAGCTTTGATGATATAATTCATGAAAAAAATTATTTCTGGATAGGATATTTAGCTTACAATATATTGCTATTTATTTCGTTTTTCAAAAGGACTAGTCTTTTCTTCTTTTTAATTTTGCCATTAGTTATATCAATTTTCATTTCTATATTTATAAATCCAATCCATATTCCAATGTATTTGTCATTATTAATAGTATTTTTTTTCACCTTAGCTTTTCAAATTACATATCGAACGCCTGGAATAGAACCGGAAAAAAAATTTATTGAAAAATATTCTTTATCTTTTACACAATATGAAATGTTAGTTGAGGAAGAAAAAAGAATAAAAAAAGAGTTAAAAGAGCAATGGGAAAAGGGCAAAACTGAAAGAACAATTTGGAGTACTGGAATTTCATTCCTTATTCAGCATTCCTTTCATTTTATTTTTCCGGGACTTGGATTTTTAATTAAACCATTACTATTTCAAGCTCCCGAACAATATAAGCATCCTAAATTAACTGATCAAATGAGAAAGGATTATTCAATATTTAAAAATAAGTCTACCGAAGATACAAAACTTGATGAAGATTTTTCTGTTTTCGGCTTTGGATTTTTATTATTATTCCTTTTCGCCATTTTTAATTACGTTTTATACTATCCAATTTTATCTTTTTTAGGTGTTTCAATAAAAGGGCTTGGCAAGGTTTCTGATGTAAGCTTACCTGTAATTTTATATAATTCCTCTCCAATTAGGATAATTTATGATCTTCTATTTTAACAAAATGCAATTCCCATTCTATCTGGAGTATTACTAAATAATATTCATAATTCTAGGATATTCAAAATTGCAAGCATCCAGTATAGAAAGTAACATCCTAGCGACAATTTCTGGTTCAAATGAATAATTGATTGGTAATATACCAAATACAATAATTTTATTATTAGAATCCAATACAAATTTGATAAAGGAGTGTTTTAGATTGAGTTCATTAAGGTACTTATAAAGAGCTTCTTTTCTTGAAATATTATTTATAGAAATAAAATCTAATACATGTATACCAGCAATTGCATTTGAAATGGATTTAGTAAAACTCACAGTAACTCTCACTGTAATACCGCAATCTAAAGGTTCGCTAGTAGAAATAAGTTCAAGATTATCGACCTCACCTTCAGTGAATGTAACTTTATATCCTCTTAAATAATCCTTATATATTTGCGCAAAATTCATTATCCCATCCTTTTAATTAAAAAATGTTAGCTTCAAAAAAAGTTTTATTCAATTTATCTTTTGAAATACCCTGATTAATTTTTGTTATTTCTAAGTCTAATACTTCATTCGAGTAATGTATTTGGTATGTGTTTTTATCATTTAAATTTGAAAAAGCATCAGATGTAAATATTACTGTATTCCCTTTTGCAACTGTTCCATTTATTATTTGAATGTCACCAACAACTTTGTTTTGATAATATATTTCCATGGTATTGTGCTCCTTAAAAATTATTAACAATTATTTAATTAGTTTTTATACTAAAATTTATATTAATATAGCTACATATTTGAACTATCATTTAATTCTAATTCAAAATAATCTCCAGTGTTTTAAAATTGTAGCTATTCCAGAACCAATATGTTTTTTGGCATCTTTAGATAAAATTTTTACCTTTCCCTGCTTTCTTCTCTCATAATAACCGGTTAAATATTCCTTTATTACTTTTGGTAAGCAGTAAAACAAAAAAATTACAAAAAGTATTATAGGTAATAAAAAAATAATGAGTACTATTAGCATTAAGATATTATATTTTTTTAAAATAAAGGTTTTTCTTACCAGTAATTAGGTAAAGGTTTATAAAGTTTTTCAACATCCTGACTGCATATTATAGTAATAGGTCCCATTGCATCGCTAAGCTTTGTAATTTTATTAAAGGATGTTATCCCTGTTAAGGTTTGAAGCGCAGTATTGGGTGTATAACCTAGCAATCCAAGCCCTATCCAATAAAGTAAATATTCTTTGACTGCTACTGCAAAAACATATGTGTATTCTATCTCCTCAATCTTTTTATTATCTCCTTCACTAGCTTTTTTTGTATTTATAGTGAGGGGGTATAAATCATAAGAACCTATTTGGTGAGTATCTCTTAAGTAAATTTCAATATTTGGTTTAATTTCCATTATTTGGTGCTCTCGATATAAGTTACCGAAAGCTAGATAAGCATCATCAATGTTATTGTAATTCTTTCTCCCAAAACATTTTTCAATTTCATTCCACAATAATTTAAAGGGCAGTAAGTTATATACAATATTGGCGTATATCTTTTGAGAATATTCGTTAGAATTATATCTGTTTCTATAAGTATTTAGCATTTCAATTGAATCTCGAACTGAATTTGAAAGATTAATCATTAAGTCTCCCTTTCTATAAATATAATTTTAGTAGAGCGATGTTTTTATACAGAACAATAACTAATAAATAAAATCAATTTAGCACAGAATTTTTTTGTTTTTATTTCATATAAAACAATAATGATAGCTTAATATAATTTTCACTTAGATTTGTTCTACTGGAAATTCGTTTTTAGGTTCCCATATTCTACAGTAACACTATAAATAAAAATAATTTATAAGTCAATTTACTTTTTTTTCTTCAAATAATAAAAATTAAATTTTAATTTACATCAGAATATTTACAAAATAGATAGCTAACATCTAATTATAATAAATAAATCCTATCAACTTTTCTTCCTCACCCCCTTCCTATTCGGATTCTTCCCCATCCTGTAAACATACAGCGGACAATCCGTAATAACGCATTCCCTAATTTCCTTCTTAGACCCTCCGGAACAATCATAGCAATATTTCTTTATCGCCTTAACCGGAGTTAAAATTTTTCGCTTAATTTTCGCTTCTTCCAACATAATATTTATCCTGTAATTATGATACTTAGATATTTAATTTTTACTTCTTAAACAGATGGACATAATTCGTTCTAAAAATCTTATCCAATTAAAAACCGCCCTAATTTCCGTCCACGCGTCCAAGTCTAAAGCCCTCGCCCTTTAACTAAAGGGAGAGGGTTGGGTGAGGGTTACCTACAAACTCAATTACCCTTTTCGCACCAGATTTACTTTCCCTAATCTCATATCCTTTCACCCCGGCAAAAACCTTCAGCCACCTGGTAAACTTTCCTTGCGTCAGTTTATCGAAGTCCTCATACTCTTTCTTAAAGTTTTCATACAATTCTTTTTTATCGTACTCTTTATTTAGCTCAAGCGCTTCACTGAATTCAGAAAACTCAACTGTAGTCTCATCAATTAATTTTTTCGTGTTAATATTTATTCTCTCATAATTCACCAAACCGCGCTGCAGATAAAACTGTAAGCACTCAATCATAAAACAGTCGAAATCATTCCATTCGCTTTCGTCCCATCCGTCAAACAGCAGCTTTCCAAAATCATCTATCGGTCTATGGTTCATATTGTAGTAATCCGAAAACTCTATTATAAACTGCCGATCAATTGTCGAGTCATCAACTCCGCTGATAGTAAAGTTTGTCGATATTACTATCTTCGGCGACTCATTAAACGGCAAGAATATTTCGTCTTTATTTTTCCTCTCAACAACAATCCCATCAGTAATAATTGAGAACAATCTTTCAAACGGATATTTCTTTCCTATGTCCTCAATTGCAATTGCATTAGTATCCGCTTTAACTCTCTGAAAGGCAAAATTCTTTGACGGATTAAAATTTCTTCCGTCCTCCGTAACAACATTGCGGACTTGCGAAATGCCTTTAATTACTAATCCCTTTCCGCTCCTGCCGAAAGCCCCTTCGCTCATTTTTTCATCGATAAATATTATTGCCTTGGAAAGCGAAGGATTCTTATAAGTATGAAGTAAATAACCTATCCCGCTCTTTAATGCTTCATATCTTTTTTTATCTCTTTTGCAGATGTTAAACAGCAGCTCTTCATAATCAGATCTTCGTTCACTCGATCCGTATTTCCTTTTTATAATTTGTCGCTTCCAAACATGCCCTTCTAATTTTTTGTAGTCATAAAATCTAACGCAAGATTTTTCTCCCTCGCCCCGAGTCTGTCCCGTTTGCGGGAGGAGAGGGCTGGGCTTGTCCGCCGAAACTTCAGTGTAGGCGGAGTGAGGGCTCTCTCCCCTCGCCCCTTGGGAGAGGGGCTGGGGGTGAGGGCTTACCTCAACAAATCCATTCTTGAAATAGAAGAAGCCCCTATCCTTATCATCTTTCTTGAATTCTATTTTTTGTGTATTCAAGAACTCCAAGAATTGAGTAGTGAACAATTGATTGTTTGCTTTTATCAATGCGTCTATTACATCAGCTTTGTAAGTTCCGTCAAATTCTTCAATCGGCAGCTTATCCAAATAATTCATTACAAATTCTTTTACATCCACGCTGTCAATTTCTTCCACTATGTTATTTACTATTCTCACAAATAAGTAACTCGATCCGGTTCCGTTTGTCGAATCAATTTTATATTTACAGAAACCTTCGCTCTCAAGAAATCTTTTGTACCTGGTTCTATTTATTTTCACTCTTCTGTTCTCATCCACTGACCAGAATTTTATTATCGGTTTCTTCCATCCATAGCTTTCAGCTATGTGGAAAAAAGTTCCAAGCGTAGTATCTCCCCGGTAA
The DNA here is from genome assembly GCA_021824565.1 of Bacteroidota bacterium. GTDB lineage: Bacteria > Bacteroidota > Ignavibacteria > Ignavibacteriales > Ignavibacteriaceae > FEN-1297. The sequence goes on along the minus strand of JAKAKL010000115.1, from coordinate 13,466 downwards.
TCTTTCATAAATCCGTCATATTTTTTATTTAACTCGATTTCAGTATCCTGCGGATACTTCGGATTGTCCTTTCCTATTGCTAAAAAATATTTCCTGCCACTTTCACCAATAGAAGCCAGAGCAAAACCAATTCTCAAATAATCGTCATAATTATTAATGCAGCCCTTCAAAAACTCCGCTGCTTGCCTAATAATTTTCTCATCAAAATGAATATTGTTTTCCCGATCTTTTCTTTCTATGTTTTCTTCTGACTTCTGACTACTGACTACCGGCTTCTTATCGAGTGCACAAAACTCCTTCAAAGTCTCAATCAATTTTCCAACACTAACACTTGCCGGTTCCGAATTAGGAAGTCCATTTCCTCTAATGTTTACAAACTCATAAATATTTCCACTTGGATGTAAAGACTTCGGGAGCACAGTCTGGCATCTTTCCCATCTCAATTCTATATGATCGCACAAATCATACTCCAATAATTTCAGCACATAGAATGATTTCTTTCCACCAAGTATTTCACTAAGTGAAACATCAGACTGTTTTTCTCCCCCTCCGGGGGAGACTAAGAGGGGGGTATAATCACAATAAAACCACACATGATACCCGGCTCCGCTGCCGCTTTTAACAACCCAGCTATACTCTATTGAAAGACCGAGCTTAAGTACAAATTTTTTAACTATTTCATAGTCTTTAACTTTATCAAAATCTAAGCATCTAAGATTCTTGATTCCGCAAATCGCGCCCACGCCATTTATACCTTTTTTCCAGTTAAATGAATCAATATCATTCACATTCATAATCTCAGTCTGCCACTTTTCCCATCCGCCTCCGGCGGACATCTTTGGTGCTTTATTCTTTAACGGGAGCAGATTAAATCCAAATGTTTCATAATAATCCTTTGCCAATTCCTTAAAGTCCATTCTTTCCTCCATTAATCAATTTCAAATGTTCCACTTCGCTTTTTTTGTGAAGGCTATCTAGTTTTCTAACAGCATCTCTCAACGATTCCATATTCAAATGACTATAAATCTCCGTTGTAGAAATTGAAGAATGTCCTAGCAATTCTTTAATTACATACAAAGAAACACCCTGCTGTGCAAGATTAGAAGCGAAACTATGTCTCAGAGAATGAAAATGAATTGCTCTATCCATTCCGGCTCCTTTACAAGCTCTCTTAAATCTTCGTGAAAAATAATCCCCCGTAAACGGTTCTCCATTTCTTTTACAAAACAAATAACTATTCCCAATAGGTATAACATTTGATTTGTTTTCCCCTCCTTGGAGGGGATTAAGGGGTGGGTTGTTTCCGTATTCATTCCGTTTTCGTTTTACCAATACTTCAAACGCTTCCTCGCAAATTGGAATAAATCTCTGCTTCCTTCCCTTAGTTACAAACTCCTCATCGCCTACCGTAATTGTCCTAGAATTCAAATCAACATTCTTCCATTTCAGATTAACAATCTCATTCAATCTCATCCCCGTATAAAATCCAATTGTAACAACATCCCGAACAACTTTTAGTTTTATATGATTGCTGATAGCTGTAAGTTGATCGCTGTTGATAAACACCGGCGCAGTTTTCTGTCTCTTAGGCAATTTTACTTTAGTGAAGTAATTCTCTTTTACATAACCCCAATCCAGAGCCTTATTAAATGCAGCCTTCAAGTTTCTGTAATAGACTACATATCCTTCTCCGCCACGACTCGCAGAATGCGAGACGGGCTTGTCTCGGCTCGCTTGCGAGACGGATTTGACTCTTTTCTGTAAGAAAATCATAAACGATTCAACATCTTTCAGTGATATGCTGCCGATTGCTTTTTGAGGTCCGAAAAATTCAAAAAGATACTTAAAAGCTGTGGATACCGACTTGAAGTATGAAATTGATTTATTGTTTTGAACAATAGTTTTATACTCTTCATCAAACACCCTCAGCGTTACAACATCCTTAGCTGCCGCTTCCGGTGCGTAAGACATCAAAGCTTTCAGCTTCTCAATATCTTCCATATTCAGTTTACCCAACAATCCTTGTAATCCATCCATTTCATTACTCTATTTTTATCAGTGTAAATCCGTTCAATCCGTGTCTTCCGTGTTCTATTGTTCTAAGGTGGTTCCGTTTCTTCTTCTGACTCCTGGCTTCCGTCTTCCGACTTCTCTTCTCCATTCGTCAATCGACATTCATCATTCCTTTTAATCCATAAGTCCAGCTCATGCCTAAAAAAGTACAAATACTTTCCTGCCGGCTTATGGAACGGAATCTTTCTTTGACTGGTGTATTTATAAAGTTGTGAATGCGAGATTGATAGGTACTTCGCTGCTTCTACAAAATTCAGCAGCTTATTGTCACCTTTTTTTAATAGAGATTTAATCTCTTCAAATTGATTTTTTATTTCTGAGTTTTTCATGGCTAACAATCCTAGTTTTGATTTCGGATGTTAACCTATAATATCCGCAATATTTTAATTCATATATTTCCTATATAAGATTTTTCTGAAGCTCATATATATGGTTTCTTAATTTTTCTAAATATTCTTTTTTCCCGGCAAAGCTATTAGTAGTTAAGATTTTAATAAATTCAAGCAACTCATTACTATTTGATTTTGTTTCTTTATTCTTTATATCACCTTTTGTGGCATTATATTTTTTAATAAAGTCATTTTGTCCCGTAGTTCCGGCAAAAAATATGTTGGCAATTTGTGAAACTTCAGTTATTTTTGAAATTATTTCTGCTTCTTTCATTGCTTCAAATATTCTTGTTATATCCGCAAGTCCGTACTTAGCAGTTATCTTTACAATTCCTGCTACGTTTTTATCTGCTCTGTTATTCGATTCCAATAAAGTTTTCCTGTATTCAATCTCCGTCTCTATATATTCCTCAAAACTCGGTTTCAATCCAACATTCTCATCTATCTCCGGAGGATTATTCTTCTTTTCCTTCAACACATAATTCAAATATCTCAATTGGTCATCTATCGTTTCTTTTTTATTACAGTATTCAATTACCTGTTCTCTTACAAAATTGAAAGTAGGTTCAGAAGACATTTTCTCTCCGTTAAAGTTTTGAGTTAAAAAGTAAAAATATTATTTTTTAAACAAAAATAGGGATTTTTATTAAGTTGTTCTTATGGCGGTCGATGTAGTAGTTGTAAATAAGCCTGGTTCATTATATGAGGGTAGGTTCAAAGAGCTTACCGGCATTTTTATAGATTCGATTTATCCGTACTGTATTAAATTAAAAGGAGATAATCCTGATGATTTTATTCTTGACGCTCTGGCTTATAGTGACTCATGTATAATTTCTTCTCCGCCTTCTCAAAGCCTTACCTCTCTAAAAACAAGAATAAGAAATGATATAAAAGCTCTTCAAAAAATTAAACACCCTTCGGTTACTTTGGTTTATCTAATAAATAGTTCTGTATTCCAAGTAACTGATAAAATTTCACAATTTAATTCTATCCTCTCAAAGAATGGCTATAGAGTTATTTTATATAATGATTTGATGATGGAAGATATTCTTATTCGCAGTCTTAAACCTGCCCCGCTTTCCAAGGATGTTAACCTTAAATCGCTTTACGCTGCATTATATGATTCTCCTCAAGTTCAGCAATCTGTTATTGAAGATATTTTCTCATTTGTTAATTCAGAGCTTAAAGATGGAATTGAAGTTCTGCCTTTTGAAAAAGGCTACCTCAATCTAAAGTTGAAAGTAGAAAAAAATTTCTCCGTTCGATTTTATAAGGAAGTCAAGGGTTTATACAATTCAAATTGGTCTAACAAAACTTTTGTCGAACATTTTATTAAACAGAACTTCCATCGGTATGAATCTCAATTTTACACTATACTTGGTTTAGTGCGTAATAATTTTAAGAAAGTAAAAGAGAACACTAAAGGCATTACCGATTTTCCTGTAAATAATCCGGCATATTTCGAAATGCTCGCCCAATGCATTTTACCTGCAGAAAAACAAAACGAACCCCGCTACTTATTAGCTGCCAACGCTATCATTCTTTTTCTTTTTGAATATTGCGACTTTGGTCGGAAAACAGTTACAGATCCCCCAACCTTATTTACAAAACTGGACTTTGAAGATGATTCTCCCGACTAAATACGAAAACATAAAAGAAAACCCGCTAATAGTTGGTTATAATATTATTTCTCTCCTAAAAGAAAATCCTTTATCACTGCTGGACATTCATCTTCAGCTAAAAAAATTCAAAAACCTCGAATTAGATTATAATACTTTAGTTGATACTCTTACATTCCTTTATCTATCTGATGCAATTGAAATCGACAATAACATCATAAGAATAAATAATGATACTCCAAAAACTATATACAATTCCGAAAGAATTATTTGAACCTATAAAATTTCATAATGGCTTAAATATTATTTTCGCTCATAAAGATGAAGTTAATTCTCCGGCTCCTCAGCAGACGGCAGATAATGAAAAAACCTCTCTGCACGCTGTTGGTAAGTCTACAGTTCTCGATTTTATTCTTTTTGCCTTGCTTGCCGACTTTAGTGAAAAGTCATCCCACCGTCTGTTCAATGCTTACAATAAGAAAATACTTCATGGAATTTCGGTAGTTCTTGAATTTTCTTTAAATCAAAAGAACTATAGGCTCACTCGTTCCTTTGATGAGCCGTCTCGTAAAATATATTTCGGCACAACCGATAAGCCGCGCGAGCCTTTTGATCTATATAAGTTACGCTCTCATCTTTTTGAACTCATATTTCTTAGGAAAGATTATCCCGGCAATATGGATCATTATTCATATCAAAGATTGCTTTCCTTTTTTATTAAAGTAAAAAAACGGGATGACCTTTTTTCTGATCCAATTTTGTTTTCTCATAACCTTTCTGATTTGGATTTAGCACCCTTTCATTTTTTCCTTTTAAACATGGACAACACTTTCCCTACAAACCACCGTAATTTGTTGGAAGCCATAATTAAGCTAGAATCAAATCTTAAAGAAAATGAAAAATTGATAAAGGAAATTTCAAAGACAAAAGACCTTGAGGAAATAAAAAATAATAGGCAGAAATTAGCTAATGACATTATCAAACTGGAAAAACGTATTTCCGGTTTCACATTGAAAGGCAATTACTCAGAAATCGAAAACAGAGCCGATGAGCTTACTAAAGAAATAAAGAAGCTTTGGTTTAGCAATTCCGTAGATAGAAAAAAGCTTTCCGACCTTGAAGAATTTGAAAAGTCCATGCCCTCAGAAGCCTATGAGGATATCGAAAGAATCACTCAAATATATAATGAGGTTAATTCCCTTCTTGCCGGAAACATTAAAAAAGAAATTCATGATGCTGTTGAATTTCGCAAGATGCTTCATAGTTCCCGGAAAGACTATGTAATTGAAGAAAAAGGAAGGCTTAATACTAGCCTGTATAATCGCAGCACAAAAATTGAATCGCTCGAATCCGAGCGTAAAAAGCTTTTGGATGAATTATCCAGTCAAGGCGCACTCGAAGACTTAACCAATGCCTACATTCGCCTAACCAAATTACAAAAAGAGTTTTCCGACTTGGATGCTTCTTTGAAATCAATTGATAAAATTTCTAAAGACATATCTAAAAAGCGCGATGAACATACTGAACTACTCAATCAATTAAACAGCTACTTAAATAACATTTTATCTGCTGTAATTGACTTCAGAAATTTATTAACCTCAATTTATAAAAAACTATTTCTCGATACACACGAAGTAAAAATATTCGATGTCTTTGAAACTGACGAAAGACAAAAAATAAAAATTTCCGTCCTTGAAGGAAGTATTATTGATTCAACCGGTATCAATCAAGTCCGCACGCTTATATACGATACTGCCGTTCTTCTAAATATATTAAATCAAAATCTAAACGCACCCCGTTTCATTGCTCATGACGGGATATTTGAGAATCTCCATAAGAGTCATTTCTTCGCTTTTATAAACTTTCTTAAAGAAATGTTAGATAAAAACCTTCAGTTTCAATATATTTTAACTCTAAATGATCACGATTTTCTCGATGACATTGAAGGCTTTAGGGAAAATACAATTTCAGCAAATTGTATAATTGAACTTTCCCCGTCAAAAAACTTTTTAGGCGCAAAATTTTGATAAAATATTAAAAGAGTATTTTTTTGAATCATACCGAACAAAACCGAATTGTTAGTTTTATCTGGAACATTGCAGATGACGTTTTACGCGATGTCTATGTCCGAGGCAAATACCGTGATGTTATTTTACCTATGACTGTAATTCGCAGATTAGATGTTCTGCTTGAACCAACTAAAGACGAAGTCTCAAAGCAAAAAGAAACTCTTGATAAAGCTAAAATTATGGAACAAGAGTTTGTATTAAGACAAGCTGCCGGACAATCTTTTTATAATACTTCAAAATTTACTCTTAAAAACTTACTAAATAATCCAAAACAGCTTAAACAAAATTTTGAGACTTACCTTGATAGCTATAGCAAGAATGTACAAGAAATTATTGAAAAGTTTGATTTCAGAAACCAATTAAGAAAGCTGTCCGAAGCCGATGTTTTAGGGCATTTAATTGAAAAGTTTATTAGCCCGGACATTAATCTCAGTCCTAATCCTGTTTACAACGAAAATGGTGAAATTAAACTGCCTGGCCTTGATAACCACGGGATGGGTTTTGTCTTTGAAGAGCTGATCAGAAAATTCAATGAAGAGAACAATGAAGAAGCTGGGGAACATTTTACACCGCGAGAAGTTATTCGACTAATGGCAAATCTTGTTTTAGTTCCGGTTGCCGATCAGATAAAAAACAGTACATACCTTGTCTACGATTGCGCATGCGGGACCGGCGGAATGCTTACCGTCGCTGAAGAAACTTTGCATCAAATTGCTAATGATTACAAAAAGAAAGTACAGATTCATTTGTTTGGACAAGAAGTAGGTCCGGAAACTTATGCAATTTGTAAAGCAGATTTTATTCTTAAAGGTGAAGGCGAACAAGCTGATAATATAAAATATGGTTCAACTCTTTCCGCAGATGCATTTCCTTCAAGAAACTTTCATTTCATGCTGGCAAATCCGCCTTATGGGAAAAGCTGGAAAACCGATCTCGACCGCCTATGCAGCGGTAACAAAAAAGAAATCCAAGATCCAAGATTTATTATTACACACGATGGAAATAGCGAATATAATCTTGTTACACGTTCAAGTGATGGTCAGTTGATGTTCCTTGTTAACATGATTAGCAAGATGAAATCTCCAAAAGATTCTCCTTTCGGAAGTAGAATTGCCACGGTACATAATGGCTCCTCATTATTTACGGGAGATGCCGGGCAAGGTGAATCTAATATTAGAAGGTGGATTATTGAAAATGATTGGCTTGAAGCAATTATAGCTTTGCCGTTAAATATGTTTTATAATACCGGAATTGCTACTTATATATGGGTTATTACAAATAAAAAACCTGAACAAAGAAAAGGGAAAGTGCAGCTTATAAATGCCGTTGATTGGTTAAGTAAACTAAGGAAAAATCTTGGTCAAAAGAATTGTGAACTTACAGATGAGCATATAAAACTTATTACAGATACTTATTTAGATTTTAAAGAAAATGAAAATTCAAAAATATTTCCGAATGAAGAATTCGGCTATTGGAAAATTACAGTTGAACGTCCATTAAGATTAAAAGTAGAACTCTCAAAAGAAAATCTTCAAGTTTTCAAAAAAAAATGTGCAGAGGTGAATGAAGAGCCAGTTTACAATTCCATCGAAAGAATTGCTAAAGATAAAGGAGATCATCCCTTTTCAGATTTCAATAAGTTCATTGAAATAGTCAAAGAAGATTGCGAAGAATTCGGAGTAAAATTTAATTCCAAAAGTGAGAAACTTTTAAAGCAAGAATTATCAGTTAAAGATGAAAAAGCCGAGCCGGTTATAAGCAAAGTTAATAAAGATGGTACAATTGAATATGAACCGGACACAGATTTAAGAGAATCAGAGCAAGTGCCTCTTTTAGAAAAAGGTGGCATTAAGGCTTTCTTTAAAAGAGAAGTTTTACCTTATGTGCCGGATGCCTGGATTGATGAAAGCAAGTCCTCTATTGGTTATGAAATTCCTTTTACAAGATATTTTTATAAGTATGAACTCTTGAGAGATACTAAAGAAATCACTGATGAAATTATAAAACTAGAAAAAGAAACCGAAGGATTGTTAAAGAATATTTTGCAAGTTAAATGATGAAGATTGATACCAAAATTAGTACTAATTATTTGATAGAATCTGGCGAACCTTGGATTGGGGAAATCCCTTCTACTTGGGAATTGATACCTGCAAAAAGAATATTCAAAGAAATAAGTGTAAAAAATAAACCCGAAGAGATATTATTATCTGCTACTCAAGATAAAGGCGTGATACCAAGAGATTTACTTGAAGATAGAGTTATGATGCCTATGGGTGAATTAAATGGATTTAAATTAGTAGAGGAAAAAGATTTTGTAATTAGTTTAAGATCGTTTCAAGGTGGTATTGAATATTCAAATTATCGCGGCATCGTTAGTCCTGCTTATACGGTTTTAAGATCAATTTGCCCAATAAATGAAAAATACTTCTCTTATTTACTAAAGTCCTATAGCTTTATTCTAGAATTAAATAAGGCAATTACTGGTATTAGAGACGGAAAGAATATAAGTTTCAAAGAATTTAGAAAAATTATATTACCTTTTCCATCCCGTCCAGAACAAGATGCAATTGTAAAATACCTTGATGAAAAAATTACAGATATTAATAACTTCATCTCCGCAAAACAAAAACTCATAACACTTCTTAACGAACAAAAAGCAGCAATAATAAATAAAGCTTTGTCAAAAGGGATTAATGCAGATGTTAAGATGAAGGATAGCTGTATAGCGTGGTTAGGGCAAATACCGGAAGACTGGCGAATTGAAAAAATTAAATACAATGCCAAAATCGTTTTAGGTAAAATGCTGCAAAATAATCAGTCAAATAAAAATGAATATTTTAAACCATACCTAAGATCAGCAAATATCCAGTGGGGAAAAGTTGACATTTCAGATGTTTATAATATGTGGTTCTCAGAATCTGAGATGAAAACACTTAGATTGAACAGAAATGATTTATTGGTAAGCGAAGGTGGTGATATTGGCAGAACAAGTATTTGGGAAGAAGATAGTGATGAATGCTATATTCAAAATTCAGTACATAAAATAACCTTGAACAAAAATAATAATTATAAGTTTTTCTATTATCAATTCTTTTTGATGAATAAAACTGGTTATTTCAATTCCATAATAAATAAAGTTAGCATAGGTCATCTAACAAGAGAAAAAATCATAAATGTGAAATTTGTTATTCCACCATTGAATGAACAAAACCAAATAGTTGAATATATTGATGAAAAAATAAAAGAATTAGAAAAGATTGAAAAAATTTTTAACGTTGAAATTGAATATAGTAAACAGTACAAAAATTCCATAATTGCAGAAGCAGTAACCGGGAAAATAAAATTTACTGCAAATATTTATGAAATAAAAACACCTAAGAATCCGTATTATGCTCGCACTGTTTTAGCTGCAGAGATCATTTCTCAATTATATAAAGAACCAACTTTTGGACATATAAAATTTGTTAAGCTATTATTTTTAGCAGAGAAATTAGCGCACCTCGATATTAAAACTAAATATTATAGACAAGCTGCCGGTCCTTATGATAACGTTGCCTTAAGATCAATCGATAAACAATTAGAAGAGCATAAATGGTTTAAAGCAGTTAATGAAAATGGAAGGGTATTTTATCAAGCGCTTGAATATGCCGGACAGCATTCACAGAAATTCCAAGAATACTATGGCGATAAAAGAGGAAATATCTTTTTAATAATCAATACTTTCAGAACAGCTAATTCAGTTCAATGCGAAATTGTCGCAACATTATATTCAGCTTGGGAAGATTTATTGAAGAATAATCCAAGCGTAAGTGATGATGAAATTGTTAATGAAGTATTAAATAACTGGCACGAATCAAAGAAAAGAATTCCCAAAGAACGTTGGTTAAAAGCATTGGGTTGGATGAAAGTAAAAAATATTGTTCCCTCTTAATAAATAATATTTATACATGACATACACAGATACATCCGAAAAAGGTTTGGAAACACTAATTGTTTCTCAATTAATATCTATTTCAAAAGTTTCTGAACCTAAAATAAATTACAATGTAATTCCCAATTATGTTGAGGGAAATTCTCATAATTTCGATAAAGACCATGCTGTTGATATTCAATTCTTATTACAATTTTTAAAAACTACTCAACCAGATATTTATAATGATTTGAATATCGAATCGGAAGGAATATCAAGAGAAAAATTCCTTCATCGACTCCAAGGGGAAATAGCCAAACGTGGCGTAATTGATGTTTTAAGAAAAGGTATTCATCACGGTGCACATTCAATTGATCTTTTTTACGGGACTCCAACTCCCGGTAATGAAATCGCCAAAGAACGTTTTGCAAATAATATATTTAGTGTTACACGCCAGCTTCGTTACAGTAAAGATGAAACTAAACTTGCTCTTGATTTAGCTATATTTATTAACGGATTGCCGGTAATAACTTTTGAATTAAAAAATAAACTTACCAAACAAACTGTTGACGATGCAGTTAATCAATATAAAAGAGACCGCGATCCTAAAGAATTACTTTTTCAATTTGGTCGTTGCATTGTTCATTTTGCTGTGGATGATCACCAAGTAATGATGTGTACTCACTTGAAAGGTAGAGAAAGCTGGTTCCTTCCCTTTAACAAGGGTTATAATGATGGTGCGGGTAATCCGCCTAATCCTGATGGAATAGAAACTGATTATTTATGGAAAGAAATTCTTTTGCCGTTTAGTTTGACAAACATTATTGAAAATTATGCACAAATAATTGAGGAGAAAGACGACAAAACCAGCAAGAAAAAGAAAGTTCAAATCTTTCCAAGGTACCATCAGCTTGACGTTGTAAAAAAATTGTTAATGGATGCTGAGCAATCTGTTATTGGACAAAAATACTTAATCCAACACTCCGCCGGTTCCGGTAAAAGTAATTCAATTTCCTGGCTGTCTCATCAATTAATTGAATTAAAGAAAGACGACAAACCCATTTTCGACTCTGTCATTGTTGTAACAGACAGAAGAATACTAGATAAACAAATCCGGGAAAACATAAAAAGATTTGCACAAGTCGCAGCAGTTGTTGGTGGTGTTACTCAAGGTGCACAGCAATTAAGAAAATATATTCGGGAAGGAAAGAAAATAATTATATCAACTGTACAAAAATTTCCTTTTATTCTTGATGAACTTGGAAGTGAACATCGCGAAAGAAAATTTGCAATAATAATTGATGAAGCCCATTCAAGTCAAGGTGGTAGAACCTCAGCGCAAATGAACATTGCACTTGCAGAAAAAGGTGAAGAAGAGGAAGAAACTTATGAAGATATAATTAACCGCATTATTGAAACGCGAAGAATGCTTTCAAATGCTAGTTATTTTGCTTTCACTGCTACGCCCAAAAATAAGACTCTTGAAATGTTTGGCATACCATATTCTGAAGGTGAAGAAACAAAACATAAACCTTTTCACTCATACACAATGAAGCAAGCTATTCAAGAAGGATTTATTCTTGATGTTCTTAAAAATTACACCCCGGTAAATAGCTGGTACCATTTAAGCAAAACTATTGAAGATGATCCCACCTTCGATACTAAACGCGCTCAAAAAAAATTAAGAAGATATGTTGAATCCCATGACCACGCAATTAAGCTGAAAGCCGAAATAATGATTGACCATTTTCACGATCAAGTCATAGCACGCAGAAAGATTGATGGGAAAGCAAGAGCAATGGTTATTACAAGTGGGATTCATAGGGCAATTCAATACTACCAAGCGTTTGAAACTTACTTGAGAGAAAGAAGAAGCCCTTACAAAGCCATTGTAGCATTTTCTGGCGAGCATGAATTTAATGGAGAGAAATTAACTGAAGCAAAGTTAAATAAATTTCCGAGCAACGATATTCCGGATAAAATTATTGAAGACCCTTATAGATTTTTAATTGTTGCTGATAAATTTCAAACGGGATATGATGAACCGTTGCTTCATACTATGTATGTTGATAAACAATTAGCTGGAGTAAAAGCAGTCCAAACTTTATCACGTTTAAATCGTGCACATCCAAAGAAACACGATACTTTTGTTTTAGATTTTATGAACGATACCGAGATAATTCAAAAAGCTTTTGAGCCTTATTATCGAACAACTATTTTGAGCAGAGAAACTGATCCGAATAAATTACACGACCTTAAATCCGATATTGAAAGCTATCAAGTTTACAATCAAATCAATGTTGAAAATTTTGTTGAATTATATTTAACCGGCGCTGAAAGAGAAAAACTAGACCCGATATTAGATTCGTGTGTAGCAATATATACTAGCGATTTAGACGAAGACGGGCAAGTAGATTTTAAAGGAAAAGCAAAAGCATTTGTCAGAACATATAACTTTCTGTCAACCATCTTACCTTTTACAAATGCATCTTGGGAGAAGCTTTCAATATTTCTGAACTTTTTAATTCCTAAACTTCCAGCGCCAATTGAAAAAGATTTGTCGAAAGGAATACTTGAAACAATTGATATGGATAGTTACAGAGTTGAAGTAAAAGCAAGCATTGATCTTGTATTGCCTGATAGTGATGGAGCAATAGAACCCGTTCCTACATCCGGTGGTGGCATAAAACCAGCGCCTGAATTGGATTTACTCAGCAATATTTTAAAATCATTTAACGAAAATTTCGGTAATATTGAATGGAAAGATGGTGATAAAGTCCGACAAGTTATAACAGAAGAAATTCCTCGTAAAGTTGCAGCAGATGAAGCTTATAGAAATGCCAGAGAGAATGCTGATAAAGATGTAGCGAGAATTGAGCATGATAAGGCTTTGCAAAGAGTAATGGTTGATATTCTATCAGATAATACCGAACTGTTTAAACAATTCAGCGACAACCCGCATTTCAAAAAATGGTTGTCGGATATGATTTTTATGGTTACTTATAATAAAACAAATCAACCTAATTCAAATGTTTGATTATTTTATGTCTTCTCAAATCTTATATAAATTCCGCTCATGGTCAGATTCAATTCAAAGGAGGTCCTTACTTAATAGAGAAATATATTTTGCTTCTCCTTCTCAATTTAATGATCCTTTCGATTGTTTTATAAACTACCGATATGATCTTCTTTCCCCGGAAGAAAAATTAGAGAAATATTGTGATATGATACGGGAAGAAGAGCCTTTATTGAGTGATGATGAGTTAAAAAGGCAAGCTAATAATTGGTTAAGAGAAGGATTTTTAGATAAAGAAAAACTATTAGAAAATAATAAAACAATAATGAGAGAAACGTTTAACGAGAAAGTAGGGATATTATCACTTACGAAAACTAAAAATCCAATTTT
>JAKAKL010000146.1 GCA_021824565.1 Bacteroidota bacterium | reverse complement strand
ATGCTGGCTTTGAGCGCCGAATTCTTTGCCTATCTTTCCGGATGTATGAGTGAACGCACCGAAAGAATCGTACGAAGTATTCATATAAAAGATATCCACGAGAAGATCGGGTTGATTTTGCCGCGAGTAAATCCTGTTGTAAACTTTTTCAAATCCAAAACTCAAAAACAATTCGGCGCCCCCGTCGATATAATCGTACAAAGTGGAATCGCTGAAAGTGCGCTGTGAAGCGGCTTTCCAGTTATCTATTTCCTGCGGAAGAGACAATGATGGATCCGTGCCGGATTGAGTATATACTTCGGCTGTTAAGAAGAAAAAAAATATTGCAGATAAATAAATGTAAAGTGGAGCTTTCATTCGGCAACTCCGGTAAAAAGCACATTTAATGTAACACAATTTCCCGGCTTTTGTATTGTTGCCGGGAAATTTATTTCTACAAAAAGGCGACGATCTATTTCAACGTTCTATCTTGCCCGCAGCTTTATATTTCCTTTCTCGCTGGAGATTTTAATCTTTGGTCCGCCGCCATTTACGTCTCCGCTAAAATTATAGCTCTTGCTTTTCTTACCGTAAGATTCCCTTTTAATATCAAATCCGTTTTCGAAATCGACTCGCTTGCCGAAGTCGGAACGAAAAGTGAACGCCGAACTTTTGGGAATCGACACCGCAATGTCTCCCTTATAGGTTCCGAATTTTGAATCGCCAGTTAATTTATCGAACCTAATTTCGGCTTCGCCTTTATATGTTTCAAAATTAACAGAGCCGCTCAAACCGTTAATTCTTACTTCTCCCTTGTATGTGTCAAATTCAATTTTCGATTCAAGCCCGGAAATATTTGTGTCCGACTTATAATCTTTAACTGTTAACGTTGCCGTCTTAGGCATTTTGATTTTATAGTTGACAAAGGCCATTGTATTGCTGCCGAGCCACGAATCGTTTTCATGCTTGTACTCGGACTTTATCTTAACGGAATTCGACGACGCATCAAATACTACGCTGGCATTAGCAAGTTGTTTTTTCGCACCCGTGCCCAAAAAATTTCCCCGGTCAGGTTCAATCTTAGCGTATACCTCAACAACATCGCTGCCGGATGGCTCGATTGTTACTTTTCCTTTATAAGTATCCAGGGTTACATCACCCGACTTATCAATAATAAAACTCTTGCGAACCTCTTTGAATTCTTGCGCGGTTAAAAAATTGAAGCCGGTCAGAACAAAAATAAATACAAAAATGACTTTTAATTTTGAATTCATCTCTCCTCCTATGTCAAGTTAATTAAAATCCCGTCACATTTAGACTAAAAACCCAAACAGAAGTTACTGGGCCTTGGCCAAGGGTAACAAATGAACTACATGCATTGCTTGCAATTAAGCCTGTTCTTTCCAAACTTAACAATGCTTAAATGCAAGTGTGATATTTGTCTTTTGCCCAAGATTAAGCATCAAAAAAGAAATGTTTGAAAAATGAAGAAGAAGAAAGAGCTTAAGAAAAAAAAGATTCGTGTGCCGCTTCCAAAGCAGCATCCAAAAGTAAAGCCCTCTGCCAAAGTGTACAGGCGGCATAAACCCAATATAACCGCGGAAGAATAAGATGGCCGGATATAAAGACGGCCGCGTCCTCTCTTTTTTAATAATTAAAAAAAATCATTTGTTAGTTTGAAATACTTGCGTTATGTTTACCCCTGTAATGGCAGTACTTTAGATGTATTTGTAGAAGTAGACGCAGTTCGATCGACCCTCAGTAGATTTTAAAGCCCTGTCGTAAACACAAATCAACTATCAACAAATTAGTAAAGGAGCTTCTGTCATGGCAGAGCGCAAACAAGGAACCGTAAAATGGTTCAACAGTTCCAAAGGTTTTGGTTTCATTTCACAAGAAGGCGGAGAAGATGTATTCGTACACTATCAGTCTATTGTTGGAGAAGGGTACAAATCTTTAACCGAAAATCAGAAAGTTGAATTCGCGGTAACTCAGGGTCCAAAAGGTCTTCAAGCTGCCGAAGTAAAAGTTATTCGATAAGAAAACAATTCACGATCTGCAGGCCCTTTGCCTTAAAGCGAAGGGCTTTTTTTATTTACAGCATCAATACCGTTAATTAAAAATCTTCTTTTCATCCGGCCTTTAAGTTTCTCTTTTCTTTTTATAAACGCTTTGCTAAGTTAAGCTCGGAAAATGCAGTACATATATTCTTCCGAGAAAATTAATTTAGTTTGAAAAGTTCTCCGGGGGAAATTAGTTGTAAACGTTTGTCGTGTTTTAACCGATGAACAAGCTCTGTTGCGCTTTTGATCCGGCAGACCCGAATCCAGATGTTGTACCAATTATAGATCAAAAATAAGCAGGAGTAACTTTGACAATAGGGAAAAGTAAATCCCCCATCAAGCTGAAAACGGAAGATAAAGAAGAGATTGTAAACGCACTTACAACTCTTACAAAAAGACTTCAGCCGTATCTTGTTGCGCTCACACCCAACGAAAAAAACGATTTGCCAAAGCTAAACGAACACACTATTGGTTTTGTTGACGAAGCTCTTAAGTGCGCAGATGATCATCCCGAGTTTATTCCGCTTTATCCCGACATAGAAAAACTCACTACCGATATTAATACGGTCGCGGCGTTAAAAAGTATTTCGAAGGCGCTTGAACAAACCATCTCTTATCTTAACGATACAGTACTTCTTGCCGGAAGCGAAGCTTATGTTGCAGCACTCACTTATTATAATTCCGTAAAGCACGCCGCCAATTCGGGTAATCCAAAAGCAAAAACGATTCATGAAAATTTAAGCCGCAGGATTAATCAAGGTAAAAGAAAAAATTAGCGCTTTGCCGGACACAGCCGCG
Organism: Bacteroidota bacterium; assembly: GCA_021824565.1. GTDB lineage: Bacteria > Bacteroidota > Ignavibacteria > Ignavibacteriales > Ignavibacteriaceae > FEN-1297. The sequence continues at coordinate 9,459 of JAKAKL010000146.1, read as the reverse complement.
ACGGATAATTTGTAACCCGGATGAATCCCAAATTTCCGGGTTGACTTTCGGTGCTTTGGTTTGAGCACTTACTTTGAAAAGATACAGTGAGATATGCAACAACATAAGAATCGGAGTTGTTGATTTGTCGACTTTCATATTCGGCCTTTCAAAATAAACTACGCATTTCCCCATAGGTTCATTACAATTTTATAATATTACAATTCCTAAGCAACATGCCGAATAAATCATTACAAATCTAAAAATTGAATTAGTTTTTCATCGGCTGTTTGCCACGCCGGAACGCGTTGCCTCTAATTAAAAGATTTTATTGCGTCCTCTGCGAATACCCCGCGGTCTTTGCGTGAAAAGATTTTCACGCGGGGAGCGCAAGTGTGATGAAGCAAAAAAAACAATCGTCGAAAGAATTCATGGAAGGACGACCGATTCTGTCGTCTTAATCTTCTCCATTGAGAAGCTGCATACAACGCCTCTATAGTTAAGATATTTGGGTTAACATAACCGTATTGTTGCTGGCATTTACAAAAATAAATTGTTGTAATTGAAAAATTATTTGGGCAAGTTGCAGTCGTAATCATTGTGGGCTTAAAAATAGCGGCCACAAATTTTTACGTGGTTGTATAAATTGTAACACTCTCTGATAATTCTATTCCCAAAAGCATAAATGCGTTTTTTAAGATATCCTGGTAGCAAAAGAAAATTTCTTTCTACACTAGTAGAGCATTTCCCATCAAAGGAGAGTATAAAGGGAAAATATATTGAACCCTTTGTAGGTGGGGGATCAGTCTACTTAGCTTTCGAACCTAAACAAGCTTTGCTTGCAGATATTAATACTGATTTGATTGATCTTTATCGTGGTATTAAAAGTTATCCTCATAAAGTATGGGAGATTTTCTCAACTTTTCCCAAAGGTAAACGATCGTACTATTTAGTAAGAAATTCAGAATATCACACTAAACCAATTTACTATCGAGCAGCTCGCATTCTTTATCTAAATAGAACGTGCTTTAAGGGTATGTGGCGTCACGGCGTAGATGGAAATTTTAATGTGGGTTATGGTGGAGAAGACAGACGCTGGGTAATTGATCATCAAAACATTATCGAGCTATCTAGAGCGTTGAAAAATAGTGCTATTATTAACTCTGATTTTGAATCTGTGCTCGAAAATGTTAAGGATAATGATTTTATCTTTTTAGATCCTCCCTACAAACCCGGTTTGAAAGAAATGAAAGATGCTCACTATGCATACGGTAAATTCACCTATGAGGACCAGATTCGTCTATCTGAGGCTTTGAAACGAATAGGTAATAAAAAAATAAAATGGCTAATGACAAACTCAGATCATAAGTCTATCCGTAGGTTGTATAAGGATTATGAAATTGACAAACTAAAAGTTGGTACATCCCACAGAATAGGAATATCAACATTAAGACCAAAGGAAATTATCATCAAAAATTACTGAGGAATAAATATGGCCGACATTAATAGCTTCTTAGATAGCGCGGCGGACCAAAATCATCCGTTGAGGATATTAAATGAATTTTTAGCTCAAGAAAATGCATATGAAATATCTAAGCAATATGATAAGAGCCGATTTGTTGGTTATGTTTTAGAAATAGGGTATGGTGAAATTACAATAATAACATCAGATCCCTTCAAGGTTGCTGTCGGAGGTATTCCTCGTAATTCTTTGTTAATAATGTTGCCCTCCTCTTTTGAAAGTAACGGTACAAGTATTCCTCCTCATTTCACTTTGCTTCGAGTATTGGATAGTGCACCTACACCACTTTCCTCAGAGGTTCAACAGACATATTTTGAATTACAAAAAAAATCGATGCCTGAATTAGACGTTTTCACGCAAAGTGAACTTCAATGGGGTGCATTAAAAACAGCCGTTCTAGGAATGTTTTATAAACATCCAGAAAAAGCTAATAGTATTGAATTTTCTGGTGACTTAAATAATTTCCTTAGCGCCCATAAATACAAAATATTTTCCCCTGATGATAAATTATTAGATCTGGTAACAAACTCAATGGTCCCTTCGGAGAATAGATTCAACGTCGGGTGGTTAAGATTAACAGAATGCCGGTTACCCCTTCCAAATAAATCTTTACCAAACGTTGATGTATTTCTTTCGACAAATGATTTTATGGGTGCGCGAACATCGATGTTTGGTAAGACGCGATTAGGTAAAAGTAATGTAGTAAAATTAATAGTTCAAAGTCTTATTGAAACAACCAATAAAGATACTGCACTCTACAAATTAAATGATGCTGTCTTTCAGAATTATAAACAAAATAATATTCCGGATGAAATTATTAATATTCTCAAAAGAAAAGATAAACAAACTTTCGTTGGGAAAGAAGTATTCATAAATTCTGGATTAAATGAATTAAACGAAAATATACGTCAGCAGTATTCCGATAAATTATGTTCATTAGCTTATGTAAAGGTGGGACAATTAATTTTTGATATCAATGGTGAATACGCTAATGATAATCCTCAAGATGATAATCTATCAATTCGAGGAGCGTATCCTGATAGATGCACAGTATTTGCATTGACTCCTAAAACGAACACACCATCAGAGCCCTTAAAACTAAATTTTTATGATAATCCTCAAGCTTCTAAACAAGTATTAAATACTTTGATAAGACAATCTGGTAGAAGTGGCTCTGATTATGTAGATGCTTTCTTAAGTGTTGATATTCCCGATTTTGATGTAATCAATTCAATACCAAACGATCGAATAAATGAAAAAATTAGAGGAATTAGAAAAGTACAATATTATTTTGCTTTACTCCATAAAGCTCAATTTCCTTGTAATGCAACACAGATTAGGAATTCAATTCCAACAGCGAATCAAACTTCTGGATTTAATCCCCATTTTAATGTTGCACTTAGACAAGCAGCATATCAATATGCACAAATTACCACAGTACCTCCAGTACCAAATTCTCTTGATTCGCTTGTACTCGAATTAGAAGTTATACATAGATTTCATCGGGATAATCCACAAGCTGCAGAATTGAGATCAAGTAGTGGTAACCCAATCTTTGACCAAGATGATAATGCTATTCTGGAATTTTTAGAACCAAGACCTGGAAGAAATGGGTTTATGATCATATTACGTTATAGATCATATCATGATCAAAATGCGGGTAATTATACAACGAGGATACTTGAATTATTAGATCAAGGTCAAGTAGTAATCTTGGACCTTGGTAATGCTGATGAAATATTAATGACATATTTTTCAAGACAACTATCCGAAGCAGTATTTTACCATCAAACTGAAAAATTTACCAGTAATAATTTGGGTAATCATTTTGTTCAGCTTTATTTTGAAGAAGCTCACAATCTTTTCGGTTATAATGATAATAGTGATGAAACAAGAATTTATCGTCGTTTTGCAAAGGAAGGCGCCAAATATCATATCGGTATGGTTTACTCAACTCAATCACCAACCACAGTTAATGCAGACCTATTAGCACAAACAGAGAATTTTTTCATCGCTCATTTAGCTTCGTATGATGATGTGAATAAACTTTCAAAAATTAATGTAGCATACGAAACTTTAAAGAATGATATACTACAAGCAAAAACACCCGGCTATATTAGAATGCTTACACGTTCCCATCGATTTGTTATTTCAATGCAAGCTAAAAGATTTACTCCACCACAAGGAGGAAATCAATAATGCCGTATCAGAAGGGAAATAGATTGCCGGGTGAGCGAGCTTCTAAAATTGGGCATTTGGAGGTAATACAGAGCCCGCTTGTTAAAAAATTATGCGAAAGTTTTAATGATCCTAAAATCATTCATTCTCCCCAAAACATAACTTGGCAATCTTTGCCGTCTGATGGAACTCCGCTAAACATAATTTTTTCATCTGATGGTTCAATTCAAACTATTGAGTCCAATACTCCTCCGTATAAAGCTATATCGTTTGTTAAGGCGGCCTTATTAAAAATGGACCAATATGCTCTGAATAAATTAGACAAAGAAAACCCGCACCCTTTTCTTATCCGTGATATCATGAAGGAATCAGCTCTTTTTCATGCTACAAGTTTTCCGCTTCGTCATGTTGTAATTGAGAACAAAAGTATATATCACGCTATTAGAGAAATATTATTTGAATCAGTTAAGGATATGGGATTCAATGATTCACTTGGTGGTGCCCTTATGGAAACATTAAAGTGGATTGCATATGAAAAATGGAATGATACACCCAAAACCGAACTTGAACATTTCGGCTGCCCCCATTGTGATGTAAATAACTCTGGTCAAAGTAATGCAACTTTAACATTTGATCTTGAAAAAGGAAAATGTCCTAAATGTGGTAATGAAATCTTTATCACAGATATGTTCGGCTTACATCAAAATATGGCCGAAGATTATGCCCCCAATCAAGTAGCCTCTGACTATATGTCTGTTGCGGAAACCCTTATGATACTCACTCCAATTAGGTATTTCTGGGAAAATAGAAGAGAAGTGCTAAAAAATACTCTCCTTATAAAAGATGGTCCTTTATCACTCAGAGCCACACTTGCAAAACTATCAGCACCGATTAGAAGATTAGTAAAATATGCCAAGGATAAAGGTTACAACATTCATATGCTTGGTCAAGAAAAATCGGGTGTGTTCTATGAGCATCTTCAATTGATAGGGAACAACGCTCCTGACAATTCCTACTTTTATCCTAATAATACCTATATCAGAAATGAAATTCAGCATTCAAATTCCAATAGCATCTATGGTTCAGACACAAATTATGGGGCAAAGGTCTTTATTAAAATAAATGCGTACAATAAATTTATTCTTAATGTCCCAACTGGAATTAAAGGTGAGGGAGTCGAGAATCCAACTACGAATAATCTGATCGGCTTTAATAATATAGTTGCAACCTTGCCAAAACTTTTAAGTAATCGTTTTGAAGGGGCATTGGTTCCTGTTGAACTTGCAAATGGAGTGGCTTCTTTATCTACATATCCATCGGTGCAGATACTAAGATTATTTTCAGAGTCATTTCATCAGTAAAGAACCTTATTGCAATAACTATGAAATCCATCCCCCTCAAATCCACTTTTAAAATTGACGATATTATTTCCATACAGAACTTATTGCTGCTGAAGGAATTAATTTACAGAGGAGGATAAACTTAAATGTAAAACCAGATTATTCCGTCCTTCTAATGTCTCTAAGAAAAAATGTCCCTTATGCCGATGTGTATGATGACAAAACAAATACTCTAATTTATGAAGATCATGACGTTCCAAGTAATATTGCAGACTCTCCTAAAATTGTAGATCAACCATTCTCTGAAGGAGGAACAAGCTTAATCGCTGCTAATGTTAGAATACTTTGTATGAAATGTAATTTGAATAAATCAAACAAAATACTATTCATACCCCCAATATTTGCTTGCTGAGTTACATTAACTGAAAATTTATTCCCAAAAAAATTTTCTCATCCCCTCATTTTTTCATTTGATTTTTAGTAATTGTTTTATAGTTTATTGCCGTAATTGATCCCCCGAAAGTAATTCTTTTAATATAGATTATTGAGCGGCAGAAGTTCAGCCGTATTCTGCCCGTGCCTTGCCTTCAAGGGGTTTGCCTTGAGTTACTCTAATTCTCCCTTAGCCGATACGTGATTCTTCTCCATTTGCGGAAAAATAAATCACTTTCTTTTCCAACAATAATAGGAGTAATAACAATGGCTGAAAACAGGGTATCCATAGTTATCAGTCCGCAGGACCGGACTACAATTAACGGGGCACTCGGGACAATTAAAACAACGCTTTTCCCGTACCTCATTTCATTATCGCCGGAAGAAAGGCAAAATCTTCCGAAGATGAAGGACAGAACAATCGCCTTCGTAAACAAAACGCTCGGCTACGCAGCAAGCAACCCGGAATTTTTGCCGCCTTACCTCGACGTTCCAGAACTTCAAAAAGATATCGACGCAGTTAATATTCTCAATTCTTTTTTAGTCCCGCTTGAACAATTGCTTTCCGGCGTAGACGATACAATGATGGAAGCCGGCAGCGAAGCTTATGTTGCCGCTCTTTCATACTATAATTCCGTCAAACAAGCTTCAAAGACCAACGTTAAAAACGCAAAGACTATTTATGAAGATTTGAAAGAACGTTTTCAGCAGAAATCGGGCACGCCTGTAGCAGAACCGGTTGCGTAATTCTACCAATCCGGCGGGGTGCAATTAATTGAACGGCAAGTTCTTCTGTTCCTCGTTTTGTATTCAGGTTCCGCGCAAGCACTATTGCACCCCGGTATGTCACTTAAAACACTCAATCGATAAGCTTAGAGCCCCGCGCGTTTAGTTCGGAAGTGCGCGCTTTCGGTTAAAATGTGAACGCAGTTAGTTAAAAGCTTCAACGGTTTTGTTTTGACCGCGCCGCGTTTTATTGGAAGGTAGATGCACCCGGTTAAAACCTAAACGCATTCTGTTTTTACCTAAACGCCCGGAGGTCGGAACCAAATGTGTTCTGTCTTGAGGTACACCCCCCTACCTCCAAAGTAGGTTTTTGAACTGTTTTCACACATTTCCAAATTAATAAAGATTTTACTTGACATTAAGCTATCAAAATGATATCATTCTGATAGCCAAAATTAGGAGTAATACAATGGAAGCGATTACAGAAAAAAATGCAAAGAGAGCTAACGGATTTTTAATGCTTGTGATAGTTGTTCTAATATTTGTTGTATGCGCAATTCTTTTAATAGGCGGAATTAATACGGAGGATACAGGCATACTGTACTTCCTCATTCCTTTGTTAATTATCGGTTTTGTTTCCTTCGGGGGATTTATGATTGTCCAGCCCAACGAATCGCGCGTACTAATTTTATTCGGAAAGTACAACGGAACGGTTAGAGAGTCTGGCTTTTGGTGGGTTAACCCGTTTACGACTAAAAGAAAAGTCTCTTTAAGAATTCACAATTTCAACAGCGAAAAAATTAAGGTGAACGATCTTCACGGCAACCCGATAGAGATTGCGGCGGTTATTGTATGGCGGGTAATCGATTCGGCGCGCGCAATTTTTGATGTTCAAAATTACGAGCAGTTCGTGGCCATTCAAAGCGAAACAGCAATACGCGGATTGGCAATGGAATACGCTTACGATTCATCCGAGGAGGACAAATTTTCTTTGAGAGGAAATCCGCAGGAGATAGCCGATCAGCTTAAGAAGTTAGTTCAATCGCGGCTTGAAGTAGCCGGCGTTGAAATTATAGAATCGAGAATTAGCCATCTTGCATACGCCCCGGAGATTGCGCAGGCAATGCTGCGCCGCCAGCAGGCCCAGGCGGTTGTTGCCGCGAGAACAAAAATTGTTGAGGGCGCGGTCGGCATGGTTGATATGGCGTTAAAAGCCTTGAGCGAACAGCATATTGTAGATCTCGATAACGAAAGGAAAGCTACGATGGTTAATAACTTAATGGTTGCTCTTGTATCCGAGGTTCAAGCCCAGCCGGTTATTAACGCCGGAAGTTTGTATTAAAAAAAATTTTCTCTGTGTCTCTGTGCCTTAGTGGTTTATTTTCTTTACCACAGGGACCTGCCTTTGTTCTCCGAACTTCGGTGGGCAAGCGTGGAGACACAGAGAATAAAATAATTTCTAAAAGAGAATTATTTATGAAAACAATGTCGGAATATATCGGTCAAAGAATTTTATTTATTCAGCCCTCTGTTTGGAAAAGATTTCATGAGATGAGAGCAGGCGAAGAATTGCTGGCTACTATGCAGCAGCGCGGATTTTTCGGCACGCGGTGGGAAGTTTCCATAATGAACAAGAACTGGGAGATATACAAACAAAGCTGCTGGAGAACGGCCCTTTATATAAGAGAAGCCGGTTACGAAATGCCGATTGCGGAATTTATTAGAGACGGTTTTAGAAGCAAAGGAACCCTTAAGCTGCCCAAAGGCGAGCGCTTAAAAATTGCCCCGCATCTGTTCAAAAGATATTGCGAAGTAACGGATGAAAACAACCAACAATTCGTTACTATAAAATTGCTAAGAGCATTCGGCGAGAAAGCCGAAGTAATTCAGCAGAAGAAATTGGAACTGATTGATGAATACCCATGGATTATTATGCTCGCTTACATTGTTTCTCTGGAACAAAAACAGCAGGCGTCAAGATCGGCGCATTAGAAAGAAAAAGCAGGAATAATGGCTGAAAAGAAAAAGTTTTTATTACGAATAGATGAAAGTCTCTACAACTCGCTTGAAAAGTGGGCGGCAGACGAACTTAGAAGCATCAATGCCCAGATAGAATATATACTGAAAGACTCGCTTAGAAAAGCGGGCAGATTTAAAGAAAATATTCCTCAACCTGGCGAGGCAAAAAAATCGGAAGATGATATAAGCACATAACTAACACCTCGACCCGCCTTGCCTGACGGGCAGGTTAATCGAGGTGTTAATATAAAACATAATTTAATTGAACAACCGTTTTTCCGCAGGAGTCCTTCGAACAACGGTTTATAATTAATTTGTTAATACAATAAACTTCGGGGTAATAAAAATGAAAAAATCTATTTACGTTTTTTTGTTAATGGTGTTATTCGGTGTGTGCTTATTTGCACAGCAGGCTGATCAAAAAAAATATGAAAGTCTTTGGGAAGGCAAATTAAAAATATCAAGCATGTCGCTGCGACTTGTATTAAAAATATTTAAGAACAACGATGGTTCAACGGGTGCCGTATTAAATAGTCCCGATCAGACAAAGCAGGATTTTCCGGTTTCGTTCATATCGCTTACAAACGACAGTTTAAAATTCGAAAGCAAAATGCTAACGGCTTCTTATGCCGGAAAAATTAATAGAGATAGTATGATCTCTGTAGGAAAATTTACACAAAGAGGAGCGTCGTACAACCTTGCTTTGAAAAAAGTTGAAAAACTTTCCGAAGTCGCCCGTCCGCAGACTCCTCAAAAACCATATCCTTATAATGAAGAGGAAGTTACATTTGAAAACAAAGATGCCGGAATAACTCTTGCGGGAACGCTAACACTGCCTAAAACAGTAGGACCTTTTACAGCAGTTATACTTGTAACCGGTTCGGGACCGCAAGACCGGGATGATACTATCTTTAACCATAAACCCTTTTTAGTTATTGCAGACTATTTAACACGGCGCGGTGTTGCGGTGCTTCGTTACGACGATAGAGGAGTCGGTGGATCTAAAGGAAATTATGCATCGGCTACCACGGCAGATTTTACAACCGATGCACTTGCCGCCGCTGAATATCTTCGATCAAGAAAAGATATCGATCCAAATAAAATTGGTATTGCCGGGCATAGCGAAGGCGGAGCTATTGCAGAAATGGCCGCGGCTAATTCAGACAATGTAAAATTTATTATAACGATTGCCGGTCCGGGAACTACGGGCGAAGAAATTATATTGACACAAACAAAACTAATTACAAAGGAGGAAGGTGCAAA
>JAKAKL010000078.1 GCA_021824565.1 Bacteroidota bacterium | reverse complement strand
ATATTTATGTCACACTTGAGCCTTGCATAATGTGTACGGGAGCGTTGTTAGCTGCAAGAATTAAAACAATTTACTTCTCTTCTTTCGATCCAAAGTTTGGTGCCTGCGGCTCTCTTTATAATCTTGCCGGGGAAGGAAAATACAATCATAAAATAAAAACATATTCAGGGTTGCACTCTGCTGAAAGCGAAAAGCTGCTGAAAGATTTTTTCGTTAAGCAAAGAGAAAGTAACAGGAAGTAAAACACGGGCAATCGCAACAAATTACTGCTGATAACCTGAGAATGAGTTATGGAGAATACTTTTTTAGCAACGAATCATTCATACCTCAAATATTATTTTATCCAGGTAGACCGGTATTTCGAGTTTACTCATACCGTAAACTCTCAACCGGGTTAGCAGTAGCGGCTTTTATTGACTGAAATGCGATGGTCAAAATTGCAAGCAGCAGCATCAGCAAAACTGCAACCGGAAAGATCAATATGTTGAGGCTGATCCTGTATGCAAAGTTTTGTAGCCAGCTCTGCATTACCAGATATGCTGCAGGACAGGCAATTATGCCTGCGACTATAATTATTTTTATAAAGCTAACGGAAAGCAACTTTACTACCCCTGTTACTGATGAGCCAACAACCTTCCTGACAGCAATCTCTTTCGTCTTGGTTTCACTTATGAATGACGAAAGGGCAAATATGCCGAGCAGTGCAATTAATATTGCAATGACGGAGCCTGACAGTACTGCTGTAAAAATCCTCTCTTCGTTGGAATACAGTTTATTTACTTCAGCATCAAGAAAGCTGTATTGCAATACACGATCAGGATTTATCTTTTTCCACAAATCCTGTACATACTGCAGAACTTCTTTTGTTTTTCCCTTCTGAATTTTTATCCCCAGGTAATCTGCCCCTGATTTATCGAATTGAAGAACAATAGGTTCAACCGCATTTCGTAATGAAGAGTAATTAAAATCCCTGACGATCCCAATCAATCTCCAGTTATTTCCAACAAAGCGAATGGAGTCTGATGAGACAGCCTGCACCGATGTTAATTCCTTTAATGCTTCCTGATTGATAATAACAGCTCCCGCATATGCCCGAAAATCATTTGAACCTCCACCTCCGGCCCAATATTTGGCATGTACCGTAACGTGACTTGAATCAGAAGCAAATTGCGGATTGAAATTGCGCCCTTTTAACAAATGCATTCCAAGCATTGGTATAAAATGTTCATCTACAGTTATTAAATTCAACTTTACAGATTTATTACCGTTGTCAAATGATCCTGACATGCTTGCCGTAAGCCCTAGTGACGGGAAAACGTTGGCTTCAGATACATCCAAAATGTATGGATTCCGTCTAAGCTCCGTCTTGAGAATGCCAGCTTTATTTCCAATACTTGATGGATTTATTAGTAATATATTTTTCTTTTCAAATCCAAGGTCTTTGCGGCTGACAAAATTCAACTGATCAATCACTATTATTGTACAACAAATAAGAAAGGCAGCTATGCTGAACTGCAAACCAATCAGCACTTTTCTCAGACTTTGTTTCGAATTTAAATTCCAAACCTGTCCTTTGATTAATGATTGTGTCTTTAGTGACGCAAAAAAATGCACAGTGTATAATCCAATCGAAAAATCGAGAGATATTATAATAACAAGAAGTATTACAAGTGCTAAATTTTCTGTTAAGTTATTTACTGCCAAATTGACATCCAGCATTGTATTAAACAACGGCAATAACAATTCGGAAATGCAAACTCCTGCGATCAAGGAAACAAACAACAACGCGCCATTCTCGACAAGGAATTGAAGCATAATACTGTTTAGTGATGCGCCTGTGATTTTCCTTATGCCAATCTCCTTCATCCTTTTTGAAAGAAGTGTTACATTGATACCGATGAAATTAAACACAGACACAGCGAAGATGAGCAGAGCAACACCTGAAAGTATAAAAAGATATTTAGACTCACTTGTTAAAAGAGGGGTTGCAATATCAGTTCTGAAATGGACATATTTCATAGGTGTAAGCTCTAAAGCTGTGCCCGAAGTGTCTCCCCCTGTCGCCGCAATAAATTCAGATAGCCTGCTTTTGAATTTATCAACATCGACACCTTTCCTGAGCTTTATAAAACAGAGCGGATACATCGCGTGCCAGGTGAATTTATATCTTGTACTAAGTGTTAAACTGCTTTCACTGGATTGGAGAGCATCAAATGAGATACTGGAATTTTCAGGAGGTTCCTGCAGTATGCCGCTTACTTTAAAATCTTTCCATCCCTGGTAGCTGTAAATTTTTATTGTACGACCCAGTGCAGGTCTGCCGCCGAAACAAGCTTTTGCAAATTTTTTTGTGATAACCACTGATTCCGGGTCCAGCAGGCAGGTTTGTTTATTTTCCTCAATAAGGCGGAGCCCCAGGATATTGAATATATTCGAATCAGCAATACAAAAATTATAAGTTTTTTCAAGATGGTTACTCTGCTGCACAGTCTCATCCATTAACACAAATGAGGCTGCTGATTCAATCTCGGGGAAATAATCTTTTATCTTTTTATCAAGATGAGGCGGAGTGTTAGACATCTTTTGAATAACTCCTCCAAATTTTGAATCCAGAATTACCTGATAAACTCTATCCTTTGCAGGAATGTTATCAAAGCTCAACTCATATAATAAATATTGCAAAGCGAGAAGAGATAAGCCAAAACCTACAGCCAGTCCAAAGGCGGCAGCAAAAGAATATAGTTTATTTCTGAAAATATTCTTTACAGCAATCTTCAAATAATTTTTTAACATAATTTTCTCCTAATTAGCTTTCAGCTCAAAGCTGACAGCTAACAGCTTCATTGATTTTACAAAATATCTTTGTTACATTGTTTCCGTAAAAAATTTCGAAGTGAAAAACAGCCATGGGAATGTTCAAAGTACGTGCAAAAGTTTCCAATCCTTCTAAGCCTGAACTATTTTTTGAAGAAGACTTTTGCGTTGATACGGGTGCAATGTATACTTTTATTCCGGAAAGCAGAATGAAAGAAATCAGGGTTAACCCTTCCAGCAGCAGTGAAGTTATTTTAGCTGACGGCAGACGTGACCGCCGGCTTCTTGGTGAAGCATTGATTACAATGCCTGAACTAAATGAAACTTTGACAAACCAAATAATGTTTGGCCCTAATAATTCATTATACTTGCTTGGAGCAATGTCTCTAGAAGCTTTTGCTGTAGAACCCGATCCTTTGAGTAAAAAGTTAAAACCAATTGCAGCTATCATAGGCGGTTTCCTCGCAACAAGATAAGAATCATTTTCAAATAATTTTTTAACATAATTTTTCTCCTAATTAGCTATCTGTTTACAGCGGTCAGCATTCAGCTAAAAGCTGATAGCTGAGCGCTGACAGCTATTTGTATTTTTTTTACACTTTTTAATTTCTCGTTTATTTAATAGTTTATAATTATATTTAACTGAATTTATTATCTTAAAAACATTATTAAGGTTATATAATGGCTAATGAAATTTCTTTGAATGAAATAATTGAAGACCTGCAATCCATCGAGCCAAAGATTCTGGAATATGAGAATAAGTATAAGCTTCTCTCGCCATACTTCTATAAGCTTTATAACGCAGGTAAGCTCGCAGAAAATTGGGACTTTCAAAACTGGGCAGGTCTTTATGAAATAAAGTTGGATCGCATGAAAGAATACAAACAAAAAGCTGCCGATGCGCTGCCTGGTCTTCCATTGATTGATTCTGTTGGAAAAGATTTTCTTACCGGCTCGTTATAGGAATTGCAAACTTTGCCTGCATTTGATTCAATACCCGCTTATGAATTTCTAATCTATAATCTGAAGAATGAATATCCCCAAATTCAATATTCAACTTTAGTTTTGAAAAGATACAGTGAATTCATTGCTGAAGTTTCGGGCACTGTATTCTTTGAGAATAATATACATCTCAATGTCAAAGAACTTATTGATTTTAGAAAAAAGCAAATAAAAACTTACAGCTATGAAGTTTACAAGGGAAGAGAAAAGCAATACTGGTATGATAACCAGCCTCATCCCAATGATCCTTCACTTCAAGTTACATTTCCTCACCACAAACATGTCATGCCAAACATCCGGCATAATCGGGTTCCTTCGCCATATATTCATTTCGATCAGCCTAACCTCTCTTTCCTTATCGAGGAAATGATACATAATTTTTTAACATAATTTTTTCCTTTTTAGCTTTCAGTTTACCTGCCGAAGGCAGGCTCTCAGCAGTCAGCGTTCAGCTAAAAGCTGATAGCTGAGCGCTGACAGCTATATCATTCATACCTCAAAGATTTTACAGGATTTGCATTAGCCGCTTTTATTGCCTGAAAACCGACCGTTAATACTGCGATAATTAACGCGAGAATGCCTGAGGCAACAAACAACCAGATGCTGAGATTTATCCTGTAAGGATAATCATCAAGCCAATTCCCTAGATAGTAATATGCCGCAGGCCAGGCAATAATATTTGCGATAACTACCCAGGTTAAAAATTGGGCAGTAAGATTCTTGACCAAATTAAATGACGAAGCACCCAGTACTTTTCTTATTCCTATTTCTTTTGTCTTTTGTTCGGCAACAAAAGATGCAAGACCAAATAAGCCTAAACAAGAGATAATTATTGCCAGAACTGCAAAGTCGTTAAATATTCTGCTTAGCCTCATCTCGGATTTAAAACTTTCCTCGTATGCTTCATCAAGAAAATGATATTGAAGAGGAAATCCGGGATTAAATTCTGTGTAAACCTTTTTTATATAATCAACAGCTTTGGGAAGGTTCGATGATACTTTTACAAAAACAAAACGCGTCGAATTTGAAACATAAATTAACAAGGGCCCTGTTTTTGTAAATAAGTTGGTGTAATTAAAATCCTTCATTACACCAACAACATTATAATGTTGATTACCATCACTAAGTACAGTACCAATTATATTTTTTCCGCCGATGATATTTGCAAATGTTTCATTTATAATTACGTTATTCACAGTATCGGAAGGAAAGCTGGTCGAGAAAAAACGCCCCTTATCCATTTTAATATTAAAAGTTTTTGTGAAATCATAATCAACTCCGAAGAACGAAATAAGTACATCCTGTTTGGAATCTTTTCCATTCCAAGTCCATCCGCCGCCATTTGAATATATCTGGAAAGGAATGTCGGAAGCATATGATACATCCTTGATATTTGTATTACGCAGCAGCTCGCTTTTAATGCTTCCGATATTGGCTTTTACATTATCATTCACCGGGAAGTAAACAATATTTTGTTTATCGAAACCGAGATTCTTGTTTATTAAATACGCGTGCTGCATACTTACAATAAGTGTGCTTACAATTAAGAAAATAGAAATACCGAATTGAAAAACAACAAGAACCTTGCGGAGTGAAACATGCCCGGTACCGGTTTTCCCTCCCTTCTTTAATATCGATAAAGGCTTGAAGGAAGACAAATAAAGAGCCGGGTATAAGCCCGATATAACTCCGGTTAAAAAGGTTAATCCTATTATCAGTAGAATAGAACCGGTAGATAAATTCCCCAGCGAAAGATTCTTTTCTGCAATTTGATTAAATACCGGGAGGAAAAGTTCAACCAGCAGCATAGCCAATAACAGAGATATGAAAGTTAATACCAAAGCTTCGCCGAAGAATTGTTTTGCGATCTGAATTCTGGTTGCACCAACAACTTTTTTAATGCCGACCTCGGTCGTTCTTTTTGCTGCCCTCGCAGTAGAAAGATTCATAAAATTAATGCATGCTATCAGCAAGGTTATTAATGCAATAATCGAAAAAAGCTCGACGGTTTTTATTCTCCCCCCAGTTCCGCTTATAGAATAAAGATGAAAATCCTTAAAAGGAAAGAAAAATAAATCGCCGGCAGTTGCGCTTTTAATATGTTGTTGTAAAACAGCTTTAATTTTTTTGCTTTCTTCCGTATAAGAGACACCTTTTTTCAGAAGAACGTATGTGTTCAGTCTATTGCTGCCCCAATTGTTCAAATCGGCATGGAAGTTATCCAACGCTTTCATAGAAGCAAGCAAATCAAATTTAATATCGGAGTTATCCGGTATATTATTAATTACGCCGGTTATTTTGAAGTCATAATTTCCGTCAACCTTAAATGTTTTGCCTAAAACATCAAGATTTCCGAAAAACTTTTCAGCCACTTCTTTTGTTATTACTACCGAATTAGGAACAGACAGAGCACTCTCCGGTCTGCCTTCTATAAATGTAAACGAAAATATTTTGAAAATATCCGGATCTGCATAACGCATCATCTCGGTGAAGTTTTTATCCGCATAGCTGACTGTCCTTTCACCACCGAATGCAGTATATCTTGTAGCATACTCAATACCCGGATATTCGGATTTTAAATAAGGTGCTAATGCAGTAGGTGTTGCAGATACAGTAAAATCTCCCATATTTTTATAATGCTGCGTCTGCGGTACAAGATAAATTTGATCTAAATTTTTATTGAAGTCATTATAAGATAATTCATCCATCACCCAAAGTAAGATTAAGATCGTGGCTGCTAAGCCTACTGCCAGTCCGAAAATGTTTATAAAGGAATAAATTTTATTCTTAATAATATTTCTAAATGCAATCTTCAAATAATTTTTTAACATAATTTTTCTCCTTGTTGGTTTAGCTCTCAGCAGTCAGTAGTCGGCATTCAGCTAAAAGTTGATAGCTGACTGCTCTTTTCACTTCTCAATCCATCCGTCTTTCAACTTTATAATTCTATTGCCATACGCCGCGTTAGTTTCTGAATGCGTAACTTGAACAATCGTTGTTCCCTCTTCATTAAGCTTCTTAAGCAATTCCATTATTTCTTTTCCTTGATCGGAATGGAGATTGCCAGTCGGCTCGTCTGCAAGAATTAATTTGGGCTGAGCAATAATGGCTCTTGCAATTGCGACAAGCTGCTGCTGCCCACCTGAAAGCTGGCTAGGAAATAAATCTTTCTGTGCCACAATATTAAATCTATCTAAAGTCTCTGCAACTCTTCCTTTTCTTTCATCAGATTTAACTTTTTGATAAAGCAGCGGAGTCTCAAGATTTTCATACACTGTCAACTCATCAATTAAGTGATACTGCTGGAATACAAACCCGATATAAGTTTTGTGAAGCTCAGATAATTTTTTCTCATTCATCTTATGGACCGACTCATCATAAAAATAATATTCACCTTCCGACGGAGAATCGAGCATACCGATAATATTCAACAAAGTAGTTTTGCCTGCGCCGGAAGGTCCCATTACAGATACGAACTCACCTTCCGCTATTTCAAGGTTAATGTTTCTTAAAACAAAAGTCTTGATGACTTTGTTGTTGTAAAACTTTTCTATGTTGTGCAGTTTGATCATTATTTTCTACTTTGTGTCTCTGTGCCTCTGTGGTAAAAATTTTTTTACCACAGAGGCACTAAGACACAGAGATTTTATAAGTGAAATTTCTCTTTGTAATTTTCAGTTACCACATGACCATCAAACAGATGTATAATGCGGTGTGCGTACTCGGAATCATGCGGCGAGTGAGTTACCATAACTATCGTTGTTCCTTCTTCATTCAGTTGAGTTAAGATGTTCATTACCTCTTCGCCGTTTGCAGAATCAAGATTACCTGTTGGCTCATCTGCAAGAATTAATTTTGGCTTTGCAACCACGGCCCTTGACACAGCAACACGCTGCTGCTGCCCGCCCGAAAGTTGCTGCGGGAAATGATCCTTGCGGTGCATTATCTGCATCCGCTCCAAAACTTCTGTAACCATCCTTTCTCTTTCGGAAGATGAAACTCCAAGATAAAGAAGCGGAAGTTCTACATTTTCAAAAACAGTAAGCTCATCAATTAAATTGAAGCTCTGAAAAACGAAGCCAATGTTTGCTTTTCTAAGATTGGCTCTCTGTCTTTCTGAAAATTTTGAAACTTCGTGATCAAGAAAATGATATTCGCCACCGGAAGGATTATCGAGCAAGCCCAGAATATTGAGTAACGTGGACTTGCCGCAACCAGATGGGCCCATTATTGCAACGAATTCTTTCTCACTTATTTCGAGGTTCACATTCTCCAGAGCAGTAGTTTCAACTTCTTCGGTTATGTAAAGCTTCTTCAGACTAGTAGTTTTTATCATGCCATCTCCTGTATATAATTAAAAGTACAATTTCAAAAAATCAATAAAAGAATGACTGAATGGTTGTATGGTTGCATGATCAGAAATTCAAATCATCCGAGCGTGCAGTCATGCAGTCATGCAAACTTGCATTGTTCTTATTTCAATTCCAGTTTTTCTACATTGCCAAAGTTATCATACGATGAAGTTACAACTTTATCGCCGGGCTTCAAACCGCTGAGCACTTCAAAGTAATCAGGATTCTGCCTTCCAAGACTAATTGACCTTTTTACAGCCTCGCTGCCAGAACTATTAAGAATAAATACCCACTGTCCTCCGGTCTTCTGATAAAATCCGCCGCGCGGCAAAAGCAGTGCTTTTGTTCTTTCACTAAGCTGCAATCTTATTTGAAGAGTTTGCCCGCGCCTGATGCCATTTGGCACCAGCCCCACAAAATTCAAATCTACCTGGAACTTTCCGTCTTTAACTTCCGGATATACTTTTGTAACAACCAATTTATAGTCCTTCCCATCTATATCAGCAGTTGCTTGCAGTCCGTTCACAATTCTTGCAATATAAAATTCGTCAATGTCCGCTCTTACCTTATACCCGTCCATTGCATCAATCTGACCAAGCTGAGTACCTGCGGATTTTGACTGCCCGATCTCTGCGTTTAAAGAAGTCAATTGTCCGCTGATCGGAGCTTTAACTGTAAGGTTATCTATATTATCTCTGATCAACTGAAGATTAGTCTGCATACGAGTTATCGATTTGTTGATTTGTTCAAGTTGTGATTGTTTCAGTACAGAATCCTTTTGCCAGTTTTCTTTTGCAAGCTTACTTTGTTCAAGATCATGATAATATGTATCCCGGGTCTGTTCATACTCCTGCTGTGATATTAGTTTCTTTGCCCACATTGCCTTAGCGCGGTTGTAAAGCTGCCTGGAATTTATCAGGCTGTAATTAATATCTACCAGTCTTGTTTGCAGATTAATGCTGTTCTGTTCTATCTGCAGTCTTGTATTTCTTGCATCGTTAATCTGTTGATAGGCAAAAGTTTCCTGCTGCAAAGCACTTAATTGAAAATCAATATTTGATAATTTAAGAATTTTATCCCCCTTTTTTACCATCGCACCTTCTTCAATATACTTCTTTTCAACTATGCCGCCGAGTATCGCATCAAGATAATAAGTCGTTTTGGGGAGTACTGTTCCACTCACCGGAATAAATTCCTGGAAGTCTCCATCACTTACTGTTGAAATCGTAATCTTATCGGCTTCGACGTTTAATTTGGAACCGGTGTCTGCAAGAACTAAGAAAATCAAAATTAAAAACAAGAAGCCACCGGATGCATAAATCCAGAATTTTGTTCTCTTGTATAACGGCTTTTTCTCTATCTTTCTATCCACGAATGCCCGATTTCAAATTCATACTATGATTGCCTTTACTGACTAAACAATTAACGTGCCTTAAAACTATAAAAAGAATTTGAATGAATGTCCTTAAAAAGCGAAATATTCTAAATTATTTCTTCATTATTGATTTTGAACAGATAAAGTTTGAAGTTAGTATCGTTCGCCTGCGTACATTAGTGTACGCTTTCGTACAATGATTTTTTTATCTGGCATTATTAAACCATAATTTTGATGTTGAGTTAGGGGAATGGTATTTGACATTCAAAATAAAAATTTAAAAAGTTATGAACTCCAAACCGGGAAAAATTTTAATTGTCGACGATGATGAAGACATTCTCTTCTCCGCCCGGCTTTTACTAAAGCAGCATTACTCAATCGTCAGAATAGAAAAAAATCCGGAACAAATTCCTTCCATATTAAAAGAGGACCGCTACGATGTAATCCTTCTTGATATGAATTTTATTGGTGATGCAACGACCGGCAGCGAAGGCTTTAACTGGCTTAGAAAAATCCTTGAGATAGTTCCGCACGCAGTTGTAATCTTAATTACTGCATTCGGAAATATTGAAATGGCTGTAAAGGCAATTAAGGAAGGTGCAACTGACTTCGTGTTAAAGCCATGGCAGAATGAAAAGCTGCTCGCAACTGTTTCTTCTGCAATGAAGCTGGGCAGGTCCAGGCAGGAAATTGACGACCTGCTTTCGAAACAAAAACAATTAAGCAATGATATTGACAAGGAGTTTCATGATATTATCGGCACTTCCGATGAAATGAAAAAAATTTTTGTTGTTATTCAGAAAGTTGCAAAGACAGATGCTAATATCTTACTACTTGGAGAAAACGGTACCGGCAAAGAACTTGTTGCAAGAGCAATCCACCGGCAGTCAAACAGGGCTAACGAAATATTTTTAAATGTTGACATGGGCGCGGTTTCAGAAACTCTTTTTGAAAGCGAGCTTTTCGGTTATGTTAAAGGTGCTTTCACCGATGCAAAAGAAGATAGAGCCGGCAGATTTGAAGTAGCATCGGGCGGAACATTGTTTCTTGATGAAATCGGAAATCTAAGCCTTAACTTACAGGTAAAACTGTTGTCGGTACTCCAGAACAGGCAGGTTACAAGACTCGGTTCAAACATTTCGAAGCCGGTAGACATTAGATTAATCTGTGCTACCAATCTCCCGGCAAACGAGCTGATGTCCAAAAAAAAATTCAGACAGGATCTTCTTTTCAGGATAAACACAGTAGAGATAAGTCTTCCCCCGCTAAGAAAAAGAACAGAAGATATTCCTCTTCTTGCCAATCACTTTCTGAATATTTACTGCAAGAAGTACAACAAGAAGATAAAGAAAATTACTCAACTTGCAATAGACCGGTTGTGTGCTTATCAGTGGTACGGAAATGTAAGAGAGCTTCAGCATACGATGGAGCGTGTTGTAATTATGAGTGAATCTGAAACACTAAATCCCGATGATTTTTATTTTCTATCTAAAAAAATGGAAAAGGAAGATATGCTTTTTGACGGTTACCATCTTGAAAAAGCAGAGAAGATGTTGATAATTAAAGCAGTAGGCAAGCATAACGGCAACTTAACTAAAGCGGCAAAGGAATTGGGGCTGACACGGGCATCGTTGTATCGCAGGCTGGAAAAGTATGGTCTCTAAGAGTTTCAATTTTAATATAATAATCAGAACGCTGTTGCTGAGCTTAAGCGTGTTCTTACTATTTTTCTTATTAACAAACACGCAGTTAGTCGCAACAATTATTATTCTGATCTTCATAATAACCTTCCAGATATTCTCACTCCTTCGCTATGTAAAGAAAACTAACAGAGAAATTGCAAGGTTTTTCGACTCAATCCGCTATTCGGATTTTTCTCAAAGTTTTAAAAAAGGCATAAAAGATTCATCATTCCCGGAGCTAAGCGAAGCCTTTACCTCTGTTATAGAAGAATTTAAAAAAGCACGTTCAGAGAAAGAAGAAAATTTCCATTACTTGCAGACAATCATTCATCATATAAACATCGGCTTAATTACCTACAAGCTCAACGGTGAAGTTGATTTAATAAATATGGCGGCAAAAAAGATCTTAAAGGTTAACAACCTGAAAAATATTTCCCAACTTTCAGCTGTTAGCAAACCGCTTGTCAATTCGCTTCAAACAATCAAGGCGGGAGACAAAGCTCTTGTGAAATTTGCTTCCGGCAACGAACTGTTGCAGCTTTTTATTTCCGCCGCAGAATTTAAATTAAAAGGAGAGCTTTACACACTTGTCTCTTTCAATAACATTCAAAGTGAACTCGAAGAGAAAGAAATGGAGGCATGGCAGAATTTAATTCGTGTGCTTACCCATGAAATTATGAATTCGGTTACACCGATAATTTCTCTTTCATCAACAGCAAGCGAACTTCTTGACGGTAAGGAAAATCATCAGCTAAGTATTGAAGAACTTGAAGATATTAAAGTTGCTCTAAATACAATTGCAAGACGAAGCAATGGACTTCTTCATTTCGTAGACGATTATAGAAACCTTACACGAATACCTTCGCCAAACTTTCAAACTTTGAAAATCTTCTCTCTCTTTCAAAGGATCGAAAAGCTGTTTGAGGAACGACTTGCTGAGAGGAAAATAAATTTCTGTTACTCTGTAGTGCCAAATGATCTTGAAGTAACTGCAGACCCGGATTTAATTGAACAAGTAATTATCAACCTGATTCTGAATTCAATTACCGCAGTTCTCAAATCTGCCGAACCGTTAATTAAACTTGACAGCGTTATTGACAATCGCGGTGCTGCAATAATAAAAGTCATTGACAACGGCTGCGGCATACCTGAAGAGCTTCAGGAAAAAATATTCGTTCCGTTCTTTACTACAAACAAGGAAGGTTCGGGGATCGGCTTAAGTTTATCGCGGCAGATAATGCGCATGCATAAAGGCGGAATTACGGTAAGATCAACTCCTGGTAAAGAAACAGTTTTTACCTTAAGATTCTGACATTACATTTACTTGCTTAATAAAGCCAATGTTAATAATTTGCTAATAAAAAATATGGGAATTTCATGCGAATTATATTATTTGGCTCCCCTGGCGTTGGAAAAGGTACGCAAGCCAAAATTCTTTGTTCCAAATTTAACATTCCGCACATCTCAACGGGGGATATTTTAAGATCAGCAGTTAAAGAACAAACTCCCCTGGGTGTAAAAGCACAAAAAGCGATGAACAACGGCGAAC
>JAKAKL010000077.1 GCA_021824565.1 Bacteroidota bacterium | reverse complement strand
TGCCGTTGTCGGTAAAACGACCCCGGATATTTTTTCAAACATGTGGGAAGGAAATGTAGAAGATTACGCAAGAGCCGGTGTGCTGGTTGCATTTGATACGCTTGAGGGGTTTAAAGATTTTATTTATCAAAGATGCGACAGTGCAGTAATAAAAGAAGTAACCAGCGACGACGGGCATATTTATCAAATCCCGTGGAAGATAAACCCTATTATGATGATTTATAATAAAAAAATTATTCAGCAGTTGGGATTAGCTAAAGTGCCAAGAAATTATGACGAGTTTTTTAAAGCGTCAAAAAAATTCCGCGATGAAAATACAGATCGGAATGGATATGTGAAAAAGTGGTTTGGATATTGTGAAGTTCAGTCAACATGGTGGCAGCGCTTTTTTGATTTTTATCCTTTATATCTTGCGGCCTCCGGTGGAGCGCCTTTAATTAAAGATGACACCGCAGCATTTAATAATAAATATGCAGTCGAAGTTTTTTCATTCTTGCATAATCTTTATAAGAATAATTATTTTACAAAGGAAAGACTTTCGGTTCAACAAGATGTTTTTTTATCGAGCACAATTGCTTCAAGATTTACGGGACCATGGGAAATTGCTCATACTGAAAAATTTAAACCGGAAGGATTTCAATATGGCTTTTCGACAATGCCCGTTCCGGATGATCATAGCGGACCAGTTTACACTTACTGCGATCCAAAAAACATTGTAATATTTAAAACATGTCCTAATCCAGAGCTTGCGTGGCAATTTATAAAGTTTATGATTGATAAAGAGAACGATCTAAAATTATTAGAGTACACAAATCAACTTCCGAGAAGAAAGGAGTTGGACAAGGACACATTTTTTGCGGACTACTTTAAAGAAAATCCAATGATGATGGAGTTTGCAAAACAATCTAAATATGTTCGAGGCACTGATCCTTATCCGCACCTAACGGAAGTGTTTGATATAATTTCACAAGAATATGAAGAAAGCGTTGTTTACGGGAAAAAATCACCAGCAGATGCAATACGCGATGCTGCAAAAGAAGTTAATCTTCTTTACTTAAAATGAAATTGTTATGAAGAAAAAAATAATTCCATATTTGTTAGTGTCACCGTACATAATTTACTTTCTGGTATTTATTGCCTTCCCGGTGGTGTTTTCAATTGTGCTGACATTTAATTCTTGGAATATTATTTCTCCGATGAAGTTTAACGGAGTGAATAATTATATCAGATTATTTCACGACCAATTTTTTCTTAAGTCATTAGTTAATACTATAATATTTTTGGCGATACATATTCCTCTTCAAATTATAGTTGCTTTATTGCTAGCAGTAATACTTAACCAAAATATAAAATTTAGAGGATTTTATAGAGCTGCTTTTTTTCTGCCTGTGATAGTTTCCGGAGTTGTAATTACAATTATCTGGCAGCAGCTTTATGGGTTTGATACCGGGCTTTTTAATAGAAT
Source organism: Bacteroidota bacterium (assembly GCA_021824565.1). Taxonomy (GTDB): domain Bacteria; phylum Bacteroidota; class Ignavibacteria; order Ignavibacteriales; family Ignavibacteriaceae; genus FEN-1297. The sequence continues at coordinate 1,235 of JAKAKL010000077.1, read as the reverse complement.
TCTAACTGCGTTAGGATTGGGAAGAATAGGCTGGCTAATCGATCCTGCCTGGGCAATGCCGTCTATTGCAATTATGGCAACCTGGAAAAATGTCGGGCTCTACATAATTTTATTTTTAGTTGGGCTTCAGACCGTTCCGCCTCATTATTATGAAGCCGCGGAACTTGAAGGCGCAAACCAATTGCAAAAATTTTTTAGAATTACTCTGCCGATGATCAACCCGACAATTTTCATGGTTGTTGTTTTATCTACCATAGGTGGTTTCTCATTATTCATCGAACCATACATTATGACCGGCGGCGGACCGTTGAACAGCACTCTTTCTGCCGTGCTCTACATATATAAGCAAGGATTTTTCTTCTACAACATGGGTTACTCGGCAACGCTCGGTTTGTTTTTTGCTTTGTTGATTTTATCTGTAATAATGATCCAAAAAAGGTTTATAGAAAAAGACTAATTATTCATGAAGAAATTTCTTTTTTATATTTCACTTACTCTTGCGGCAGTTGCATTTCTATATCCGTTTCTGTGGATGCTGGTAGCATCTCTTTCGCCGGAAAATCAAATTGGAAATTTAACTTTCATGCCGACTTCGCTGTCATTTGAAAGTTACAGAGAAATGCTGAGTAAAATTCCAATTGCAAGAGCATTGTTTAACAGCGTTTTTGTCGCTTTGTGTATAACCACAGGTGTATTGATTTTCGGTTCCATGGTTGGGTATGCGCTGGCAAGATTGGAATTTAAAGGGAGAAACTTAATTTTCTTTATAATAATTTTTACGATGACCTTGCCTTTCCAGATCACTTTAATCCCACAATATATTTTGATGGTTAAATTCGGATGGGTTGATACCTACTGGTCATTGATTGTACCGTACTTAATGAACTCGCTGGGGATAATAATGTTTCGTCAGTATTTTAAAACTTTACCTCAAGATATTATTGATGCCGCGCGAATTGATGGCTGCGGCGAAATGGAAATTATCTTTAGGATTCTCTGGCCCAATTCGATTCCCGCGTTAGTTACAATTGGAATTCTAACATTTATGGCTTCGTGGAATGAAGTTTTGTGGCCTTTGATCGTGATAAGGAACGAACATTTGATGACGATGCCGCAGCTCGTTACACTGTTTGCAGTTGGCGGTGCGGCTGAATCACAGCTTGGAGTAAAGCTTGCAGCAGCTACTTTCTTAGCTCTTCCGATTATTATAGCTTATTTGTTTTTCCAAAAATATT
>JAKAKL010000011.1 GCA_021824565.1 Bacteroidota bacterium | reverse complement strand
TCCGATCTTAATTTCCGGAAGCAACTTTGTTTTTAATAATCCGAATGCGGAATCTCTTAAGAAGCAACTGGGAACAATCCCATTCATTGTCAGCTTCAGTTCTTTTGTAGATGAGACGTCGACGTTTGCAAACTTGATTATTCCCGACAGCTGCAATCTGGAAAAGCTTGATTTGATTCTTGACGAATCGATGGGAACGCCTTCCATTACGATGCAGCAGCCGGTTGTGGATACTTTTTTCAAGACAGTCGATACCGGCGATGTTTTGATTTCCTTGATGAAAGATTTAAATCCAAGCGCGAAAATTTCTTACGGAAATTATTCCGATTATGTTCAGCAGTTTGCAAAGAAAATTTATACGGACAAAGAAGGAATCTTCCTTGATCAGAGCAAGCCGACCATAATTGAAAAAGGATTAAGAAAGATCGGCTGGCAGACTGAACAGTTCGGCAGCTTCGATGATTTCTGGGAGAGTTTGCAGGACACCGGAGGCTGGTGGAATCCTTTCGCTGAAAAACAATCTTACAATCCCAAAATTGATTTTACAAAATCGTTCGACGAAAAATCATTTTTGACAAAGAGCGCTTCTCTCTCGAATTCTAAAAATAAATTGCGGATGAATATCTTCAGAAGAAACCTGGACTACAAAGGCAACATGAGCATCTATCCGGTGCTTGTAGAGCAATTCGGAAGCGTGTGGGCGGAATTCTATCAGCTTTATGCCGAGATAAATCCGCAGACTGCAAAACAGTTTTCTCTTTCAGATAGAAGCAAAGTTATAATAGAAACAAGCAAAGGAAAAATTTTAGCTGTGCTGGTTTTTAATCCGGTTGTAATGCCCGGAAGCATCGACGTTCCGTTCGGACTCGGGCACACAGTTCTTGGAGACAACTGCGGATTCAATCCTTTAAGCTATTCGGAAAATATTTTTGATAAACTTTCCGGCAAGCCTTCTTTTGGCGAGACCTTTGTCCAAATTGAAGGAAGTACTTTTAAGAATGCACCGGCAACGGCACAGATAATTTCAATTGAAAATCAGAATAGGAAAGTATATGCCTAGATATGGAATGGTGATCGATTTAAATAAATGCAATCAATGCGAGGCTTGCGTTACGGCGTGCAAGCTTGAGAACAACGTGCAGATTGTTTCAAAAGAAAATGCGGCAGTTGGAAGAGTAATGCAGTGGATGAAAATGCTGACCACCGGTTATGACGGCGACTATCCCGATGCACGTCCCGTAACAATGCCGGTGTCGTGCATGCAGTGCGACGAGCCTTCATGTATAAAAGTTTGTCCGGTTAGAGCGACTTACAAAAGAGACGACGGGATTGTTGCTCAGATTTATCCGCAGTGCATCGGATGCCGCTACTGCATGGCGAACTGTCCTTACACAGCAAAAGTTTTCAACTGGTTTAAAGACGAACAGCCGGTTGAATATGAGAAATGCTACAACACTGATGTTTCGGTCAGACCGAAAGGAGTAGTTGAGAAGTGTACTTTTTGCATTCACAGACTTCAGAAAGCGAAAGAGCTGGCAAAAGCAGAGCATAGAAAAATGAAAGAAGAGGATTACGTATCGGCTTGCGCGGAAGTCTGTCCGTCAAAGGCAATTTACTTCGGCGACCTTGATGATCCGAAAAGCAAAGTATCTAAAGCAATGCACGACTACAGAAGATTTGCGCTTCAAGAAGAACTTGGAACAAAGCCGAAGCTCAATTACTTAAGTGAGAAGTCTGAATAAAATTTTTTAATCATAAATTCTAAAAAAGGTTTTTTGAGATGGATAATCATCACTATATTGATGAAGATGAAACGTTATATAGACCGATCTACAACACCGGCAAAGGATTTTATGCGCTAGCCTGCGCTTTAGCGGCAATCGTTTTGTTTGGTGTGTTTATGTACGTCAGGCAGTTGATATTTGGTTTAGGCGAAACCGGAATGAACGAACCGGTAAGCTGGGGATTTTATATTATCAACTTTGTTTTCTTTATCGGCATCTCGCACGCCGGCACGCTTATCTCGGCTATTCTTCGTTTATCCAAAGCAGAATGGCGCAGACCGATTACAAGAATGGCGGAAGTAATCACCGGTATCGTTCTATTAATCGGCGGGATTCACCCGATCATCGATTTAGGGAGACCGGATAGAATACTTCACATTTTTGAACGCGGACGTTTGCAATCGCCGCTGCTCTGGGATGTAACAAGTATTACCGCGTACTTCACTGCATCTACAATTTATCTTTATATTCCGCTGATTCCGGACATAGCTCTGCTTCGTGACAGAGGCGGAAGATTTAATAAACTCTACAAAATTTTAGCCTGGGGTTACGACGGATCTGAAAAGCAAAAGCACGTTCTGGAGAGAGCAATAAATGTTTTGATGGTGATGGTTATTCCGATAGCAGTCTCTGTACACACAATTATCTCCTGGATTTTCTCTATGACGCTTCAACCCGGCTGGCACAGCACAATCTTCGGTCCGTACTTTGTTGTAGGTGCAATCTTCTCCGGAATTGCTGCGCTGGTAATAGTAATGATCGCATTTAGAAAAGCTTATCATCTGGAAAATTATCTGAAAGAAATTCATTTCAAATATCTCGGCACACTGCTGATGGTAATGTCTCTGCTCTGGTTCTATTTTACTTTTGCAGAATACTTAACACAATTTTACGGACACGAGCCGCCGGAGATGAGAGTTTTTCTATATAAATTTACCGGCGGATATTCACCCTGGTTCTGGTTAATGGTTGTGTGCAACTTTGTTATACCGGTTGTTTTTTTAAGCAACAAAAAGCTGAAGACAATCGGAGGTATTTTAACAGCCTCAATCGCGGTGGTCATCGGGATGTGGTTGGAAAGATTAATTATCATTGTTCCGTCGCTGGCAAATCCAAGACTTCCATATCCTACCGGAATTTACGTACCTTCGCTTACTGAGATCTCACTGTTAGCCGCAGGTATTTCTGCATTCATATTAGGCTTCATGGGATTCTCAAAGCTGTTCCCATTGATTTCAGTTTGGGAGATAAAGGAAGGAAGAAGGGAAAGTGTAAGAGAAGTTACCGAAAGATTAAACGAATATCTTCCGACATCCAAACATGTAAAAGTAATTGAAGAGGCTTGAGGAAATTATGTTTAAAAAAGATAACAAAGACAGAGTTGTAAATTTTATTCAAGGCATCACGCTAATTTTTATCTGGATTCTTGCAGGCAGCATGACGTTGTTGTTCATCAACCTGGTAAATATTTCTTACCAGGTAAATGATCATCAGTCGGCGTCGATTGTAATAAGCATAATTGCAGTAATTATCTTCTGGATTTTGGCGGGAATTTTAACGTATGTGTTTGTCGGTCTCCATAAGCACGCCGGAAAGGAGGAACAAGCATGAAAGCAAAATTTATTTTGTTCACTTCCGTAATAATTATTTTAGTTTCATTTTATTTTTTGAATGGAAATACTTTAACGCAGCAAAGTCAGAAGAAGCAAAGCGAACAGGTTCTGCCTAAAAATCCTATGCAAGGCAGAATTGTTTTCGAGCAGAAGGGATGTATTGATTGTCATGCTGTTAACGGTTACGGCGGAAAGACTGCGCCGGATTTCGGTACTCATAATTTCTTCGGAAGCAATTATGATTTGATTTCCGCAATGTGGAACCACTCGCCGGAAATGCTTAAGCAAATGAATCTAAAAAATATTGATAAGCAGGATTTTAGTCCTAAAGATTTTCAGAATCTCGGATTCTTTTTAAGATTTTTACCTTACCTTGGAAGCAGCGGAAATGCAAGCAAAGGGAAAGAACTCTTTAACAAGATGAGCTGCAGCAGTTGTCATTCGGTTGGAAAAACTAACAGCAATAAAATTAATTTAAATAAAATAGGAGCTAATGCTTCACCGATATATCTTGCTCAGGTTATGTGGAACCATGCATCAATAATGCAGAAGACGCAAAAGCAATCGGGTATAAAAGTTCCGGTCTTCAGAGATAATGAATTTGCTGATTTGTCTTCGTATATTGAATCTGTGAGCGCTACTAGCAGAAAAGAAAAAATTTATATGTCACCGGGTAATCCTTTGAAGGGCGAAAAATTATTCAAGAGCAAAAAGTGTTTTTATTGTCACGAAGAAAAACATATCGGACCGGAGTTAACGAAATTCAACTTTAACAAAAGCGTTACGGAAATTGCCGGTATGATGTGGAACCATGCATCAAATATGGATGCTGCAATGACAAGGAATAAAATTTCATACCCGGAATTTAAGAACAATGAAATGTCTAATCTTATTTCTTATCTTTACTTCAAAAACGAAAATCAAATAAAAGGTTCAACCGAAGAAGGTAGGAAATTAATTTCTCAGAAAGGATGCATTAGCTGTCACAGTGCCGGTAATTCATATAACTCACCCGCAATAAATAAAATCGGACCTTTTCAGACCTCGGACGAATTCTTCAGCAACTTGTGGAACCACTTGCCTATGATGGAAAAAACTTCGTTCGCAAATGGAAAATCATTGCCGAAGCTGTTGCCTTCGGATGTGAAATCGTTGTATCTTTACTTCAATAGAAAAGAAAGGTAGAAGAACGAGATATTAAGATTGAGTTCGTTACTCTATCTGAAATTATTTATCTTTCTCTTTTATTTACATAAATTATTTTGAAGTACGAGTGAAATGAATTACAAACTTCTACCTTTATCTATATTTCTTCTCCTTTCGATTTTAATAATTCGCACTACTATGGCAGGCGACATAAAAGGCAAAATCCGGCTAAAAGGAAGTGTAAGAAGTGCTGGTATCTTAGTCTATATTGAACATGTTGACAGCACATTTACGCCTCCACAAAAACACGCGGTAATGGACCAGAAAGATTTAATGTTTGTTCCTGAGGTACTGCCAATCTTGGCGGGGACGACAGTAGATTTTCTTAATAGTGATAACGTGCTGCATAATGTTTTTACTCCTTCCAAGTGCGCCGGCAGTTTTAATCTTGGTACCTGGCCAAAAGATAAAATCCGTTCTCATATTTTTACTAAAGCTGGGTGTTTTGCAACAATACTTTGCGATGTTCATCCTGATATGCAGGCATGGATCGCGGTTCTTCAAAATCCTTACTTTGCACAGACAAATAAAAGCGGAGATTATGAAATAAAAAATGTTCCGCCCGGGAAATATAATTTAATTGTTTGGGAACCTTTTTACGAAACTAAAACTTTGCATGTTGAAATTAAGAAAACTGGTGTATCCGAACTGAATCTTATATTGAAAAGAAAAAGTCAGTGATAAATTTTTCGGAAATTTTCAATAGCTACCAATTCATTTCATGATTTTTGTTCTCGAAATTAATATTTGCAGTTTTAGTAAAAGCAAGTATATAAAAAAGTCGGCAGATCAATGCAGCGCCAGAAAATAATGGAAATATTTTGCATCAGCATATTTATTAAGTAATAAGTGTTGAAGTTTAAGAGGGAATTGCAGAAATGTTCCTGTTCAAAATTTTATAGTTCAGCTACCATTCCGATCAGAAATTTACAGATAATAAGTATAAGACTATTTTTTATTTGCATTTTTCTTTAAATAAAAATATATTTGTGGCTCGTTTGAAAAACCGGGCGGACGCCGGAGTTGGAGAGCCGGGGCGGACTGTAAATCCGTTGGCTTACGCCTTTGGGGGTTCGAATCCCTCGCCGCCCACGGGTTTTGAAGAAGTTCTTTTAGAATTTGAAATGTAACTGCAGCTTAAAATTCTACACTCCAAATTTCTGCTTGTAGATTTTAATCTTGCGGGAGTAACTCAGTTGGCTAGAGTCACAGCCTTCCAAGCTGTTGGTCGCGGGTTCGAGTCCCGTCTCCCGCTCAAGCAATAAATAAAAAATTTATTGCTGACGTAGCTCAGTTGGTAGAGCACATCCTTGGTAAGGATGAGGTCACCGGTTCAATCCCGGTCGTCAGCTCAACAAAATAATTTTTGCGCTGAAATTTTTCAAAAAATTGATTAGCTAAATAGCATATTAAAAGACAAAAATAAAATTATTTTGATCAGATCAAAATAATAAGTAAGCCAGTCTCTTAAAGTTGAACAAAAATAAAAATATTTTATGAGAGAAATAATAACTTTAGAATGTACGGAGTGTAAAAGAAGAAATTACACTACTACAAAAAATAAAAGACTACACCCAAATAGAGTTGAATTCAAGAAATACTGCCGGTGGGATAAAAAAATCACAGTTCATAAGGAAACTAAATAACTATACGTCAGTAGCTCAATTGGCAGAGCAGCGGTCTCCAAAACCGCAGGTTGGGGGTTCGAGTCCCTCCTGACGTGCGGCTTAATTGTAGAGAAAGTTTATGAAAGAAAAAATAATTGCTTTTTTTGATGATGTTATTAAAGAAATGAAAAAGGTAACATGGCCAACAATGGATGAATTAAAGGAATCCACAACTGTTGTCATAGTTACATGCTTACTTCTTGCTGGTTTTACGTATTTAATAGATATGATAATTACTCAAATATTTAAAGGAATATTCTAAAGTAAATGGAACTTAGATGGTACGTAGTTAGGACATTTTCCGGGCATGAAAATAAGGTAAAAAACCTGATCGAAACGGAACTGAAGGACAATGAAAGGCTTAGAGCTAAAATTGATAATGTCCTAGTACCAATGGAAAAAGTATTTGAGGTAAAGGACGGCAAGAAAAAAAGTAAAACAAAAAATTTCTTTCCGGGATATATTTTAGTTCAGGCTGATTTAGATAATCAAGTAAAAGATTTTATATTAAATACTCCGTCGGTTATGGGGTTTTTAGGCACAAAAACCAGCCCAAATCCTTTACAGCCCGAAGAAGTGAAAAGAATAGTTGGTAGAATCACTCAAGATGAAAGCAGCGAAAGATCAGAAACGATTTTTAGAAACGGCGACGTGGTAAAAATAATAGACGGTCCATTTAATAATTTTAGCGGAACTATTCAAGAAGTTAACGAAGAAAAAATGAAAATCAAGGTGATGGTCTCTATTTTCGGACGTAAAACCCCGGTAGAAATCGATTTCGTTCAAGCAGAATTAGAAAAATAACAGAAAAATTTTTGTATAGGTAAAAAAAATGGCTAAGAAAATAACAGGATATATTAAGTTACAAATACCCGCAGGCAAAGCTAACCCATCGCCTCCAGTTGGTCCTGCTTTAGGTCAAAAAGGCGTTAACATTATGGAATTTTGCAAGCAGTTCAATGCTAGAACTGCCGATAAGGAAGGTTTGATTATTCCGGTTGTTATTACCGTTTATTCGGATAAGTCTTTTACTTTTTTAACTAAAACACCACCTGCTGCGGTATTGCTGTTAAAAGCTGCAAAGGTAGAAAAAGGCTCAGCCGAACCGCATAGAAACAAAGTTGCAAAAGTTTCAAAAACACAAGTTAAAGAAATTGCCCAAATGAAAATGCCTGATCTTAATGCTTTCGATATCGATCATGCAATGAGTATGGTTGCCGGCACGGCAAGAAGCATGGGTATTACTGTAGAAGACTAGTGTTCAACTAAAAAGAGTTTAAAGGAATTAGAGCAATGCAAAAGACTAAAAGAAACAATGCTTTGCAAAAAGCAGTTGATAAGAACAAAGAATATTCTATTGAAGACGCTGTAAGAATTTTAAAAGAAAATTCTAAAGTTAAATTTGTGGAAACACTTGATTGCGCTATTAGGCTCGGCGTTGATCCGAGACACGCAGATCAAATGATTAGAGGAACAGTTTCGCTTCCAAATGGCACCGGAAAAGAGGTCAGAGTTTTGGTAATTGCCAAAGGCTCTAAGGCTCAAGAAGCATTGGAAGCTGGAGCGGATTTTGCCGGCTTTGAAGAATATCTCGAAAAAATTAAAGGCGGCTGGGCTGATGTAGATGTTATTGTTGCAATGCCTGACACAATGGCTGAACTAGGCAAACTCGGTAGGGTTCTTGGCCCAAAAGGTTTAATGCCGAATCCTAAAAGCGGTACCGTAACAACCGATGTTGCTAAAGCCGTTAAGGAAGTTAAAGCCGGAAAAATAGAATTTAGAGTTGAGAAGGCTGGAATTGTTCATACTTCTTTAGGAAAATTAAATTTTGAAGCCGACAAGCTTGTCGAAAATACAAGAGCATTTCTTAATACTATTATTAAAATGAAACCATCTTCTGCTAAAGGACAATATATCAAGAGTCTATATTTGTCAAGTACGATGGGTCCAGGTCTTAGAATAATAAAAGACGAAGTTGCTCATTAAAAAAAAAGTTTACGCACTCAAAAAAATAGCTTCTAACCGACTCGATTAACTAAAAATCTTGTATGGGATAAAAATGAATACGAATGAAAAATCAGAAATCATTTCCAACGTAAAGGAGATGATAGAAAAATCTTCCGCTGTATACGTTACTGATTTCAACGGAATAAACGTAGCAGATATTACAATGCTGCGTAACGAATTCCGCAAAGAAGGCGTTAGATATAAAGTTATTAAAAATACTTTATTCAAAAGAGCCGTCGATGAAACCGGTAAGTACACACAGTTGAAAGAACACTTGGTGGGAATGGCAGGATACGCTTTCGCTTCTGAAAATCCTGTTGCACCTGCAAAAATCATAAAGAAATATTATGATGACAAACAAAAATTAGCATTAAAAGCTTGCTACATTGAAGACCAATTTTATAGTGGAAATCAATTAGACCAGTTAGCTGCCCTTCCGACTAAGAATGATATTATAGCGGGAATCTTGGGCAGTATAAATGCTCCGGCATCTGGAATAGTCGGCGCAATAAACGCTGTGATGAGAGATCTGGTAAGTGTAATCGACGAGATTTCGAAAAGACAAGCAGCATAATAGAAATTTTAATAAAGAATTAAATTATTAGGAGAAATAAAAATGTCAGAGAAAGTTGCAGAAATTGTTGAAAAGATAAAAGCACTATCGCTTTTAGAAGCGGCTGCTTTGAAAAAAGCACTTGAAGATGAATTTGGTGTTACAGCTTCAGCGCCAGTTATGGTAGCTGGCGGCGCGGCACCGGCAGCAGCAGCGGCTCCTGCTGAAGAAAAGACGGAATTCGATGTCATTCTTAAAACTGCAGGCGAAAAAAAGATCAACGTTATTAAAGTCGTTAGAGCTCATACAGGCCTGGGGCTGAAAGAAGCGAAAGATCTTGTTGACGGCGCACCTAAAACAGTTAAGGAAGCTGTCTCTAAAGATGAAGCTGAAAAACTCAAAAAAGAGTTTGAAGAAGCCGGTGCAACAGTTGAAATAAAATAATAAAAATATATTACAGGAACCTGTTTTAAGCACAAAGTGATCCCGACTTGTCGGGGTCGCTTTTTGCATTTTTAGACATTATTCTTTAAGTGATGTTTTTACTTGAAAAAGAAATTGAAAATTTAATGAGAGGTTGAAAATTGGATAATAAAAGAATTTCCTTTAGCAGAATTCCCTCTGTAGTTGAAGCCCCTGATCTGCTGAATATTCAAACCGCGGCGTTTGAAGAATTTATTCAGCTTAAAACTCCCCCGAGCAAACGGGAGAATAAAGGCTTGCAAGCTGTTTTTACAGCTAATTTCCCCATCTTTGATAATAAAGAAAATTACCGCCTGGATTTTATGGAATATTATATCGAAAAACCCAGGTTTTCTGTTGTCGAATGTTTGGAAAGAGGACTAACCTTTGCTGCTCCTCTTAAAGGAAAACTCCGCCTTTCTACAAAAGATCCTGAAACCCAAGAATTTGTGAACAGCGTTGAGCAGGAAGTCTATCTCGGTAACCTTCCTTTCATGACTGAAAAAGGAACTTTTGTTATAAACGGCGCCGAAAGAGTTGTCGTATCCCAATTGCACCGCTCGCCAGGCGTTGCTTTTGCACAAACAGTTCATCCTAACGGCACTCCAATTTATTCCGCCAGAATTATTCCTCTCCGCGGCTCTTGGGTTGAATTTGCGACCGACATAAATTATGTAATGTACGTTTATATTGATAGAAGAAAGAAATTTCCTGCGACAACTTTACTGCGCGCACTTGATTTTGCTAGCGATGAAGAAATTTTGAATCTTTTTGATCTAGTTGAAGAAGTTGTTGTTAAGAAAGTTAAAATTGAAAATTATATTGGTAGAACAATTGCCAGCGATGTCTTTGACATGTCGACGGGCGAGATTTTCTTAACCAAAGACAGCATTCTTACTGAAGAAGATGTTGATCGCTTAAAAGAGGCTGAAGTTGACAAACTCAAATTCTTAACTTCAGATACTTCGTCAGATAATGATCTTATAGTTAATACCTTAAGAAAAGATTCGTCAAATTCAAAAGAAGAGGCTCTTTATGCGATCTACCGTCAGCTCCGTTCCGGTGAAGCTCCGGACATGGAAACTGCAGTCGCACTAATAGAAAAACTTTTCTTCAACGATAAAAGATATGACCTCGGCGATGTTGGTCGCCATAGAATGAACGATAAGCTTAAGCTTAATATTCCCGAAACTACAACAGTGCTAACCGTTGAAGATATTATTTCCATTATGAAATATATTATAAAGCTTAGAAACGGAAATGAAGCAGTTGACGATATAGATCATTTAGGGAATAGAAGAATTAAAACTGTAGGAGAACAGCTTGCTCAGCAGTTTAATATCGGCATGGCTCGTATGGCGAGAACCATTAAAGAAAGAATGAACATGCGCGATACCGAAAGCTTTACACCTCAAGATTTGGTCAACGCAAGAACAATCAGCAGTGTTATAAACGCTTTCTTCGGCACGAACCAGCTTTCGCAATTTATGGATCAGACAAATCCTCTTGCTGAAATGACTCACAAGAGAAGAATGTCGGCTTTAGGACCTGGCGGTTTAACTCGAGAAAGAGCCGGCTTCGAAGTTCGCGACGTTCATTATACGCATTACGGAAGACTATGCCCGATTGAAACCCCTGAAGGTCCAAACATCGGTCTTATTTCTTCTTTAACAATTTATGCCCGTGTTAACCGTTATGGATTCTTAGAAACTCCTTATAGAAAAGTTGAACGCGGCAAAGTTCTGGATCAAGTTGAATTTTTAACAGCAGAACAGGAAGACAATTATACAATTGCTCAAGCAAACGCAGCTCTTACGGAACAATCTAAATTTGTTCAGGACAGAGTTAAGTCAAGATACAAAGGCGAGTTTCCAATAATCACTCCCGATCATATTCAGTATATGGATGTGGCTCCGGCGCAAATTGTTAGCGCTGCAGCTGCCTTAATTCCATTCCTTGAGCACGATGATGCTAACAGAGCTTTGATGGGCTCAAACATGCAGCGTCAAGCAGTGCCGCTTCTTCGTCCTGAAGCGCCGATTGTTGGTACCGGTCTTGAGAAAAAATTAGCGACGGATTCGCGGGCTGTTATAATTGCAGAAGACAATGGTGTAGTTGATTATGTTGATGCTACTCAAATAATTGTTAAATATGATATCAACCCAAACAGCGTGGAAGCATTAACAAGTTTTAACGATGTTAGACGCGTTACTTACCGGCTCACAAAGTTTGCAGGCACAAATCAAGAAACTAGCGTTAACCAGCGACCTATTGTTAAAGAAGGGCAAAAGGTTGTTAAAGGCGATGTACTTGCTGACGGCTGCGCAACTGACGGCGGTGAATTAGCTCTCGGGAGAAATGTTCTTGTCGCTTTTATGCCCTGGCGCGGTTATAACTTTGAAGACGCTATCATTATCAGCGAACGTGTTGTTAGCGATGATATTTATACTTCAATACACATCGAAGAATTTGAATTGCAGGTAAGAGAAACAAAGCGTGGTGAAGAAGAACTTACACGTGAAATCCCGAACGTAAGCGAAGAGTCTGTTAAAAATCTTGATGAAAATGGAATTATACGTGAAGGAGCCGAAGTAAAAGAAGGCGACATACTTATTGGAAAGATTACTCCAAAAGGAGAAACAGATCCTACTCCCGAAGAAAAATTGTTGCGTGCAATATTCGGAGATAAAGCCGGCGACGTTAAAGACGCTTCTTTGAAAGCGCCTCCGGGATTGAAAGGAACTGTAATTAAAACGAGACTTTTCAGCAGAAAGAAAAGAGATAATGAAGCTAAGAAAGCTGAAAAGAAAGCTCTTGATAACCTGGATAACGATCATAAGCAGGCGCTTGCTGCTCATTATGAAAAATTAATTGAAAAGCTTACTAAAATAGCAGAAGATCAAGTAACTACCGGTATTCGCGATCTTGAAGGCAGCGTTGCTTTAAGAAGCGGCACTACTATAAAAGATTCTACATTCTCTTCAATGGAAGACGTAACAAAACTTGATTATACTCTTGATTGGTTTGAAGCAAAAAAGACAAATAATCTTGTTAAAAATTTATATAAGAATTATTTTGATGTCCTCTCTGATATAGAAGAAGATTATAAGCGGGAAAAAATTAAGATTACAAGCGGCGACGAGCTTCCTCCTGGAATTGTTCAGCTCGCAAAAGTATACGTTGCTAAAAAGCGTAAGCTTTCCGTGGGTGATAAAATGGCTGGACGCCATGGTAACAAGGGTGTTGTTGCTAAAATAGTTCCTGCTGAAGATATGCCTTTCTTGCCTGACGGAACTCATGTTGATATTGTTCTTAATCCGCTTGGCGTTCCTTCACGTATGAATCTTGGTCAGTTGTACGAGACAGCTTTAGGCTGGGCTGGTAAAAAATTGGGAGTCAAATTTGCAACTCCGATTTTTGACGGAGCCAAGATTGAGGACGTCGATGAATGGCTTGAGAAAGCCGGGCTCGAAAGAGGAAGCAAAACTGATTTATATGACGGAAGATCAGGAGAGAAATTTCATCAGAAGGTAACATGCGGATATATTTATATGCTTAAACTTGGTCACCTTGTTGACGATAAAATTCATGCTCGTTCAATAGGACCTTACTCTTTAATTACGCAGCAGCCTCTTGGCGGTAAAGCTCAATTCGGCGGTCAAAGATTTGGAGAAATGGAAGTATGGGCGCTTGAAGGCTACGGCGCTTCACACATTCTCCAAGAAATTTTGACTATTAAGAGTGATGACGTTGCAGGTAGAGCAAAAGTATATGAAGCAATTGTTAAGGGTGAAAATTTACAGGAGCCAAATATTCCTGAGTCATTCAACGTCTTGATTAAAGAACTCCAAGGTTTGGGGTTGGATATAAAAATTAATTAGAAGTTGAATATGTTCCGGTTTTCCGGGACGATTTTTTCACTTAGAATTTAGGAGATATAAAAATGCCATTTAGAGTTCAAGAAAATGCGATGCGTGATATTAACAGCATCACTATAAGTTTAGCAAGCCCTGACGATATTTTGTCGAGATCATATGGTGAAGTAACTAAACCGGAGACGATTAATTATCGCTCATTCCGTCCTGAAAAAGATGGTTTGTTTTGCGAAAAAATATTCGGACCTACAAGAGACTGGGAATGCTTCTGCGGTAAATATAAAAGAATCCGATACAAAGGAATTATCTGCGACCGCTGCGGTGTTGAGGTAACTCAAAAAAGTGTTCGCCGCGAAAGGATGGGACACATTGGTCTTGCAGTGCCGATTGTCCATATTTGGTTCTTTAGAGCACAGCCTTCCAAAATAGGAAACATAATCGGGATAAGCCTTAAGGAACTTGAAAAAGTTATTTATTATGAATCTTATATAGTAATAAATCCAGGTCCTACAGGCTTAAGCAGGCTCGATTTAATTTCTGAAGACCAATACTTTGAAGTTTTAAATTCTTTGCCTGCCGGCAACGAAAAATTAGATGACACTGATCCGAAAAAATTTGTCGCAAGAATCGGCGGCGATGCTGTTAAAGAAATTTTAAAGCAGACCGACGTAGAAAAATTATCGAAGGCTTTAAGAGAACAGCTTCTTACAGAAACTTCACAGCAGAAAAAAGCTGATATCTTAAAAAGATTGAGAGTTCTAGAATCATTCAAAGAGGAAGAATCAAAAGTCCCTAATAAACCTGAATGGATGGTACTAAATTATATTCCTGTTATTCCACCCGAACTCCGCCCGCTTGTTCCACTTGAAGGCGGCAGATTTGCTACAAGCGATTTGAACGATCTATATAGAAGAGTGATCATCCGAAATAATCGTTTAAAAAGATTGATCGATATTAAAGCTCCCGAAGTAGTTCTTCGTAATGAAAAGAGAATGCTCCAGGAAGCCGTTGATGCGTTATTCGATAATTCCAGGCGCGGCAGCGCTGTTAGAAGCGATAACAATCGTCCTTTAAAATCATTAAGCGACATGCTTAAAGGAAAACAAGGACGCTTCCGCCAGAATTTGCTTGGTAAAAGAGTTGATTATTCCGGTCGTTCTGTAATAGTTGTAGGACCTGAATTGAAACTGCATCAATGCGGACTGCCAAAAGACATGGCTGTAGAACTTTTTAAACCTTTCATTATTAGAAAACTAATTGAAAGAGGACACAACAAAACTGTAAAAAGCGCAAGAAAA